>NZ_DJHF01000017.1 GCF_002433005.1 Acetomicrobium sp. UBA5826 | reverse complement strand
GCCTGATAAGCGTGAGGTCGGTGGTTCGAATCCACTCCGGCCCACCATATTTTGGGGATGTAGCTCAGAGGGAGAGCGCCTGCCTTGCAAGCAGGAGGTCGGCGGTTCGAGTCCGCTCATCTCCACCAGGATAATAAAAAAGACGGGCCTGACGGCTCGTCTTTTTCTATTTTTGATGTTTTTAGTCTATCTTTGATATAAACTCATACAAATGGTGCCAGTCGTCGACGGTTAATTCTTCAGCGCGAACGGTGGTGGGCAATTTCAAGTCATCCAGGAGCTTTGATGTTTTATCTTTGTCTTTAAAGAAATCGTAAACACAAGCCAGGTTATTTGCTAGCGTCTTCCTCCTTCGGGCGAAGGCAACGCGCAATAATCTCCTCCACGTGTGATCGGAGGCTGATTTCAGATCTTTGTCTATGATGATATGTACAATTGCGGACTCCACCTTTGGAGTTGGCCAGAAGACGTTGGGTGGCACCTTTTTGACTATTTGAGCTTTGCCCATCTTTTCTATGGTTATGCCAATAGGCGAACGGTCTTTAGTCTTTGGCTTGGCACACAACCTTTGAGCCAGTTCGAGCTGAAGCATTAAAAGAAGTTCTCTTGTGCCCAATGGCACCAGATGCTCGAGAATCTGCCATATTAGAGGAGTTGTGATGTTATAGGGTATATTGGCCAAGACTTTGGTTGGAAGTGGAGAGAGTTCCTTTAAATTTATCGTCAACACGTCTCCCCAAATTACGGACATTCTATTTTTGGATGTTTTAACTATGGGCTCGAGAAAAGGGGCAAGTGTTTTATCAATTTCAATGACGTGCAAAAAACGACATTGGCTGGTTAGAATCTCCTTCGTAAGCATGCCTTTTCCGGGACCTACTTCCAAGACGACGTCATCTTCATTTAAACCTGCATTTTCCACCATCCAGCGAGCTATATTGGGATCTACAAGGAAGTTTTGTCCCAGAGATTTTTTCGCTTTATGTCCCTTTTGTGTATTTCTTGTCATATTTCTCATAATCGGCTTGAATTTCACCTTCTTGTTCCAAATAATAAATTAAATATTAAATAATGATGCAAAAAAGGCGGGGCCTAACCCCGCCTTAACTCGCTATGGTCGGGACGAGAGGACTTGAACCTCCGACCCCCTGCGCCCCATGCAGGTGCGCTAGCCATGCTGCGCTACGTCCCGATGCATGACATATTTTAACCTGCATGGAGGATAGGGTCAAGCAAATTGTGATATTATCTTTACCGACAGGTTTTTATGCGGGAGTTTGTTGGCTTTTCTTATCAAAAGGCAAGGCGTATACTTAAAAAGTGAACAAGCTATGATATAATTTTAAATAATTTCAAATAAGACAGGGAGGGGATATGAGTGTCTGTAAATGAATATCCAAAGAAAGCCTCGGAAATTATCAGGGAACGAGGAATAGACGGCAAAGTGATTGCCGTAAAGATAGATGGAAAGTTATGCGATCTTGACACGACAGTGGAAGAAAATGCCAATATAGAGCCGGTAGAAATGGATAGCCCCGAAGGCATTGAGATGCTCAGGCATTCCACCTCGCATTTAATGGCGCAGGCTGTATATAGACTTTATCCCGGAACTAAATATGGAGTTGGTCCGGCCATTGAGAACGGTTTTTATTACGATATGGACGTTCCTAATACCATAACCGAAGACGATCTCCCGAAAATAGAAGAAGAGATGAAGAAAATTGCGGCTGAGGCTATTCCCTTTGAAAGGTTGATAGTAAACAAAGACGAAGCTATAGGCATATTCAAGGAGCGTGGCGATACTTATAAACTGGAACTTATAGATGGAATAGAAGATGATACCCTATCCCTTTACAAGGTAGGCGAGTTTATAGATTTGTGTAGAGGTCCCCATGTGCCGAACACATCATATCTCAAGCATTTTAAGCTCCTGTCTGTTGCCGGTGCTTATTGGAGAGGGGACGAGAGGAATCCCATGCTTACGCGCATATACGGCACCGCTTTCCCTACGGAAGAGGATCTTTTGGCTTATCTTGCCAAGGTTGAGGAGGCAAAACGCCGAGATCACAGGAGGCTTGGGAAAGAACTGGATATATTTAGCATGCAAAACGAAGCCCCGGGGTTTCCCTTCTTTCATCCCAAGGGAGTTGTAGTTTTAAATGTCTTGGTTGATTTTTGGAGAAAGGTTCACATCCAAAGGGGCTATCAGGAGATAAAAACTCCTTTAATATTGGATCAGGATTTGTGGATCAGATCGGGGCATTGGGATCACTATAGGGAAAATATGTATTTTACGGAAATAGATGGCAAGCCCTTTGCCATAAAACCCATGAACTGTCCCGGTGGAATTTTGGTATATAAATCTCAGCTCAGAAGTTATCGCGATTTTCCGTTGAAGTTGGCCGAGCTTGGGGTGGTTCATAGACACGAAAGGTCCGGTGTTCTGCATGGTCTCATGCGCGTTAGATGCTTCACTCAAGATGATGCGCATATTTTTACCACCGAGGATCACATCAAAGAAGAGATAATTGACATAATGAACATAGTCAAATATATTTATGGTGTCTTCGGATTTCCCTATCACGTGGAGTTATCGACCAGGCCTGAAAATGCAATGGGAGAGAAGGCCCTTTGGGACAGGGCTGAACAAGCTCTCCAGGAAGCGCTCGACGATCAAGGGGTGGAATACAAGCTGAATCCGGGCGATGGCGCTTTTTACGGGCCCAAGATTGATTTTCACCTAGAAGACTGCATTGGCAGAACATGGCAATGCGGCACGATCCAATTGGATTTCCAGATGCCGGAGAAATTTGATATCACCTATATAGGTCCGGATGGAGAGCCCCACAGGCCGGTTATGATACACAGGACGGTGCTTGGGAGCCTGGAGAGGTTTCTCGGTATATTGATAGAGCAGTACGCAGGAGCTTTTCCGTACTGGCTCGCCCCCGTTCAGGTCAAGATATTGCCTGTATCGGATGAACATTTGACATATGCCAAAAGCGTGGCCTCTCTTTTGCAAAAACAGGACGTTAGAGTCGAGGTGGATCGCAAGGAGGGGACACTGGGCAAAAAAATACGGGATGCCCAGATGCAAAAAACTCCTTATATGATAATCATCGGCAATCGTGAAGTCGAAAATGAGGTGGTTTCAGTTAGGGATCGCAGCAAGGGAGATCTGGGTAGTATGAGCTTGGAAGCTCTGAAAGAACTTTTGAGCAACGAATATTACCCGTTGAAAGACGATTTTTAAATAGACTGCTTGCTTTCGAGCAATTTTCGTGATATATTGCAAAAACGTTTCGTATTGCGATAAGCAGAGGGCCCGCCCCTCTCACCTGGTGGCGCGAAAGTTGCCTTTCGGGTTAAGTCTTAAAGTTAGTAGCTGGTAGTGTTTGACTGCTACAGAGACTGTGAGGGACTGGGCGTTGTTTGCCAGTCCCTATTTTATTGTGGAGGTGACCAGTTATAGCGAAAGTAAACGAACCAAGGGTAAATGAGGAGATAAGGGTTTCTGAGGTCTTGCTGATCGATGCCGATGGATCCAAGGTAGGGGTAATTCCCATCCAACAGGCTCTGGAGATGGCCGAGACGAGAGGATTGGACTTGGTGGAAGTTGCTCCTCAGGCGAATCCTCCCGTATGTAGGATCATGGATTACGGCAAATACAAATATCAACAACAAAAGAGAGACAAAGAGGCTCGCAAAAAACAGAAAGTTCAGACGGTCAAGGAAATAAAGATGCGTCCGAAGATCGATGAGCACGATTATAATTTCAAAGTTAAGGCCATCAAGGATTTTTTGGGTAGTGGCCATAGGGTAAAGGTATCCATATTTTTCCGCGGCAGAGAGATGGCCTTCTTGGATAAGGGCAGAGAGGTGCTCGAAAGGGTGAAGAAAGACTGTGAAGGCTTGGGAAAAGCTGATTCGGACCCGAAGATGGAAGGCCGTTATATGCGCATGATGCTGGCACCTATTCTGCAAAAGTCAGAGAGCAAGGCAGCGAAAGATACGCAGTCTCAAAGCTGATTTCTACATTCATGAAACCAAAAGGGAGGAATGGCAATGCCAAAAATCAAAACTCACAGCGGAGCTAAGAAAAGATTTAAAATAACAGCCACCGGAAAAGTGGCCTACAAAAAAGTCAACCGGGGGCACTTGCTTCGAAAGAAGAATCAAAAACGCATTAGAGCATTAAAACAAAAGGGCTACCTCGATGAGGCATTTGCCAGAAAAATTAAACAGTTGATGCCCTATTCCAATTAATAGCAAGATTCAAAGAAGGAGTGAAAGATAATGCCCAGAGTAAAAGGTGGAACTGCCACTAAAAATAAAAGGGCCAAGCTATTTAAGCTGACCAAAGGATATTACGGCCGCAGAAAGAATGTATTTAAAAGAGCAAGGGAAGCAATGCTCAGGTCCTTGAGCTATGCTTACAGGGACAGGCGCAACAGAAAACGCGATTTCAGGAAACTTTGGATCATGCGAATAAACGCGGGGGCTCACGTGTATGGTATGAACTACAGCACCTTTATAAGCGGGTTGCGCAAATCCGGCATCGAGATCAATCGCAAAATGCTAGCAGAACTTGCCGTATCGGATATCGAAGCCTTCGGACAGCTGGTTGAAAAAGCAAAGGAGGCGCTGGTCCGATAGATATCAAAACCTATAGTTCTCTCAAGGTTGAAAAAACTATAGTGTTCGGGTTCCTATCGCTCATAGCGGTGGGGACCCTTTTGATATGGCTTTTTAATTTATCCCAAAAGCCCATTTCTTTGATAAATGCGCTTTTTACCGCAACATCTGCCGTTTGCGTTACGGGCCTGATCGTTGTCGACACCGGTAGCGATTTGACGCTTATGTCCCAAATTGTCGTAATGGCCCTTATTCAGCTTGGCGGTCTGGGGATAATGACTGCGATGACTATTGTGCCCTTTTTAATGGGGCAGCGGATTGGGATACGGCAGCGATTTTATTTTATAAAGGAAAAGGGCCTGGAGTATCCTTCCGGGGCAGTCAAACTGTTGATTCAGATCCTAAAGGTTACGATATTATTTGAAGCCATTGGTTTCGTCCCTCTTTTCATTAGATTCTCAGAGGAAATGTCTCATAAAGAAGCACTCTTCACAGCTGCATTCCATAGCATCAGTGCCTTTTGCAATGCCGGTTTTTCATTGTTTTCAAATAATTTGGAAAGCTATAGCACAAGCTTTGTGATACCTGGGGCTATAATGTTTCTTATAATATCAGGAGGGTTGGGGTTTCCCTTTTACATGGAGTGGGTTTCCAAAGCGAAATCCCGTAAAAAGTTATCGCCTTACGCTAAACTGGTTTTATCGACCACTTCGATGTTGATAATATTTGGTTCCCTTTTAATTCTTTTTGCCGAATGGAAGGGGGCGTTTGCAGAGTATAACCTGCCATTAAAGCTGTGGAATGCTCTCTTTATGGCAGTAACTCCAAGGACAGCCGGTTTTGATACAATTAGTCCGTCTAGCTTTTCCAAGGCAGGGTACATTATAGTCGTTCTTCTCATGATTATCGGTGCATCGCCTGCTTCTACGGGAGGGGGCATTAAGACGACGACGGCTGGAATTTTGTGGTGTACCGTTAAATCGAATTTGAGGGGCAAAAAACCCTTTCTTTTTAATCAGTCTATTTCATCTGATCTGATCGTTAATACCACTACTTTGATTACCCTATATTTAACGACTATCTTTGTTAGCGTAGTTCTTCTGTCCCTCTTTGAGCCTTTTTCCTTCGACCAGATCCTTTTTGAAGTGGTATCGGCTTTGGGAACCGTAGGATTGTCGTTAGGAATAACGCCACATCTATCGTCTGCGGGAAAACTAGTGTTAGTAATACTGATGTTTTGGGGACGAGTTGGACTTGTTACCTTCATGTACGGGGTGTTTAAGAAGCGAGAAAAGGAAAACATTAACCTGCCTCGCGCATACATCCCCATCGGTTAAAGAGGTGCTATGATATAATGAATGACAAGAATACAGTGATCGTAATTGGTCTGGGAAGGTTCGGACAATCCGTTTGTCGCAGGCTTGTTGCCCTAAAACAGGAGGTTGTGGCCGTTGATCGAAATATGCACCGCGTCGAGGAAGTTGCCGATATAGTGGATTTGGCTGCGCAGGTCGATGCTACAGACGAGGAAGCTATGATTAAAGTCGGAGCAAAAGAGGCCAACGTCGCTATCGTAGCTATAGGAGAGAACATCGAAGCCAGCATATTGGCCACCTCTATATTGAGAGGTTTGGATGTCAAACATATCATAGCTAGGGCACAAAACTCACTTCATGCCAGAGTGCTTGCGCAGGTTGGAGCGCACAGGGTCATATTTCCAGAGAGGGATATGGGCATCAGGATTGCCGAAAACATTGTTTTCCCCTGGCTTAGCGAATTTGCTGCGTTGCCCGGCAGTTCCTATTTGGTAGGCTCCATTGAAGCGAAGGAAGAGATGTGGGGGAAAACCTTGGCGGAACTGAACTTCAGACAGAGATATAATTTAACTGTATTGCTACTAGAACGAAAGGGGACAAAATTGATTCCTAGCCCCGATACCGTTTTGCAGCAGGGGGACGTTCTTACAGTCATCGGAGAACGTGAAGACATTGATAAGCTCAAGAGCCTTTAATTTAACGACAACATGCCAGTCTGGTAAGGAGGGGAAATGGTGAATCCGAAAACTAATGACACCGAAGATGTTAAAAATGCCTTTATAAAAGAGTTGAAACTTGCCAAAAGGTCGGAAGACTTGAACGAGCTTCGAATTCGGTATTTAGGAAGAAAGGGAATAGTTACCCAAATGTTGAAGAGTTTGGGAACCCTCCCACCAGAGGATCGACCTGCCATGGGTAAGGCAATTAATGACTTAAAGTCAACCATTGAAGACATGCTTAAAAGGCGAATGGAAGAGCTTGCTCTTTTGGAGGAGCGGGAACAGGAGAGAAAGGATGCCATTGACGTCACTCAACCGCCAAAAGGCAGGCCTTGGGGCGGTTTTCATCCTGTCGTTGAAGTCATGCACGAACTCATGGATATATTTGTAGGGCTTGGTTTTTCCGTAGCGCTAGGACCTGAGGTTGAAGATGATTTTCATAATTTCGAGGCTCTCAATATCCCGCCCCATCATCCGGCAAGGGATATGCAGGATACTTTTTATCTTCAGGGCAATGAGCTTCTGCTCAGGACCCATACCTCTCCTGTCCAAGTGAGGTCCATGCTGAAGTATGGGGCACCGCTGAGGATAGTCTGTCCGGGCAAGGTTTACAGAAGAGACAGCGATCCCACTCATTCGCCTATGTTTCATCAATTGGAAGGGCTTTTGATCGATGAAGATGTATCGATATCGGATTTGAAGGGATGCATGGTCCATTTCATAGATAAGGTTTTTGGAAGACCGTTAAAGTCGAGGTTCAGAGCAAGCTATTTTCCCTTTACGGAACCGTCTTTGGAGATGGACGTCGAATGTATTGCATGTTCGGGCAAAGATCCTGCCTGCAGGATATGCAAGGGTACGGGGTGGCTTGAAATATGCGGTATGGGAATGGTGCATCCCAAGGTTCTTCGGGCGGGCGGTATTGACCCCGAAGTTTATAATGGCTTTGCCTGGGGATTGGGAATAGACAGGGTGGCTATGCTGAAATACAGTTTAAGTGATTTAAGAATATTGTTTTTCGGTGATATTGCTTTTCTCGCAGGGGGTGTTAATTAGTGCTTGTATCATGGAATTGGTTGACAGAACTCGTTGATCTTCAGATAAATGTCAATGATTTCGCCGAAAAATTGACAATGGCCGGTGCAGAAGTTGAGAACTTGTCCTATACAGCACAAAAGCTCGACGGCATCATTATTGCCAAGGTGTTGGAAATGGCCCCCCATCGTGAGAGAAAAAACTTACAGGTGGTCACGTTGGTTTGGGGAGATGAAAGGGCAATCTGCGTTACGGGAGCCCAAAACGTAAAAGAAGGGGACATCGTGCCCTACGCTCCTCCGGGCGCCACTATAGCCGACGGTTCCGTTCTCGGAATAGAGGAATTTGATGGAGTGAAAAGTTTTGGCATGATGCTTTCTGCCGATGAAATAGGGCTTCCTTTGTTGTCGCAAGAAGAGGGTATTTTAATCCTTCCCCAAGATGCACCCTTAGGCGGAGATGCTGCTTCCTGGCTCGGGATAAAGGACGTGGTTTTAGATGTGTCCGTAACGCCGAACAGAGGCGACTTACTGAGCATGGTCGGTATGGCTAGGGAAGCTCATGCTTTGTTTACTGGGTCCCGCTTAAAAGAATTAAATTTTTCTTCCACTACAGAGCTTTCCGATTGGCCGGTAAGTTTCGAGGGGGTTACTTTAGAAGATTCGGGATGTCCCTTATATTGTTTGGGCTTTGCCGAAGAGCTTGAGATAGCACCTTCTCCTATTAAGTGCCGCGTTAGGCTGGCATTATGCGGGGTTCGTCCAATCAGTAACGTGGTCGACGTAACCAATTACGTGATGTTGTTATTGGGGCAACCGTTGCACGCCTTTGATTTGGACAAACTTCCGGCGCCGGAGATAACCGTGAGGTCATCACGTAATGGCGAAAAGATCGCCACATTAGATGGTAGGGAGCACATATTGTCTTCGGACGATCTTTTGATAACAAGCGGAGGGCTGCCTATCGGATTGGCGGGAGTGATGGGAGGCGCCAACAGCGAAATAGACGAAAATACGAGGCGAATACTGATAGAATCGGCACATTTCCTGCCGGCTCGAATAAGCACAACAGCGAGACGCCTTGGCATAAACAGCGAAGCAGCTTATCGTTATGCAAGAGGAGTGGATAAAGCTAAAGCGCCGCTGGCCTTGTCCTGTGCATTGGATCTGATGAAGAAATGGAAGTGCGGCAAAGTTTATACATCCGTTATCCGAGAGGGAGATGCCGCTCCTGTAGAGAAATTCGTGCCTCTAACGGCAAAAAAATTAAAAACATATACAGGCGCCGGGGACTTGTCGGAGGCTTCCAGTATACTTATACCCCTTGGGTTTGAGGTTAAGTCCTGTTCAGAGGAAAAAGCCATCTACAAAGTTCCGGGCTATAGAATGGACGTGGAAATTGAGGAAGACCTGATCGAAGAAGTGGCCAGGATTAAGGGGTACGACGAGCTGGCGGCTCGTCTTCCGGGCAGGATTCACGATTCGGCGACCATAGGGCTTGAATCCCGAACCGAGAGAAAGATCAGAGAAACCTTAATGGCAAGGGGTTATATTGAAATACTAAACTATAGCTTTATCTCGCCTAAATTCATTGCGGATTTGTCCATACCCGCTTCAGACAGTCGGGCCAATCCCTTTGCCCTGGCGAATCCTTTGAGTATGGATCAATCCCTTTTAAGGACCTTCCTGCTGCCCGGAATGGTAAATGTAATATGCGATAATTTGAGAAAGGGTTGGCGCTTCCCCGTCAGGATTTTTGAGATTGGAAATATCTTTCTCAGAGAGGGTGCGAATCTGATAGAAGAAAAGCACATAGCGGGTGCAATATTCTTGGGCAAGGACGACAGGTCTCCCTATGGAGATGCAGTTAGGGATGATTTTTTCACTATGAAAGGTGATATACTCGCCTTAGCAGATGCTTTTAGGCTTAAATTTGACGTTCTTCCCGGTAGCGAGCCCTTTGGACATGCCGGTCAGACGGCAGATGTTATATCCGACGGACGTAAGATAGGTTTTATGGCTAAGATCAAACCATCTATTGAACGCCGCCTTGAATTACCCGCATCGCTTTATGTTTTCGAGGTTACCTTCGAACCCTTTTTGATGGCTAAACCTCCCAGGTTTGGAGAAGTCCATAGATTTCCTTCCGTCTATAGGGACATATCTTTGATAGTTCCTGAGGACGTTACGGTCAAAGAAATCGGTGAGCTCATTGGCGATCTTTCTTCGGATTTGGTCACCTCGATCCGATTGTTTGATATATATAAGGGCAAAAACATTCCCGAAGGACATCGCAGTCTTTCTTTTACTCTGGAATATCGCCACCCCGACAAAACGTTGAGCGATGAGGAAGTTGACGAACTTCACACCAGACTTAGGGCCCAAATCGAGTCCAGGGGACTAAAACTGAGATAAGGATGGTGAGAGTAGCATGCAGGCTTTAGAGAAAATCGAACAGATGATCGATACCTTGTGCGAGAAGTTCTCAGCAACCAGAGAAGAAAACGAAAGGCTCTCTAAGCAGGTAGAGACCATAAAGGAACAATTGCAGGAGAAGGATTTGGAGATAATACGACTGAAAAAAGAGCACCAGCGTCAAATAGAGACGATGGAGAGAGAGCTGATGAGGTTTAAGAAAGAAAGGTCAGAATACGAGGAAAAGTTATCAAGGTTACATCAAAAATTGTCTGCTTCGCTGGGGATGCCCCATGAAAACAAGAGTAATAATACAGAAAAGCAGGCTTGATCAAAGTGGGAATGGATGAAGATAAAAGGACCGTTGAATTAAACCTAGGGGGAAGGCATTATAACATAAAGACCAGCCTGGATGACGAGACGACCAGGAGGGTTGTTGAAATACTTCAGGAGGCCTTTTCACAGACTTCTAATCGCTTAGGCCAAGAAGAGCGGTTCTTGTTGACATCGTTGCATTTGGCCTATAATATGGTCTTTCTCGAAAGGCGACTGCAGGATGCTTTGAAGGATACGGAAGGATAAGTGGTGAGTTAAATGACCCTCAATGTTTCAATAATTGCTGATTTTTTGGCTCTTCTGATAATGATCTTTTTTATGTTTAAAGGCTTTGCCCGTGGATTCGTAAACGAACTTTCTGGTCTACTGGGTACTCTAGCCGGCTTTGTCCTACTTTGGAAGTATTCCCCTGATCTTGCAGGTTTCTTAAAATTTAAGCTCGGAATAAACGATGTAATTGCCTATGTAATTGCGATAGTGGCAATTTTTTTGGCTGCCAATTTAGTGGTATCCTTGTTAGGCAGGCTGGTCAGAAAGGTCGTTTACTTTGGGCATCTTTCGTTGGTAGATAAGGTTATTGGGGCTTTTTGCGGTTTTGCGAAAGCTTCGCTAATACTAATTCTAATTTATCTAGCCTTTGAAATGGCATCTGGCTATTTGGGAAATTCTGAAATGTCTTGGATGCATCAAAGCAAGGCCATGACATTTGCGGGCGATCTGTGGAGTTACGTTAGTTCCTGGCTTTTCAATAAAGGAATAATAAATCATATTTCCCTTCCAAATCTTATAGCAAAGGTACGTGTGTAATGATATCCAGCAATCAAACTGTACAGCTCCTTGAAATCCATAAGATATTAAAATTTTACGATAAATATGTTCGTACCGAACTTGGGAAAAATTATCTGAAAAATGTCCAGCCTTCCCAAAATGTAAATGGACTCAACGATAGACAAAATTTGTTCAGAGAATTTGAGCGATATATTGACTCAAAGGGCGATTTCCCATGGGATGATCGTTTAATTTCCCTTGATGGCCTTTTGGAAGAGGGAAAATCAAAGGGGATTCTTTTTGGCGAAGAGCTTTTGCCCTTTAAGTTTTTGATCAGCCTTGTCGTGAAGATCAAAAATTTGAGCCCGAGTTTTTTGAGAGAGGGCTACGATAGGTTGGCCGAAAAAGCCGGCGAACTTGGCGACTTCAGCGATGAAGAACAGGCCCTGTCCGTTTTGGATGAAGATGGAAGGTTATATGACAGCGCCTCAGCGAAACTTGCCGAGATAAGGAGGGAGCTGGAGTCAGCCAAAAGACAGGCCAGAGCGATAGGTCAAAATATAATATCTGATCCGTCCCTCTCCTCTAAACTTCAAGACCAGGTAATTGCTTTGCGCAATGGCCGTTATGTTTTGTTGGTCAGAAAAGAAAGCGCATCTTCCTTCCCGGGTGTATTTGTAGACTATTCAAGCTCAGGTAATTCCCTTTACATGGAACCTCACTCATTAGTCGCCGTGAATAACAGGATTGCCATGCTATTAGAAGACGAGAGGCGTGAAGAGCGTCGAATATGTCAAAAACTTACGAGCATGCTCATTTCAAGAGAAAAAGCCATAACAAGGGCTCAGGATCTGGTTGGACAATTCGATATGATGTGGGGTATATATTATTTTCTTCAAAAAAACGACTGGACCTTTCCTGAAATAGAAGATAAAAGCGGTTTTTATCTCATCAATGCACGGCATCCATTGTTAGGTGTCAAGGCAGTTCCTATTGATGTGCATTGTGGGAGGAATTTTAAAGCCCTGGTCATAACGGGGCCCAACACGGGCGGGAAAACCGTTGCGTTGAAGACAGTGGGACTCTGCATATATCTTGCTTGGTGCGGGCTTCCCATTCCTGTAAAAGGAGGTTCTCGAGTCGGTCAATTTTCTCGCGTTGAAGCCGATATAGGCGATGAACAAAGCATCGAACAAAATCTATCGACCTTTAGCGGTCATATAAAGCGCATAATTGAAATGCTCGATCAGGCTGACGACACCTCTCTTTTTCTGATAGACGAACTTGGAGCGGGGACAGATCCGGAAGAGGGGGCAGCCCTTGGAATAGCAATACTTGAAACTTTTTTGAAACGCGGATCTTCTCTGTTGGCCACGACCCATCATAACTCTATAAAAAGGTATGCCCTAACGACGCCAAATGTCGAAACGGCCAGCGTAGATTTTGACCCGGAAACCCTTTTGCCCAAATATAAATTGCTCCTCGGAATCCCGGGGCAAAGTAACGCTCTCTTGATAGCAAGAAGATTGGGCATGCCCGAAGACGTTCTTGAGATAGCCAAAAGAGAGCTAAAGACCAGCGATACCTCGCTGGAAAAGCTCGTATCTAATTTGAGGGCAAAGCTGTCAGATCTGGAGGAAAAGGCGAGAGAACTTGCCAGTGAAAGGGCCGAAGTCCAGGCTGTCAAAAGAGAGCTCGATAGAAGATTAGCCGCCTTAGAAGAGAAGCGGGAGGGTATTATAACTGAGGCGGAACAAAAGGCTAAGCGGCTGATAAAAGAAGCTCAGGAATCAGCTAAGTTGCTTCTTAAAGAAATAAGCAAGACAGCAAGTTCGAAAGAAGCACACAGGACTTTCTCAAGTTTAAAAAAACGAACTGATGATATATTGAGAGCAATCGAAGAGCGGGAAGCTGCTCGTATCGAAAAAAAGTCTTCGATATCTGAGGGTAAGGTACCAAAAACGGGGGATAAAGTTAAAGTCCTTGGGACGAATGCCACTGGAATTATAGAAAAGGTGGATAATGATAAAGCCACAATTCAAGCGGGGCCTATCCGTTTGGATGTTCCTCTTAAGAGGTTAAAGGTGTTGGAGGAGGGGAAAGAAAGGAAGGATAAACCTTCCATAAAGATCAGTGTCGAAAGGCCGCAAAATATCTCCAGCTCAATAATGATAAGAGGAATGACTGTCGATGAGGCTATGCCGATGGTGGAGGCCTATTTGGATAAAGCTTTCAGAGCGGGATACAGGGAAGTCACAATTATACATGGGCGGGGGGAAGGAATATTGCGCCGCGAAGTTCACGACTTATGCAGAAGGCTGCCCTATGTTGAGGAATATCGCCTCGGGGGCCCGGGAGAAGGCGGATATGGTGTTACTATTGTGAGGTTTAAGGGGATAAATTGAGATAATTCCTTAAGCTTAAGATCCCAAGGCAAGTACTTGCGCAATCGTGCTTAATTGGTTATATTATATGGGCAAACGGAACAGGTGCCCGTAGCTCAGTGGATAGAGCGTTGGACTCCGGATCCAAAGGTCGGGAGTTCGAGTCTCCCCGGGCACGCCAAGAAACGAAAAATATGAATACCGCAAAGATATGGTGAGCGTAGCTCAATAGGTTAGAGCACTGGACTGTGGCTCCAGGGGTTGGGGGTTCAAGTCCCCTCGCTCACCCCATTTTTATGCAAATCCAGTAACAGCAAGGCTTTTCAAACTTTCCCCCTTTTGTGCTTTTTCACATAATCTCCCCCAAAAATGTACGAGTCCAGTGTCCATGAAAAGGGGGATTGAAATGGGAAAAGTCTTGAGGTTTTGTAAACTTAAAAGCTGGGAAGATTACTTTGAAGAATTTCTGCTCCAAAAGGAGTTGGAGGGCCTAAGGCCTCGAACGCTCAATGACTACAGGTATTACATCCCACGTTTCTTAGATGGAAAAGAAAGATTGTAGAAGAAAGCGGGAAAAGGGGAGCGGGGTCCATTTATACCATTGCACATTAATTGCACAAACGATAAGGACTGCATCTTGAATGAAAAACAGGAAACTTTGTTCAAAAAAAAAGAAACGAGATAGCGCAGAAATTGATCGAGCTTGCTTATCACATTTTTGTAGAAAAATAAAATGGAGCCCATGGACGTGCAGATCGAGAAAATAATCCGAACTAAAAGAAAGACGATAGCTTTGCAAGTGACGGACGATGCTAAATTGATCGTCAGGGCGCCCTTTAGTCTTGATGACGAGAGGATCAAGGAGATAGTCTCAAAAAACAGACGGTGGATCGAAGAGAAGAAAAAAGCTATTGAGGCCAGAAATTACAAACTTTCTCATAAAGAATTCGTAAACGGGGAAGGATTTCTGTATTTAGGCAGATACTACAAATTAAATATAGCAGAAGACCAAAGGGAAGCGTTGAAATTTGAAGGCGCGTTTTATCTTTCAAGACATGCGCTTCCACGCGCAAAAGAAACATTTATCCAGTGGTATAAAGATAAAGCCTATGAAAAAATCTCCGAAAGGGTTCGTCTCTATGCCGAAAAACGAGGATATAAATACAATAAAATAGGCATAACCGATGCTCGAAAAAGATGGGGTTCGTGCTCTTTTAGGGGAAATTTGAACTTTTCCTGGCGCTTGGTAATGGCTCCCATGCCAGTTTTGGACTACGTCGTCATCCACGAACTCGTTCATCTGGAAGAAAGAAACCATGCAAAATCCTTTTGGGATAAAGTAAAAATGCTGATGCCCGATTTCGAGAGTCGAAGAGACTGGCTCAAGGAGAATGGGTGTTTACTAACATTATGAAGTAATAAATAATATTAACCCTCTTTTATTTTGCATGACAAAACCAATGGTTTGTATTGGTTGATTATGATATCACGATTTTTAAAAAGTGTTAAAGATAAACACAAAGACGATTCCCGTCAGTATTGTCAAAAGGGTATTTTTGGTAAGCAGTGCGGTAAATATGGCGGCAATGCCTGCCAATAGCCTGACATTTTCGAGGGAAATAAAAACCTTTCCCGATTGCACAAATAATTCGGGAATAATAAGAGCCGACAGAACTGCAGGAGGCACAAAGCGCAAAAACTCTTTTACCCAAGAAGGTATTTCCCAAAGGCCAAAAAGAAATATGAAGAATGCTCGCGTAAGATAGGTGAAAATTCCTCCCAGAAGCAAGACCAACCATACATTCATGCCCTGCGCCTCCTCATGTCTATAATAAAGCCTGTGGTCATACCGACGAGGGCTGCGGCAATCAATCCTAATTTATAGGGGAATCCGTAAAAAAAGATCGAACATATTCCGGCCGTCAATGCAACGGCTATGGCGGGAAAGTTATTCAAAGAGGGAACAAGGATGGCTATGAAGGTCAGGGGTAGAAAGAAATCCAGCGGCCAATTTGATGGGAGCATCTTTCCCAAGTAAATCCCGGCTGCTGTGCTCATCTGCCATGTTAACCACAGAATCAGGCCCGCGCCTAAAAAGTAAAAATGGCCGTATCTGTCGTCAGGTCTTTTTTGATAGTGATTTATAGTTACAGCATAAGCTTCATCCGTCAGCAGATAGGAGAGCGTCGCCTTCCATCCTAAGGGAAGTTCTTTTAGGTAGGGTGCCACCGAGGCGCTGTATAGCAGGTGTCGCAAGTTCACCATGACCACGGTTAATACGATTATCGACCAGGGGGTGGATTCGGCAAATAACTTGCTTGCCACAAATTGCGAAGAACCGCCAAATACGATGTAGGACATTGACTGAGCCTGAAACCTGGTTAAGCCGGCCTCTAATGCCATAATACCGTATATAACCCCGAAGGGCATGACGGCAAGGAGGAGTGGCGTTTCGTCACGTACCCCTTTAAGGAATGTTTGTAATTTCAATTATAGTATCCCCCATTTCGGCCTAATTTGAGCATTGTAAATAAAATATCAGGATTCGTATTAGGACATAACCCGTTTTGATCCCCGATTATAGCTCTGGAAATTTGGTTAAGCAATATTTAGTTCTTTAAAAAAATTCATGGGAAATTTGGGACACGACATAATGGCGATTTGGAGTAAAAGCTATGACGAAATACCGCTTGTACACGCTAAAATTTGTTTGAGATGAGATTTCTGATGCAATCAAATGATCGCTTCATGTTGTCTGCGTAGAGAGCAATCTAATGGTTTAAAATATGTCAGCAAGGATAGATGATGGGTTATTTGAATATAGCGACAAGTATAAAGTATGCAACTTGCTTCTTATTTAAAATCGTTTTAGAATATATTTAACTTAAAAACAGAGATTGATAACAAAATAGGAGGGATGAAACAGTGGAAGCAAAAATAGGATGTCCGGTCCCGGAATTTAAAGCAATGGCTTTCGATAGGGGCAATATCAGGGAAGTATCGCATGCCGAGGCCAGGGGGAAGTGGTTAGTGTTATTCTTCTACCCCGGCGATTTTACTTTCGTGTGAACAACCGAAATCTCGGCGGTTGCCGAGAGGTACGATGAATTTGAGGCCTTAGGGACTGTAGTATACGGTATAAGCGTAGATTCGCCTTGGGTTCATAAAGTATGGGTTGAGCAGGAAATTTCTAAAGCAGTTCCCAGGGGAGTGCCCTTCCCAATGTTATTTGACGCAGGCGGCAGGATCGGAGAAAAATTTGGGGTCTATAGCGAGGCTGACGGCATCGACATCCGCGGAACATTCATAATTGATCCCGATGGCATACTTCAATGTATAGACATACTTCCGGCTCCATGTGGAAGAAGTGTGGATGAAATTATTCGTCGCATTCAGGCTCTTCAGCACATAAGGGCTACATCTGCTAAAGAGGTTACGCCATCTGATTGGAGACCGGGATGTTCTACCTTGAAGCCAAGCCCGGATATGGTTGGTAAAGTATGGCAATTCGTTGAAGAACAAAAGGGATCCCCAGGTGGCTCCAAGACCCAGCAACCTACGCCTCCCGGAGGATGCTGAGGGATATAGGCCATTCCTCCGTGCGAGGGACTAAATAAATTATTTTAAAAAAACAGGGGAGAGGGCAACTTTAAAATTGTCTCTCCCCTATAAAGATTGCCAGGTAACCGGATGTAAAATTAAGGGGAGTCTTTAAATATTCGGATGTTGCAGAGTTAGTAAGATTGGCCGGGGTTAAAATGTAATATATTATTTTACTCTTTCAAAGAGAGCTGCTGGCGTCCTTATCTCAGGAAGTTTCCTGTATTGTTTGAAATAGAGCCGAAAACCTGTTGACTATTTGGCCAAGCTGTGATAACTTTCCTATTGCCGCTTGGTTATAAAGCGTAAGCGCCCGTAGCTCAGTGGACAGAGCGGCGGACTTCGGATCCGTTGGTCGCGGGTTCAAATCCTGCCGGGCGCGCCATGGAAAAGGCCATATATGTGGGCCGTTAGCTCAACTGGCAGAGCACGGGACTCTTAATCCTGGGGTTACAGGTTCGATTCCTGTACGGCCCACCATTATATTTAAGTTTACCGATTATTTGGCCCGTTATAAAAAATAAAAAGACATTGCTTGCAAGAAGTTAATGCTATGTGCGAGCAATGTCTTTTGTTTGTGTTCTTTGAAATTGTTAAAGTCAAATCGGCATTGACTTTCAAATTAAGGGCATGGTAATATACGCTAGCGACGAGGATCGCGCGAAGATGTGTCGTGGCAATTTATATGTTTGGTGGGTTTTTAAAATTTAAGTTTGCAACCCGCCTTAAATGTTTGTTTAAGGGGCGAGAGTGGTGGAACGGTAGACACGCGGGACTTAGGATCCCGTGGCTTCGGCCGTGTGGGTTCAAATCCCACCTCTCGCACCAGAAGAACATAAGTGCGACCTCGGTGTATATTTAACACCGAGGCTTTTTCATGTCGAAGAAAGGGGTTTGGTGGCAATGAGGTCTGAGCTTATATCTCAGGAGAAAAATATCGTAAGGATAAAAGCGGAAATTGAGGCAGAGAGGTTTGAGAAAGCAGTTCAGGATGTGGTCAAAGAGATCAGTCACAAGGCCAATATAAAGGGTTTTAGAAAGGGAAGAGTCCCGCGTAATGTCATCGAACTCTATTTTGGCAGGGAAAGATTGTATAGAGAGGCATTAGAAAATCTTATTCCTGAAGTTATAGAGCAAATTCGGGATGAATACGAGCTCGAGTTGGTGGCCGAGCCTAAGATAAAATCAATTGGCGAATTAAAAGAAGGCGAACCGCTCGTTTTAGAGATAGAATACGAAGTTATGCCCGAGATCGAATTGCCCGATTTGAACCAAATCGAAGTGCCAAAATTGAAGGCAACGGTGACTGATGAAATGGTCGATGAAGTCATCAATGATTTGCGGGAGCGAAATGCCGAATACGTCGAAGTAAACGAAGATAGGCCAATTGATGAAGGAGATACTGTTGTAGTTAACGCCATTGCCGAAGTTGAACGAGAAGAAAACGATGATGCTGAGAAATTCGACTTCGAAGGCAAAGAGATGGAAGATATGATAGACCTTTCGGTTCCTTATTTGGACGAAAACGTAAAGAGAGATCTGATTGGCCAGAATGTTGGCAACACCGTTACGACTACAGTGACTCATCCGGAAGATGGCAGCAATTTGTCTGGAAAGCGTATTAAGTATTCGATGGAAATAAAGGGCATAAAGAAAAAAGTCCTTCCGGAGCTGGACGAGGAGTTTTTGAAAAAAGTAGGAGCGGAAGACAAAAGCTTAGAAGAGTTTAGGGCAGAGATTAAAGAGCAGTTGATAAAAAATCTGGAAAACAGGTCTAAAAATGAGGCAATCAATCTAGCATTACAGCAAATTGTAAATCAGGCGAAAATCGAAGTTCCTGAAAGCATGGTTGAGAGAGAATTTCACAGCCTGCTCCACGAAGAAGAAGAGAAAATGAGGCAGGCTGGCGAGATGACGTTTGAAGAATATGTAAAACAATCCGGGATGGATCTAGATGAATATAAGAACAGGTTACGCGAAAAGGCTTACAAAAGAGTCATGAATTCATTAGTGTTGGAGGAGCTCACCAAACGCTTTGAGATCAAAGTAAACCCGGAAGATATCAAAGCATATGTGGAAAGGATGGCAGGTACATATAACATAAGTGCCGAGAAGCTATCTTCATTTATAGCCTCCGACCAGGACAGATTGTATAGATTGAGCTATGATATTATGGCTGAGAAGACATTGGGAAAAATCTTAGACCATGTAAAGGTTAAAGAGCTCGAGAGAGAGGAATACGAAGAAGCTCTGAAGGTTATTATGAATAATCATGGCAAGGTCCAGGCAATCCAGGAGGAAATGCAAGAAAAAGTCGAAGAGGAGCCTGAAAAGGCGTTACAAGACGATGGTAACGATGCAAGAGGAGGTCATGAAGATGTTGGTACCGATAGTAATAGAACAGACGGGTAGAGGGGAAAGAGCCTACGATATATATAGCAGGCTGTTAAAGGACAGGATAATATTTTTAGGAGATGTGATAGAAGAGCATCTCGCAAATCTGGTAGTAGCTCAAATGTTATTCCTCGAAAGCGAGGATCCAGATAAGGATATAAACCTTTATATAAACAGTCCCGGTGGTTCCGTGACCGCCGGGTTGGGAATATACGACACCATGCAATACATTAAATGCCCCGTGTCGACCATATGCGTTGGTCAGGCTGCGAGCATGGCTGCAGTGCTTTTGGCTGCAGGTGCGAAGGGAAAGAGGATAGCTCTTCCAAATTCCAGGGTTATGCTTCATCAGCCTTTGGGAGGAGTACAAGGTCAGGCTACGGATATCGAAATTCATGCCAGGGAGATCAAGAAGATTAGGGACAGGCTAAATGAGATAATAGCCTTTCATACGAATCAGGATATCGAAAAGGTTGCCAAGGATACCGATCGTGATTTCTTTATGTCCGCAGAGGAAGCTCTGGCCTATGGAATAGTTGACAAAGTCATAGAAAAAAGATAGTTTATCGGTGTAATCTTGCTTATAAACATGCGAGGGGGCAAAGCTGAGCTCTCTCGTTTGTTTATAAGGACCTTGTAATTTGGTAAGATGCAATAATATTTTTATAAGAGCCCAAGGAGGAAATAAGAGGAAATGTCGAAAAGCAACGAAAAGGACCCTAGAAAGAAGGGCTTGCGCTGTTCCTTCTGCGGAAAGGATCAGGAAGATGTCAAGAAGATTATAACGGGACCGGGAGTCTGCATTTGCAACGAATGCATACACCTATGTAATATTATATTGAACGAAGAGAGAGGAATCCTGCACAGCATAGATTGTCAAAACAGGGATATGACTCAGAATTTTGTATTGCCTAAACCAAGTGAAATAAAATCATATCTGGACCAATATGTCGTCGGGCAGGAGTACGCCAAAAAGGTTCTCTCTGTGGCTGTCCACAATCACTATAAGCGTATTTTTAAGAGCAAAAAGGGCAAAGACGACGTTGAAGTTCAAAAAAGCAATATCCTTCTTTTAGGCCCCACTGGCTGCGGAAAGACTCTGTTGGCACAAACTTTGGCTAAAATGCTGAATGTGCCCTTTGCTATTGCTGATGCTACTACTTTGACAGAGGCTGGCTATGTTGGTGAGGATGTGGAAAACATATTAGTGAGGTTGTTGCAAAACTGCGATTACGATGTAGCGCTGGCTGAAAGAGGAATTGTCTACATAGACGAGATAGATAAAATTGCCCGCAAGAGCTATTCTCCATCGATCACCAGAGACGTCTCAGGAGAGGGTGTGCAGCAAGGCCTTCTTCGCCTTTTGGAAGGAACGGTATCAAATGTTCCTCCTAAGGGCGGCAGAAAGCATCCCTATCAAGATTTCATTCAAGTCGATACATCCAACATCCTATTCATTTGTGGGGGTGCCTTTGATGGAATCGAAAACATAATAGCCAAGAGGATCAACAAAAGAGTTATAGGTTTCGGTGGAGATATTATAGGCAATAAAGTGGAAGCTTCTTGGAAAATTTTGAAGGAAGTTCAGCCTGAAGATCTGATGATGTATGGGTTTATTCCTGAATTCATAGGGAGAATTCCCGTAATCGTCCCTCTCGAGGGCCTGCACGAAGAATCTTTGGTGCATATCCTGTTGGAACCCAAAAATTCCCTGGTAAAGCAATATCAAGAGCTTTTCAGCTATGAAGGCGTGGAGTTGGAGTTCACCGAAGCCGCCCTAAAAGCGATTGCCCATCAAGCTCAGGAGAGAAAAACGGGAGCTAGGGGATTAAGGTCAATAATGGAAAACCTCATGCTTGATATTATGTATGAATTACCTAGCATTGCAGGCGACGTAGCCAAGGTCAAGATCACAGGCGAGTGCGTTTTAGATGGAGCATCTCCTATTTACATATCAAGGGATGAGGAAGTGGCTTAGAGAAACTCGTGCGATGATACATCGTAAACTCGAACCTATAGGGGGAGACTAAATAAATGCCTGTCGACGACAAACTTGTTTCGAAGGAATACGAACCCAAAGAACTGGAACGAAAATGGTATGACTGGTGGCAGGATCGCAGTTTATTCCATGCTGAAGTCGACGAAACCAAAGAACCCTTCAGCATAGTGATACCACCGCCCAATGTGACAGGCTCGCTTCACATGGGGCATGCATTGAACAATACCCTACAGGACATTGTATGTCGCTACAAGCGAATGAAGGGATTTAACGTGCTGTGGATACCGGGGACGGACCACGCCGGCATTGCCACGCAAAATGTTGTGGAGAGAGAATTGGCCAAAAAGGGTATAGATAGAAAGGATATGACCAGAGAGGACTTTCTGGAGAAGGTATGGGAATGGAAGTCCGAATATGGCGGCAGAATCATCTCGCAATTAAAAAGACTTGGTGCCTCTTGCGACTGGGATAGAGAGCGCTTCACAATGGATGAAGGTTTATCTAAAGCTGTGAGGGCTGTATTCGTCCGTTTGTATAAAGAAGGGCTTATATACAAAGGCAAATACATTATAAATTGGTGCCCTCGCTGTCACACAGCACTTTCGGACCTGGAGGTAGAACATGCGACGGAAAAGGGGAAGCTCTATTACGTAGCCTACCCCTTTGTGGAGGAAGATGGATTTCTGGTCGTTGCTACTACACGTCCGGAGACAATTTTAGGAGATGTCGCCATAGCAGTTCATCCTGATGATTCAAATAACGCAAAGTACATTGGAACAAAGGTTAGAGTTCCCATAGTAGACAGAATTGTGCCCGTAATAGAGGACCAGATGGTCGATCCATCCTTTGGAACCGGAATGGTTAAGATAACGCCTGCCCACGATCCCAACGATTTTTTGGTAGGGCAGCGGCATGATCTGGAACCAATCCAGGTAATAAATGCCGATGGTTTCATGAATGAAAATGCCGGTCGTTATAAAGGAATGAACAGATTTGATGCCAGAGAAGCAATCGTAAGAGACATAGAGGCTGCAGGTTTGTTGGTAAAGATCGAGGAATACGAGCATGCCGTCGGTCATTGTTATAGATGCAATACAATTTTAGAGCCCTATCTTTCGGAACAATGGTTCGTCCGCGCCGAGCCTTTGGCAAAAAGAGCCATTGAGGTCGTAAAAGAAGGCAAAATTCGTTGGATACCTGAGCGCTGGGTGAACACCTATTATCAGTGGATGGAGAATATACGCGATTGGTGTATCTCGAGACAGCTGTGGTGGGGGCATAGAATACCGGCTTGGACCTGTCTGGACTGCAATCACATAACAGTGTCGGAAATTGATCCGGTGGAGTGCGAAAATTGTGGCTCAAGAGCCATTGTGCAGGACGAAGATGTTTTGGATACATGGTTTTCGAGCGCTCTTTGGCCCTTTTCCACTATGGGGTGGCCTGAACAAACTCCAGAGCTCACATATTTTTATCCGACTTCATTGCTGGTTACCGGCTTTGACATAATATTTTTCTGGGTGGCAAGAATGATAATGATGGGCCTTAAATTTATGGATGACGTGCCCTTTAAAGACGTTTATATTCACGCTTTGGTCCGTGATGAAAAGGGTCAAAAAATGAGTAAATCCAAAGGCAACGTTATAGATCCTGTGGACATAATAAATCAATATGGGGCTGATTCCTTGAGATTTACCTTATCATCGTTGACAGTACAAGGCCGTGATATATTTTTGAGCACCCAGAAGATCGAATCCTGCAGGCATTTCATGAATAAGATTTGGAATGCTGCCCGTTTTGCTTTGATGAATTTGAGCGATTTTAATGAAAGTTGGACAATGGAATTCGACGATTCTTTGAGGCTTCACGATAGATGGATCGTCATGCGCGTTAATCAGGTGACCAAAGAAGTTACAGACTTGATAGAAGGATATTTTTTCGGCGAAGCAAGCAAAATACTTTATGACTTCGTGTGGGGAGAGCTCTGTGACTGGTACATAGAGATGTCGAAACCGGCTTTAAAGGGAGACGAGGGGAGCAAAAGAAAGATCGCTTCGCAAAAGGTGCTTTATTATGTTTTCAAAAAGGTTCTCCTTCTTCTCCATCCCTTTATTCCCTTCATAACTGAGGAGTTGTGGCATTCCTTCGGTTTCAGCCAAATGTCAATCGAAGAAGAGCCTTGGCCTGGTACGGAGGAGATGTTCGATTACACGACAAATAAGTCGTTAGAAAAGAATATTTTTGTCCTTCAGGAAACCATACGTTCGATAAGAAACCTGAGAGCCGAGGCTAACCTCACACCCCAGGTCGTGGTTCCTCACTTAATGATCAATCCAACGGATAGATCTGTTCTTGAAGTGTTAGCTGAAAATGAAGATATAATTAGATTGATGTCCAAGGTAGGAGAGATAAGTTTCGAGTCGAGTAGGCCTGGTGGCTCACTGGTTTCTGTATTGCCCTGGTGTAATGTCTATCTGATCGTGGGCGATATTATTGACATTTCTTCGGAAATAGAGAGGTTGCGAAAAGAAAAAGAAGGGTTGCTTTTGGAGGAGCAGAAAAGTCTTTCGAAGCTTTCTAACGAGTCCTTCCTAGAGAAGGCGCCGCAGGAAGTCGTCGAAAAGGAGCAAAATAGGTTAAAAAAGGCCAGGGAACGCATGAAGAGGATCGACGATAATATTGCATCTCTTGAGCGCAGCTCGGAGGAAGCGGATGGTCGGTAAAGAAAATGCCGAAGCCTTTGACCTTTTAGAACAAGACATTTTAAATAGTGCAAGCCCGGGCATTCGCCCGGGCTTATCTCGGATGGCTAAGTGCCTCGGTTTGCTGGGTAATCCTCAAAGGGATTTCAAGGCCATCCATGTAGTCGGTACTAATGGCAAAGGTTCTACTGCATCGACTATTGCAAGTATCTTATCTTCATCGGGGCTTAAAACTGCGCTGTATACTAGCCCCCACCTGTTGCACATGGGCGAGCGCCTGAAAATTGAAGGCAAGATTGTAAGTCCGCAAAGGTGGATGGAAACATGGCAAAAGGTAAAATTGGTGCTAAGGGAAAATTTCATTGCTGGGACGCCTCCGACTGCTTTTGAGCTTATGACGGCAGTGGCTTTCTTAATTTTATCCGAAGAAAAGGTCGATGTAGCCGTTGTAGAAGCAGGAATGGGTGGAAGGCTCGATGCCACGAATCTTCTGGGAGAAGTTATACTTTCAGTGATTACCTCTATCTCGTTGGATCATACGAATTTTTTAGGAGACACTATTTCCCAAATAGCGAAGGAGAAGTTTTCAGTAATCAGGCCCGGTAAAAGGGCAATTTATGTGGGTGGAGACTTTGGTCTGGAAGAACTGTTTATTGATAGCTGCGCAAAGATGATTTCCGAGGGACACATTTTCTCAAGAGAATGTTTAGTCAAACCCGCACATTTTTCTTTGGACGGCGTTATCTATGACTTTTGGACATCCAAGGGATACTTTTTCGATTCCCTTGAAACGAAGCTTACAGCTGCTTATCAAATCGGCAATACTGCATTAGCTGTCTTTGCGGCTCTTCTTTTAAAAGATATCTTTCCAGGAATATCCGATGAAACGATCAGATCGGGATTGCTCTCTGTTTCATGGCCCGGCCGCTTTGAAATTATAAGGTTAAAAAATGGAAAGGTATTAATACTGGATGGTGCGCACAACCCGGAAGGAATGGCAGTCTTTGCGCAATCGCTTAAACAAGTTTTGCGTCCCCATGAAAATATTACCTTTATGACGGCAATGATGAAGGACAAAGATATCCGGGAAACATTAAAGAAACTATGCAATCTGCCCATCGAAAAGATTGTATGTACACAAGTGCCTCAACTGGACAGAAGCGAATCTTCTCATGCCTTGGCGGATATAGCAAGGAATATCTTTACCAAGGCCTTTATAGGGGACGAAGCCGAATTAAATACGGCGCTGTGCGAAGCGGTTAATAGCCATTCCAGTTATATCGCAATTTGCGGCAGCCTCTACCTTATAGGGGCGATAAAAAAGATTTTGAGATCCAATCTTTAAGGAATGCCAAAATAGTTCATATCAAGTGATAATAATTAAGAGGAATTTTAAATATTAAGTGTATATGCGATTTAAGAGGTGAAGATCATGAATGCGTTGCGGGTAGGCGTCATTGGGGTGGGACATCTGGGATATCACCACGCCAGGATATATTCGGAGTTGCTGGAAACCAGACTTACCGGGGTTATGGACATAGACGATCAGAGAGCTGTCTCCGTTGGCGAGATGTTGCAAGTGCCTTATTTCAGTGATTTAGATGAATTCCTGGAAAAAGCTCGCCCAGATGCTTTGAGCATTGTTGTGCCTACGGTTGCTCATTACGAAGTGGCCAAAAAGGTAATGGAAAGAGGCATTCACGTGCTCATAGAAAAACCTGTTACGAAGACAGTCGATGAGGCAGAGGAGTTGCTCAAGATGGCAGCTCAAAAAAACCTCGTTTTACAAGTAGGACATATTGAGCGCTTTAACAGTGCAGTTCAGTACGTCAGGGGAATTTGTAAACCTCCTCTTTATATTCAAACTAGAAGGCTGGGTCCCTTTTCTTCCAGGGTTGCGGATGTCGGCGTTGTTTTAGATTTGATGATCCATGACATCGATATAATTTTATCGTTGGTTGGTAGTGAGATAAGCGAAATTTCGGCCTATGGAAGGTCCGTCTTCACAGAGCATGAAGACATAGCCTCGGCTCACCTTACGTTTAAGAATGGGGCAATATCTCATATTCTGGTCAGCAGGGCTTCCGAAAAGAGGCTTAGGACGTTGGAGATTATGGAAAGAGAGCGTTACATAACCTTAAACTACGAAACTCAAGATGTTTCCATTCATAGATGCATTAGGAATAATGGCATGGGATTAATGGAGGTAATTGAGCATCCCGTCTTCCCAAAACACGAACCTCTGAAGATGGAATTGCAACATTTCATATCTTGTGTCAAGGAAGGAAGACAGCCGATGGTCGGTATTGCTGACGGCAAGAGAGCTTTAGAGATAGCGGTTGAGGTTCTAAGGCAGATAAACAAAAACAGATCAGCTGATTTCGTTGAGAGTCCTGAAGGTCTTTTACATTAAAGCAGGCTGACATGGTTGTTGTATTTATGTAATATATTGTTATGTGTCATGAAGTACCCCCAAACATAGTCGAAATTTTAATTTATAATTAAGATTATTGTAAAATAGAGGGAGAAAAGCTCCCTCTATTTTTATGGGGTGATGGGATAATGAAAGAAAAAGCGAGAAAACATCGCGATAACCTTGCACGCCAGATTATAATTTTCTTGATCGTCATCATCGCTGCTCTTTCCTTTGTCATTATTGCCTGTACTTATTCAAGGCCCGACAGAATTTTCATGGAAAACGTTATTATAAAGCTGATTTATGAGAAACATTCAAAGGGACAACCTTAAAACTTTAAAAAGCAGAGGTGCAAATTTATACTATGTTTGACTCTATTCCGGATGTAAATGTTCAAGCCCTATTAGCATTGGCTCTTTTTATGGTCTCCTTGATGATAGCAAGGATTATAAACAATATAACTTCAAAGAAATGGCCCGGCGGTACTTTATGGGTTTTTTACTTACGTGTCCTTCTGGGGTTCACTTTGGCCGCATCGGCGATCATGGGTTTTTATGCCTTTGCCGGAATATCTATAATAAATACTAGATAATGCTCTTCATCAAGATTTTCCAGAAAAGGAGTTGTTGCCATTATTCGATACGGATAACACCGGAATTGACTGACCTTATGGCTTTTGCAAATCATGTCATTATGAGCAAAATAAGCAAAGACGCCGCCGACTTAAGCGTCATTCGCTTTAAAGCAGGTTTAAATATTCCTGTTCTAGATGAATACGGAGAAGATCCGCCGTTTTTAGCGGCCGCATTTGGGGAAATGATTCTTCCCACCAAGTGGGAAAAGACAACCCACGTTAAAATAGGGAGCGTAGTCAATGTTACTGAGTTAGGGGATTACGAAAAATTTATGAGGGGGATTTATCATACAAATGATGCCTGGTCTTCAAGGCTCGTCATAGAGCAAAACCCCATCGTTTCTGGAATAAGTGATGATTTTGTGTTAATGTTGGCTGGGTTTTGTTTGAGGGAAGGGATTGCGGTGGATTTACTTATGAAAGATGGCCCTTTGCCGCTGAGTTTAATAATGCTTTCCCATGTATCGGGGGGCAAAATTTATTTTTATCCCTTTCAAAGGGAGAAATCGATAGAAAAAATTGGCCTTCAGGGAGAGCTGGTTGTAATGTTGCCTGAAAGAAATGCATTGTTCAAAGAGATGACCTTCGAGCCGCTATTGGCAGTCTTTGGTAATGTAGGAGGCATTCCCTTCAGGGATTGGACCCCAATAGACCTTTTATCGGATTATTAACTAAAAATAAATTATCAATAAAATTGATTGGAGGTTTATCAATGGATCATCTTGTCGAGAAGGCTTTAGAGGGAGATCATAGAGCTATTGCGCGACTAATCTCGCTTGTTGAAAACGAATCGCCCTTTGCAAGCCAGATAATGGCTAATTTATATGCCCATACGGGAAAAGCTCATATAATTGGAGTGACTGGAAGCCCGGGTGCAGGCAAGAGCACCTTGCTGGACAAGTTGATAGATAACCTAAAAAGAATGGAGAAAAAGATCGGTGTCATAGCAGTGGATCCTACGAGTCCCTTTAGCGGCGGTGCAATACTAGGCGATAGGCTAAGAATGCAAAGTCATGCTCTTGAGCCCGATGTCTTTATCCGGAGCATGGGCACAAGGGGATCGTTAGGAGGCCTGAGCAGGGCAGCCTATGAAGCTGCCATGATACTGGATGCCTGTGGCAAGGACGTCATCTTTATCGAGACCGTGGGAGTGGGACAATCTGAGGTTGATATAGTAAAGATAGCGGATACGGTTTGCCTGCTTCTCGTTCCGGGCATGGGCGACGATGTTCAGGTCATGAAGGCGGGTATAATGGAAATTGCAGATATATTTGTGATCAATAAGGCAGATCGCGACGGTGCTGACAGGCTGGAAGCCGAAGTTAACATAATGCTTGATCTTTATGGCAGTAAACCATGGAGACCGCCAATTGTAAAGACCGTGGCGGAAAGGGGAGAGGGTATAGATGCTCTCTGTAAAGCTTTAGCGTACCATAAAAAATATTTATCCGAGAGTGAAGAGGGCAAAAAAAGATTTATATCGAGAATAAAGATGGAAGTTGAAGAAATCTTAAGAAGAGAAATCGCGAAAGTAGTTGAAGAGAAATGGAAAGAAAATTGTGATGACACTCTGATCCGATCTCTTGCCTCTCGTAGTATCGACCCATATACAGTAGCGGGAAAGATTTTAGGCGAAATATTCTCAAGGGGGTTATAACGTGAAAATAGTCCTCGGAGCCGATCATGCGGGATGCGCTTTAAAGAACGCAGCTGAGGAATATCTTTTAAAAAGGGATATAGATGTTATCGATTTGGGTGTCAATTCGGACGATGAGCCTGTAGATTATTCTGATATCGGGATAAAGGCAGCCGAAATGGTTGCTGCCGGCGAGTGCGATCGCGGAATATTGTCCTGTGGGACCGGCATAGGCATGTCGATAGCCGCAAATAAAGTACGGGGAGCATATGCTGCTCTTTGTACCGACAGCTTTATGGCTAAGATGAGTCGCCTCCATAATAATGCTAATATCCTCGTCCTTGGAGGAAGGGTTGTAAGCGTCGAGCGGGCAATGGAAATGGTAGGAGTGTGGCTTGATACACCCTTTGAAGGCGGTCGGCATTTTAGGCGCATTGAAAAAATAAGGGCCTATGAAAACAAGGATATCGAGGGAAAGGGTAGCCATTCGAAGGGACGACTGGTGATAATGGATCATCCGCTGATACAGCATAAATTAGGAATTATCAGGAATACCTCGACAAGCGTTAAAGAGTTCAGGGAGTTAGTAGAAGAAATAGCCGGTTTAATGGTTTATGAAATAACAAGAGATCTTCCTGTCGAGGAGATAGAGGTCGAAACACCTCTGGCGAAGACGCGTGCCAAGACCATTTCCGGTAAAAAAATGGCAGTTGTACCCGTTTTAAGGGCAGGGCTCGGGATGGTTCAAGGCATTCTTAAGCTGATACCTAACGCAAAAGTAGGCCATATCGGGGTATATAGAGATCCAACGACGCTTCAGCCTGTTGAATATTATTGTAAGTTGCCCGGTGATATAGAAGAGAGGGACATTCTCATCGTCGATCCTATGTTGGCCACGGGGGGTTCTTCTGTTTTGGCGATCGATTTAGTAAAAAGAAGGGGAGGTAAAAAAGTTTCATTGGTATGTCTGATAGGTGCACCCGAAGGTTTGCAGAAAGTGAAGGAAGCTCATCCGGATGTCGACATCTACATGGCTGCGTTGGATGATCGCTTGGACGAACACGGCTATATAGTGCCCGGATTGGGCGATGCCGGCGATCGTTTATTCGGAACAAAATAACTGATAATTGCATTATGAACAGTGAAATGGTCCTCTATGTTTTTTTGTCCTTTATGTGGGGATGGGGGATTACAAAGATCTCCATTCCCCTCTCTTTTAGATATCGTATTTTGGATATGCCCGAATCCAGAAAGCTCCACAACGAAGTTACGCCACGCGGTGGGGGCATTGTCTTGTGGAGCGGTCTGCTTCTGTTTCTTTTGTTTGCGAGAGATCATTTTGAATTCGATCCTTCGTTTTTTGCGTGGTGTGCGAGCGCGACATTTTTAGTCGGATATCTGGACGATATGAGAAGCCTATCTCCAAAAGTTAGGCTTTTAGTCCATATTGCTGCTTCAATAGTAGCTTTAATTCCTCTGTACACAAGTGGCAATTTTCCCCTATGGGGTTGGCTTACAGCATCTTTGTGGATTGCCGCCATGATAAGTGCATATAATATGATTGATGGCATGAATGGCTTGGTTTTGGTCATATTCGCGGCAAGTTCATGCATGTTTATGGTCGTATTCCACAATATCTTTTGGGCCTTTGGCTTTGGCATCGCTATCGGGATCCTCCCTTGGAATTTCCCCGAGGCAAGGACTTTTTTAGGGGATGGGGGCAGTACGCTTCTTGGATTTTTTCATGCCTCTATTTTATTGTATTCGATCTTTTCGTATACACCTTTGACACAATCCTTTATACCTCTTTGCTTATTTTTGGCCTTTGCCGGGGGCATTCCCTTTATTGACATGTGCTTTGCTATACTGCGAAGAACTGTGAAAGGTGTCTCTCCCTTTTACCCCGATAAGGGGCATATACATCATCGTCTTCTTCGGAGAGGGTTCACGCCTCCTTTTGTGTTAGTCTTAATGGTGTCTTTCCATTTAGCAATGCTGTTTATAAGCATAAGGTTTTTTTAACCCGATATTTTTAGTCGGAGTATCTGTGTGCATGGAGGTTGTCGCAATGTCTTCAATTTGCTGTATAATAGGCACTCGTCCGGAAGCCATAAAGATGGCTCCTGTTATAATGAAATTGAAAGAGCGTGATATGCCCTATTATGTTCTGGCAACAGGACAGCATACAGACCTTTTAACTCAAGCATTAAAAGTGTTCAATATTGTGCCAAATTGTAATTTATCCATCATGAAGGAAAAACAAAGCCTGGATTACATCACGTCATCTGTGCTGACGAAGGTGGGGGAGGTCCTAGACAATATAAGACCAGGAGTCGTTTTGGTGCACGGAGATACTACGACAACTTTTGCATCGGCCCTAGCGGCTTTTTACAGAAAAGTTAAAATAGGCCACGTCGAAGCGGGACTCAGAAGCGGCAATATGTATTTGCCATTCCCTGAGGAAGCCAATAGGATAATGACCGATAAGCTCGCTACATTTTGGTTTGCCCCAACGAAATTGGCAAGGGAGAACCTCATCAACGATGGCTGCGATCCATCGAGAATATGGGTTACAGGGAATACAGTGGTGGATGCTCTTATGGCTGTAAAAAAGGCCGCAAGGGCCCCAAAGTTTTTATTGGACAAATTGCCGGCCGATGCTCCGATGTTGCTTGCTACCGTTCACAGAAGAGAATCATGGGGTGAACCTCTCGAAGCGATTTGTAAAGCTTTAATTAAGATATTAGATGATTTGCCGGAACTTTATGTTGTCGTACCAATGCATAAAAATCCCCTGGTTCGTGAAATATGGCAAAAACATTTGGGATGCCATTCGAGAGTGATTTTATGCGATGCAATGGAATACGATGATTTCGTGTGGACAATGGATAGAAGCTCTTTGATATTGACTGATAGCGGTGGTATCCAAGAGGAAGCGACGACCCTTAAAAAACCCGTAATAATTCTTAGGGATGTTACGGAAAGGCCTGAAGCAGTGAGCTCAGGGACCGCGTTGCTGGCCGGCAGGGAACCGCCCAAAATTATCGAGCTATCGCTTAAAATATTGCGGGATGATGAGTTCAAGGCAAGTATTCTTGCAAAAGCGGGCTCTCCTTTCGGAGAGGGAAGGGCAGCCGAAATCATAGTTGATGTCTTGAGTAATTACATAAAAACTGGTAAGTATTGATTTAGGGAGTGAGAGAAAGTGAAGACTAATCAAGAATCCGGTTTTTTGAAGATAAAAGGGGGGACCCCTCTTAAGGGAAAGGTAAAGGTCCAGGGTTCAAAAAATGCGGCCCTGCCGGTCATGGCTGCCGCGCTTTTGTTGGATAGTGGTGAAGTACATCTTCGAAATGTGCCCAAATTGCTGGACGTGCAAACGATGAGCGAGTTGCTCGTCAGTTTAGGAGCAGTTGTCGAACGCGACGATCATACGATGACGATAGAAATTGAAGGCGAACCAGCTTGGGAAACACCGTCATCTCTTGTCAGAAAGATGAGAGCTTCCTCTTTGGTCTTGGGCCCTCTGCTTGCTCGATGCGGAAGAGTGATTTTGCCCCTTCCGGGTGGGTGCGCTATAGGTAGCAGGCCCATGGACCTGCACTTTAAGGGTCTTTCTAAGATGGGTGCGCAAATAGAACTTGATAAAGGAGCAGTAATTGCCAGGGCCGATAAATTGGTTGGAGCGAGGATTTACCTTGATTTTCCTTCCGTCGGCGCCACGGAAAATCTTCTCATGGCGGCTGTTTTGGCAGAAGGCGAGACGCTGATCGAAAACGCCGCAAGGGAGCCCGAAATTGACAACCTTGTCAGAGCTTTAAAGTCCATGGGTGCTGCCATAGAAGGAGAGGGTACCGGGATATTGCGCGTCAGAGGGCAAAAGGAACTGAACCCCGCAACCATCGATATTATACCTGATCGTATTGAAGCGGCAACATACCTTTTGGCTGGTGCAATTACCCGAGGAGATGTCACTGTAAAAGGTGTGGTTGCCGAACACCTCAATGCTCTCCTGGCTAAGCTTGATGAAGCCGGAATAGAAGTGATAAATAAAGAAAACGAATTGCAAGTCAACTCTCCGGACCGTCCAAGGGGCCTTACGGTTAAGACCATGCCCTATCCGGGCTTTTCCACGGATCTGCAACCGCAGATGATGGCCTTGCTTTCACTGGCAGAGGGTACGAGTGTAATTTATGAAACTATCTTTGAATCCCGCTTTCTCCACGCCAGCGAACTGCAAAAGATGGGCGCCCAAATTGAACTCCAAGGTAATACCGCTATTATACACGGGCAATCTTCGTTAATTGGCGCTGAGGTATTTGCAACAGACTTGCGTGGAGGAGCGGCTTTAGTGCTTGCAGGGTTGGCGGCCGAAGGTGAAACCGTTGTTTACGATGTTCATCATCTCGAGAGGGGTTATGAGAATATGGCCGAAAAATTGACCCTTCTCGGCGCAGAGGTCTGTGAGGGAAAGGATAAAATTAAAGAGAGAAAACAATAAAAAGCAAAACGGTAGGAGATGTTATCATGTGGTTAGAAAATTTCATTCGTAGGTCAATTGCCGACGTTGAACCCTATAAACCCGGAAAGTCGATAGAGGAATTAAAGCGTGAATTGGGTTTAACTCGCGTAGTGAGACTTTGTTCTAACGAGAACCCGTGGCCTCTTCCGAATAGCGTTCTAAGTGCAATCGACAATGCTTCTAAAATGCTAAACAGATACCCTGATGCTGAGGCTTATTCCCTTAGAAAGGCAATTGCCAGAAAATTAGGCGTTTCCGTGCAGGAAGTAATTGTCGGCGCTGGCACCGAAGGCGTTACCTTCGCGCTTTTTCAAGCACTGCTCGAGGAAGATGACGAAATTGTAATCTCCAAACCGACATACCCCCTTTACAAGTTAGCTGCATCGGCATGTGGAGCTAATTGTGTCGAAGTTCCCGTAGACCACGATATGAGAATTAGCGTGACCGATATCATGGAAGCCTGTACGGAGAGAACAAAGTTATTGGTTTTATGCGATCCCAACAACCCCACAGGCCTTTTCTTGCCGCGGAATGATCTGTTGGTTCTTTCTTCGTTCCTTAATAGACGGAACATTTTGCTGGTAGTGGACGAAGCATATGCTGAATTCGTTACAGACCCAGAATATCTTTCTGGCATAGAGCTTTTCCATGAAATTGGAAATGTTGTGATACTGAGGACCTTTTCCAAGATTTTCGGTTTGGCCGGGTTGAGAGTCGGATATGGTATCGTCCCAAAACCCATAACGAATGCCTACGCCAAGGTAAGGCGCGTTTTCGACGTCAACTCTATAGCCCAAGCTGCTGCCATTGCAGCCTTAAAAGAAGACAATTACGTTGAAAAGATCCGGGAGTTGACTTTGCTTGAAAAGGAAAAAGTTACACGTGCCCTTGTGAATATGGGCATGGAGGTTAGAGAAACGGTTACAAACTTTATTCTGATAAAAGTCAATGACGAGCAAAAGATGTTTAACGAATTGTTGAAAGAAGGCATAATCGTACGACCGGCCAGTGATTTGGGTCTGCAGGGATATTTACGCGTGTCTATCGGGTTGCCCGAGGAAAACGAACAGTTTATAAGTACTTTAAGAAAGTTGATGAGAAGACTTGGCGACAGGGTTTAAAGTACTTGCCTTTGTAGGTCCCGCAGGAACTGGCAAAAGCCAGAGAGCGCACTTTATAGCGAGACAATTCGGGGCAGACTACATAATTGACGACGGGCTTTTAATAAAAAATGGGAAAATATTGTGCGGCAAAAGTGCCAAGACCGAACAAAATCAGGTCAGAGCGATTAGAAGGGCTTTGTTCGAGTTTTCCGATCATAGGGATCAGGTCGTTAAGGTCCTGGAAAAATCTGCACCCGGCACCATATTGATTGTCGCTACATCGCCAGGCATGGCTTTAAAAATTAGCAAACAACTTTCGTTGCCCAATCCGGAGCGTTATATCTACATTGAGGAGATCGCTACGAGGGAGGAAATAGAACAGGCCTTAAGGGAACGTCATGTAAAAAGGCAACATGTTATTCCAGTAACGTATGTCCAGGTGAGAAGAAATTTCGCGGGCAAGGTGGTGGGTCGACTTAGGACCTTTTGGTCCTCTCATATGCGAGGATCGGATGACGCGGAGAAAACGATAGTCAGACCTCCTTTTAGTTACTATGGAGAAGTCGAGATAGGGCCTTTAGCAATAGAACAAATTGTTAGACGAGTGGCCTCTCTTGGAGCGCAAGTGTGTGAAGTTAAAGAGGTAAGAGTAAAGTCTGACAACGATGGAAGGGTATCCCTAAACGTCTCTTTAGTTGTGTCTATTGGCAAATACAAATTCATTGAAGTCGGCCGAAGGGTGCAACGTAGAATTTTTTCGGTTTTGCCATTTTTGACTGGATTGGATTTGGGTGAAATTGACATTTTGATCGAAGGATGGAGGAAAAGCGATGTCTGAAATTCTCTACCTTTTATCGGGGAAGGAGATCGACAAAAAAATAGACGAAACTTGGAAATTTCTTGAAAAAAAAGTCAAGGAATGTAGAAAATGTCCTCTCTCGGAAAACAGGACTCAAAGCGTATTCGGGGAGGGATCAAAAAAAACCGAACTGATGTTCGTCGGAGAAGGGCCTGGAGCTGATGAAGATTTACAGGGCTTGCCTTTCGTTGGAAAAGCCGGACAGTTGTTGAATCAGATCTTCGTTGCGGCAGGCATCGATAGGAGTGAAGTTTATATCACAAATGTCGTCAAGTGCAGGCCTCCCCAAAACAGAGTTCCCACAGTTGAGGAGTGTTCGGCATGTAACGATTATCTTTTTGCTCAAATTTCCTTAGTACAGCCGAAAATTTTGGTTACTTTAGGGAATACGCCAACTAAGTGGTTGCTTAAGACTACGCAGGAAGGAATTACACAGCTGAGGGGAAAGTGGTTCGATTGGTATGGGATTAAACTTATGCCGATGTTTCATCCCAGCTACTTGCTCAGAAATCAATCGCGCAAGGTTGGCAGTCCTAGGCATTTGACGTGGCAAGATATCCAGGAGGTAAAAGCTCGGTGGGACGAGATAAGACAAGCGGCGAAGCAATAATGCCTTCCCATGTTGCCATAATTATGGATGGCAACGGGCGGTGGGCGAGACAGCGGCATTTACCCAGGATAATGGGACACTACGCAGGAGTAAAGGCCGTGGAGAAGACTGTAATGGCTGCTCTTGAAATAGGTATACGGTATCTGTCCCTTTTTGCTTTTTCTACTGAAAATTGGAGACGTCCCAAGGGGGAGGTTTTAGGCCTATTTGGGCTTTTTAGATATTACATTAAATGCAAGGTCAAAAAGCTTGCAGAAGAAAACATTCGCCTTCGATTTTCTGGACGCATAGATAAACTTCCGGAGGATCTGAGGGATTTGGCCCTTTGGGCCGAGAAAGAGACGGAGGCAGGAGATAAACTGGATCTCATCCTGTGCTTAAATTACGGCGGAAGGCAGGAAATCATAGATGCCGTAAATAAAATTTTGGCTGCCAAAACAGATTGCGACGATGTTTTGGAGATCGACGAGGATTGTTTTAGAGGCTATCTCTACCTTCCCGATGTTCCCGATCCTGATTTAATAATTAGGACTAGCGGAGAGAAGCGGTTGAGCAATTTCTGGCTTTGGCAGTCTTCTTATAGCGAACTTTATTTTACCGATTGCCTTTGGCCTGAATTCGATGAGGGCAAATTACGTGAAGCTGTCGAAGAATATCAGAGGAGAGAGAGACGTTACGGAGGAATCAGATCATAAATGGGAGAACTAAAAACACGCGCAATTAGCGGCATCGTAATAGTTGCTTGCATACTTGGGGGAATCCGTATCGGTGGGATTTTTTGGCTTCTGATAGCCTCGGCGATCGCCCTGATTTCTTTATGGGAATATTATGGACTTTTCTCCAGTTTCTCTCATATATCCAAGGGCATAGGCTTGATCGCAGGAGCGATAGCGATATATTTGGCCTATAAAGGGTGTTCCTTTACGGCCCTTACATTATTGCTTATTTTACAATCGTACGTCGTGTTGGCTATCGAATTAATCAGGAAAATCACCATAAATAAAAGCTATGCACTCTTAAACGTAGGGGGAGTATTAAGCGGCCTCATGTTGGTTGTCCTTCCATGGTCTTTCCTGGTCCTACTTAGACAGAGGCCAATAGGTATACAATTATTGTTTTCTCTTTTTTTATGCACCTGGAGCTGCGATGTGTTTGCTTACTTAATTGGCAGCAAATTCGGAAGAACACCTTTTGCTCCTTACATAAGCCCTAAAAAGACACTGGAGGGGTTCATAGGAGGTCTTTCGGGAAGCATTTTATGTGCTGCTATCATTTCATATTATTATAAAATACCCCCTGTGCCGTGGATTTTGTTGGGGGCAATGGTTGGCGTTGCAGGTCAGGTAGGGGATCTTTTCGAATCCCTTTTCAAGAGAGAGGCGGGTGCTAAAGATAGCAGCTCTCTCATACCCGGACATGGAGGTTTCTTGGATAGGTTTGACAGCATTTTGATTAACTCAACATTGATCTTTCTGGCCTTTGAGGTGATATTAAATTGAGCCAAAAAAGATTAGCCGTCATTGGTGCCACGGGATCCATTGGAAGGGCTGCATTAGATGTTTGCAGACGATTTCCGGAAGAGTTTGACGTCAGGGCCTTGGCAGTGAGGTCTAATATCGAGGAGCTTAAAAAACTTGTCGATGAATTTAAGCCTAGATACGTAGTGATCTACGACGATGTCGCTGCATCGAATTTCGCTGCACATGACGAAAGCGTAAAGGTTTTAGTTGGACATGAAGGACTGATGCAGCTTATAGACGAAGGAATGGATCACATTGTTTTTGCTTCTTCCGGAACGGAAGCCATAGCTGCTTTATCGGCATCTTTAGATCGAAAAATAGAAGTATCATTGGCCAATAAAGAAAGCTTGATAGTCGGCGGTCCCTGGATAATGGAAAAAGCCTCCCTTGCAGATCCCTTGCGTCCCATAGACAGCGAACATAATGCCCTTTGGCAGTGCTTGCTTGGAGAAGACTTGAATGAGATTGAGGAGGTTATACTGACGGCCAGCGGAGGTCCCTTTCTTCACTCTTCCTATGAAGAAATGAAGCAGGCCACACCCTCAAGGGCATTGAAACACCCTACTTGGAGCATGGGCTCAAAGATTACCGTAGATAGTGCCACGTTACTTAACAAAGGATTTGAGGTAATAGAGGCAAGTTATCTTTTCGCCCTGCCAATCGAAAAGATAAATGCAGTAGTTCAGCCCGACTCCCTTGCACACGGCTGTGTGAGGTTTAGCGATGGGAGTGTGAAGATGTTTTTAAGTGAGCCCGATATGAGGATTCCAATATCCTTTGCCCTTTCGTACCCAAAACGTTTAAAGATAGGGCATCTATTCCATAGATTGGCCATCACTGAGAAATGGACATTGGATTTTTTACGACTGGATGAAAATAAATTTCCATGTTACTCCCTGGCAAGGAGGGCATTGCAGATGGGGAATGCCTATCCGCCCATAATTGTCGGCGCCGATGAAGTTGCCGTTGAAGCCTTTGTAGAAGGAAAAATTTCTATAGTTGATATTTTCCCTCTGTTGGAAAAAGTTCTTTTGTCTTATAATGGACCGTCAAATTTAAACGGCTTGGAAGAAGCGATTTCTCTTGTTGAATTTGGTCGACGTATAGCTAGAGAACTATGTCGCCTTTTTAGCGAAAGGAGATAAAAATTTAATGTTTGCCCTTGTTTCTTTCATAATAGTAATAGGTGTGTGCGTAGTTTCCCATGAATTTGGACACTTTATTTCGGCCAGGTTGCTGGGAGTTCAGGTCCATGAATTTGCCTTTGGCATGGGTCCTGCGGTATATGGAAAAAGAAAAGGGGAAACGCTCTGGTCTATAAGGGCATTTCCCATAGGCGGTTTTGTGCGGTTAGCTGGGATGGGAGAGGCTGTGGAGGGCGAAGTTGAAGATCCTGAAAGGAGCTTTAGCGCCAAAAGCCCCGCACGAAGATGGCTTATTTTGGCGGCCGGATCCATAATCAACATTTTACTCGCAATTGTTATTGCCACCCTCTTCCTCTGGGGCCATGGAGTGTTAGACATGGAACACGCCAGAATCGGCGAGCTCATGCCCGGTTATCCTGCTGAGTCGATGGGGCTTCTACCGGGAGATACGATTGTGTCTATAAACGACAAAAAAGTTACAACATGGTTGGAAATGGCCACAAGTTTAAAGAGCAACGCAGACAATCCGGTAACGATCGAAGTGGAGCGTCCGGAAGTGGGACGGCTCGTCTTTCGGAATGTATTGCTAAAACCCGATCCTGTCACCGGAGCTTATATATTGGGGATAAAACCTGGGCAGATAAAATACGAAGGGCTCTCCGCCATTCAATACTCGCTAAAATATTTATGGGAGATGACGAAAAACATTTTCAGCTCCCTTGTAAATTGGGCATTAGGCGGGCAGAAGATAGATGTTACCGGGCCAGTTGGGATAGCAGAAATGGCGGGCGAGGCAGCTAAAAGCGGTGTATGGACATTTTTATTTTTCCTGGGAATAATCAACTTGAACCTGGGTTTATTCAACCTGATTCCCTTTCCGGCTCTTGATGGTGGTAGGTTGCTTTTCGTCACCATCGAAATGATCTTTCGTAAGAAAGTTCCTGAATACATCGAACAAAAAGTACACTTTATAGGAATGATGGTGCTTCTTGCCTTAATAGCATTAATCACATGGCAAGATATAACTAGGATATTTAACAGGTGATCCAGATGTCAACACTACGGAAGAGGGTTGCTATAGGAAACCTAATCATAGGGAGCGGTTTCCCCGTCCGAGTGGAGAGTATGCTCAAAACTCCAATTACCGATGTAGAAGCATGTAAGAAGGAGATTGATTCGCTGGCTGAGGAGGGGTGTGAACTTCTTCGGGTGGCTTTCCCTAATATTAATTGCCTTCCATACCTTAGGGATATTTTGCAATTCTCGAAAGTGCCGATAATGGCTGATATTCATTTCGATTTCAAGCTAGCTCTTGCAGCTCTTGAGACCGGTTGTATGGCTATTAGGATTAACCCTGGAAATATGCCGAAGGAGGGCCTCGTTGATATAGTCAACTTGGCAAGGGAGAGAAAAGCCGTTATAAGGATAGGATCGAACAGCGGTTCGTTAAGCAATGACCAAATGAGGCAGTCTTTAGGAAATAAGGCTAAGGCTCTTTTTTTGGCCGTTAAGGAGCAACTCCAAATGCTTGAGGACATGGGATTTGAAGATATCATTCTTTCTTGTAAATCGACATCAATAACCGAAACGGTCAACGCAAATTTATTGCTTTCCAAGCATTTTCCCAAATACCCCCTTCATATCGGGATCACGGAAGCCGGGGTAATGCCCGATGGGTTGGTCAAATCGGCTGCAGGTATGGCATTGCTTCTGACGCAAGGCCTTGGGGACACGATGAGGATAAGTTTGTCCGCTCCTGCTGTAGAGGAAGTAAAGGCCGGTTACGCCTTGCTTAGGTCGCTTGGATTGAGAAAAAAAGGAGTGGAGATCATTTCGTGTCCGACGTGCGGAAGAAAGCATTTAGATGTAGCTAAAATTGTGGAAGACATAAGTCCCTTATTAAAGGGGCTTCCGGATGGTTTGGTTGTTGCCGTTATGGGATGCGCGGTAAACGGACCGCGGGAAGCCAAGGAAGCCGACGTGGGAATAGCAGGAACTCCTAACGGAATTGTGATATTTAAAAAAGGAAAGGTGATTGAACAAATAGATAGGGATGATTTTAGCATAGAGAAGGTAAGTGCAATCATCAGAGAGTTGTTATAGATTATTATATCTTGACAATGTGTAAAACACATATAAGATAAAATCAATAAAACTCTAAACTGAACATTAGGAGGATAGCGTATGGCACAAATTGTAGATACCAATAGCTTTAGACAGGGAATGATGATAAAGTGGGAAGACAGCATTTGGGAAATTGTGGACTATCAGCATCATAAAATGGGCCGAGGAGGGGCAATAGTCAGGACGAAGCTTAAAAACATATATTCCGGAACGATAATCGAAACCTCTTTTAGAGCTGGAGAAAGGTTTGAGAGGGTTGTCTTTGACGAAAGGGAGGCCCAATACATATATAAAGAAGGAGATAACTACATCTTCATGGATTTGGAAAATTACGATCAGATATATATTCCTGCCACACTGCTTGGTGACAAGGGGATGTATTTGAGCGATAATTTAGAGGTTACGTTGAGGCTTTATGAAGGCAATGTAGTTGGAGTGGATCTTCCGAATACTGTCGCCTTGAAAGTTATCGATACTCCTCCGGGCTATAAGGGCGATACTGTTTCAGGGGGAGGAAAGCCGGCGACTCTGGAGACGGGCCTGACTGTTACTGTTCCAATGTTTGTCGAGGTTGGAGATGTCGTGCTTATAGATACCCGTACCGGCGAATATTTAGAACGCGATAAGAGCAAGGGGGTATAGCCTTGAATTTAGAAGAAAAGGCTCGAAGGATGCAAATGTTGTTATCTGAAATCTCCGTGCCGGAGACATGTAAAGACGTAAAAGAAGCCTGGATAGAGCTCCTTGATGCTCTTTTGAATGAAATAGAATCTTTACACGTAAAAATTAAAAATCAAGATGAAAAGATCGAAAAACTTACATCCCTTTGTTCCGAGTTCGATACGGATTTAAATAATTTAGAGGAAGCAGTTGATGCCTTATATGAATACTTTGAAGAAGATGCAGATGTGGAAGACGTGGAGCCTGATTATTATGAATCGATGAGCTGTCCCGGATGTGAGCAGGTGTTCATGTTTAATCCAATGCTTCTTGATGAAAACGAATTCCTAATATGTCCCAATTGCGGCCTTTCAATCGACCCTGATGGATTAAATAAATAAGGAGGGATATAGTTATGGACGAAGAAAGAGAGAAAAATTTAAGCGAATTGAAGGAAGGCACCGATAAAGACACATACGATGACGAAATTCAGAATGTCAATGAGTATGGCACTGAAGAAGAAACGGCTCAGGAAGAGCCAGTTTTAGAGGAAGCGCAACCCCAGGGCGAAGTAGTTATTGCGGAAGAGGTAATATCACAAATGGCTATTGAGGCTCTAAAAAGCGTCTCCGGCGTTTTACCCGCCAGTTCTGGATTGGTGGCTAATCTGCGCTTGGGGCGAAGACCAACTAGCGGAGTTAAGATAACCATCGAAGAAGGTACTCCAAACGAGGTAGTGGTTGATACGTATATATCGGTCAAGTATGGATTAAGAATCCCTGATATAGCTTGGGACGTGCAAGAGGCCATAAAAAACCAGATCGAAAATTATACCGGTTATATCGTTAAAGCAGTGAATGTCCATGTGCAGGGAATCCATTTTGCGGAAAATAAGCAACAGGATCAATATGCGGATAATATCCAATAGCAGCAACTTCGATACAGGATACTTGGATTTGCAGATTAAATTAAATATTTAAAAGGAGCCATATAAGATATGGAATATCTGTGGCGTCGGGGCAAATTGGGGGAACTCTGGCTATCGAAGGAGGCTATTACTTCCTTGGCAAATACTGTAATGCCGCCGGAATATAAAGCCAGAGAGGCTACGTTGCAAGGAGATGACAGTGTTGCTAACGTCATCGTAGTCGCTCCGCATTCCGGAGATCTCGCAGTTAAGAAGGAGCTGCAGGATAAACTAGTTAACCTTTTTGTCCCTCTAGGCTTGAAGGTAAAGATTTCATGGACGTCCAAAGAAGAAAGCTTCGATGCCCCTGCATTGATGAATAGGCTCAGAAAATATCCAATTTTTTGGGGATCTGTGGTTGCAATCATAGCAGGTATATCGCAACTTGGTTTAAAAGGCCTGGGCCTTTGTATTTTATTCGGTTTCATAGGATGGGCAATTGCCGGTTTAGTAATAAGCGGTAAATTGAGCGATCTTTTTTCATCTATTATGGACAGAAGACACTAAGACGGGAGGCAAGATAGCTTGTCTTTGCTTCAACAGCAACGTCGAAGAGCGAGAGAAATAGCTTTACAATTGTTGTATGCACTAGATTTTAGAAATGACCAAACGCCCGACGAAGCCATGGCACTTTTTCCTTTCGATGGAGAATCGGAAGAGGTCGTGAATTATGCAATTTGGCTTGTCAAGGGGATATGGGGAAAGAGGGTTGAAATTGATAATTTAATACGGATGCATATAACTGGATGGCGACCTGAACGAATGGTTACCGTCGATCTTGAGGCTATAAGATTGGCATTGTTCGAGGGCGTCTATAGCAAGGTCGTTCCCATACCCGTAGCCATTTCAGAAGCTATAGAATTGGCTAAACGCTTCGGGACTGAGGATTCGGGACGTTTTGTTAACGGCGTATTGGGCAAGATTGTTAGATCCATTGCCGAAGTCGAAGGGGATGGCAAAGATGTCGAGGGAAATGCCTCTGCTTAACAATTTGCCAAAGACATCTAATGTAATATCTGTAGATGAACTTACGTTGTATATAAAGGATCTGATCGAAAAGGATCCGATTCTCCGGAACGTTGCCGTTAAAGGAGAAATAATCGAAATAAAAAGACATAATAGCGGCCACGTATATTTTTCGATCGGGAGCAAGCAATCCAGATTATCTTGCGTGATGTTTAAAAGCAATGCTAACTACATTCCCCTTTGGCCTCAGGCAGGCGATGAGGTGATAGTGCAAGGGTACATTGGTCTTTATCCTCCTCAAGGTGCATATCAGTTATATGCTCGAAATATCCTTCCTCTGGGAAAGGGAGCTCAAACAAGGGCAAAGGAAGAATTAAAAAAAAGGCTGGAGAAGGAAGGCTTGTTTGATCCTCGCGTCAAAAGAAAGTTGCCTCCTTATCCGAATAAGGTTGGAGTTGTGACCTCACAAACTGGTGCTGCCGTAAAAGATGTCATTAAGGTCGCAAAAAAACGTTTTCCACAATGCCGAATATACGTATTTCCTACGTTGGTACAGGGAATAGAAGCCCCACAGGATATAGTTAGGGCAATGCAATTGGCTGCAACGAAGGAGCTGGACATCCTGCTTTTGGTCAGAGGAGGAGGAAGCCGGGACGATCTGACTCCCTTCGATGACGAGAGAGTAGTGCGAAGCATTAGGGCCTGCCCCTTTCCGGTCGTCACAGGGGTAGGTCATGAAATCGACTGGACGTTGTCCGATTTAGCTGCCGATATGCGTGCTCCTACGCCTTCGGCGGCCGCAGAAAACGTCTTTCCCGATCGCATAGAGCTTTATAAACAAATAAGGCACATGAAGGCCAGGCTGTTCTCCCTTGTTTTACATAAATGCCAACAGGAATCTAATTTGTGCGAGAGACAGTTGGCTAGATTACAAAACATACTTAAAAACCTCTATATTCATCCCTCCGGTATTGAGATCACGCGGCTTACCCAAAGCCTTTCGATGAACATGAACAAGATTATATCCTCTTTGAAAGAGCGACTGACTCATGCAGCGGCTTCTCTGGATGCTTTGTCACCTTTAAAATGTCTTTCTAGAGGGTGGATAACTTGCCTTTCCAAAGATAGCGAAACGGTTGTCTCCCTATCTCAGGTTGCGGTTGGAGATGAAGTTTCCCTCTGTATGATAGACGGAAGGGCCAATGCTGAGATAACATCCATCTATTTTAAAGAAGAATAACAATTTGAAAACAAGGAGTGACTTCAATTGTCCACGCCCGAGCCAATAAAGTGGGAGAACGGCTCATTATATCTGTTAGATCAACGGAAAATACCGTTTGAGATATCTTACGTTAAATGTGTACACTACACAGATGTTGCTGAAGCCATTGAAGATATGATAGTTAGAGGGGCACCGGCAATAGGGATAGCAGCAGGTTATGGAGTGGTTCTGGCTGCCGAAGGGGGAATTTGTGGGGTTCAAAGTGCCATTGAGCGCCTTTCCAAGACCAGACCCACTGCAGTGAATCTGTTTTGGGCTCTTAAGAAAATGGAGGAGGCAACGGCAAGTTTTTTAAAGGCGACAGATTGCAAATACTCGAGCAGCGAATCGGTCGAAGCAAAGCTAAAAGATCATTTGCTTGAAACAGCTAACAAAATTCACCAAGAAGAAATACAAATAGAGAACTTAATCGCCTTTTATGGTCAAAGCCTTTTGCCTGAACGTTGTAATGTTCTAACGCATTGTAATGCAGGTTCCCTTGCCACGGGAGCTGTGGGCACAGCTCTTGGAATCATAAAGATGGGCAAGGCTATAGGAAAGGATATAAGGGTTTACTGCGACGAAACAAGGCCTTTGCTCCAAGGAGCCAGGTTGTCGGCTTGGGAGCTATGGACGGAAGGTCTGGATGTAACTGTGATATGCGACAACATGGCAGCCTTTTTGATGAAAAAGGGCGGAGTGGATCTTGTAATAGTGGGTGCCGACAGAATAGCATCAAATGGCGATACGGCAAATAAGATAGGTACTTATAATCTGGCCCTTTTATGTCGTCATCACGGAATTCCTTTTTATGTGGCAGCTCCAAGGAGCACCATAGATATGGATTTGGTCGATGGGGAAGCCATACCGATAGAAGAAAGAAAACCCGAAGAGGTGCGTTCCTTTGGCGGTGCAAAAATCTTCCTCGATGATATTTCCGTATGGAATCCTGCCTTCGACATTACTCCAAACGACATGGTTTCTGGCATAGTAACAGAAGTTGGTATACTAGAGAAACCTTATAAAAGATCGATACTTGAAGCGGCTTCCAAGTCTTTGTGTTTGGAAGATATAAAGAAGGCCGAAGAGTCAATTGGAAAATGGAGAAAGGGACGTTAAAATTTGCAACGAAATAACAAATCTGGGAGGCGGATAATATTATGGAGGAATACCGAATAGCAAATCCAGCTTTGGCAGACCAAGGCAAAATAAAGATTGCATGGGCATGGAATTTTATGCCTGTTTTAAAGCTTCTTCAAGAGAAATTTAAACCAGAACGCCACTTAAACGGTGTCAAGGTAGCTGCCTGCCTGCATCTTGAGGCGAAGACGGCGTGTCTTCTGATGGCTCTTAAGGCTTTGGGTGCCGAAGTCATGGCTGCCGGGAGCAATCCCCTATCAACACAGGACGATATTTGCGCAGCGCTGGTCGCCAACGGCATAAGGGTTTACAGCTGGCACGGAATGACAATGGACGAATATTATGGTAACCTGCATGCCCTGCTTGCCTGGTCTCCACAAATATTGATAGATGATGGAGGAGATTTGGTGACGCTTATTCACAAGGAGCGATCCGATCTCCTGCCTTATATAAAGGGCGGTTGTGAGGAGACAACTACAGGAATTAAGAGGCTGAAGGCGATGTCAAATGAGGGGATCCTGGCTTTTCCCATGCTAGCGGTCAATGATGCGTTGAGCAAACATCTCTTCGATAACCGATACGGAACAGGCCAATCTGTATGGGATGCTATATGCAGGCTGACCAATATGTTGATTGCCGGAAAGGAAGTCGTCGTATGCGGGTACGGATGGTGCGGAAGGGGGGTAGCCTCCAGGGCATCGGGGCTTGGAGCGCGAGTGACGATTGTCGAATCGGATCCCCATAGAGCTTTAGAGGCTTATATGGATGGTTTCAACGTAACCGACATGGCTACTGCAGCCCGAACAGGGGACATATTCGTAACTACCACGGGAAACATTAATGTGATCAGAAAAGAACATTTTGCCGTCATGAAAAATGGAGCAATTTTGGCAAATGCAGGTCACTTCGACGTCGAGATATCCTGTATAGATTTGGGTGAAATAGCGGCTAAAAAGTCAATAACGCGCCCCGGCGTAACGACATACACGACCCATGATGGGAGATCTTTGCATCTGTTGGTCGAGGGAAGGCTGGTAAACCTTGCCGGTGGAGATGGCCATCCCATCGAAATCATGGATCTATCCTTCGCACTTCAGCTATTATCGGTTCTTTATATTCATGAGAACGATCTCGAACCTGGACTTTACCCAGTTCCTTCCGAGATAGATAGGGCAGTGGCTTCCTATAAGCTAGAAGCTTTAGGTATTAGACTGGAAGAGATGACCCCCGAACAAGAGCAATATCTTGGAAGGTGGGAAGAATGACGACTTACAGCCCAAATGTCGCAAGTTGCTTAGAAGCTGACATAGTTTTTAGGGATGCTGTAGTACTGGATGGAGATCGTGAGAGGGCGGAAATATGTGATGTTGCAGTGTCCAAAGGTCGTATCTCATCGATATTGCCGAAAGGCCACGGGACGAAGATAAAGGCCAGAGAAGAATGTTTGTGTGAAAGTAAAAAGGCACTGTTGCCGGGATTCGTGAACGCCCATACCCATGTGGCTATGACGCTGTTGCGTGGCCTTGGCGAAGAGGCTCCCTTGAAAGATTGGTTAGAAAAACACATATGGCCTGTCGAGGGAAAGCTCAAGTCCAATCACATACGAATAGGCACCCAACTGGGAATTATAGAAATGATAAGTGCCGGAGTTACTTGCTTTGGTGACATGTATTTTCACATGGACGAAGTTGCAAATGCGGCCCTGGAAATAGGTGTGAGATGTGGACTTTGCCAGGGTTTAATCGGCAAAGATCCTCTCTTTTCGTTGAAGCTTAAGGAGGGTATTAAGCTTTACGATAATTGGCATGGCAAAAATGAAATGATAACCGTTCAGCTCGGTCCCCACGCACCTTATACCGTTTCGCCCAAGAAGTTGGCAAGAATAGCGGAAATTGCCAGAGGATTACATGCAGGGATACATACTCATTGGCTTGAGACGGAGTGGGAGAGAAATTATATTATAAACGAATTAAAACAGGATCCGATCGGCCTTTTATATGAGACGGGACTTGCCGATGTCGCATCCTTAGTTTTGGCTCATGGAGTATGGTTCCCCGCAGACAGGTTATCTGAGATTGCGAAGGATAACATAACCATTGTCCATAATCCAAGCAGCAATATGAAACTTGGAAGCGGATTTGCCCCCCTATCCCAGATGATCCAAAAAAGGGTAAATGTGGCATTAGGAAGTGACGGTGCTGCCAGCAACAACAGATTGGATCCTTGGCTTGAGATGCGGACGGCATCTCTTATCCAGAAGGGGTTGCACAAAGACCCTACATTGGTAAGGTCAAAAGAGGCAATCCAAATTGCTACTGTTAACGGCTATAAGGCTTTGGGCTTTTCGAAGGCGGGTGTGATAAGGGAAGATTGGAAGGCAGATTTTATTTTAGTCGATCTCGACAAACCCCATTACGTTGGTTGGGATTTACAAAACCTCGCCGGTTTTATTGTTTTTGCGGGAACCTCAAGGGATGTGTGGGGAACAGTTGTGAACGGCAAATGGGTGTATAGGAATGGCGAATACACGACTGTAGACTACGAAAGGGTCATCCATGATTCTAAAGTGGCCAGAAAGGATTTGTTGAACAATTAGCAGTCAATGAATTATAATTCAAGATCAAGTCTTGTGCTTGTAAAGAAGGGAGGCTTCATTTTATCGTGATAAAGCGAAGCGGAAAGGAATTACGAGAGCTATTTCTATCATATTTCGAGCAAAAAGAACATAAAAGGTTTCCAAGTTTCAGCCTTATTCCAGATGATCCAACCTTGCTGTTTACCATAGCGGGCATGGTTCCCTTTAAGCCCTATTTTTTGGGGTTGAAGAAACCTGAAGTTCTGAGAGCCACCACATCACAGAAATGTTTGAGGACCAACGACATAGAAAATGTAGGAAGGACCTCGAGGCATCATACGTTTTTCGAGATGTTGGGAAATTTCAGCTTTGGGGACTACTTCAAGGAACGAGCTATTCCATGGGCATGGGAATTTTTAACGGAAGTAATTGGTTTCGATCCGGAGAGAATGTATGCGACTATTTATTTGGACGACGACGAAGCCTTCGAAATTTGGAATAAAGTTGTTGGCCTCCCTGAGAGTAAAATTGTGCGCATGGGAGAGAAGGACAATTTTTGGGCTGCCGGCCCGATAGGTCCTTGCGGCCCCTGCTCGGAGCTGATATACGACCAAGGCCCGGCGTTTTCTTGCGGAAAGCCCGAATGTTTTGTAGGGTGCGATTGTGATAGGTATCTTGAAGTGTGGAATTTGGTGTTTATGCAATATAACAGGGACGAAGAAGGCAACCTTACACCTTTGCCAAAGAAAAACATTGACACGGGAATGGGATTGGAGCGTCTGGCATCTATTGTTCAGGGGGCCAGATCTGATTTCGAGACCGATCTGTTCCTGCCTTTAATTGAAAAGGTATCGCGCTTGTCAGGCGTCGAATATGCCGCAGATAAACGCTTCGATACGGCCATGCGGGTAATTGCCGATCATTTAAGGGCATTGGCATTCATGATAGCCGATGGCGTACTCCCCTCTAATGAGGGTAGAGGATATGTCCTTAGAAGGTTGCTCAGAAGGGCCTCGCGTTATGGAAGAGTGCTCGGCCTCGATAGGCCTTTTTTGATTGAACTGATGCCCGAATTGCTCGAGATCATGGCCGATCACTATAAAGAATTAGTGGAATATAGATCCACCATAGAATCTGTTATTAATCTGGAGGAGAAAAGGTTTAGCAGGACCTTAGATCAGGGGAGCGCTTTGCTTGAAGAGGAGATATCAAGGGTAGTAAGATCCGGTAGCTCAGTACTATCGGGAGAAACAGCTTTTACTTTATACGACACATATGGTTTTCCCCTTGAATTGACCGAAGAGATATGTCAAGAGCAAGGCATTGAAGTCGATAGAGAAGAATTTGAGAGATACATGGAGCGTCAGAGGGAAATGGCAAGAACTGCGAGCAAACAGCTTGCATCGATGGCGAATAAAGAAGTTCATACTGCCCTTTTGGCTAAATTTGGTCCGACGAAATTCGTAGGATATGAGAGCGATAAAGCTGAATCGAAAGTTTTGGCCATATTAAAGGATTCTCTGGAGGTAGAGGAAGCTCATGAAGGGGAAGAGGTAGAAATCTTGTTGGCTGAAACCCCTTTTTATGCCGAAAAGGGCGGACAGGTGGGAGATAAAGGATGGATAGAAACGTCCACGGGTAAATTGGAGGTGCTTGATACATATTACTATCACGATGTGCTTATAGCTCATCGTGTCAGGGTTAAGACGGGATATGTTTCAGCCGATGATGAAGCGAAAGCCAAGGTTGACCTTTCCCGAAGAAATGCCATTAGGCGCCACCATACCTCTACCCATATTATTCACGAAGGCTTAACGCGTGTCTTAGGCCCCCACATTCGTCAAGCAGGCTCTTACGTTTCTCCCAATTACTTACGGTTCGATTTTAACCATTTTGATGCAATATCTCGCGACGACATAATAAAAATAGAACAAATTGCTAATGAGGTTATACAGGCCAACATCAAGTTGAACATCTTCGAGACGTCAATGGAAGAAGCTAAGAAAATAGGTGCAAAGGCATTTTTCGATGAAAAATACGGGGATAGAGTTCGCGTCATTCAGATACCAGGTTATTGTGCTGAACTTTGCGGCGGATTGCACGTTAATGCTACAGGCGACATTGGCTTGATAAAAATAGTCAAAGAAGAAAGCATAGGATCGGGTTTGAGACGAATTACAGCCCTGGCAGGGATGGCAGCCGTAAGTCATTATCAAGAGTTGTTTGATCTTGTAGAAGAATTGACCTTAATTTCCGGTGTCGAATCAGGATCTTTAAAGGAGAAGTTTACCGATGTATTTCAGGAAATTAAAAATTTAAGAACAGAATTGCAAAGGTCTAATTTGAAACTTGCTTTGTCGCAATGTGATAAAATACTGTCTCAGCGCCAAATAGTAAATGGTTTTACCGTGTTGACAGGCAAATTCGAGGATTTGGATGCCGATATATTGCGCCAAGTTGGAGACCATCTCAAGAAGGGGCTCAAAAAGGTTTTACTGGTTTTAGGCAGCTCTTTTGAGGGGAAGGTAGTTCTTGTCGCCATGGCAGACGAGGATGCTGTAAGAGATGGTATACATGCCGGTAAATTTATCAATAGGGTTGCGAAAATAGTTGGCGGTGGAGGAGGAGGGAGACCTAATGTCGCCCAGGCCGGAGGAAAGGAAGTCGAGAAACTGGAAGATGCCCTAAATGCCGTACCTAGGATTTTAACCGAATTATTGGGGGTATAAGTCGATTGGAGCACATTTTGGCTTTAGATATAGGGAGCGTGCGTATAGGAATTGCAATCAGCGACCCCCTTGGCATATTTGCCCAAGGGGTTGGCTTTTTGAATGCCCAGGGCAGCTGGCTTGAAGATTTAGCCATGCTTATAAGAAAACATAATGTGAAAAAGGTAGTTATAGGGCTTCCCATTCGTACAAACGGAAAAAAAGACAGGGAAGCTGATGCTATCAGTGAGTTGACCGATAAATTGAAGGATAAATTTCCCGATATAACCTTTATTTTGTGGGATGAGCGATTTACCACAACTTTAGCGCAGAATTATTTGCGCGATAGCGGGATGTCGGGCAAGAAAAAAAGAAACAAAGTGGACATGATTGCTGCAACGGTGCTGCTTCAAAGTTATTTGGATTATAGTAATTTAACGAAGGATATCCCAAGTCGATGAAACATCAGGAGGAAAAAATGCACCTTCATAACAGAGGCAGAATTAAGCTGGTCGCCATCATAGGTCCTACCGCTGTCGGAAAAACGGCCATTTCCCTTAAGCTTGCGCCTGCTATCTCGGGCGAGATAATTTCCGTCGATTCTAGGCAGGTATATAGATATATGGACATTGGTACCGATAAGGCATCAAGAGAGGACAGATTGTGCATAGTACATCATATTATAGACGTTGCCGATCCCGATGAGACTTTTACGGCAGCCCGTTTTGTCGAAGAGGCAGCCAAGGCTATCGATAGAATTATCGCAAGAAAAAAGATACCGTTACTTGTTGGAGGAACGCCTTTTTACTACAGCGCTCTCCTTGGAGAAATTTTAACGGTTTCCATCGAAAGCGATCCTGAGATCAGGAAAAATTTGCTTCAAGAGGCGGAAATTAAAGGGAAAAAACACATGTACAATAAATTAGCGACAGTTGACCCCGATCTGGCTTTAAAAGTACACCCCAACGACTTGGTGAGAATTATACGAGGCCTTGAAATATTTCATACGACAGGCAAGCCTGCCTCATGGTGGCATAAACATGGAAAGAAAATAAAAAAACCTTACGATGTCCTCTATCTTGGTATAATTAGCCCTAGAGAATTAGCTTACAAAAATATAGAGTTAAGGGCGGAAAAGCAATTTCAAAGTGGACTAATCGAGGAGGTAAAATGGCTGCTGAAGAACGGATTTGACGAACGCTTCCATTCTATGCAAGGATTCGGATATAGGGAGGTTATTAAGTATATACGGGGAGTCTATAGCTTGGAAGAAGCACTATCGTACTACATAAAAGCCACGAAAGCCTTTTATAGAAGACAGATGACTTGGTTTAGGAAATTTAAACCCGCTTTATGGTATGATCTAAAGGAAGAGAACGAAGGAGAGGTTCTCGAAGATTTGAAAGGGAGAATTAAAAGACATTTGGGAGTTGTGTGAATTTGAATGAGATTGATAATAGGTAAACCATTGGGCTTCTGTTTTGGAGTGAAGAGGGCGATAGACGAGCTCGAAAAAGCGTTGAAGAAGTACGGAAACATCTATGCCCTGGGCAGCCCAATTCATAACGAGGAAGAAGTTAAAAGGTTGAAATCCTTGGGCCTTAGGTTGGTGGAGAGCGTAGAAGAATTGCCATCTCAGTCGATAGTTTTCATAAGAGCTCATGGCACCACTCCAGAAGTTCTTAAGCAGGCAAAATATAAAGGATGCACAATTATAGATGGTACATGCCCATCGGTAAAAAATGCTCAAGAGAAGGCGCGTCTTCTGTCCGAAGAGGGCTATGAAGTTGTAATCGTTGGAGATCCAAACCATCCTGAAGTTCAAAGTATCAAAGGTTGTGTATCTGCTTATGCTAGTGTGATAAATTCATCTAAGGATGTTGCAACTTTTCCCAATAAAGATAAAATAGGCGTGGTTTCTCAAACTACACAAGAAGAAGGGGCGTTACTCTCTGTAGTTAGCGCCCTAGTGCCCAAGGCTAGGGAATTGCGTGTTTACAATACTATTTGCAAGGCTACCTTGCATAGACAGGAAGCTGTAAGAAAATTGGCAGCCGATACGGAGGGAGTTATCGTTATTGGCGGGCATAACAGCACTAATACGGCGAAGCTTGTCGAAGTTGCCAAGAGGGAGGGGTGCGACGTTCTTTGGATAGCTAACCCCCAGGAGATAGACGAATCTTGGCTTTATGGCAAGCATATAATTGGAATAGCTGCTGGAGCTTCTACTCCAGATTGGCTAATAAAAGAAGTAATTAGTTTATTATCACGTAGGTAGTCAAGGAGGATGGTTGGTAATGGTTGAGGAAGAAAGGCGAGAAGGGCAAGAACATATCGAATCGGAAATGGCAGGCCCTTCCGCGCAAGAATCACAGGAAACAATGGAAGATCTCATTACGCAGCACGGACCTGAGAACATCCACAGAGGCAAGGTTGTCGAAGGGGTCATAATTGACAAAAGCGGCGACGGATGGCTGGTCGACATAGGTTTTAAATGCGAGGGTTTTTTGCCTAAGCGTGAATGGACGCATAGCATATTGGTGGATGATAACGCTGAGCCACGTATTGGCGATGAAGTGCGTGCAGAGGTCACCAAGGTAGTACAAGGAGAGGAATCTCAAGTTCTCTTAAGCAGGTGGCGTTTGCTTTTTGATGAAAGATGGGAAGCGCTGGAAAACGCATTGAAGCAGAGGGAAACAATTGCTGTAATGGGACTGCGGAAGGTAAAAGGAGGGCTTATAGTAAATGCCTATGGCCTTGAAGGTTTCGTGCCCATATCCCATCTGGCTGAAGAGGGCAAGTTGGTAAATCCATCTAAATTTGTAAACCAAGAAATCGAGGTAAAATTATTAGAGAAGGATCGAAGGAAGAGAAGGCTGATCTTTTCCAGGAGATTGCTCCTCGAAGAGGAATTGGCCCAAAAGAAAAAAGAATTCTTTGAAAACCTCGAAGAAGGAGATGTTCTGGAAGGTGTTGTGACGAGCATCACCTCCTTTGGGGCATTTGTCGATTTGGGCCCCGTAGAGGGATTGGTACACATAAGCGAACTTTCCTGGAGCAAAAACGTAAAACCGCGCGATGTCGTCAAGAAGGGCAGCAAGGTGAAGGTAAAAGTTTTGCATATCGATCCCGAGCAGGAAAAAATTTCATTGAGCATCAAACAAACTGAACCGGATCCCTGGGAAGTCATAGGCGAAAGCGTAACACCAGGCGACAAGATCCACGGCCGAATAACGAATACCGTAGATTTCGGTGCCTTTGTAGAGATTAAACCCGGAGTCGAAGGTTTGATTCACATTAGCGATATTTCTTGGGGGCATATAGATCATCCCAGGGAAGTTTTGAAAAAGGGACAGGACATAGAAGTGCAGGTATTGGATATCGATTTAGATCAAAAAAGAATCAGCCTAGGTTATAAGCAGCTTCATGACCCTTGGAGCACCATCATGGAGCGCTATCAGCAGGGACAGGATGTCACTGTTAGGGTTGTAAAAATTGTCGATTTCGGTGCCTTTGTCGAGATAGAAAGTGGAGTAGAAGGGCTTATACACATATCTCAGATATCGAGACGCCATATAGATGACGTTTCAAAAGTCCTAAAAAAAGGCGACGAGGTAAAAGCCAGGATATTGGAGATAGATCCCAATGAGAAGCGGATTAGATTAAGCATTAAGGCGCTGGAGGAGGAAGAAAAAGAACAGGTACAGCGGGAGGAAAGAGCCGAGGGGAAGAGCAGGGTAACGGAAAACAAGAACAATAACGTACAACAAACCGAAGAAGATGGCGCAATCGTTACTATAGGGGATGTTCTGAGGGATCAATTTAAAGTTTAGCTCTTCCATTCTCAATGTGTGCATGATATAATTGTGTATGCTATAATAAAGGAAATCAAGTTGGTACTAACGGTAACAAAGAGGCGCGTTTTTTTAGCGCCTCTTTGTTCGGGAAAGGGGCAATCTAACGGTGGCTATTTTGGAAGTAATAAAGTATCCAAACCCGATATTGCGTTCCACAAATAAAATCGTCACAGCTTTTAATGACGATTTAAAAAAATTGATAGAAGATATGTATGAAACTATGTATGCAAATGACGGATTGGGTTTAGCTGCCCCTCAAGTCGGGATCAATTTAATGGTTGCAGTGGTGGATTATGAAGGCAAGAAATACACTCTCGTCAACCCCGTTATTTTAGAAAAGAGGGGAGAACAAACAGGGCGGGAGGGATGCCTCAGCTTCCCAGAGGTCTTCGAAGATATCGAAAGGCCGGAAATAGTCAAAATCGAAGCCTTCGATGAAAATGGCGAAAAATATGCGATCGAAGCTTCTGGCTTGCTGGCTCGAGCCTTTTGCCACGAGATTGATCATTTGCACGGAAGGCTCATAATCGATATGGTGTCGCCCGTAAAGAGAAATATGATACAAAAAAAATTCAAAAGGCTAAAAAAGGGTGTAACACATTGAAGATGTGGTATATGGGATCAGGATCTTGGGGGGCGCAGTGCTTAAGGGAATTGGCGAAGCTATCATACAATCCTGAATTGGTTATAACGAGTGGGCCAAGGCCTTCAGGCAGAGGCTTAAGACGAAAACCGAATGATGTTGAAGAGATGGCGCATTGGTTGGATATAGAGGTAAGGCGAAGCGAGAATATCAATGACGACGTAATTATTAAGGATAAATTGATGTTAAATTCTCCCGAGTTAATAGTTATAATTGATTTTGGACAGAAGATCAAAGAACCCTTTCTGTCTACACCTAAGTTTGGCTGTATAAATTTACACCCTTCCCTTTTGCCCAAATACCGGGGAGCTGCTCCAATTCAAAGAGCGATAATGGATGGACAACAAATCACAGGGGTCACGGTATTTAGGCTAACTGATTCATTTGATGCCGGTCCTATTTTAGCTCAAAATAAAGTATACATTGATTTAGACGACACTGCCGGAACTTTAGGCGAAAAACTTCGTTGCAGAGGTATAGAACTTCTTATAAATACATTAGACGCCCTTCCAAAAGGAATTTACGAATTTAGAGAACAGGACGAATCGGAAGCGACATACGCCCCAAAAATAACTAATGAAGAGGCCCTTTTCGATTTTAACGAAGAGGCTTTGAAGATCCATAATAAGGTCAGAGCGCTTAATCCGGAACCGGGAGCATATACGCTTATAAACGACAAAAGGCTTAAGGTTTGGAGAACAAAACTGATCAACAACGATGAAGTCTTTGCTCCTGTTGGAACAATATTTAAGATTGTTGACGGTTTTCCCGCAGTGGCATGTGGAAAGGGTGCTGTTTTGCTCCTTGAAGTGCAACGAGAGGGTAAAAAGGTCGTTAATGGACGCTCCTTTTTAAATGGTTTGCGATTGCGTGAGGGGGATGTTTTGACTTGTTAATTTGGGATAATATCAGGCATGAAGCTTTAAAGAAATATAGATGGGGTAAAATAATTGCTGTAACCGGGAGGTTAGGCTCGGGAAAGACGGAGTTTTTGCTAAATCTGGCCAGCGCATTCAAAGCAAAAGGGGAAGAAATTACCATAGTTGACGTCGATATCACAAATCCTTACTTTTGCCTAAGAGATATAGCCTCGACTTTACAGAAAGAGGGTTATAAAGTCATCACTCCGCCGGGAGAAACGAAATGGAGCGATTTACCCCTTGTTAGTGCCGAAGTTCATAATGCCATTATGGACAACGGAAGGGTTTTGTTGGATATAGGTGGAGATGAAAAGGGCGCTCTAGCCCTTACACAACTTCTTCCCGAGATAAAACAACAGGACCACACGGTTTTGTATGTCGTCAATCCCTTTAGACCTATGAGTTCTACCGAAGAGGAAATAGAAAAGTTAAAACAGAACATCGAAAATGTTTCCGGTTTATCGATTGACGGCGTTATTTGTAATCCCCATTTGGGAAACGATACAGCAGTTGAAAATGTAGTTTCGGGGTATGAGGTGGTAAGAAATTATTCCATGAGGGACCAAATACCTCTGTATTATCTTAGCACCACGACCTCGAATTATGACGAAGTTGCAGAAAGGGTTAGAGATTCAGTTATTTGGCCTTTAACCCGAAAAATTCTAATGCCTTGGGAAAGGAGTGAGGTTTAAATGCCTAAAGGGCGAGTTGAGGTTTTGGAGGAAAAGTGCAAGAGCTGTGGTCTTTGTGTCGAAGCCTGTCCGAACAAGGTGCTCAAAATTTCCGATCGCATTAACAGTAAGGGCTACAGGCCCGCAGAGCAGTTCAAAGAAGGATGTGTTGCATGCAAAATGTGCGCAATGATGTGTCCTGATGTAGCAATCGAGGTATACCGCGTAGAATCTTAAATAAGTGGGGGTGTGATCAGTGTCCAATCGAGTTTTAATGAAAGGCAACGAAGCTTTTGCCGAAGCCGCCGTGCAAGCGGGATGTAAATATTTCTTCGGATATCCGATAACGCCGCAGAACGAAATACCGGAATACATGTCGAAGAGATTGCCTGAAGTTGGTGGGGTATACCTTCAAGCGGAGAGCGAAGTTGCCGGAATTAATATGATCTTTGGGGCAGCGGGAACTGGTTTTAGGACCTTAATCTCCTCATCGAGCCCCGGGATTTCTTTGATGAGCGAAGGGATAAGCTACATTACAGCTGCGGAGTTACCCTGTGTCATCATAAATGTGATGCGCGGGGGGCCGGGTTTAGGCGGTATCTTGCCCGCTCAATCAGATTACTTTCAGGCGACCAAGGGCGGTGGCCATGGTGATTACAGATTATTGACCCTTGCTCCGGGAACTTTACAGGAAGCCACGGAATTTATAATGATGGCTTTCGATTTAGCAGAATATTACCGCAATCCGGTCATGATATTGGCCGACGGGTTCATGGGGCAGATGATGGAGGCAATAGAATTTAAAAAGGTAAAACTGAATTACGATATTCCCGATCCGAAGGAATGGGCAATAGGATATATGGCCGAAAGAGGCAAGAGAGCTTTAATAAAGAGCTTATCCTTAGACCCCGAGATGCTTGAGAAACACAATCAAAAACTTCAAGAAAAATATCGCAGGATGGAAGAGAAAGAAGTGCGATACGAGTCTGTTGGCGTAGAAGATGCCGATGTAGTAATTGCTGCATATGGGACCACTGCAAGAATTGCCAAGTCCTCGATAAAGAAATTGAGGGATCAGGGCATGAAAGTTGGTTTAATAAGACCGCAAAGCCTGTATCCCTTCCCTTACAAACCATTTAACGATCTTCCCGATGGAGTCAAACACGTTTTGGTCGTTGAGATGAGCTGTGGCCAAATGATAGAGGACGTGAAGCTGGGTGTGCAGGGCAAGGTTCCGGTTAGCTTTTACGGAAGGTGCGGCGGAATGGCACCATCGGTCGAAGAGATCGAAGAAGCCGCTAAGAAACTGCTAGGTTAATATAGGGGGGACAGAGATGGCTGAAGTGAAGATATTTGAGCGCCCTAAATCAATGACCGATGTTTCAACACACTACTGTCCGGGATGCACTCATGGCATCGTTCATCGCTTAGTAGCCGAAGTTATAGATGAGCTTGGAATCCAGGAGAAGACAGCTGGCGTAGCACCAGTTGGCTGTGCTGTGTTGCTGTATAATTACATCAATACAGATATGTATGAGGCGGCCCATGGAAGAGCTCCTGCAGTTGCCACAGGCTGCAAGAGAGTAAGGCCGGATTTGACGGTTTTCACCTATCAAGGAGATGGGGATCTTGCTTCTATAGGTGCGGCTGAGATAGTACATGCTGCCAATAGAGGCGAAAATATAACTGTTATCTTTATCAATAATGCAATATATGGCATGACTGGTGGCCAAATGGCCCCAACGACACTTCTTAAGCAAAGAACTACCACTTGTCCCTTCGGAAGGGATCCAAAGGCAAATGGTTATCCTATAAGAGTGGCAGAAATGCTCGCAACATTGGAGGCTCCGGGCTATATAGCTCGCGTTACCGTGGCAAGGCCAAAGTACGTAATAAAGGCAAAGGAAGCCATTAAAAAAGCCTTCCAAACCCAGATCGACGGTAAGGGCTTTTCTTTAGTGGAAGTCCTTTCTACATGCCCGACCAACTGGGGTATGCGGCCCACAGAAGCCTTGAAATGGCTAGAGGAGAATATGATCCCTTACTATCCCTTGGGCGAGTTTAAGCTCCCTAATTAAGGTAGGTGAATCGGATGAGCTTTTATAGAGAAATGATTGCAGCAGGATTTGGTGGCCAAGGGGTAATGCTTCTAGGTCAAATAGTTGCTCATGCGGCCTTAAACGAGGGCAATAATGTGATGTGGATTCCCTCTTATGGACCGGAAATGCGTGGTGGTACGGCTAATTGCAGTGTCATCGTAAGCGATGGTGAGGTAGCTTCTCCCCTGGTGTCTTCTCCTGATGTCCTGATCATCATGAATCAGCCTTCCCTTGCGAAGTTCGTGGGAAACTTAAGAAAGGGAGGGATTTTAATTTACAATGAAGATCTCGTCACTTACGATGATCCGCGGGATGATATAAATATAGTGAAAGTGAAGGCGAACAGCATCGCTATGGAATTGGGCAACGAGAAGGTAGCAAACATCGTAGTTCTGGGGGCTTTGGCGGAAGCTGCCGATATAGCTTCAGTGGATGCCCTTAAAGAAGCTGTAAAAGAAATATTGGGTGCGAAAAAGGCCCATCTTCTTGAGATCAACATGAAAGCTTTTGAAAAGGGGCAGGAAGTTGGTAAGCAACACGTAGCCCAGGCCAATTCTTAATCATGGATAAAGACGAGCAATGTATATCTTCTAGGGAAGTTTATAGTGGAAAGATAGTAAAATTAAGCGTCGATGAAGTAAGGTTGTCCAATGGCCACGTAACCAGAAGAGAAGTGGTCAAACATGCTCCGGCGGTGGCAATTCTGGCTGTTAATGACAAAGGCGAAATTGTGTTAGTTCGCCAATTCAGATATGCGACAGGAAGAGAGTTGCTGGAAGTACCTGCCGGGATAATGGAAGAAGGAGAATCGCCAGCGGAGACGGCAAAGCGCGAACTTAGGGAAGAGGTTGGATACGATGCGAGAAATATAGAACACATCGCTAGTTTTTACTCTTCTCCCGGTTTTGCGAACGAGATAATTCATCTTTTCTATGCAACGGAAATATTTCCTTCTAAGTTAGATGGCGATGAAGATGAAATAATAGAAAAGGTGATAGTTGCTCCTAAAGAGTGCCAACGCCTTATCGAAGACAAAAAAATTGAGGACGCAAAAACTTTTGCAGCGTTAATGTGGTATCTGAATCGTCGCAGGGATCAATGATTATTTGCAATCCCTTATCCCGGAGAAAAGAGCTTTTAGGCTCAATTTTAATGTAAAATAAACCTACGCCCTTTGAACATAGGGGGCGTAGGTTTATTTTAAAGGGAGATGATAGAGGTGCCTGAAGAAAGTCATAAGCTGGTCCGCGACTTTGCAGGCTACCTACGCCTGGAAAGGGGTTATAGCGAAAACACCATAGAAGCTTACATGACCGATATAGCCAAATGGATCAAGTTTTGCAGCAATCAAAATCTGGATCCAATCCCTCCCAGGCACGAATATATGTCACGTTTTTTAAAGGCGATGGCATCGGAAGGAAAATCCAAAGCTTCCCTGCAGCGATATGCCGCGGCTATACGATCTTGGAATCGCTATCTGACCATAGAAGGGTGGGTTGACGGCGAACAGTGGTTGCCATCATTGCCCTCTAAGGAGCAAAAGTTGCCTCGAATTTTGAGCGAAGGAGAAATAGAGCGCCTGATTTCCTCCTGCAGAGACGGATCTGTTCTTGGGGGGCGAGATGAAGCTTTGTTTGAATTGGCTTACGGTTGTGGATTAAGAGCCTCAGAGGTTTGTTCTCTAGCCCTTGAAGATATAGACTGGCGTGCCGGAACCCTTAGAGTGATAGGAAAAGGCGATAAGGAAAGGGTAGTTCCTTTACTTGGTTCCGTGAAAGAAAAGTTGAGACATTATGTCGATGCCATACGGCCACTTCTCAACAGGAGAGAAGAACGTTGGTTATTTTTGACAAGGACGGGAAGAAAACTGCATAGAGAGGACCTGTGGAGGATTATTCGGCGAAGAGGAAAGACAGCAGGAATACCGTCCGTAAGGCTTCATCCCCACGTGTTGCGTCATTCGCTGGCTACTCATATGTTGAGGCGGGGACTGGATCTAAGAACACTACAGGAACTTTTAGGCCATGCTTCAATATCAACTACGGAACGATATACTCATCTTGATTTGGAGCTACGCGACATATACGATAAATGCCATCCCAGAGCTTAACCCATGATTGGAGGTTTTCCATTGAGGACTTTTATAATAATTCTAGACGGGTACGGCATAGGAGAGTCTCCTGACGCGAATTGTTACGGTGATGAAGGCAGCAATACTGCCTATCATGTGGCTTTAGCTATGGGAGGCATTAATTTGGTTAACCTCGGTAAATTGGGGTTGCCCTTAATTGTCGATTTGCCAGGAACGGCCGCCATGTGGCCTCCTTTGGCAGCTGTTGGAAGGCTGCGCGAGCTTTCGGCTGGCAAAGATACGACGACGGGGCATTGGGAACTGTCAGGAATTATTTTAACCAAACCCTTTCCAACTTTCCCAAAAGGTTTTCCAAACGAAGTAATAGAAAGCTTTAAAAAAGCAATCGGTAGAGACATCTTGGGCAATTATCCCGCTTCGGGAACGGTAATTATAGAAGATCTCGGTCCGGAACATCTGAAGACCGGTTACCCCATAGTCTATACGTCTGCGGATAGCGTCTTTCAGATTGCTGCGCATGAAGATGTAGTACCCGTTGAAACCTTATACGAATGGTGTAGGATAGCGCGTAATTTACTGCATGGTCCAAATGGCGTGGCTCGCGTTATAGCTAGGCCCTTTGCAGGAACTCCTGGGAAGTTTTACAGAACACCGCGTAGAAGGGATTTTTCGCTCCCCCCGCCTAAGGACACGCTTCTTGACAAGCTGTCGATGAGCGGTTATGACGTTATAACTTTAGGCAAGCTCGACGACATTTTCGCCAATCGCGGCATCACGAAGCCAATTCACTGCTCTAATAACGATGAATGTATGGAATACCTCAAGGAGTACCAAGATAGAGACTTTAACGGGTTGCTATTTTGCAATTTAATTGACTTCGACATGAAATACGGTCATCGCAATGATCCTCCCGGTTATGCTAAAGCTTTGCTCAAGTTCGACGATTGGCTCGTGACATTTATAGAGGGCATGCGACCGACTGACTTATTAATTATCTCTGCCGATCATGGTAATGATCCGCTCACGAAAAGCACTGACCATAGTAGAGAATATGTTCCATTGCTATTCTATGGGGACATGGTTCGCCCAGGAAACTTCGGGACCTGCAACGGATTTTGTTGTCTTGGGAAGACTTTGGCGGATATTTATGGAGTTGATGGTAGGGAATTGGATGGCATATCTTTGGCTCCTGAGATCTTAAAGCGCTCGATATTACATAATGAGGAGTGAGCATTCTTGACATACAGGGAAAAAATAGTTGAAGCAGTGAATTTTCTGCAGGAAAATATTCCAAAAACTCCAGAGATGGCTATAGTCTTGGGTTCCGGTCTTGGCGATTTCGTCGAAGAAATTGAAAGTTCGATAGTAATACCCTACAAAGACATTCCCTTTTGGCCCGAATCCACTGTTCCCGGCCACGCCGGGCAGCTGGTCTGCGGAAATATAGGTAAAAATTACGTCGTAACGATGAATGGGAGGGTGCACTATTACGAAGGCTATTCCATGGATGAAGTGACTTTTCCTGTACGCGTTTGCGGCATGCTTGGTGTGAAAACTCTAATATTGACCAACGCCTCCGGAGGAATCAATTACGGGCTGTCTCCGGGCGATCTGGTGTTGACATATGATCACATAAACTTCATGGGCGTCAATCCTTTGAGAAGAAAAGATTTAGATGGTTTTGAGCCGCGGTTTCCGGATATGACCTTTCTTTACGATGAAGAATTAATGAAGCTTTGCGAAAAAATAGCGTCCGATAACGGCATATCGTTAAAACGGGGTGTATACATAGCCTTCAGCGGGCCTTCTTTTGAGACTCCTGCTGAGATCAGAATGGCACGAATAATGGGAGCAGATGTGGTGGGCATGTCTACCGTTCCGGAAGCCATGGTGGCGAGGCAGATGGGCATGAGAGTATGTGCCATTTCATGCGTTGCGAATTATGCTGCAGGGATGGAGGCCAAACCGTTAACCCATGAAGAAGTGTTGGAAGAAATGAAAAAAGCATCTAAAAAATTAAAGATCCTTTTACGTGGTCTTTGCAATTACTGTAGCGGGAAGGCATGCAAAGAGTAATCATAATTTCAAACGCATCCATTCGTTGTGCTCGAGGTCGATCCACAACAGATGATCCGTCAATAACTCCTCTTTTTTTAAAAGTAGCTTAATAGCTTCGTTGGCTTGCAAAGTAGCTATTAAGGCTGGTGTTTGGGGAGGGTTGCCGAGTTTTACCTCTATTCCTTTGTCTGGAGCGTCGTTACCTAAAGCTTCCAAGGGATGCGACTCTCCAGGCATGACCACCTTCAGTTGTCCCACAAATCCTCCTATGGCACCGTGAACGACAGGTATTCCTTTTTCTTTGCAGACTTGGAAAAGATGGAATCTGGAGCGGTTGTTGTCCAAAGCGTCTATAGCTAGATCCATTCCATCCACCAACCCTTGGGCCGTACTTTCGTCGAGCATGCACGAACAGGCTTCCGCTTCAATCCCGGAGTTTATATTTTTAACCCTTTTGGCAGCAACAAGAGCTTTGGGTTTATATAGATCATTTTCGGTTGCAATGATTTGCCTATTTAGGTTGTGTGGTTCGAAACGATCGCCATCTACCAATCGGAGATATCCAATGCCTGCTCGTGCCAATATTTCTATGTTCCACCCACCTAAGCCGCCACAGCCTACTATAAGGATTTTGCTCTTCAATAAAATGAGTTGTCCGGATATTCCGTAAGTGCCAATGTTTCTCTCGTAACGTTCGGGAATTAAGCCGTTTTCGAGAAGCTCTATTTCTATCGATTTGACGGGCGTCTTGTATTCCTCCGATATAATTTTTATAGATTCAAAAGGAATAACGACGTTATCGTTCTTTCTGTAGCTTTCGGCCTTCAGTTTTTCTATAATATCCGTCATCATATATCAGACCTCCTATCGGCAATGAAATGAAAGGAGCATTATTGGGTTGAACAAAATATTTGTCAATTATATGCCTCTAGTGTTGAAGATGGCTTCTATGCTGTCTAACGGCGACCCACATTTGAAAGAAGATTTGGTTCAAGAAGGTTATATAGGATTATATCACGCTATTAGAAAATATGATGAAAATAGAGGGCATTTTCCCGCATTTGCAAGAACCTGCGTCCGTAATGCCATGATATCCTACTTGAGAAAAAACAAGACGAAGGATTACGTTTCTTTGGACGCAGCAGCGGAAGTATCGGACGATTTGGACGTGGATGAGAAGTTGAAACAAAAGGAATTTTTGAAAGATCTGTTCGATTTGTTGACGTCAATGGAGAGGGAGGCTTTAAGGGCCCTCCTAATCAGCGGCAACATCGCAGACGCTGCGAATCTTTTGTCATGGCCGTACAAAAAGATGGAGAATGCCATAACAAGGGTCAGGAAGAAAGCAAGGCTTTTAATGAAACTGGACAAGGAAGGGGAATGACTATAAGATTTAAGGGATCGAGGAGGCGGTTGGTCGCTGGTGCGGCCCCCAGACTTCAAATCTGGTGTGGGTCAGTGAGGGCTGGCCCGGGTGGGTTCGATTCCCACGCGCCTCCGCCAAGGAGGATTAACCTAATGCAGACTATTAAAGTAGTCATCGCAAACAGGCATAGATTATATCGTGAATGCATAAAGCGTGTATTGGAGTTGGAAATGGATATTTCGGTGGTGGGAGAGATATGCCGTGCTGAAGAGATGCGGGATGTTATTAGTTCCCTGCGCCCAGATGTCATTGTGTATGACGATGAGCTTCTGGATAAAGGTAGCATTGGACCCATCCCCGAACTCTCCAAAGAGTTTGCGCCCTTCAGGTGTGTTTTGTTGACTTCCAAAGAGAATAATTATCACGATAGATTGCAGAATCTGAGGAAGTCATGCATATATGGGTGTATACTGAAATCTTCCAATGCAGAGGATCTTTTGTCGGCAATTCGTAACGTGGCCAAGGCCGATCCTTATAATGATCCAAGATTTGAGACATACAAAAAACCTGTCTCGCTAATCGAGAAAGATACAGCTCAACTTGATCACCTTACTCCACGGGAGATGGAAGTCCTCTATTGGTTATCCCAGGGCTTTTCAAACCAGAACATCGCTAAGATAATGTTTTTGTCCGAAAAAACCGTTAAAAACCACGTCAGTCGCATTCTGAAGAAACTCGATTTTTCCGACAGAACGCAGGCCGCCGTTTTTGCGTGGAAGGCGGGGCTTGCTCAATACAGCCCCGACCAATTTTACGAAACCCTCGGCAAAACGCAGTAATTGTAATATTTGAGGGTGCAAACCTCTCTATCATTGTTCTTTCTTTTTCCAACGCGTACCTAGAGGAGTGTCTTCCAATATTATCCCTTTAGAGGCCAGTTCGTTCCGTATCGCATCTGCCCTTGCGAAATCCCGTTTTTTTCTCGCCGCCTCCCTTTCTTTTATGAGCCCTTCGATCTCACTGCTCGATAATGTTCCGGCAAACTCTTCTCCTATCGTATTTATTCCAATAACTCCTAATATGTTCTCAACGGTTTCAAAAAAATCCTTGGACTTGATCAAGGCCTGTTTATCTAGTGTCTCATTTTCCTTCAAATAATTATTCAGATCTCTGACGACTTCAAAGACCGCTCCCAACGCTCCGGCCGTATTGAAATCATCGTCCAGGGCGTTGCAAAACCTCTTGTAACCATTATTTACGACATCCTCGAGCCACGTATCGGGAGTATTTTTTTCTTGGCTTCGCTCCATATAAAACAAGAGATCGGAATAACAATTGCGAAGTCGCTGCAGGCTTTTTGTGGCCTGAATGAGAGAGTCCTCCGAGAAATCGAGGGGACTTCTGTAGTGGGCAGCCAATATGAAAAGCCTTACGGCCAAGGGTTGGAAGTTCTTCCTAATCTCGCGTACGGTGAGAATGTTGCCTAGAGATTTGGACATCTTTTCTTTGTTTATCAATAGATAACCATTGTGTATCCAGAATCTAACAAACTGTTTACCCGTTGCCGCCTCTGCTTGGGCAATTTCGTTTTCGTGATGCGGAAAGATTAGATCACTTCCTCCTCCGTGAATATCAATGGTATCACCTAAATATTTCATAGCCATGGCACTGCATTCTATGTGCCATCCCGGTCTTCCGTGACCCCAAGGACTGTCCCACCAGGGCTCGCCTTCCTTTTTGGCCTTCCATAGGACAAAATCAAGAGGGTGTCTTTTTCTTTCGTCAACTTCAATTCTTGCCCCTGCCTGGAGTTCTTCCAAGCTTTGACCGGACAACTTTCCATAATTGGGATAGCTTTTGACATCGAAGTAAACGTTACCGTCTATGATATAAGCATGCCCATTTTCTATAATGCGTGATATGAGCCGAATGATGTCGTCAATGTGCTCTGTAGCTTTTGGGTGTATTGTAGCTTGCCTTACTCCCAATGGTATAATGTCCTCGAAATAGGCCTCTATGAATTGTTCGGCTAGTTCTTTGACGGTTATTCCGAGTTGATTAGCTTTATTGATCATCTTGTCATCTATATCCGTGAAGTTTTGCACAAAAATGACCTCGAAACCCTTGTATTCCATGTATCGTCTCAGCGCATCGAAGACGACAAATGGTCTTGCGTTACCGATGTGTATGTAATCGTAAACGGTTGGGCCACAAACGTAAAAGCCGATTTTGCCCGGACTTACAGGAGCGAACTCCTCCTTACGTCGCGTAAGGTCGTTATATAATACTAAACCCATGTTGCTCTCTCCCTTCTTATATGACAAAATCCCAATAATAATCCTATAATAAGAACAAAGAATTAGGAAGCCCGGAGGTAGATGGAAAAATATAAGATGCCCAGAAAAAAAGAAGTCGAACAAAGCGTGCCAACTTATTTATCTGAAAAGGTAAGAAACCTTCCGAACAGGCCGGGGGTTTATATATTTCACGGCGAAGAAGACAAGATATTGTATGTTGGGAAGGCTAAGTCCCTGAAAAAAAGAGTTTCGTCATATTTTCGACATAATGGGTTTGCCTCCCCAAGATTGAGAAAGCTCGTGGAGCTAATCAGAGACATATCCTTCATAAGGACGGAAACGGAGGCAGAAGCCCTAATTGTTGAAGCCCGTTTGATAAAGCATTATCAACCTTTTTTCAATATAGAACTTAAAATGGGAGAACGTTATCCCTATATAAAAATTACCAGGGATCCCTACCCCAAAGTGGAGATAACCAGACATAAGACCGATGATGGCTCCACTTACTTCGGCCCCTATACAAGAGTAAAGGAACTTAGACAGGTCTTGAGACTTATGGAGCGTTATTTTCCTTTGAGAAACTGCAGTTTGAATTTGAAGGAAGCTCCCGTCCAAAGTCGACCCTGTCTCAGGTACAACATGGGTAAATGCCTTGGACCATGTGCGGGTCTTTGCACTCAAAGGGAATATCAGGAATTGGTCGATGATGTAATACTCTTCTTGAGGGGGCAAACAAGTGCACTGGTTGAAAGCCTCAGAAAGAAAATGAATGAAGCCGTGGAATCTCTTGCTTTTGAGAAGGCGGCCTTCTATAGAGATGCAATAAGGGCCCTTTGGCGTTTAAGCAGACAACAGATCTCTTTTGCCCTTCGAGATCCTTTGGATAAAGAGATTTGGAAAGCCCTCGAAAGGCTGCAGGAAATCTTGGGTATAGGCTCCCCCCTTTGGAGAATAGAAGGATGCGACATTTCCCATTTGTCTGGAAGGGAGACCTATGGAGTCTTTGTGGTTTTCGAACAGGGTATGCCAAATCCTTCTTTATATCGTCGTTATGTCATTAAAACGGTGGAGGGAATAGATGATTTTCGTTCAATTGAGGAAATAGTCCGAAGGCGATATTCGTCGCTCATAGAGAAAAACATGCCTTTGCCCCAACTTCTATTGGTAGATGGTGGCGCGCTACAGCTTTCTTTTGCTTTGAAGGCTTTAAACGAACTGGGAATAGAGAACATTTATGCAGTTGCTTTGGCCAAAGAGGAAGAAGAGCTTTATTTGCCCAACACCAGGAGTCCTCTGAAGCTCCCTTTGGATGACCCGGGGTTGAATCTTCTCAGAAGGATCAGAGATGAGGCTCACAGGTTTGCCCTTTCGTCGCACAACAACAAATTCAGTAAACGCTATAGTCGTTCGGCCCTGGAAGACATTCCCGGAGTGGGAAAAAGAAGAGCGGCAGCTCTTCTCGCTGCTTTTGGCAGCGTATCTCACATAGCTTCTAAAACTCCGGAGGAATTGGAAAGGGTAGACAATATCGGACCAAGGTTGGCAAGGCATATTCTTATGTATTTAAAAGGTGATAATGATAATGAAAGCATCGGAAAAAAGACAACATGAATATTATATGCGTATTGTGCTCAGCTTGGCCAGAAGGGGGACAGGCAGGACAAGCCCAAATCCGAGGGTCGGTTGTGTAGTTGTCAAGGACGATAAAATTGTTGGCATGGGTTTTCATAGATGCCCCGGATCTCCACATGCTGAGGTCATGGCCTTGTCAATGGCCAAGGATATGTCCAGAGGGGCAACGCTTTACGTAAATTTAGAACCGTGTATACATTATGGTCGCACCCCTCCCTGCGCTCCTTTGATAGTTGAAAAGGGAATAAAAAGGGTGTTCATTTCAACGGAAGACCCCTTTCCCAAGGTCAGGGGAAGAGGGGTTGAATATCTTCGTTCGCATGGTGTGGAGGTTGTCTCCGGCATGCTCAGCGATGAGGCGAGATGGCTGAACAGAGGTTTTTTAAAAGTATTTGAAGAGGGTAGGCCATGGATTACCTTGAAAGCTGCAATGAGTTTGGATGGCGATGTAGCTCTTTCGGACGGAAGCAGCCGTTGGATAACTGGGCCAAGCTCTCTCAAACGATCTCACTTGCTTCGTGCCGAAGCGGATGCCGTCCTCGTAGGAATAGGGACAATATTGAAAGATGACCCGGAGTTGACCGTAAGATATGTAGACGGAGAACACCCCCTTAAGATCATCTTGGATACACATTTAAGAATTCCTATCAACGCCAAGGTGTTTAAAGAGGGCGATGTTTTAGTGGTGACATCCAAAGGCTCCTCCCCTCAGAAGGTGGAGGAGATAATTTCGAGAGGGGCAGGGGTAATGCAGATTCCTACCGATTCCCGAGGGTTCCTGGATATAAAGGAAATGGTCTACAAGTTGCCCTCTATGGACGTGCACTATTTGCTGGTCGAGGGTGGGCCAAATGTGCTATCTTCTTTTTTTGATGCTAGGTTGTTCGATGAGATGGCTCTTTTCTACGCTCCCAAGATAATGGGCCGAGGGAAGGGCGCCTTTTCGGGATTATCCTTAATATCGATGTCCGAAATTCCCATTGGAAGGATACGGGGTATGAAGAAACTGGACGATGATCTCTTTTTGGAGGTCGATATGTAATGTTTACGGGCTTAGTCGAAACAATTGGCATAGTGTTGTCCCTGGATAGGCGTGGCGATGTAACGAACTTGACTATTGAAGCTCCAGAGATTTCAGGGGAACTTGCCCTAAACGAATCCGTTTCTGTCTCGGGTGCATGTTTAAGCGTCGTCAAAAGAGAACGCTCCTGTTTTGTAGCTGAAATGATGGGAGAAACAGTTACTGTAACCAAGTTGGGCATGTTAAAGCCCTTTGATAAAGTAAACTTAGAGAGGGCTTTAAAAGTAGGTGATCGCCTGGGTGGTCATATAGTGCTGGGTCATGTGGAAGGTGTTGGTTTTGTAAGCGGGATATCGAGGAAGACGGAGACTATCGTGTTGAGAGTTAAAGCCGACCCTTCTCTGATTCGTTATATTCTCCCAAAGGGATCCATTGCCGTCGATGGAGTTAGTTTGACGGTTATAGATGTTGAAGAAAATTTATTTACTGTTGGTGTCATTCCAAGCACGCTAAAGCTTACGACCCTTGGCGATCTCAAGGTAGGGGATATGGTGAATCTTGAAACGGATATAATAGGCAAATATATAGAACGGTTTTTAAGGGGTCCGCTTAGCGGTAGCGGAGAAAGACAAAAAAATGATTTAACATGGGAAAAATTAGCTCGTTACGGTTGGAGTTAATGGAAAATGGAAGGGGGAATGGAAAAAATGGCCCTGTCAGATGAGGTTTTCGCTTCACCGGAAGAAGCCATCGATCTTATCAAAGAGGGTAAGATGATAATTGTTGTAGACGACGAGGACAGAGAGAACGAAGGGGATTTGCTCATGGCGGCCTCGAAGGTTACGTCGGAGTCCATCAATTTTATGACCAAATACGGAAGGGGGTTGGTATGCGTTCCCCTGACGGAGGAAAGGGCAAGACAATTGGATTTAGAGCCCATGGTTACGCACAGCACGGACCCTCACGGCACAGCTTTTACCGTTTCCGTCGATGCGAAAAATGGTACAACGACGGGGATATCCGCTGAAGATAGAGCTGTCACTGCCCAACTCCTGGCGGATCCATGCGCTAAAAGCTCGGATTTTCGCCGTCCCGGCCATATGTTTCCCCTTATAGCCAGAAGGGGTGGAGTATTAAAAAGAGCTGGCCACACTGAAGCTGCGGTGGACTTGGCAAGACTTGCAGGTTTAGAGCCGGTTGGGGTAATATGCGAGATAATGAACGATGACGGCACCATGGCAAGGTTGCCCCAGTTAATTGAATTTGCCAAAAAATTCGGGCTCAAAATAACGACTATAAAGAGTTTAATACGCTATAGACACTTACGGGAGAAGCTCGTTGAGAGGGTTTCTACTGTGGATCTTCCCACCGAGTATGGTAAATTCGTTGCCCATGCCTATAGATGGATATTGGACGATGATCCTGACAGGTTGCATATAGCTCTTGTTAAAGGATATATAAAGGAAGACGATGAAGTGTTGGTGCGAGTTCATTCCGAATGTCTTACGGGAGATGTTTTTGGATCCTTGAGGTGCGATTGTGGGCCACAACTTCATAGGGCAATGCAGATGATAGAACAGGAAGGAAAAGGTATTGTGCTTTATATGCGACAAGAGGGCAGGGGAATAGGGTTATATAAAAAGCTGAAGGCATATGAACTTCAGGAAAAGGGATTGGATACTGTTGAGGCCAATATTAAGCTTGGAGTGAGCCCCGATTTAAGGGACTATGGCGTTGGCGCACAGATACTTTTCGATTTAGGGGTAAGAAAGCTGCGCCTAATGACTAATAATCCCAAAAAAGTTATTGGTTTAGAGGGATATGGCTTGGAGGTTATCGAGAGGGTACCTATCGAGGTAGAGCCAAACTCCTATAACTTAAATTATCTAAAGACTAAAAAAGAAAAACTGGGGCATCTATTTGATTGAATAGAAGACCGAGATCTATAACAATAACTTAGGAGGATGATGTCATGCGTGTTCTTCAGGGCAATCTTATAGGAGAAGGCCAAAGGGTAGCATTGGTGGCCTCTCGATTTAATGAGTTGATAACAAATAAATTAATCGAAGGGGCCAAGGATATTTTATTCAGGCACGGTGTCAGACCGCAGGATGTCGATTTATATTGGGTTCCCGGTGCTTGGGAGTTGCCCTTGATAGCCGAGGAACTGGCCCTATCGGGCGACTACGACGCAGTTGTCCCTTTAGGGGCAATTATTCGAGGAGATACTCCTCATTTCGATTACGTGGCCTCAGAGGTCTCGAAGGGCTTGGCAAAGATTGCACTGGAACAACGAATACCAGTTGTTTTTGGCGTGCTCACCTGCGACAATCTGGAGCAAGCCTTGCTCAGGGCAGGCAGCAAGGCCGGGAATAAGGGCGCAGAAGCTGCTTTGGCGGCTTTAGAAATGGTCAATTTGCTCTCTCAGATACGTAATCAGAAAGGTGGTACTCAAATTGCTTGATATCAAATGGATCAGAGAAAATCCGGATGAGGCAAGGAGGATGCTCCAAAACAGAGGCTACGAATATCCTCTTGATGAACTTTTAGATCTGGATTCTTTGCGCAGACAGAAGTTAATTGAGGTAGAGGGTTTAAAAGCAAAAAGGAACGAAGGATCCAAAGAGGTCGCTAAATTAAAATCTAAGGGCGAAGACCCCTCTGACTTGATGGAAGAAATAAGAAATATCAACGAAGACATCAAAGTCCTGGACAAAGAAGTTCAGGATATCGAAGAAAATCTTAGAGATTTATTGCTCCAGATCCCTAATAAGCCTCATGAATCCGTTCCTGTCGGCAAATCGGATGAAGATAATGTTGTAGTGCGTTCTGTGGGTGAACTGCCAAAGTTTGACTTTGAGCCCAAACCTCACTGGGAACTGGGCGAAAAGATGGGTTTGATGGATTTTGAGGCCGGCATAAAGTTGGCGGGAAGCAGGTTTACAGTATTGAAAGGATATGGAGCGCGTCTGGCTAGGGCGCTTATAAATTTCATGTTGGACTTGCACACGCGCGAACATGGCTACTTGGAATTTGAACCCCCTTTCCTCGTGAACTCGAAAACCATGACGGGAACGGGACAATTGCCAAAGTTTGCCAATGATCTGTACCATTGCGACAGCGATGACTTATGGCTGATTCCTACAGCCGAAGTCCCCCTTACCAATATGCACGCCGAAGAAATCTTGGATGAAGACGTATTGCCCCTTTATTATACTGCATACACGCCTTGTTTTAGAAGAGAAGCAGGCAGTCACGGTCGGGATGTGAGGGGCATGCTTCGACAACATCAATTTGATAAAGTAGAGCTTGTAAAAATATGCACGCCGGAGACGAGTTACGATGAATTGGAGAAGCTCACTCAAAATGCAGAAGAGGTGTTGAAAAGACTAGGACTTCCCTATCGCGTCGTATGTTTGTGTACCGGCGATATGGGATTTGCTGCCAGCAAGACCTATGACCTGGAGGTATGGTTGCCCTCTCAAAATACATACAGGGAAATCAGTTCTTGCAGTAATTGCGAAGACTTTCAAGCCAGACGCATGAATACGCGTTATAAACCTCGGGGTGCGAAGGGAACACGCTTCGTTCACACCTTAAATGGCTCAGGCATAGCCGTTGGCAGGTGTCTCATAGCGATAATGGAAAATTATCAGCAGGCCGATGGATCGATCAAAATCCCCGATGCATTGGTACCTTATATGAAAGGACTTACCGAGATACGGCACTTTCGCTAGCTAAGGAGTAAGTCCATTGGTGGGCATTGTCAAATGGTTCAGGTTTTCCTTTAGTGCGTATAAATAGGGCTTCTTCGTCATTATAGACAGAGTCCAGTTTAACGGGAAACATAAACTCACTGAAGTCAAGAAGTGGTTGTACATTTTCAACGAGATCGCGTGTCGCCTGTTCGGGAAGTCGGAAGCCGTCAGCGTAAAGTTTGTAATCTACCAAATATATCTTATCTTTATCGACTACTTCCAGTTTACCCGATAGCTTGACCAGCACGTTGAGTTTAAAAAGAAGCAGGGGTTGCTCGTAGACAGCAATGGCGACAATCTGGCCATCTCTCAAATCGAACTTGAAGTTGCTCCATTTTTTGTCCTTTAGTTCGTATTCTTTTAAAGCTTTATTTATGTCGTCCTCAAGCAATCGGGCTTCAAATGATACTTCTGCTACTTTTTGGGGGCGCAGTTTTTCATCCCATTTTGCTGGAGGGTTAAAGTATACGTCCTTTGCTTCGAGTGATATTTCATCGATCCTTAAACCTTCTAAAACTGCCCCCTTTAAGTTTACATACAAATGACCCACATATCCGTCATCCGTCGGTGGGTTGTCGACGATTATAATAGCTTGCTCTGGAGTAAGTTCTTTAGTGAAGGCCGTCGCAAGTTTTTCTACCGATGAACCGTAGGCTCGATTGAAGGGCAAAATAAGGGTTATTATCGAGCAGGCTAGACAAATCTTTAAAAAACTTCTAAATATTGAAGAAATTGTTTTTTTCTTTAACTTCATTCTATACACCGACCCTTTCATGATAAAATTAATAAACAAACCAGTCGAAGGAGGAGTGTATCTCAGATGGACACAGATTATCTCTTGATCGCAGTTACGGCTTTGGCTTGCTTGATCTTTGAAAAAATCACAAAAAGACGATTGACGACTGACCAATGGGATTATACAAGAGATATGCTTATGATTGCCAGCATGTCTTTATTGTCCCTTGTAATTGGGACAAAAACCTCCTCCATTATAATGGCTTTTGGGATTATTTTCGCAGTTGTGGCTACTGCGGAAAGGTTGTATTCTTCACCGTTTTGGCCTTTTTTGAAGATTGCCTTAGCTATAGCATTTGCCCTTGAGGGGCCGCGAATACAATTCATAACTTTGGGCAATGAAAATTTTTTCTATCTGTCTTCAGGTGTGGCAATAATTGCTACGGCGACTTGGTTGCTATTGTGCCAGACTTTTTTGTCAGAGGTCGATGAAATATCGGGATTATCAGGGCACCTGATGGCTATAACGTGGGTGCTTTTATGGGGTGTCAGTTTCTTTTTGGACCAAGGCTTAAAAGATTCTATGTGGATTTCCTTTGCCGGGATATCGCTCTGTCTTATATTTTGGAGTAGGATTGGCCATACTTATCGGAGGTTAGGCTATCCGTTGGTGTATTTTTGGTCTACCCTTATTGCCGGTACATCCCTCATAGGGGTTAGCAAGGGCGTTACTTTTGCGACTATTTTGCTGCCTCTGTCGCTATTTGCATTGCCGCTAATGGAAGCCTCTCTCGGTTTTGTTGGAAAGGCTTTTGCCGATAGTGCCCGCTGGAGAAATGTCTCTCTTTATGAAAAATTAGTGTCTCGAGGCATAGATCACCCTCAGGCTGTGAGGTTGGTCGCGGCTTTTTGTATGACCATAGGAACCTCGGTGGCTTTGTTTCAGCTTGTCCCATCGCCATGGGGGTTGAAAATATCAATGACCGTTCTTGCGGCAGGAATAGTGGCATTTCTGATTTATGTCGCAAAAAATGCTGCACCCAAGGATCAGCGCAGACCATCTTTATGGGGTATATTCGTCGATAACGTCTCTTTGGATTATGTCTTAAATAAAGTGATATTCTGGGCAAGTCAAGAAGATGATAAAAGTTACATGATCGTTACCCCCAATGCTTTAGTTGCCGAAAGATCGAGACACGATTATGAGCTTAGAGAAGCTGTAAAATCCGCCGATTTGTCTTTGCCGGATGGAATGGGGTTAGTCTGGGCATTTAGGTTATTGGGCGTGAGAATACAGCAACGAATAGCCGGCATCGATTTTATGAACGATTTGTGTGAAATGGCAGAAAACAGGGGTATGTCCATATTCTTACTGGGGGGCAGCAAAGATGTGGTCGAAAAGGCCTCGGCGCGCCTCAATGAAAGCTACCCAAACCTAAAAATAGCAGGTTTTCATCATGGCTACTTTTCTGAGGAGAGGGATTCTGATATTTGTAAATTGATCAACGAAAGCGGGGCCAAGATACTTTTCGTCGGCCTTGGGGTGCCCAAGCAGGAAATATGGATCTATCGAAACTTGAAGCATTTAAAGGGTGTAATTGCAATAGGGGTGGGCGGAAGTTTTGACGTGATCTCGGGACGTTTAAAGAGAGCTCCTGTTGCCTGGCAAAGATTGGGCTTAGAGTGGTTGTACCGGACGATACAGGAACCGTGGAGGCTAAAGCGCATAATGAGATTGCCCCTGTTCGTGGTATTGGTATTTTTGACAAAGTTGGGGTTATGCAATAGGAGGATGGATTAATGGCCATAAAAGCTCAAGAGGTGATGCAAAAAGATCTAACGGTTTTGTCGAAAGACGATTTGGTTATAGATGCCGTGAAAATGTTTTATATTCATAAAGTTACAGGCGTGCCAGTTATAGAAGGGAATTGGTATTTGGTTGGCTTTATCTCCGAAAGCGACATCTTGAAAGCGGCCCTCCCAACCTATCTTGAATCCATTACCTCATCGACATTTTTAAGCAATAATGGGGAATTATCCCTTTTTGACAAGATACATGATATCGGCCTGAGAAGAGTCGAAGAATTCATGACAAGAGAAGTCATAAGTGTAGACCCTTCTGCGAGTTTGATGAGCGTTGCGGATTTGATGATTCGAAAAAGGATCAAGAGGCTTCCTGTGGCAAAGGATGGGAAATATATTGGGATAATAGACAGAAGTGCTTTCTGCGAGTTTCTCATGGAGGGAGGGGTTTTGGGTGAACAGTAAGGATGGGGAAAAGGACGGAATCCACGGTGATTTAGCTGAAGAGTTGGAGTCCTTCAAAAATTTACTGGAAATTGAATATAAGCAGAGGATAGCCGAAGCGAACAAAACCAGAGAGGAAACCTTAAAGAAAATTCAGGAAATGTATGATAAGAGGATGGAGCTCTTCAGACAAAAGCTCAAAAAAGAAGAGGAGGCTCTTTTGCTTCAGGCTCGCGAGCTGGAAACAAAATATCAGGATTTGGCAAAGGATATGACGGGTAAAATAGATAAGCCCGGCCTAATAGATGCCATTATATCGGAAATATCGCAGGATTTATGGCCAAACCTTGACAGGGGAAGCGGAGAGGAAGGCAATATTGAGGATTGGAAAAGGGGTATGAATGAAATTTGATAGCAGAAATGATCCATCTCAAGATAATAGGCCTGCAAAGGGACAGCAAAGATTTGATAGAGCATATTCGTGACCTTGGGGTTTTTCACGTGGAAATCGAAGAGGCCGTCGAATACAGGCAAATAGCCGATGAACCAATGGTCGAAAAGATGAAATTTTTGCGGGCTGGCATATTGGGCCTTTTAGAAGATCTTGGTTGGAACGATTGGAGTAGCCTGCCCCAGGATCTCGTGGAATCTATAGGGAATGCTGTTCATCTAGATGATATGGCAGCCTTAGACGAAATAGAAAAAAGTCTAGTGGAATTTAAGGGGCGCCTATCTGAAATGGCTCACGAGATTAGGGCATTTGAGGAATCAATTTTTGCCCTTAAGCAGGTTCATTATATAGCTAACCATTTCTATAACTTTTTTACTGAGGAGAAAAAAAGAGGGAAAGCAATATCCTTTTGGCTGGTAGAAACTGGCAAGATAAGCGGGTTACTGAAAAAGCTTGAAAGGAAAATTCGTTCCGCGACTCCTGTTGTGGAAAGGCCTTATTTTAACCACAAGTTGCTTTCCCAGGGAGAAAACATCTCTATAATGGCCCTTAGTGTGAATCAGGATAAAATCTCTGCTGTTCATGAAATTATGGACGAATTCGGATGTATTTCCTACACTATGCCCAAGACAATTGTGGGTGAGTCTGCAATAGAATCCCCTATGGCGGCCCAAATGGAACTTAAGTGGTTGCCGGAGAGGTTGGAGCGAGCGAAGAAGACGCTGGATTCGACGAAAGAAGAGTGGGGTCCCCGTTTAGCGGCTTTATATATATTAATTGATGACAGGTTGGAGTCTTTAATTTTAGAAAATAGACTATCGAGCGAAGGGGAAATTTTTACCTTGACGGGATGGATACCGTCGTCGGAGTTCGAGAAGGTAAAATCATCGCTGAAAAATAGGTTTGGAGAGAGAGTTTTAATTACATGGAGATCACCCGAGCCGCGTGAATGGCCTAAAGTGCCCATTTTACTGGACAATCCAAGATGGGCCAAACCATTTGAACTGTTTCTTAAATTAATGCCCATGCCCGGCTATAAAAGTACGGATCCTACTGCCTTTATAGCCATATTTTTTCCTCTTTTTGCCGGTTGTATGATTGGCGATATTGGCTATGGCTTGATTTTTCTCCTTATCGGCTTGTTTAGCTTAAAGGCATTCAGGTGGAAAAATCCGATCCTTAAAGGCGTTTCGCAGATACTTATAAACATATCGGTAATGAGCATCATATGGGGATTCCTATATGGGGAATTTTTTGGTGATCTTGGCCACAGGTTATTTCATATGGAACCTCTATGGGTTGAGAGAACGCATGGCATCATTCCTGTCATGGTTTTTACCGTTTCTTTGGGTGTTGCGCACGTTATCTTAGGTTTGGCCTTGGGGGCATATGAAGGAGTCAAATACAAGAACAGACATCATACATATGAGCGATTGGGAACGTTGTTTACGCTGCTGGGGATCGTATTGTTTGTAGTCGGTTACTTTAATTTAATTGAGCTCAACCTGGTACCTTTTGTCGTTGCACTTCTGGTGACCGGCCTTGCATTATTGATTAAAGGAGGAAATCTGTCGGGATTTGTGGAAACCATTGGTTCTGTGGGTAACGTATTAAGTTATATAAGAATTGCGGCTATAGGTTTATCTTCTGCCATATTGGCTATGGTAGCGACAAAGTTCGTGGATGTGTTGGGAGTGACTTTTTTTGGAATTTTATTGGCCGTCCTGATACACTTGCTTAATTTAATAATAGCTATAGCTGGATCGGTATTGCACTCGGCCCGTTTACATTATGTCGAGTTTTTTGGTAAATTTTACGAAGGCAAAGGTAAGCAGTATAGACCTATTAAACGAAGGAGGGGAACCGCTTGGAGAAAGCCTTAATAGGGCTGGCTGCCGCGTTGGCAGTAGGGATTCCGGCCTTAGCTACAGCTTACGCTCAGGCGAAAATAGGAAGTGCCGGCGCTGCGACAGTTGCGGAGAAGCCCGAAACGTCTGCCATAATGATAATACTTGAGGCCATTCCTGAAACTATGGTAATATTAGGTTTTGTTGTAGCTATAATGCTGATATTGCAATTAGGATAAGAACCGAAGAGGCCGTCCATGGATTTAAACGAACTCAATAAATTTAAGGAAAACCTAAAATGGGAATATGATGAACGCATAAAGGACTATAAGCGACGGATAGAGGAAGAATTGGCCGATATAGCTGCCTCTAAAATGTTGAAACTTGAAAGGGAAATGGGTGAGATCGAAAAGCTTCATTCAAAGATAGTACAGGAGCGTTTGACCCTCTTTCGGCTTAAGGCAATTAAGTTGGGAAAGGATATAATAAACAGAGAAGCAAACGCACTTTTTTGTTCCATCGAAGAGAGGGTCAAACAAAGGACGGAAGATGCCAGAAAAGAACAATCACATTACGCCAAGATGCTAAAAGCCCTCATCGACGAAGCGGTTGAAGCAATATCAGACGATAAGATTACGGTTCAACTCTCTAGAGAGGAAGAGGGGATAGCTAAAGGTTTGTCGAAATTCTACAGCATTGTATTCGCTGGCAACTCCGACTTTTGGGGAGGGCCCATAGTGGTCGACGAAAAAGGTGAAAGAATTGTCGAAAATACAATCAAAAGTCGATTTGGGAAACTCACACCCCTCGTCCGACAAAGGATTGGGGAGATCATGTCTCCTCTTCTGGAGGAGATTGAGAGGGCATAGCGAAAATTATAGCTACTTATGTGCCGCCCTCAGAGCGAGGGCGGCCAGATTTTATAAATGGGATGAGCTGTGCGCCCTAGCTCGAGGCGACTTTAAGGCTTTGGAATCGGAATTTTTAGAGGGCCGTTACAGCGAAAGTTACCGTTCCCAGATACTTTCTTCGCTTTTTTCGCCCTTGCGCAAGATCGAGCTTGCAATAATGTTCGAGATAACAAAGCGTTTAAGATCAGCTCATTTAAAAGCAGAAGGGGAACCTCATGAATTGATGTCTGTAATATTAAGCAGGGGAGATCTTCATAACTTTCGCATAATTTTAAGACGATTTGCTAGCGATAGGAGCGGTCAGTCGGAGGAATACCTATGGCATTTATATGGGAATCTTTCAAGGGATTTTTTTAAGAACGTTTGGGAGGCAGATGACATTAGTTCAGCCAGAAAATGGATTTATTTGTATGGTGATCCCTATGGGATGATATTAGATGAGGCTTTGGTAACTTTGCAGAGCACGGGAAATTTAGTTAATGCCGAAAGAGTACTGCTATTAAATTATCTGAAATACCATCAGGACGTTATTTCTAAATATCAAAATAAGAACGGTGCAATAGCTAAAGAATTTTTGGGAAGGCTAGTTGATCTTTGGAACTTAAATCTTTGGATCCATGAAAGAGCCGGAATGCAGACGAAAGAAACTCGCGTAGGATATTTGCCAGGAGGATCGTGGATTGACGATAAAGTTTTGTCAAAGGCTAAAGTTATAACTGAAGCCGTACAGGGTACTCCATGGCGAAGGGCAATAAGCAAAGGGGCTTTTATGACGTTTCACGAATTTCAATGGCATCTCCAAAAGGAATTTTGGATATGGCAAGTATCGCTTTTTCGCAGGGATCCTCTCGGTTTCGAAGTTCCTTTTGGATATATTGCAAAAGCTTTGGCGGAGTGGAGCAACTTAAACATGATTGCCATAGGAATTGCCTTTGGTTTACATCCAGATGAAATCATAGGCCGGCTAATCCCTGTAAAGTGATCTTTTTGGGAGGAATTTTATTATTATGAAAGATATAACCGATGAATTCGAAGTAATCGCCTTAGGCAAGGAGATCTTTACTGATCTATGGAGATTATTCGGTTTCAGATCCGTAATATGCGAGAATCCCAATGATGTGTATTTGATATGGAGAGAACTCATGTCGGAGAATGTAGCTGTGATCGTCGTGGAGGAAGATTGGTTTGCCAGAATGCCACTAAGGCTTCGAATCTTAGCAGAACGCTCAGTTGCTCCTGCATGGGTAAAATTTCCAACGTTATTACGAGAAGGGGAGAGCCTAGTTGCAGGACAATAGGGGATATATTAAGGGAATTTCCGGTTCAGTCGTCACATCTACGTGTTTTGCCAATACCTCCATATATGAAGTTGTGTATGTAGGCAGCGAAAGGTTGCTTGGCGAAGTGGTACGCGTCAGAAGGGATGTCGCTGATATTCAAGTATATGAGGATACTACGGGCCTTCAAATTGGCGACCATACGATATTTACCGGAGAGTTGTTATCTATGAAGTTAGCCCCCGGGTTATTGGGACAGGTATTAGACGGCATAGGACGCCCTCTTGAAAGGCTTGGCAAAAAGTCGCCCTATATATCCAGAGGCACGCATATCGATGCCGTAGACGACAGCGAAAAGTGGTATTTTATACCCCGCCTGCAGAGGGGAGATGACGTTGGACCAGGGGATATATTGGGAGAAGTTGAAGAAAAGGGCATCAAACATTTTATAATGGCCCCCTTGGATTTTAGGGGCAAAGACAACACGATCAGTTGGATGGCACCGAAGGGCGAGTATGTTGTGGACGATGTAATATGTAAAATCGGTGAAACGACAGTTAAGATGTTTCAGCGGTGGAATATAAGAACACCCCGAAAGGTCGGCAGAAAACTCGATTTAGACAAGCCGTTGTTGACGGGGACTCGCATATTGGACGTTTTTTTTCCTCTCGCTTTGGGGGGAACAGCTGTGATTCCTGGTGGATTTGGGACGGGTAAAACAGTTACACAACAATCCATAGCAAGGTGGGCCAATGCGGACATAGTGATTTACATTGGCTGTGGGGAACGCGGTAACGAGATGACGGAAGTTCTCGAGGAGTTCCCTTCGTTAACGGATGTACGCAGGGGAATACCCCTGATGGACAGAATGATACTGATTGCAAATACGTCCAACATGCCTGTTGCCGCAAGGGAGGCAAGTATATACCTGGGAATGACAATCGCCGAATATTATCGCGATATGGGGTACAATGTGGCAATTATCGCGGATTCCATCAGCAGGTGGGCTGAAGCGTTGAGAGAAATTTCAGGCCGACTTGAAGAAATGCCGGGAGAAGAGGGATATCCCGCCTATTTAGCCTCTAGGTTGGCCCGTTACTATGAACGTGCCGGAAATGTGGTGCCCCTTGGCAGCCCTCAGCGCAACGGTTCAATATCCGTCATAAACGCTATATCACCCCCGGGAGGCGATTTTTCCGAGCCCGTTACGCAATCGGGGTTACGCCTTTCAGGGTGTTTCTGGGCTCTGGATAAGGGGCTGGCTACAAAAAGGCATTTTCCATCCATCAATTGGGCTCAAAGTTACTCTTTATATCACGAGAACCTAGATCGTTATTTTACAAGGGAAATATCCGAAGATTGGGTTCCCTTGCGAGAATTTGTTTTCAACATATTACATGACGGCAAGTCTTTGCAGGAGATGGTTCAGATCGTGGGCAGAGACGGGCTTACCGAGGAAGAAAAGTGGATACTTAAATTGTCGGAGCTGATAAACATATTCTATCTGCAGCAGAACGCCTTTGATCCGAACGACGCCTATTGTGATTCTGGCAGACAGCTTGTTATGTTAAACACTTTAAAGTTGTTAGATGAACAGATAAGAGGGGCTCTTAATAGCGGGGTGTTGTTCGAACAGATAGATTCTCAATTTGCTTTTGTTGCGGACTTAATGAAATTAAGATCTCAAAATACTGAAGATTACGAAAACAGCTTGACTTCATATATTAAAAAGCTGAAAGAGGAATTATCAGATCTTATATAGATGAAGGGTGTAGTGACGATGAAGCTTTTAAAAGAAGGTTACAAGACCGTTGAAAAGATAGCAGGGCCCCTTCTTTTTGTGAGCAAGGTTGCGAGAGGCGGTATAGGGGAAATAGTAAAGATAGAGTCCAACTTTGGAGAAGATTACGGTCAAATACTGCAAATTGTCGATGACCTATGCGTCATCCAGGTCTTTGGTGAAACGATGGGGCTAGCACCAAATAATACGGTAGTATGGCTAGAAAGGGATGTCGTAAAGATTCCTTTAGGTATAGCTCTTCAGGGGCGCATATTGAACGGCAGAGCAATGCCTATAGATGGAGAAGGTCCTATATCATGTATCGAAAAATGGGCCCCTATCCAGGGCAATGCGATAAATCCTTGGCGTCGCAAAAGCCCCCATGAATTTATTGAGACCGGGATATCGACAATTGATTTGATGAACACCTTAGTTAAAGGGCAAAAACTTCCCATTTTTACGGGGAGCGGATTACCGGCCGATAAATTAGCGGCCCAGATAGTAAAGTACGCTCGAACGCCTGCGACCTCTGCGGATTCGTCGCCATTTATGGTAGTATTTGCTGCTTTGGGTATAACGCAAAGGGAAGCATCTTATTTTAGGGAAGCCTTTCGTGAGAGCGGTGCAATATATAGAGGCGTTTTTTTCTTTAATCTGGCGGGAGACCCTTCAATAGAGAGGATATTAACCCCAAGAATGGCCTTGACAGTGGCAGAGTATTTTGCTTTTGAGAAGGGATACGATGTCCTTGTAGTTCTGACCGATATGTTACATTATTGTGAAGCCCTAAGGGAGATAAGTTCAGCACGAGAAGAAATACCGGGACGTAGGGGATTTCCTTCTTATATGTATTCTGATTTAGCAAGCATTTACGAGCGAGCAGGTTGTATATCAGGCATCAAAGGCAGCATTACACAAATACCTATCGTTACAATGCCAGATGATGATTTGACCCACCCCGTACCGGATTTGACAGGATATATAACCGAAGGGCAAATCGTCATGGACAGAGAACTTCACGGCAAAGGGATATATCCTCCCATAGATGTATTATCTAGTTTGAGCAGGTTAATGAACAAGGGTATAGGGGAGGGCTCGACCGTTCCGGAACATCGCGCCCTATCCGACCAGCTCTATGCAGCATATGGGCGTTTTAAGGATCTTGTCAGACTGAAAACCATTATTGGCGAAGAGGGACTCACGCCTACGGAGATGTCGTATTTAAGTTTCGGAGAGAAATTTGAATCTGAATTCGTAAATCAGGGGGAGAGACGTCGAAGCCTGGATGAAACATTGGAACATGCATGGAATTGTCTCCTGACTTTGCCCAAAGACGAACTTCATCGATTGCCTGTAAATCTCATAGATGAAGTAATGCTTAAAAGGGGAACAAAGGCATGAGCCGAAGGCCGCCGACCAGGGATCAATTGTTAGAGCTTAAACGAACAATTTCATCAATGAAAAAAGGGAAGGAGATCCTCGAGAAAAAAAGGGATGCCCTTTTGCAAATGATTGAAAGCGACAGGAAGAAATTCAGAGAGGTAAGGGAGACATTTTTAAAAAGTTGTGCAAAAATATATTCTTCCTATGCATTGGCCAGATTGCACGATGGAGAGGCTTCCATATCGCTCCTTGGAATAAGCATACCCTTAAATAAGGTTGATAGGAGCATTAATCAAGCGATGGGATGCAAATACCCTTCATTTTTTCCCAGTGGCGGGTTCCCGGCAACTTCACAACTTTACGATCCCATGTTATTTTCCCTTTATGTGGATTTACTGATACAAGATCTGGCGGAGGCCAAAGAACTGCTTTGGGAGTATATAAATTTACATGTAAAATTGAGATCGCTTGAGAGGGAGTTGAAAAAAACGCTTTTGAAGATAAACACTATGGAACAAAACCTTATACCACAGCTTGAAGCGGAAAGGCGGCAGATAATTTTTTACTTAAATGAAAGAGAAAGACAAGAACGCTTTGTCACGAAAAGTTGGATGAAAAAAAGAGAACTTAAAGGAGGTAATTAGTTGTGAATATGGACAAAATTATGAAACAAGCCCAGAAAATGCAAGCGCAGATGATGAAGATTCAAGAGGAACTCGCGAAGGAAGTTGTCGAAGGCGAAAGCGGAGGAGGAGTGGTAAAGGTAAAGTGCAACGGACAGGGCGATTTCCTTTCCATATCCATCGAACCGGATGTCGTCGATCCCGAAGACGTAGAGATGCTGGAAGATTTGATATTGGCGGCCATCAATGACGCTCAACGAAAGAGCAAGGAGTTGGCTAACGAAAGGCTCAGCAAGTTTGGCGCAGGTTTTGGCATGCCGGGGCTCATGTAGTTTTTGTGAAGCGGGTGACCTAATTGGCTTTGGCAAAGGCATTGGAGGATTTAATACGTCTATTTGAGAGATTTCCCGGAATTGGCGAGAAAAGCGCGAGGAGGATGGTGCTATTTTTATTACAGCAGCCCAAAAGCTTTTCCGAATCATTGGCTGAGTGTATTGCAAAATGCAATTCCTTGCTCCATCCCTGCAGCAGGTGTGGCAATATAACCGATGAGGATCCATGTTCTATATGTTGTGATCCCTTCAGGGATAAGTCGACCATATGTATCGTAGAATCGGTCGAGGATCTCATTACAATCGAACAGGCGGGCATATATAACGGACTTTACTTCGTATTGGGATCGCTATATTCTCCTTTAGACGATGAGGAAATAGCCCCTCAAGTTTTAGAGCGCTTGGTGAAAAGGGTTTCTGAAGAAGAGGTTAAGGAGGTCATATTAGCCTTTAGTCCCAAGGTCGAAGGAGAGTTAACCATGAATTTGATATCTAAGATCATGGAGCCCCTGCCCGTAACAGTTAGCAGATTATCGTATGGCCTACCTGTCGGTGGTAGTGTAAGTTTCGCTGATAGAACGACCCTGCACGCCGCCCTTGAAGCAAGGACATACATCAAAAGAGGCGAAGGCAGACAGTAAGAGGAGGTACGTTTATATGCAAGAAGGCATGGGACGACTTGTCAACATAATAGCTAGAACTATTCTCAGCATATTGGGCGTCATAGCAGGATATCAACTGGCACAATATCTATCATCCAGTTCCTGGTGGCCAACAAGTGCGTTGATATGGGACATGGCGATGTGGGGCTTTGTTATAATGATTCCCGCCCTTCTGGGCTATTTGCTTGCCCCCCTGTTCGTTCGCGGAATTGCCCGAATTGGCATCATATTCGAAAGATCTTTGCAGACTTTCGCATGGCAGGATTTGTTCGTTGCAATTTTAGGCTTAATTATAGGTTTGATTGTAGCAAATCTATTGGCCATGCCCCTATCTTCAATCCCGAATTTGGGATTTTATTTGGCAATTCTCTTGAATGTAGTATTAGGTTATGTGGGTTTGATCCTCTTTTTAAAAAGAAAAGATGAAATCATCAGCATGTGGTCGTCCTTTGAACTTCTAAGGGACAGGCTTCATTTAAAGGGCAAAAAAATGCGCGATGAGTTTAACCATGACAGCATTAAATTGCTTGATACGAGCGCGTTAATAGATGGCAGAATATTAGATATAGCAAGAGTCGGATTTATAGAAGGCGTTATGTGCATTCCCGGGTTTGTTTTGTTGGAACTCCAAGCAATTGCAGATTCGACGGATCCGTTAAGGAGGGCAAAGGGGAGAAGGGGAATGGAAGTTGTTGAGGAACTCCAAAAATTGCCCAACTTCAAGCTCGAAATATTAGAACAGCCTTTAAAAGAGCTGAAAGTTGATACTGTTGATGAGGGTTTGATCGAGCTGGCCAAAAAATTGAAGGCAAAGATAATTACTACGGATTATAATTTGAACAAAATTGCAAGCATACAGGGACTTGACGTTTTAAATGTTAACGATCTGGCCAATGCGCTTAAACCGGTTTTGATACCAGGTGAAACTCTTGAGGTAGATGTTATTAAAGAAGGAAAAGAACCCAATCAGGGAGTGGCTTATCTCACCGACGGGACGATGTTGGTAGTAGAAGATGGAGAAAAATACATTGGAAAAAGGGTTGAGGTAGTTATAACGTCATTATTACAAACCTCTGCCGGGAGAATGATATTCGGCAGAGTGAGACGAGTGACGGGCTGATGAATTTGAAAAATTGCTCTTTCGTGATTCTGGCTGCCGGAAAAGGCGCCAGGATGAACACCCCTTTTAAGCAATTTAGGCTTTTAGGAGGCATTCCTCTCTGGGCATGGGGGGTTAAGCTGGCGAGAAAACTTTACGACATGAACCTCATTTGTGAAGTGGTCGTAGTTTTTCCAAAGGACTACGATTTTTCTTCTCATGTAGAGGTTTTACAAGCTCATAAGATGCCTTTTAAGGCCATAAATGGCGGCGATACAAGGGCCATGTCTTCAATTTTAGGCGTCAAAGCTTCCGACGGCGATTACGTTCTCGTTCACGATGCAGCTCGTCCCCTAGCTTCGTCAAATTTGGTCAAAAAAGTTATATCGGCCCTATCTCCTGAAGCCGGTGTTATTCCCTTAATTCCCGTGAGGGATTCGTTAAAGAGGGTTTCCGAAGGAGGAGAAATCGTGCCAGTCTCTAGGGAGAACCTCTGGTGTACACAGACACCTCAGGCTTTTCCAAGAAGGGAGTTGATCTCGGTCATGGAGATGGTAGGAGATGGCGTATTTGACGAAGCAGAAGCATGGATAAAGACAGGACGTCACATTAATTTTGTCGAAGGCGAGCCGAGCAACGTGAAGATAACTTACGAAAGCGATTTCAAGCTTTGTCATAACATTGTTGAGGGCATGAGCCCCCTTAAGGTTGGCCACGGCTTTGATATTCATCCTTTACGCCCCTGGAGAAAACTCATTCTTGCAGGGGAATTCATTCCCAGTGCTCCTCTGGGGTTGGATGGCCACTCCGACGGCGATGTAATTTCTCATGCAGTGGCCGATGCTTTGTTGGGAGCTGCCGGAGAGCCGGATTTGGGGAGTCTATACCCTTCTTCCGATGAGCGGTACAAAAACGCTAATAGCCTTCTAATTCTCGAGGAAATAGCACACCTATTGTTCGAAAAAGCTTGGATCCTGATTTCTCTGGATGTGACATTGGAAGCACAGCTGCCTAAACTCGGATGTTATGTCGATACTTTTAAAACCAATCTCGAAAGGGCTTTGTCGGTTTTGACCTATAGGCGCTACGATATTGTAAATTTGAAGATAAAGTCCGGTGAAGGAGTGGGCGCCGTAGGAACAGCTCGTTGCATGCGTTGTCATGCCGTAGCTGCGATGAGGGGGGCGATGGAGTGGTAAAGGTGTTGAATAAAAGGTCTTTTTTATTGGCCTTGCTCATTTTGTGCTCCCTCCTGTTGCCAAAAAGAGCCATTGCCCTAAAGCCCTATACATGGGTCAGTAATGCGGGGACCTCCGTTAAATTATACGTTAATGGAAAGTTAGTTGCATCTGCGCCCGCAGAAATGGCTGATATGATATATTCGTCCAACGAAAAGCTCCAAAAACTCTTTGAAAGAAACAATAAAGGTCTGTACTTTAAAATAAACAAGCTCGAGGAGGATGTTTTTGTCATATCTTCCAAAAACGGGAAAGACATCTTTGCCGTAACTCCCGATATCGCTGAATATCACAATAGCACCCCGCAGTTGTTAGTAGGGATCTGGCTGTCAAACGTTTACGAAGCTCTTTACGGTTTGCACGATACAGCTATAAATAAAGATTATGTTACGGTTACATGGTATGGAGGCCCAAAGTGGGAAGGAAACAAAACAGCCAGCGGAGAGATTTTTTATAACTGGAAGCTGACTGCTGCCTCAAATGATCTTCCCTTCAATAGCATAGTGAAACTTCATAACCCGAAGAACAACAAGAGTATAATTGTTAGAATTAACGATCGTTGCGCTAAAAGCGGCATAATAGATGTGTCCAGGCTTGCCGCTGAACTGTTGGGCATAACCCGTAGAGGTGTTGCTAAATTAAGAATGGAGGTTCTTCACTTGCCGGAGTAATAACCAAAGAACAGAAAGGAGCATTCGCGTAATGAGCGTCAGAACACGTTTTGCCCCATCGCCTACCGGGAATTTACATATAGGTGGTGCAAGGACAGCTCTATTTAATTGGCTTTGGGCCAAAAAATGGAATGGAAAATTCGTGCTTCGTATCGAAGATACAGACAGAGACCGCTCTTCGCCTGAATTTGAAGAATCAATAAAAAGAGATTTAAAGTGGTTGGGATTGGAATGGGACGAAGGTCCGGATGTGGGGGGAGCCCACCTCCCATACAGGCAGAGCGAAAGGTTGTCTTTATACCTGGAAATTTTAAAAAAACTTAAAGAAACCGATTACGTATATCCCTGTTATTGTACGCCAGAAGAGCTTGAAGCAGAAAGAAAAGAGCAGCTATCCAGGGGCATGCCCCCGAGATATTCCGGAAAATGCAGAAATCTTACCGAAGAGGATCGAAAGATACTAGAAAGGGAGGGAAGGGTTCCCTCATGGCGTTTCAAGGTCCCGCAGAGGGATGGAAGGATAGAATTTCATGACGAAGTTCACGGTACTTATGCTTTGTCTTATAGCGAAGTTGGAGATTTCATCGTGATGCGTTCCGATGGAATTCCCACCTATCTTTTTGCTGCAGTGGTAGACGACCATTTTATGGAGATAACCCATGTAATTAGGGGTGACGAGCACCTTCCGAATACAACAAGACAACTGCTCCTGTTTAAGGCCCTTTCGTGGCAACCTCCATCCTTTGCTCACATTCCAATGATACTCTCCAGAGAAGGCAGGAAATTGAGCAAAAGGGAGGGGGCCGAAAGTATCGACGATCTTAGGCAAAGGGGCTATCTCCCGGAAGCGGTGAGGGCTTATTTAGCAACATTAAGTTGGGCGGTTGAAGGCGAGGATTTTCTGTTTGATCTTAACGAAATGGCTAAGCGATTTGAACTTTCCTCAATATCGAGATCTTCTCCAATACATGACGAGGAAAGATTGAGATGGTGGGGGAGTGAAGCCATCAAAAGAAAGGATTTGAAATGGCTGGCAGATGTAATCGTAAAAATGACCAGTGAGGGCGGCTTGCCCGTTAGGATTACTACCGAGGAGCTGGCTATGCTGCTCCCTGAAGCTTTATCGGGTCAAGCCACTATTGTAGAGCTGTTAGAAAGCCTAAATTGGTTGTTTCACAGGCCTCAAGTTCATGAAGCAGTTCCTCCCTGGATGAGGGATTTAAAAGCGGAACTTTCTAAATTAGATGACTGGAATAAAGCTAAAATCGAGGATAAGCTCAGGGCTTTTCAGAAAAGGCTTGGTTTGAAAGCCAGGGAATTTTTTCATCCGTTGCGAATTTTCGTTACAGGTAGAATTTCGGGCCCCCCTCTGCCGCTAATCATGGAAGTCTTGGGCAAAGAGGAAGTCATATCAAGATTAGTAGATTAAAATTAAAGGAGGATTATAACGATGGATCTTTCTGAAAGATTTGTCGAATACGAAGGCTTTACCTTCGATGATGTTTTACTTGAACCAAGCTACAGCGAGGTGATACCTTCCCAAGTTTGCGTAAAAAGCTTCTTTACTTCTCGGATTGGGCTTAACATCCCCATATGTAGTGCCGCCATGGATACAGTGACCGATGGCCGTTTAGCCATTGCGATAGCGAGAGAGGGTGGCATTGGCGTAATACATCGAAACATGATGCCTGATGCCCAGGCTGAGGAGGTCGACAAGGTTAAGCGTTCCGAGTCGGGCGTAATAGTTGACCCTTTTTATTTGCACCCGGAAGATACCCTTCGTGACGCCGTTGCTTTAATGGAACACTACCATATTTCCGGCGTGCCAATCGTCGATGCCGAAATGAAGCTCGTTGGAATAATCACCAATAGGGATCTGCGCTTTATTACAGATTACGATCAGCCCATCAAGGACGTGATGACCAAGGAAAATTTAATAGTGTCACATATCGGGACCACGCTGGAAGATGCCAAGGCTATCTTAATGAAGCATAAGGTGGAAAAATTACCCATTGTCGACGGCGAAGGTCATCTGAAGGGACTCATAACTATAAAGGATATAATCAAGGTAAAGGAATTTCCTAATGCGTCTAAAGACACGAAGGGCAGATTGCGTGTAGCAGCTGCCATAGGCGTCGGCCCCGAGGCAATAGCCAGGGCCGAGCAGCTGGTTGCTGCAGGAGTAGATGCAATAGTTGTAGATACTGCCCATGGACACTCGAAGCTTGTTCTCGAAACGATTCGCAAGCTTAAGGAAAGATATGACGACCTGCCCGTCATAGGGGGAAACGTCGCCACTTCTGAGGGAACGCAGGCCTTGATAGAAGCAGGTGCAGATGGAGTCAAGGTTGGAGTGGGACCTGGTTCTATTTGCACGACTCGTGTTGTAGCGGGAATAGGTGTACCTCAAATAGCCGCAATTATGAATGCCTCGAAAATAGCAAAGCCCAAAGGTGTTAAAGTAATAGCCGACGGAGGTGTAAGATATTCTGGTGATATCACTAAAGCCATTGCTGCCGGAGCTGATGTGGTAATGATAGGCTCGCTATTCGCCGGGACAGAGGAAAGTCCCGGCGAAGAGGTAATTTATCGCGGCAGGTCTTTCAAAAGTTATAGAGGTATGGGTTCCCTAGCAGCTATGAAAGAAGGAAAAAGCAGGGACAGATATTTTCAGGAAGGAGTGGCTGATGAAAAGCTGGTTCCCGAGGGGATAGAAGGCTTAGTGCCTTATAAAGGTCCGTTATCAGCGCTCATATACCAGCTGGTCGGCGGATTAAAAGCAGGAATGGGTTATGTTGGGGCTCCTGATATAAAGTCCTTACAGGAGAAGGCGAGATTCATCAGAATTACAGCTGCATCGGTTAAGGAAAGTCACCCCCACGATGTAGTGGTAACCAAGGAAGCTCCCAATTATTGGATGGAGTAGAGTGACTACTTTAATGAAAAAGAAAATCTTGGTATTTGAAACATCAGTTATTAGCTTTGAAGGGTAACTTTTTATTGACGGAACTGTAAAATGTTGTTATAGTTAATGACAACATCGCATCGTTGAGTGCGGTTGATTTTTGTAATTGGGAGGAGCAAAGAATGTTAGGGACTGTCAAGTGGTTTAATGCAACTAAGGGCTATGGTTTCATTACGTCGGAGGATGGTAAAGACGTCTTTGTGCATTATTCAGCTATCGATATGAAGGGTTTCAAAACCCTTGAGGAGGGTGACAAGGTAGAGTTTGAAGTTGTTGATGGAGCTAAGGGACCTCAAGCAGCGCATGTAAAACGCGTTTAAGAATTCCCATTCAAATCCGAGGCAAAAACAGAGGGCGACGGTTGTCGCCCTCTGTTTTTTACTGCCAATGAGCAAGCCCAACGGCGACCTGGCCAAGCGATATGCATTCATCGTTAGGCGAAGTTCTCTTGTGGATTAAGGGTATTAACCCTGCTTCTTTTAGCAGAGCACAAGTTACGTTTAAAAGCCTCCTGTTTTGCCAGACTCCTCCCGATAGTGCTACATGTCGTATTCCCGATTGCGCAGCAAGTTTCGTACTGACATTTACTAAAACCTTGGAGAGTCCGTCGTGAAACCCGGCTGCAAGCTGGGCTTTATTTTTTTTATTCATACCTTCTATCAACCAGCGAATTGCGGGACGCCAGTCAATAAGCAATGCATCTCCTTTTTCTATTGTATCGAAGGGGGCGCATTCCTTTCCCTTTGCTATAGCCTCGAGCTCGATTGCGGCCTGAGCATCATAAGATACTTTATTTCGTAGGCCCAATATAGAGGCTGCAGCGTCGAAGAGCCTCCCTGCAGAAGAAGTTTTGACATATTTATCAGCGTTTTGAGCAATGAGCTTTATTTTGTCCTGTTCCTTTGGCCAAAGCTGGAGAGCAATTTGGAGGGCTTCCATTTTTTCAAAAGTTTGTAGCATCAAAGAAAGGGCAAAACGCCAGGGCTCTAAAACTGCCTTGTCGCCTCCGGGAAGGGGAGCCTGCAAAAGATGTCCTGCCCTGGAGAAAGATTTTGCACTGCCGATCAAAATCTCGCCACCCCATATACTTTCGTCATCACCAAAGCCTGTGCCGTCAAGCATCAATCCTATTGCCTCTCCCGAGAAATCGTTGTCCCAAAGACAGGCTGCCAGGTGGGCATGATGATGCTGCACGGACAGTTTACATTTTAGGCTTGACAGCTTATTACTTGCTATTCGAGTCGACAGGTATAGTGGGTGTTTATCGTATACTAAATATGAAGGAGATATTTCGTATAGAGACAAGAACATGTCCATTACATGTTCATATAAAGCAATACTTGAGATGTCCTTTAAATCTCCGAGATATTGGCTTGTGAATATGTAATGATCATGTGTCACAGAGAAGGTCGATTTCATCTCGCCGCCGGCACCAAATATAGGTGGAAGCGCTTTTTTTGAAGTATAAGGCTGGGGAACATATCCACGTGCTCTCCTGGTAAAAATCGGGGTCATTCCAGCCATGGCGATTACAGAATCGTCGATTTTCACGTAAATATCTCTGTTGTGCATCAGAAAATAATCGGCTATCGGACCAAGCTTTTCCAAAGCTTCTCTATTTCCTGCAACTAAGGGTTCGTCGGAGATGTTGGCACTCGTCATTATGAGAAGGTCCTGTTCCTCCAAGAGCAAATGATGAATTGGAGTGTAGGGCAACATTATTCCATAGGTATCTATATTTGGAGCTACATATCTGGATAGATTGTCGTCTTTGCCTTTTGGACATACGACAATTGGCCTTCGAGGAGAAAGCAGTAATTTCATCGCTTTTTCGTTTATTAGCACTATACTTTTTGCAGCTTCGAGATCTCTTGCCATTAAAGCAAAGGGTTTGTCAGGCCTTTTTTTGCGAATTCTAAGTTCTTTAACAGCTCTGTCGTTTCTGGGATCGCAGGCCAAATGATATCCGCCTATTCCTTTTATTGCCAATATCTTGCCTTCCCTCAGGTATTTGCTCGCTAATAAAACGGCATCGTTGTTTATGGCCATTTTTTCTCCTTTGGCATCGCAAAGCCACAGAGTTGGCCCACAATTGGGGCATGCATTTGGTTGTGCGTGATAACGCCTGTTCGAGACATCGGAGTACTCTTTGCGACATTCGTCGCACATTGGAAAGCATGCCATGGTAGTTTTTGTTCTGTCGTAGGGAAGCTCTTTTATTATTGTGTACCTCGGACCGCAATTCGTGCAATTTATAAAGGGATATCTATATCTTTTGTCATTAGGATCTCTCATTTCCTTTAGGCAATCTTCACAAGTGGCTATATCCGGAGGTATAAGGACCTTCTGAATATCCTGTTTTTCGCTTTCTCTTATTATGAAATCCTCAGGATCTGTCGAGGTTTCATCCTCGTATATCGACTCTACTGACTGAATCATTGCAAGAGGCGGAGCCTCATCCACGAGCTTTTCTGCGTATAATTCTATACTTTTTCTGTCGCCGTGCAGTTCTATTAAGACGCCCGAAGAGTTATTTTGAACGCTTCCTCCCAACTTTAGCTCCTTGGCTAATTTTGAGCAAAAGGGCCTGAAACCAACGCCCTGCACGACACCTTTAACGAGAAAAATTTTTTTCATATCTATTGACATACCTCCTTGCAAAAGGCATTGTAATCCTATCGTAAATTTGTTTCAATGGAGGCGATATTCTTGTCTTTGTTTGAAAGGGGTTTAATTCATGTTTATACAGGAAACGGTAAGGGAAAGACCACTTCAGCCATGGGTTTAATAGTGCGTTGCGTGGGTCATGAAGGAAAGGTGGCCATGGTTCAGTTTATGAAGGGATGGCCATTCTACGGAGAAATTAAGGGATTGAGCTATCTTCCGGGTGTGGAGCTCTTTCGAACCGGTAGCGATAGATGTTTTAAAAAGGGCGAACATACCGAAGTCGATTTAAGAGAAGCCAGGCGGGGATTAGGGATAGCTGAGAGATGTCTGACCGATCCAAAATACGATTTGGTAGTGTTGGACGAGATAAATGTTGCAGTCTATTTTGATTTGCTGAAGGTTTCGGATGTGCTAAACTTAATCAGCGCGAAACTTGCCTCAATTGAAGTGGTCTTGACGGGTAGATATGCACCAAAGGAAATAATAGAAGTAGCCGATTTAGTTACTGAGATGGTGGAGATAAAACATCCCTATCAAAAAAATATGTTGGCCAGAAAGGGCATAGAATATTAATAAAGAGGGAGGGCCTTTGTTGAATAGCGCCAGTCAGTTGAAAAACTTTCACTGCATTTCGGAGGAGGAACTTTTCGCAAAACTTAACTTATCGGATGCAAGAGGCTTGTCACAAGATGAAGCCGCCAGACGGCTTCAAATTTTTGGACCCAACGAATTGGCTGAGGAGGAGAAGGTTCCCTGGTGGAAGTTTCTTTTGAGGCAGTTCAAAAGTCCGATGGTTTACGTCTTAGCTTTAGCTGCTTGTATCAGTATCATTATGGGAGAAAGGCTGGATGCAGGGGCTATACTTGTAGTCATATTGATCAATGCTGTAATAGGTTTTTTGACTGAATATCGAGCCGAGCAGGCCCTTCAGGCTTTAAAATCGATGATTGTAAGGCAAGTTAAGGTTATTCGCGACGGGGAGATAGGGTTGCTACCTTCACAAGAGCTGGTCCCAGGTGATGTAGTCTTGCTGGAAGCCGGCGATGTCGTTCCCGCCGATGGAAGATTAATAGAAGCTTTCTCATTGGCCGTCGACGAATCTACTTTAACGGGAGAATCCGTACCTGTTGATAAAACTACTGACACTTTGCCCAAAGATACATTGCTTCCGGATAGGATTAATTGTCTTTACACGGGAACGGCCGTGGTAAGAGGTAATGGCAAAATGTTGGTATGCGCTACCGGTCTTCATACGGAACTCGGACGTATAAGTACTATGCTGCAAAAAGTCGAAAAGAGAGAGATACCCCTGGAAGCTCGCCTTGCCAAATTCACCAAATTTCTCATTAAACTCGTACTTGCTATCATATTTCTTATAGTAGCCATAGGAGTGCTCGAGGGTAATGAGCTATTGGCTATGTTTCAGATAGGTATTGCCCTTGCAGTTGCTGCTATTCCCGAGGGTCTTCCCTTCGTGGCGACGATGACTCTCGCCCTGGGCGTCCATCGTATGGCTAAGCTTAATGCCCTCGTTCGAAACCTTGCTTCCGTAGAGACCTTGGGAAGCACTTCAGTTATATGTACAGATAAAACCGGAACGATTACTCTTAACAAGATGACGGTTCGAGAATCGCTCATCGCAAGCGATAAAGCGAGAGAACTTCTATTTAGAGTGGCCGTATTATGTAACAATGCTTCAATAAATCACGAAAATCAAATTGGCGACCCCATGGAAGTGGCTTTGCTAAAATGGGCTTATGATAATGGGTTTGATCCCAACGAAATAAGGCGAGAATATCCACGACTAAAGGAAGACCCCTTTGATTCTTCCGTCATGAGGATGGCGACATACCACGACAATGGTATTGCAGTCAAGGGGGCTCCGGAACGCTTGCTGCAGGATTGTAGTTTTATATACGAAAATGATGCATTGAAGCCCCTTTCTTCCACGCTTAGGGACAAATGGAAGGATGATGTGGAGAGGCTGGCCAAGATGGGGATGCGGACCCTTGCCTTTGCCTTCGGACGTTCACTTGATGAATTGGCCTTTTTGGGCGTGGTGGGGATAATGGATCCGCCCAGAGAAGAGGTCAAAGAAGCCGTCGCCTCCTGTAGGGATGCAGGCATCCATGTAATCATGGTTACTGGAGATCACGTTACCACAGCTGTTGCCATAGCAAAAGAAGTGGGCATTATGGACGATCATGGCCTGGAAGCACTTGATGGCAGACAAATATCTGAGATGGACGAAGAAGAGATCGCAAGGAGAGCGAGAGAGGTAGCAGTGATAGCTAGAGTATTTCCGGAACATAAATCTAAGATCGTAAAGGGTCTTCAAAAAGCAGGCGAAGTAGTAGCGATGACCGGCGACGGAGTGAACGACGCAGTAGCCTTAAAACAAGCCGATGTTGGCATAGCTATGGGCATTCAAGGCACTGAAGTAAGCAAAGAGGCCGCCGATATCATTCTCGAGGACGATCGGTTCGCTACCATCGTCAATGCGGTAGCTGAGGGTCGAAGAATTTTCGACAATATAAGGAAAGCTGTTATTTATCTGCTTTGCTGCAATTTAAGCGAAGTGCTTGTCGTGTTCGGCGGGATATTGTTAAAGCTTCCTGCTTTACTGTTGCCTTTGCAGATATTATGGATAAATCTTGTGACAGACGTAATTCCGGCATTGGCTTTGTCCTTGGATCCGCCCGAGGCAGACACGATGAAAAGGCTTCCTAAAAGAAAGGACGAAGATATCCTCACGAGGGCGCACCAAATTAAGATAGGCTTTTTCGGGTCTGTAATGTTTCTTGGCGTTCTCGGCATCACATTGTATTCTCTAAAATATTTGGGCTTTTCTAGCTTGAAGGCTACTGAGATCAGCTTTCACAGTTTAGTTTTAACTCAATTGTTCTTCGTCTTCAGCGTTAGAGAATCAAGTATACTGAGAAACCCAGCGGATCTGCTGAAAAACCCTTATCTCTTTTTAGGTGTGCTGGCGTCTATGTTACTTCAAGTCGCCATAACCTATATTCCTATATTTCAAAGAGTATTGAAGATAGTTCCTTTGTCTGCAGGTGAATGGGGTATTGTATTAATAGGTGCTTTAATTCCTACATTTGTATTACAAATATATAAATTGATAAAAGGTGTGTGACATGGAAATTGAGGATAATTACTGCCATAAGCGGTGGAATAGACAGCTCCTTTGCTTTATCCTTGCTGGTGAAACAGGGGCATGAAGTAGTTGGCTGTTTTTTAGTGATGTCCGATGGTCACGAAGAAGATGTCGATAGGGCGCGTAGAGTTTGCGAACTGTTAAAAGTGCCCTTTTATGTAATTGATATAAGAGAGAAATTTAACAGTGAAGTAATAGTGCCCTTAATCACATCTTACTCCAATGGGAAAACTCCTAATCCCTGTGTATTTTGCAATCCAAATGTTAAATTTAAAACATTGTTCGATTTGCGCAACTGCTATAATGTCGATTTCATAGCTACGGGACACTATGCTAAAATTTATAAAAATGATTCGAATTATCATCTCGTCCGAGGCAGAGATCCCAAAAAAGAGCAAAGCTACATGCTCTACCGCCTCCCTAAAAATTGGTTGAGCAGTGTAATCTTTCCGCTGGGTGATCTGACGAAGGCCGAAGTGAAAAAGAAAGCCAGAGAGATTTTTGGGAATATCTTCGATGATGTCGAAGAAAGCGCAGATTTATGTTTTTTGAGGCGTGACGAAACTTTAAGGGGTTTTTTATCTTCGAGAATCGATGTTAAAGAGGGGCCAATTTTATCTTTGCAAGGGGGGTTTTTAGGCAGCCATAAAGGGGTCGGATATTATACCGTCGGACAGCGAGAGGGTCTTGGCTTGCCAAACGGTCCATGGTATGTGTCGGAAATTAACGCTTCAGAAAACGCCCTAATAGTTGGAAGAAAAGAGGATTTGCAAAGACGATTTGTAAAATGTTACTCTCCCCATTGGCTGGAAGGGCTCGAAATTGGAAAAGTATATAGTGCTCAGCACAGATACAAAACTACGCCAAAACCGGTTGCATTGATGGATAGTGGGGAAGAAGGGTTTACAGTTAAGGCTTTGGAGAGTCCTTTTTGGGGAGTAGCGCCAGGGCAGTCGCTCGTCCTTTATGACGGAGACGTTGTAGTTGGTGGAGGTATTATAGCCGGCTGTAGTGAAGCAAAGGAGGTATAGATAAATGTCATCAATTTTAGAAGAAAAAAGAGTACCGAAAGAATTGCTGCGCTCCAGGGTTTCCATGGAGAAATTTTCTTTTTCAACCACCGCTGAATTGGTTAGCGATAAAAGGTTAATAGGGCAGGAGCGTGCTGCAAAGGCGGTTTCTTTTGGACTATCGCTCAATAAAAAAGGGTTTAATATTTTTGTAGTTGGCAACCCGGGCAGTGGACGAATGACCTACGCTATGCGACAGATAGAAGCCAAAGCAAAAAAGTTACCTGCGCCGGATGACTGGCTTTACATGCACAATTTTGAAAACCCAAGCTCCCCAATTGCCATCAATATGCCGGCAGGGCAGGGCAAGCGGTTTGCTCAGACCATGACCGAAGTGATAGAGGAGCTTAAGTCAACCTTGAGCAAAGCCTTTGAAGATAGCCAATACGAGGATGCAAAGGCGCAATTGGTAAAAGAATTTCAAGAACAGGTCAATGAATTAATGGATCGTTTGCGAAATATAGCGCAACAAAACGGATTCCTTATAAAACGTACTCCTCAGGGTTTCGTGAATATCCCCTTAGTTAAAGTCGAAGAGGATGGAAAGGTAGTTCAAAGGGAAATGCAACAGGAGGAATTTGAAGCACTCCCCGAGGAGGAACAGAAAAGGCTTCAGGAAATATCTGAGAAGATTTCGCAGCACACCCTTGAGACCCTAAGAAAGATAAGGGACTTAGAAAAAAACCTTAAGGACAGGATTAAGGAATTAGAGAGAAATATTTCGCGAAGCGCTATAAGTCCTTTTCTCAGCGAATTAAGGGAAAGATACGGAAAATCCCAGAAACTTTTGAAATGGATCGCCTCGATGGAAGAGGACGTTATAAAAAACTTCAACATTTTTGTTGCGGCGGCCAGGGATGAAAACATTGAAGTTGATTTCGGTAAATACATGGTTAATGTTTTTGTCAGCAATGATCCCGAAGATGGCGCTCCTGTAATTAGAGAGTCCAATCCGACCTACTACAACCTGATGGGCAAGGTGGAATATGAGAGCAGACAGGGTTATCTTTATACTGATTTCAGAAAGATAGTTGCAGGTGCGATTCATAGGGCTAACGGCGGATATCTGGTTCTGGAGGCCGAAGAGCTGTTAAGGCAATATTTGTCATATGATGCTTTAAAACGTGCCCTCAAGGATGAGAAGCTTACGATCGAAAACTTGGGAGAACAATTAGGCTTTTTGCCCGTATCCTCCCTAAGGCCGGAACCTATTCCATTGAACATAAAGGTAGTAATTGTAGGCACTCGTTTGATATATTATTTATTGAGCTTGTATGACAAAGAGTTTTCGGAGCTCTTTAAGATAAAAGCTGATTTCGATGTAGATATGCCGAGAAACGAGAATACCGAATATGATATGGCCGTATTTATAGCGGAATATACGCAGCAGGAAAACCTGCTTCCCTATGATAGAGAAGCAGTGGGTGAAGTCATAGAATATGCATCTCGTTTGGCGGATCACAAACAACGTATGACCACACAGATGAATAAAATAACGGAAGTTTTGGTTGAAGCGACCGCTTGGGCTAGGGCCGAAGGTAAAGAGTTAGTAGAAGCTTCGGATGTCAAGAAAGCTATCAAAGAAATGCGCTATCGTGTCAGCTTAATAGAGGACCGTATGTTCAGGGCCTTTGAGGATGGAATCCTTCGCGTTGAAGTCGATGGCGAGAGAGTAGGGCAAATCAACGGTCTTACCGTGATAGATATGAGAGAACATTCCTTTGGTCATCCCGTTAGAATAACCTCAAACATTTATATGGGGCATGAGGGCGTCGTCAATATCGAAAGAGAGGTAAAATTGACGGGCCCGATCCACAATAAGGGTCTGTTAATTCTCTCCAGTTATTTGGGCAAGAAATATGCCCAAGATATGCCGCTTACCCTGACTGCCAGGATTGCCTTTGAGCAGACCTACGAAGAAATCGAAGGGGATAGCGCTTCCTCTACGGAGCTATATTGTCTTCTGTCGTCCCTTTCGGGCTATCCCTTAAAACAAGGCATTGCAGTGACGGGTTCGGTAGATCAATTTGGCAGCATTCAGCCTATTGGAGGAGTTAACGAAAAGATCGAAGGATTTTTTAGGTATTGCAAGTTGCGGGGATTGACGGGCGAACAGGGTGTTATGATTCCGAAACAAAATTTGATACACCTGATGTTGGATCACGAAGTGTTAGAAGCTGTAGAAGAGGGAAAATTCCACATATGGGCAATTGATACCGTTGATGAGGGTTTGGAAATTGTGACAGGTGTTCCTGCGGGCGTTCCGGATGAGTCGGGCAAATATCCCGACGAAACTGTTCACGGCAAGGCCAAAGAAAGACTTAGATTTTTTATGGAAGAAGCTGCAAAGCTTAAAAAAGCCCTTCAAAAGACGGAAAGGGAAGAAAACAACGAGAACAATTAAGAATGACGAAATTACAAGGAGCCGTAAATAGTTCTGGCGGTACTGATCGAATGTTAATAGAGCGCAATCTTACAGAGCTGTCTTTAAGAGAGTGGGTTCTTAACGCGATCGATGTTTTAGCGGGCCTTTGGTCTCACTTGCGGCCCGCTAAAACGACGAGTGACGAACCCCTGGATGGATTGATATTAACCATATTGTCCCAGAATACGAACGACAAGAATAGAGATCGTGCATACGAGCTTTTAAGGTCACGCTATCCTCGATGGGAGGATGTGTTAGTGACAGCAGAAACCGAGCTTGCTGAGGTCATCAAACCGGCAGGTTTATCTAATATAAAAGCGTCGAGGATAAAAAGCGTGCTAGGCCTTATAACCGAGCGATTTGGAAGCTGTTCTTTAAAGCCATTGAAGGGCATGAAAAAAGAAGAAATAATAAATTTTTTAAGCTCTCTTCCGGGCGTGGGGCCGAAGACCGTTGCATGTGTCCTTCTCTTCGATCTTGGGATACCGGCTTTTCCTGTGGATACACATGTCAACCGACTTTGTAAAAGAATAGGTTGGGTAAGCCCTAAAAGCACACCTGAAGAGACACAGAAGATAATGGGATCGGTTATACCTGCGGATTTATACTGGTCGGCCCATTTGGACATCATATCTCACGGAAGAAATATCTGCGTCTCAAGAAGACCTAAGTGCACGATATGTCCGTTAAATGCTCGAAATTTATGCCTTTTTGTCTTGGAGGAGAAAAAAGGTGACAAAAAAATATAAAGTAGCTCTTCGACGAGCTTCGTCCTATGAACTCGATGAGGTGTGTGAGGCCTTAAATTTCACATTGGATGCTATTGAGGAATGGATCCCCTCACGATTTTTGTTCGAAAAACTGCTTTTAAAGGTAAACCTCCTCGCTCCCAAAAAACCTGATTTAGCCATAACGACTCATCCTTCCATCGTTCAGGCTCTGATTAAAGTGGCCAGAAAAAAGGGGCATTTGGGGGAAATTGCAGTTGCAGACTCGCCGGGACATCTCTATGCCGACAGGAAAGAGGAACTTTTAAGGCTGACAGGAATGACAAGTGCCGTTGAAATCGACGATAACGCTATTGCTACTATATTGTCCGATGGCGGATTTGTCGTTCTCAAACGGGACGAAAACGTGGTACTAAAAGAGCTTACCGTTTCGAAACGCTATTTTGAGGCGCCTTTCGTGATCAATGTTGCCAAACTGAAAACACATGCCGAAACGGAGATTACTGCATGCGTGAAGAATTGTTTTGGGATAGCTGATACCAGCACCAGGAAAAGAGCTCACTTTTCCATGTCTATAAATCAATTATGCAACGCTATAGTGGATCTATATTTAACAAGGCCACCTGAATTGAACGTATTAGATGCCATATATGCTATGGAGGGAAACGGCCCTACCCACGGACATCCCAAATTTGTTGGCCTTATTATGGCATCTAAAAACGCCCTTGCCTTGGATTTCGTGGCGGCAAAGGTTATGGGATATAAGAATCCCTTAAACATACCATTGCTGAACATCGCGGCAAAAAGGGGAATTGGACCATCTTCCGTCGATGAAATAGAAATTATAGGTGTGGAACCTGATGAGATTGAATCAAAGGGGTTCATTAAAAGCAGTTCGTCTCTGAGGCTTTTGCCCACATGGCTTAGAGGTTGGACGCATAGATGGGTTGCATTATCTCCCCGCCTCCAGGAAGAGAAATGCGTAAAGTGCGGGATTTGCGCCGATGTCTGTCCTCGGAAAGCTATCAGAATGGACCCCCTTCCTCGCATAGACAGAGCAATGTGTGTTAAGTGTCTGTGTTGTCACGAGATGTGTCCTACCGGAGCCATGGAAGTCCATGAAAATATGTTGATGAAGTTTCTTAGGATGTAGGTAGCGCTTCTCGGTGGAAGACGCGATAACAAATAAAGGGGACANNTGTCCCCTTTATTTGTTATCGCACAAGATCATATAGTTTCAAACTATTCTGGTCTCGTATCGCCCTCGAAGTTTTTGAGCCTCTCCAGTACCAACTTGTATCCATCGGCACCATATTCCAGAAATTTCTTTACACGGCTTATGGTGGCTGTGCTCGCCCCTGTCTGTTGTGCTATTTGAGGATAGGTGTATCCCTCTTCGAGCAAACGAGCTACTTCAAGCCTCTGGGCGAGGGCTCTGATTTCTCCAATTGTTGCTGCATCCTCTAGGAAATTGTAAATTTCATCGACGTTTTTCAAGGCCAAAAATGCTTTGCAGAGTTGATCGGTTAACCGATCTTTCCATTTGTCTGCCATCTTTTATCCCCCCTTTTTATCGTATATCATGATGATTCACACTTTACTGTGTGACTTATCATTGCTGAATTAAATACTACAGTTTTAAACGTGCATTTGTCAAGGGGGGAATTATCTAAGCTATAACAAATTCAGCATTTGGTTGTCGTACAATGGAACGAAATGCTTGAATTACATAATTCAATTCCTCCTCTTTTCCAATAGAAACGCGCATCCAAGTAAAGCTGTCGATATCTAAGTCCAGGAGATTTATCCTTATTCCTTTATCCCGCAGGAAAGCCTTTATATAGTCCCTGTCGAGCTCTGACCGTATAAGAACAAAGTTGCTCTGACTGGGATATGCATAGAAGGAGTCTATTTCATTAACTTCTTCTATAAATTTGTCGCGCAAAAATCTTATGCTGTAAACTCTGCTTTTCATCCACTCGTCGTAATCTAGCATTATACAGGCAATCTCCTGTGAAATGACGTTAACGTTAAAAGGACTTTTTATTTTATTCAATGTCTTGGCAATTTCATTCGAACAAAGGGAGTAACCAACCCTTAATCCCGCCAGTCCCCATGCCTTAGACAGCGTCCTTAAGATGCATAAATTGGAGGGAAAATTTTTCTTCAAAACATCAAGAGAAGATCTGGAGGCGAATTCTACGTATGCTTCATCCAACACGAAGGGACAGGGTGACATTTTTGCGATGTTTATCAGAAGTGCGGGATCTATGAACGTCCCTGTCGGGTTGTGTGGGTTATCGAGCAGTATTAGTTTTGGAGATATTCTTGCTATAGCATCTAAAATTTGCTCCACATCCAGGGTGATATGTTTGTCGTTAAAATTAATGGGAACTACATGTTGCTCGGCTCCAAATATTTTACAAAGGCGATTGTACTCTGAAAAGCAAGGATATGCAGTAAGTACTTTATCGCCAGGCTTAACATAGGCCATAAACAACATGGAAAGTATTTCGTCGCCTCCATTGCCAATGACGATTCTTTCCTGGGGGAAATTTAGCTTCATGCTTAATTTGCTTCGCAATTTGTTTGCAAGGGGATCGGGGTAGCGATTTAGGTCGATTTTAGAGATTATCTGTCGCATCTCTTCCCTGGGAGAGGGAGGAAGTTCAAAGGGATTTTCGTTCTTATCTAGTCTCAATTCTTTATCTAATGTGTATTCATGATCACGTAACATTACGTAATCCTCCTAACGATTTATTATAATAAACACATGACGCAGCCAATACAAAGTTTATCATGATCATGCGATTCTAGTCAAGTGCTTTGGCACCAACTCACGGGTATTTTTTAGGAAGGTTAATATATAATATATTTCTAGTATATCGCTATCATTTAAATCAAACAACATTATATTAATACTTGCAAATATGATTGTTTAACTCAGATATATGACGGGTATGCGGATAGGTAGTTACCATGAAAATAAAGATGCTGTCGTGTAGTATAATAAAAATAAATAAAATTAAAAGGGAGGTAAGGTGATGGTAGAAGTCAAATATAAAAACTTCAAAATTGTTGCAGTTGTTTTGTTGTCAGTGCTTTCCATAGTTTTTGCGGGCTCTGGTGCTTGGGCCAAGACGCCCGAACAGATGATAACTTTATCGACCGAACTGCTGCAGGAAATGGGAAGGCAAAGCGATGTAGAAGGATTGACGGACTTGCTTAAAGACTGCAAAGGTATTGCAATATTCCCTAACGTTACAAAGGCTGGGTTTGTATTTGGAGCTGAATTCGGCGAGGGATTGATGTTAAGGAGGGATCCGAATACGAATCAATGGTACGGACCTTCGTTTTTAAGTGTTGGCGGCATATCCGTAGGACTTCAGATAGGGGTTCAATCGACGGGCTTGATATTAGTTATAATGGACGATGCCGGACTGGAAGCTTTAAAAAAAGAACATGTTAACCTGGGTGCGGATGTTTCCGTGGCAGCTGGTCCCGCTGGTCGCAGAGCTGGCGCCGCAACGAATTCAATTTACAGTTATTCGATCGCCAAGGGAGCTTTTGCAGGGGTTTCCTTGAGCGGAGGATCCGTTGATACGGACGAGAATGCCAACATAGCATACTGGGGCAAAAAGTTGACACCTGAGGAGATTTTGAAAAAGAGGGCTACGAAGAGCGATGTACAGCCACTAGTCAAAGAATTAAACAAATTGATAGCGATGGCAAAGAAATAATAAAAACTGACGAAACCTCCCCTTGACTACTGCTCCGCATATTCCTATAATGTTTCTTGCCAGCCGGGCTGGCGGAATGGTAGACGCACGGGACTTAAAATCCCGGGGACGCAAGGTCCGTGCGGGTTCAAGTCCCGCGCCCGGCACCATCTGGCGTCCGGGGTAAGAGTGAGTGATATCGCGGGGTGGAGCAGACCGGTAGCTCGTCGGGCTCATAACCCGAAGGTCGCAGGTTCAAATCCTGCCCCCGCAACCAATTTGGCGGTGTAGCTCAGTTGGCGAGAGCATGCGGTTCATACCCGTAGGGTCAGTGGTTCAAATCCACTCACCGCCACCAAAATTTTGCGTTCTACATGGGCGGGGCTGTTACCCCGCCCATGTTATATCTTTTTGACCCACAGGTGATTATAAAGGTGTATTTATCGAAAGACATTCCTAAATGGATTATGAGTTGGTACTATCCTAAATTCAAGGCTGCAGGAGAACGACAAGGATGGTGGAACATCGCTGATTCGATAGTTGCCGGCATATCGGGAGGGCCGGACTCGGTGGCACTCCTCTGGATGCTCGTTAATCTATGGCGAGGTAAGGTTATCGTAGCTCACTTTGAACATGGAATAAGGGGTAGGGAATCGATCGAGGATGCTGTATTCGTGCGCGATTTGGCCTTCAGTTTTCAATGCCCCTTTTTTATGGAAAGCGTCCCAGTACCTCAGTTGCGTCAAAAAGGAGAAGGCATCGAAGAAGCCGCGCGTAGACTTCGTTATGAATTTCTTGAAAAAATTAGGAGCGAAAATAAAGCTGCATGCATTGCCGTGGGCCATCATAACGACGATCTTGTCGAAACAGTTCTATTTAACGTAATAAGAGGTACCGGATTGAGAGGTCTGCAAGGTATTCCGGAAAAGCGCGGTTATATAGCAAGACCTTTGATAGATTTTACCAGAAGGGAAATAATCGATCTCCTCGAGGGACTTAGTGTCAACTGGAGAGAGGATTCTACCAATGTAGATACCAATTACGCTAGAAACAAGATAAGATTACAGCTGATCCCTCTGCTCGAAAGGGAGTATAACCCAAAGATCAGAAAACATATCGCCTTTCTTTCCAGGCAAGCTTTCGAAACGGCCAATTTGCTCGAGAACGAGGCCGCTAAAATTAACGGCCTCGTTGGGATAAAACCTCTTCCTTACACGAAGGCTCTTTGGGACAGGAAGGCCCTGCGGTCTTTGAATCTTCCTGCTTTACAAATAGCAGAATGTCTTCGCAAACAACAAAGAGATATGCATTTAACCACTCTTTCAAGCGACAGAACTGAATTGTTGCTCAAGCTCATTAAAGATAAGATAAATTGGAGGTTTCAGTGGGAGGGCAAAGTTGAGGTTTGTGGAGATAAAAATTTCATTGCTTGGCTTGACTGGGATGTTAATGATAGATTAATCGATGTCCCAATAGATTTGGAATCGAGGCCGAGCGGAACATTTTCTTGGAATGGTTGGGAAATTTCTTGGGAGCTTTTAGAGGGCAAGTTCACTCAAAGCAAATTTGGCACTCATCAGTGTCGCCTTATAATTGACAATCAAGAGAGCGCTGTTATTAGGGTTATGTCTGCTATTAAGGCTCGCAAAACTTTTGATTGGAACCTGGAATTTATGTCTTGGTGGGCCAAACGAGGATGGCCAATATTCATTTTAAGTTGTAAAATGTGGTGGGTACCGATATACGGCGAAGGCAAGGGCAAAAATGTAATATGGCCTTCATCGAGAGCCGTTCAGATAAAAGCACATTACCAGAAAGACGAAAGGATGTAGCATTTATGTCGTATGAGTTGAGCGAAATTCTAATTAGCGAAGAAGAAATTAAAAAAAGGGTAATGGAATTGGGTCGGCAAATATCGAAAGATTATGCAGGCAAAGAGTTGATAATTATTGGCGTTCTCAAAGGAGCAGTTATATTTCTCTCAGATCTAGTTCGAAATATAGACAGCTCAGTAAAGGTGAAAATTGACTTTTTAGCGGTATCGTCGTATGGTGCCTCTACAAAGACAAGCGGAATCGTGAGAATTATCAAGGATATAGATACCGATATCAAGGGATGCGAGGTTTTGATTGTAGAAGATATCATGGACACGGGATTGACGCTCTCTTATTTGTCAAGACTCATGATGGAAAGGGAACCGAGAGGCCTGAAGGTATGCGTTCTCTTGGATAAGCCGGAGAGGCATCAGTCAGAGGTAAATATCGATTATTGCGGATTTACAATTCCCGATGAATTTGTAGTAGGATATGGCTTGGATTATGCGGGATTGTGGAGAAATTTGCCGTCAATATATGTTGTAAGGCCCTCTATATGAGGCGGAAAGCCTGTTTTAGGGTAAAGAGGTGGTAATAGATTGAATAGAATGATGAAAAACTTAGGGTTGTATTTGATATTGATAGTGCTCGTAGTTAGTCTGGTCAACATGTTCATCACTCCAATGCAGCAAACTCGTGATGTTGCGCCACTATCTTATTCAGAGTTCCTTGAACAAGTTGATAAGGGCAACGTTACGGAGGTTGCCATAGATGGATCCAGCATTACGGGTAAATTAAAGGATGGTAGAGTGTTTAATACCTATGCCGTTGGAGTGGGAGATTTAGCGAAGGAGATAGCGGCAAGGGGTGTTAATGTGGAAGTCAAACCACCACAAGCGGCTCCTTGGTGGTCTGGGATGGTCTCTTCCCTATTCCCAACCCTTCTTTTGATAGGTGCATGGATTTTCATTCTCTATCACATGCAAGGCGGGGGAAGCAAAGTCATGTCCTTCGCTAAAAGCAAGGCAAAGATGTTCTTGGATAATCGTCCTAAGGTAACCTTCGATGACGTTGCGGGTTGCGACGAAGCCAAGGAAGAGTTGCATGAGGTTATAGAGTTCTTGCGAAATCCAAGAAAATTTTCTGCCCTGGGTGCTAGGGTACCCAGAGGAGTTCTTCTGCTAGGGCATCCCGGTACGGGCAAGACCTTATTGGCTAGAGCTGTAGCAGGGGAGGCAGATGTACCCTTCTTCAGCATCAGCGGTTCGGACTTCGTGGAGATGTTCGTCGGCGTCGGAGCTGCCAGGGTTCGGGACCTTTTTGAGCAGGCCAGGAAATATCAGCCCTGCATTATCTTTATAGACGAAATAGATGCCGTCGGAAGGCATAGAGGAGCTGGGCTTGGAGGAGGGCACGATGAGAGAGAGCAAACCTTAAACCAATTGCTCGTAGAGCTCGACGGGTTCGATGCGTCGACGGGAATAATCGTAATAGCAGCGACCAACAGACCCGATATATTGGACCCTGCACTTCTTCGACCCGGGCGGTTTGATCGTCAGATCGTCGTCGACAGGCCTGATTTCAATGGAAGACTGGCCATACTTAAGGTTCATTTACGAGACAAAAAAGTGGATCCCAATGTAAATTTGGAAATTATAGCAAAAAGGACTCCAGGATTTGTTGGTGCCGATCTAGCTAACCTGGTTAACGAATCAGCTTTATTGGCTGCAAGGCGCAATAAGAAGCAAATAACGATGGAGGAGTTTGAAGAGGCCATAGACAGAGTAATAGCTGGGCCGGAACGCAGGAGCAGGGTTATAAGCCCGAAGGAAAAAAGAGTCATAGCATTACACGAGTCGGGTCATGCTCTTGTGGCCAAGCTTTTGCCCGATTGCGATCCCGTGCATAAAGTCTCCATAATACCCAGGGGGCATCAGGCCTTGGGCTATACTATGCAGCTGCCCGAAGAAGATCGCTTTCTCATATCCAAAAAAGAGCTATTGAATCAAATATGTGTTTTATTAGGCGGAAGAGTTACCGAGGAGCTCAAGAGCGACGATATCACTACGGGATCCCAGAACGATTTAGAGCGCGCTACCCAAATAGCCAGGAAAATGGTCACCGAGTTCGGAATGAGCGAACGATTGGGTCCGGTTAGATTGGGACGAAAACAACACGAGATATTTCTTGGAAGAGATATAGTCGAAGATAGGAATTACAGCGAAGAGATCGCATACGCTATAGACCAAGAAGTCAGGCGTATCATTGACGACTGTTATGAGTTAGTTAGAGATCTTTTGGTTAAACATGACTCGGTACTTGAAAAAATTGCTGCGGTTTTACTGGAAAAAGAAGTTTTGGAGGGCGAAGAATTAGATAGCTTAATCAACGAAAAACTTGATGAAGTGACGGATCGTTCTGAGGGGGATGCTGATGCCGAGTCAGTTGCCGCGGCACAGGCTGTTGAGAAAAAAACGTCACTTCAGCTTGAACCTAGGATAGATCCGGCATAGGTATAATTGGACATCACTGACTGTGGATAGGATGCTTTAGATATACTAGATAATGGCGCGTAGATAATCCTGCGCGTCATGCTTTTTCTTGATAATATACATGAGGTGGTTTTTGTAAAAATGAAGTACCAAGGAGAAGGCCAAAAAAAATTTGAGCTAGTAGCTCCCTGGAAACCGGCTGGGGACCAGCCTCTCGCCATAGAAAAATTGGCCTCAGGCTTGAAGCAGGGCATGAGGTATCAAACTCTCCTTGGAGTTACGGGGAGTGGAAAAACCTTCACTATAGCGAATGTGATCGAGAAGATCCAAAGGCCGGTCTTGGTAATAGCTCACAACAAAACGCTAGCTGCACAGCTATACAGTGAATTTAAAGATTTCTTTCCTAATAACGAAGTCCATTATTTCGTTAGCTATTATGATTACTACCAACCCGAGGCATATTTACCATCGCAGGACATCTATATAGAAAAGGACGCTTCTATAAACGAAAGGATCGAAAAATTGAGGTTGGCTACAACCAAGGCTTTGCTGGAAAGAAGAGATGTTATTGTAGTCGCAAGTGTGTCCTGTATATACGGTTTGGGTAGGCGAAAGTCCTACGAAGAAGCAATCTTTAGATTTTCTGTCGGCGATAATATTAACCGAAAGGACTTCTTCAAGAGATTGCTCGACAACTATTACGAGCGTAACGATACGACGTTAGAGCCTGGGACATTCCGTGGACGAGGCGATGTAGTCGAAGTTTATCCAGCTTATAGCGATACAGCGTTACGTGTTTTCTTTTTCGATGACGAAATAGAGAGAATAGAGGAGATTGACCCCTTATGGGGTAAGACAATTGTCGGAAAGGATTCCGCTGCCGTATTTCCCGCCCAACACTACGTTACAACCCATGATTCAATTAAAAAGGCGTTAAAAGCAATTGAAGAAGAATTGGATCTCCGTGTAGCGGAGCTTCAATCTGAGGGTAAACTATTGGAGGCGCAGCGTTTGTCGACTCGGACTCGTTATGATATGCAAATGTTGTCCGAAGTAGGTTATTGTTCAGGTATAGAGAACTATTCAAGACATCTAGATGGCAGAAATCCGGGGGAACCGCCGGGAACCCTTCTGGATTTCTTTCCTGACGATTTTGTCATGGTAATAGATGAATCTCATATAACCGTTCCTCAAATCAGAGGAATGTACAATGGCGATATTTCAAGAAAGAAGACGCTGGTGGAACATGGCTTCAGGTTGCCTTCCTGTCTCGACAACAGACCACTCCGGTGGGAGGAGTTCGAAGAATATATGAAAAAAGTAATTTTCGTGTCGGCAACCCCCGGGGATTATGAATTATCGACATCGGAACAGGTAGTTGAGCTTCTTGTTAGGCCCACAGGGATTTTAGATCCCAAAGTAGAGGTAGTTCCTGCAAAAAATCAACTTGACGATTTGCTCTATCGGCTTAAAGGATGTCTTAGAGAAAACAAGAGAGTATTGGTCAATACTTTGACAAAGCGATCAGCTGAGGATTTGGCGGAATATCTTGCTGGATTGGGATATAAAGTGAAATACATCCATTCTGAATTCGATACCTTTGAAAGGGCCGAGCTTCTTCGTGATCTCAGGATTGGCACCATTGACATTTTGGTGGGAGTAAATTTATTGAGAGAGGGCCTTGATCTTCCTGAGGTAAGCTTGGTGGCCATACTCGATGCAGACAGAGAAGGTTTCTTGCGTTCTTCTCGCTCCATTATTCAGATGATCGGAAGGGCGGCAAGACATGCGGCAGGTACGGTAGTTCTCTATGCCGACGAAATGACGGAAAGCATTAAGGTTGCAGTAAGCGAGACAGAACGTCGAAGAAAAATACAGGAAGCCTTTAACATCGAACATGGTATTGAGCCGAAGAGCATCGTTAAACCCATTGTACATCTTTTGCCGGAAGAGCTCTTGGAAAAGAGAGAGGGCGAAGGAGATGACGGGTCAGTTCCAAGACCCAGCGAAGTGTCTCTCGAAGAGCTGGAGCGCATGATGTGGGATGCTGTTGCAAAACTTAACTTCGAAGAGGCTGCGAGATTGCGAGATTTGATCAGCGATATCAAGGGAGGAAGAATTACGCGTGGAACAGTACATAATCGTAAAAGGAGCAAGACAGCATAATTTAAAAAATATAAATGTAAAGATCCCCAAAAACAAAATGGTCGTGATAACAGGGCCATCGGGATCGGGTAAATCGTCGCTGGCATTTGATACCATATATGCAGAGGGCCAACGCAGGTATGTCGAATCTCTGTCGGCCTTCGCGAGGCAGTTTTTAGGTATGCAAGATAAACCTGACGTAGATGACATATCCGGTTTATCGCCGGCTATATCGATAGAACAAAAGGGAATATCTCACAATCCACGTTCTACAGTTGGAACAGTTACCGAGATTTACGATTATTTGAGACTTTTGTATGGCAGAGCAGGAGTGCCATATTGTCACATATGCGGTCACGAAGTGCATCGCTATACTGTGGACGAAATAGTAGACTTGGTCTTGAATAAATGGAAGGATAGAAGGCTTACGATACTTGCTCCAGTGGTCAAGGGGAAAAAAGGAGAACACAAAAATCTCCTTTTGAAATTACGACAAGCAGGTTATGTAAGAGTAAGGGTTGATGGTCAGGTTTTTTGGCTTGAAGAGGAAATAGCTCTGGATAAAAACAGACCACACAATATAGAAGTTGTTTTGGATCGTATAAGAGCCCATGAAAGCAGAAGAGATCGCTTAAGCGAGGCTGTTGAAAAATCCTTCGAATTGGCCGAGGGGTTTGTTCTTTTTTTAATAGACGAAATAGAGGAGGAACTGTTAACTAATAAATTCGTTTGCCCCGATTGCGGAATATCTATCCCGGAAATAGAGCCCAGGCTTTTTTCCTTCAATAGTCCCTATGGCGCATGCCCCTCTTGTTCGGGAATCGGAAGTTATGAGTACTTTTCTAAAGAATTTGCAATAGATCCTGAAAGAAAGGTATTAGAAGGTGCCATTATACCTTGGGGCAAAAATCATTACATGTTAAGGCGCTTGGAGGCTATAGCAAAAAAGAAGGAATGGAACTTAGACCTCCCCTTTAAGTCATTGCCTAAATATGTCGTAGAGACGGTAATAAACGGTTCAAACGATAGAGCTCCAATGACATATAGAGAACATGGCGAAGAATTTACTTATATGGGGCGATATGAAGGTTTAATTCCTTGGTTAGAACGGCGCTGGAGAGAGACTGAGTCGGATAACGTCAAAGAGGAACTTTCCAAATTCAGGACGGAAGATATATGCGAAAGCTGTGGTGGAAAGCGATTGCGACCGGAAGCTTTGGCGGTCAAGATAGCGGGTTATACAATTGGTGACATGGTAGAAATGCAGGTCGCTAATTTAGTCAATGTAGTCAACAAAATAAGATCAGAGGAGAGCAAATGGGAAAAAGTTGTACGTCCTGTCGTCGAGGAACTACTTAAGAGACTTTCCTTTCTCGTTGATGTAGGAGTTGGCTATTTGACGTTAAATAGAAGGGCCGATACATTAAGCGGCGGGGAAAGCCAGCGAATTCACCTTGCTACTCAGATAGGTTCGAAGTTGACCGGAGTCCTCTATGTATTGGACGAGCCGACTATCGGACTTCACTCTAGAGATACAAGCAGGTTACTAAAAACGTTGGAATCGATAAAAGATCTGGGCAATAGCATTATTGTCGTTGAACATGACAGAGAAGTAATGATGGCTGCAGATCATATCATAGAGATGGGCCCGGAGGCAGGAGAGAGAGGGGGAGAGATTGTATTTGAAGGTTCTGGCGATGAGATTAAAAATTCCTGCTGTCTCTCTGCCCGCTACCTGCGTGGAGAAAGCTCTGGCGTTGTCTTCCCTCCCGGCAACAGCAGACGGAAGCCAAAAGGATATATAAAGATATACGGAGCCGAAGAGAATAACTTAAAATCTATTGATGTTTCGATTCCACTGGGCGGCCTGGTCTGTATAAGCGGAGTTTCTGGCTCAGGCAAAAGTACTTTGCTTTATGAAATAATATTTAAAGGCATCAAAAAACTTATAGATAGCGATTTTAGAGCAAGAGTGGGCAAACATAGAACTATCGAAGGGTACTCTCAAGTTCAAAATGTTGTTCTCATTGACCAAAGCCCTATTGGTCGGACGCCAAGGTCTAATCCTGCAACGTACACTGGCGCCTTCACTCATATAAGGGAATTTTACTCCATGCTTCCGGAAGCCAAGCTGAGAGGTTATTCTATGGGGAGATTTAGTTTTAACGTCAAAGGCGGCAGATGCGAAGCCTGTAAGGGAGAAGGAGTAGTGCGCGTTCCCATGCTCTTTATGCCCGATGCTTACGTGACATGTGAAGTATGTAAGGGGAAACGTTACAACAGGGAAACCCTAGAAGTAAAGTTTAAAGGCAAAAACATAACTGACGTTCTCGATATGACGGTAGATGAAGCCTGCGAGTTCTTTAAGGATATTCCGAAGATCGAAAAGAAACTTTCCGTCATAAAAGAGGCCGGATTGGGTTATATACGTCTCGGTCAACCGGCACCTACCTTGAGCGGAGGCGAAGCTCAAAGGGTTAAGCTCGCCACAGAGCTTGCCAAGCAATTCAAGGGCTCCACCCTATATCTTTTGGATGAACCGACAACAGGGTTACATTATAGCGATGTAAAAAAGTTGCTCTTACTTTTGCATAGATTGGTCGATCAAGGTAACACGGTTGTGGTGATAGAGCACAATTTAGATTTTATTGCCTCCTGTGACTACATAGTTGATTTGGGACCGGAAGGCGGAGATGGCGGTGGCTACGTGGTTGCTGTGGGGACGCCTGAAGAGTTAGCCGAGAACGAACGTAGCTATACAGGCAAATATTTATCTTCCTTTTTGGGAGATATTAGAGGGGGAAGGTATTTAGTATCATGAGAGACTCCGGCATCGAAGATATATGTTACGGGCGCCATACTGTGATAGCTCTGTTGGAGGAATCGCCGCATCGTTGTCATAAGATATTGATATCAGAAGGAATTAACAAAAAGCTTGTTGATGACATTTACGATAGGGCACGCAAGAATGGCATTCCTGTTCTGAAGGTAGATAATAAAACTCTCGACAGAGTATCGGGAGGGGCCTCTCATCAAGGGGTATTAGCCTATATTTCCCAAGGAAATTTGGGTGATATCAATCAATTGATAGACAGAATAACAGAAAAAAAGGATAACCCCCTTGTTGTAGTTGCAGATAAAATAAAAGATCCTAACAACCTTGGAGCTATAATCAGGAGCGCAGAAGTCTTTGGGGCTTTGGGCGTGATTTTCCCAAAGCGCAACAGTGCTTATCCAAGCAGTGCGGTGCATAAAAGTAGTGCCGGCGCGAGTATGCGTGTTATGATGGTTTCTGTTAGCAACTTGGTAAGTGCTATAAAGAGGCTGCAGGAAAACGGGATGTGGGTAGTGGGGTTGGACCAGAGAGCTGACAGATACCTCTGGGATGAGCCTTCGATCAGAGGCAAGCTCACCCTGGTGGTTGGTTCGGAAGAGTCTGGCATTTCTCCGATCGTTGCGAGGGCTTGCGATGATATAAGATCTATACCTATGTTTGGGAAGACGGGGTCCTTAAATGCTGCAGTAGCGGCAAGCATAGGCATGTATGAATGGATGAAAAGCGTTGTCAAAGGCGAAGAAGGTAGGGATGGTTAAATACAAATCGGCTCTATGTAAACTTTTGCTGCGCGTAAACGAATCCGATATTTTCTATTTGAGTGCTGTTGTCGACGGTTATGATAACTTAGGGTATGTTAGAAAAGAAGAAGCTCCCGATGGGCATGTCTGGTTTTATTATGCAGGCGATATGGAAGAAGAGGTTTATGAGTTGATATCGTTGCTTAGACGCGAAATAGATGATTTCAAGGTCGCAGGGGGAAGTATAAGAATTGAATAGGGGTGATCCCTTTGTCTGTTAATGCTCTTGTCGAAGCACTAATTTCCTTGGGACGCAAAAAAGATATTTTTTGCGATCTTTATATCCAGAGTTCTTTTGGTCATAGCATATCTGTTGAAGATGGCAGAACTGAAGAGATAACATCAGGAAGCGCCGGAGGAAGCGGATTTCGTCTCCTAAGCGATGGAATGACTCACTATGGTCACGTTCACGGTATTACGTCCGATGTGGCAGTAAAGCTAGTTGATGATGTCATTAAAACGATAAATATCAATTGCCCTTTACCCATGCCTGCGCCGGAACCCCTTGTAAAACAGGAACAGCTTACGAATGCGCAAATTGATAGCGCTATGTTAAGGGAAATACATCATAATCTCGTAAAAGAAAGTAAATATATAAAAAAGGTAACCTTAAGGCTGAGCACCTCTGAAAAAGAAATAACTATCATTAACAGTCGGGGAGATTTAGTTAGAGATACCAGGTATTCATCTCGCTTTTCTACCCACATCGTCGTGGAAAAGGACGGCAAGCTCTTTTCAGGGTACGAGTCAAGAGGATTCAGCCTTCCTTTTGCACAGTTTTTAGAAAGAACGGATACAATGTCAACAGCTTTAAAAGCTGCCAAAAGGGCCTTGCTTGGTCCAGAATGTTCTCCTTGTCCAGCAGGGAAGGTACCTGTGGTACTATCAGGAGAGGCAGGGGGGACGATGATTCATGAGGCTTGTGGCCATGCTTTGGAAGGCGATATAGTCTATAAAAATCGCTCCGTTTTTAAGGATAGGATTGGTGAAGTGGTTGCCAATCCAGCCGTTACATTAATAGATGATGCCACTATCGAAGGTGCTTTTGGGTCGTATAAATTTGACGATGAGGGTACGCCTGCCCAAAGGACTATCTTGATCGAAGATGGAATATTAAAGGCGTATATGGCAGATATATTTTGTAATAAAATGTGGGGACTTTCCCTGACTGGCAATGGAAGAAGGGAATCCTATACTTCTTATCCCATAACCAGGATGTCAAATACCTTTCTCTTGCCGGGAAATATGGAAAAGGGGGAAATCATTTCGCGAGTTTCTTTCGGGCTTTACGCTCAAAAGATGGGTGGCGGTGAGACGGATCCCACAACCGGTGATTTTGTCTTTAATGTGGAAGAGGCATACCTCATCGAGGATGGGAAGATAACCGTTCCGGTAAAAGGTGCTATCCTGGTTGGGAACGGACCTCAAGTGTTGAAAGATATTTTGGCCGTTGGAAGCGATCTAGAACTTGATGTCGGCTTTTGTGGAAAAAACGGCCAATCCGTTCCAGTGACGGATGGTCAGCCAACCGTTCTCATAAAGGAGCTAGTCGTAGGAGGAAGCGATATTTAAATGTCAGACCGCTATTCGAGAAAGACAAAAGGCAGGTCAAAAACGAATAAAAGAGGAATTAAAGAGCGGGTAGGCGGATTGACTCATACCCTGAAAGCAGCCTTTGTTGACTTTTTTAACGAAGAGAGATGCCGTGTTAGGATGCAAAGAGCAACCAAGATGTTCGAATTTCTTTTGATCCTTCTTCTTTTCGTTACTATTTACCTAATTACAAGCATATTTACTCCATGGACAGGCTTTATCGGCGAGCGATCAAAGGAGTTTCTAACTGGAAAATGTGGTCTTGCCTCATTAATTCCGCTGTTTTATTTAAGTTATATATGTATTGTGCTCTTGGCTAAACGAAAGGTTTCGGCCCTATTAGCTCAAACTGGTATAGTGTTTTTGTCCTTTTTGATTCTCGAGCTATTCCTCGGTTTGATATACCTAAATAATCCAAACACTTTTGATATAACCTTTTGCGGAACTTGGGGTTATTTTATTGCATCAATATCGCTTCAAAGCGTTGGACCTCTTGGTATTTCTCTTTTTGGATTGATGTTGGCAATCACGCTCTTTTTTCTTCATGGAAAGGGAAATTTCACGGATTTCATTTCAGCCTTGAAATTACCTTTTTCAAGGCTTTACTGTAAACTAAAAGATTTTTATCTATCTTTATTCGGAAAGAGGAGCAGACGTGACAAATCCAAATCCATCGATTATGAGTTTCAGTCCCATGATGCGATCGATTTTCGCGATCATATCAAAGAGGTAAGCGAAGGAGCTGCCGATATTGGGCTTCCTCTATCGTCTGTAATCGGGGAAAAGGTAGATGATATTGTTTCCGAAATTAGCGAAGATGGCTTAAGTGTGTTTGAACTTGACGACGCTGAAGACGGTTTTGTGTTACCTCCCGATGTGGAGCCTGGAAAGTTTCCTCCACCTTTGGATATATTGGGGGCAGCCGTTGACAACGACATAACTGCCGATATCAAGCCCATATTGGAGCGATACGGGGCTAAGATAGTCGATACTTTGGCCGAATTTGGAATAGAAGCGGAGTTAGCGGATATAGTACAGGGGCCTACGGTAATTCAATTTCGTATACAAATAGCACCTGGAATAAAAGTCAGCAGGATAGCGGCTTTGTCGAACGATCTGGCATTGGCTTTAGCAGTTCCCAGTCTCAGGGTGGAAGCTCCGATACTGGGACAGCCTTATGTTGGCATAGAGATACCGAACCCTAAGCGAAGGGCCGTACATTTGAGAGAGGTCATAGAGTCTCCTAACTTCACGCATTCAAAATATGAATTGCCTTTACCGCTTGGCTTGAACGTAGACGGCACTCCCATGGTGGTTGGGCTTGAGAGCCTTCCTCATTTGCTCGTGGCGGGAACAACCGGATCGGGTAAGAGCGTTTTTATTTCCTCTTGTTTGATAGGAATGTGCTTCGAGAGGCGTCCAGATGAAGTTAAACTGCTTCTCATAGATCCCAAAAGAGTAGAGATGACCTTTTACGAAAAGCTTCCTCATGTCTTGGCATCGCCAATAGTGGAGACAAAGGAGGCAGTGGCTGCCCTGGCTTGGGCTATTAACGAAATGGAGCGGAGATACGATCTCTTTGCAAAAGCACGAGTAAGAAATATCGTGTCTTATAACGAGAAGGTTTTGCCGAAGGATAGGCTCTACAATATCGTGATTGTAGTAGACGAATTGGCAGACTTAATGATGACTTCGCCTAAAGAAGTAGAAGATTATATTTGCAGGTTAGCTCAGATGGCAAGGGCAACGGGGATTCACCTTATTTTGGCTACGCAACGACCATCGGTCAATGTAGTGACCGGTTTGATTAAGGCAAATATTCCAGCTCGAGTGGCCTTCGCATTGCCATCCCAGGCCGATTCAAGAACAATCCTCGATGTAGGAGGCGCTGAGAAGCTCCTTGGAAAGGGCGACATGCTTTTTCTGTCTCCAAAGTACGCAAAACCAGTCAGAATTCAAGCTCCATGGGTGGATGAGGACACTATAAATCGCTTTATACAATACACCGTTAACATCTTTGGGGAGCCAGAATATATCAACATATCGGAGGAGGGGCAAACGAGCCATGAGGCTGCCTATTTGGACGATCCCTTGCTCGAAGAGGCCGTTGAAGTTGTCTTGGCGACTGGTATAGCCTCTGCCAGCAGGCTTCAACGTCAACTTAGAATTGGATTTACAAGGGCAGCACGTATTATCGATACCATGGAACAATTGGGCATAGTTGGTCCTCAGGAGGGATCTAAACCTAGGGAAATACTTCTCGATGAAGGTAAGGCAAGGCAGGTTTTGGCCGAAGCGTTGGGTGGTGAAAGCAGTGGAATTGATTGAAGTCGAATCCTTTTCGATGCTAAGAACTCCCTCCTTTTGTGACTGCAAGGTTTTGCTGATAGCAGGCGGAAAGCCTCCAAGTGACGCATGGCTGGAAGCTACGGCGAGATGTTTTGACGTTTGGGTAGCCGATAGAGGAGTTACCTATTGCAGAAAACTTAATGTCATACCTAAAGCGATTGTCGGCGACGGAGACAGCTCTCCTTTGGAGGATTGGGCATGGGCTAAGGAGGCTGGAGCAAAAGTCTACAGGTATCCGAAAGACAAAGATTACACCGACTTACAGCTTGCCCTAATGCAAATTAGCAGAAGTTACGGAAGGTCGGTATCTGTCTTTGTTACGGCGGGACTAGGCGGCAGATTGGACCACTCTTTGAGCAATATCTTTAGCTTGCAATGGGCAAAAAAACGGGGGGTGGATGCTGCTGGTTTCCTTGACGAAGAGGAATCCTTTATACTGTTAAGGGGCGGTGAGGAATTGAAATTGCATTTTAACAATAAGCCTCTTGCTATCTCCCTTTTGTCTTTAACCCCGAGTTCTCACGGGGTTAGCATAAAAAAAGTTAAATGGGAACTGGATAATGCTACGTTGAGGCTCGATGAACCATTTGCCGTCAGTAACGAGTTAGTAAGCGATGAACGAGAAGTTGATTTAAAGGTCGATAGCGGTTGCGTTGGAGTATATATATGTCTGGGCCCAAAATGAATATTATAAAAAGCGGGCTTTTAAATTGCCCGCTTGACCAAACCGGAGCGCAAACAACGAGTACAGACTTTCATCCGCTTCTTGATACCACCACCGAGATCAACGTTAACGACCTGCAAATTTACCAGCCAACGACGCCTGGTTTTGCGATTGGAATGACTAACCTTATTCCCGGTTATCGGACCTCGTCCACAACAATCACATACACGAGACATGTTAAGTTACCTCCTTTGCAATATAAAACGGCGAGGGTATTTTAACATGTATGAGAGCGAAAAATCAAATGAAAAGTCCAGTTTGGGGGAGTGAAAATGTCGTTTTCAAAAGATATCGAAGAGTTAGAAAAGATAATACAACGACTGGAAAAGGAGGCGCTTCCTCTTGAGGAGGCTATGAGTATATTTGAGCGGGGAGTTGCCTTGGTGAGAAGTTGTCAGGCCTATCTTGCCGAGGCGGAGCAAAAAATAATGCTCGTAAGCGAAGAAGGTGATGAGACCCCTTGGGAACCTCGAGAGGAGGGCGAAAATTGAGTAATGTTGAACTAAAACAAATCTTTGAGTCGAAAAAAGAAAAAATAGATGCCTATTTGGAGAATATACTCAACAATGACGAGATTCCGGATGTCTTGTGTCAATGTATTGCCTATTCGCTTTTGAATGGAGGGAAGAGGATAAGGCCTGTCCTGTGTCAAATAACCGCCGAAAAACTTGGCATTGACCCCGATGGAGTGTTGCCTTTAGCGGCCGCCATAGAGATGGCACATACTGCGTCTTTAATTCACGATGATCTTCCCTGCATGGATAATGATGACTATAGACGTGGAAAACTAACGAACCATAAAGTATATGGCGAAGCAATGGCCGTTTTGGCAGGAGATTCGTTGTTGGCTTACGGCTTTGAACTATGCTTGCAAGAACTGCCGAGACTTGGCTTTACCCAATCGAACATACTTAACGCCCTTAAAATTTTCTCCCATGCCATTGGACCCTGTGGGATATGTGGAGGGCAGGCTCTCGACATAACACAGGAAGGCCACGAAGGAGAAGGGGAGTTTTTGTGGAAAATGTGCGAGCTTAAAACGGCTACCTTGCTTCGTGCTTCCATCACCGCTTCGGCTGCACTCGTCGGAGCCGGTGAAAAAACAATGTCATGTTTATATAATTATGGGACACATCTCGGCATTTCCTTTCAGATCATTGATGATATACTCGATGTAACGGGAAGCATTTCAGAGCTTGGAAAAACGCCAGGAAAGGACGCTAAGGAGGGCAAGCTAACGTTTGTTGCCCTTCACGGTTTGGAAAGAGCGAAGGAGTTGGCCATGGAAGAAACGAAAAAAGCAATAGACTCGATTCTTCCATTAGGACCTGATTTCGAAGTTTTTCTAGATATTGCGGAATATATTGCGAGGAGGTCTAAATAAGCCTTGTCATTGAATTATTTAGGTAAAATCAAAGACTACAGGGACCTTCGCCATTTGAAGCATACAGAAAAGAGCCGGCTTTGCAACGAAATAAGACAAATGATTATAGATGTGGCTACGGAAAACGGAGGACATCTAGCCTCATCTCTGGGGACTGTCGAATTAACCGTTGCGCTGCTATCAGTTTACGACCCATTGGAGGACAAGATTGTCTTTGATGTTGGCCATCAATGTTATACCTATAAGATATTGACGGGACGTAAGGATCGATTTAACACGCTGAGGCAATGGGAAGGAATTAGCGGATTTCCCAAAAGAGAGGAAAGCTCCTGTGATCACTTTAACACCGGCCATGCAGGTACGTCCATTTCAGCCGCGATGGGATATGCCAAGTCTCGTGATCTTTTGCGCCAAAAACATGAAGTAATTGCTGTAGTAGGAGATTCTTCCATATCGAATGGCATGTCCTTTGAGGCGTTAAACCAGATCGATGAACTTAAGACAAAAGTGATAATAATCTTAAATGACAATAAAATGTCCATTAATGTTCCAATTGGCGGTTTAGCTAAACACCTTAGCCACTTGAGCACTAATCCTTCGTATAGAAGGGCAAAGGATGCTATAAAGTCGCTTTGCGAGGGATTGCCCTTGGGTAGTGCTCTAGTCTCAGAGGCGTTAAAAAAGATGAAATACCAGGTAAAGACAATGTTTCAGCCGATCAACATATTTGAAGCTTTAGGCATTAACTATTGGGGACCTTTCAACGGACACAACATAGAAGAGCTTGAAGAGGTATTCAAACTGGCCAAAGCCTTTGATGAATCAGTCTTAATACACGTTATAACTCAAAAGGGCAAAGGTTACGTTCCGGCCGAAGAAAACCCAACCAAATATCATGGAGTGTCTGCGAAAAAGCCGAATTCCTCGGCCAACTCTTTATCCTGGAGCAAGGCTTCAGCTCAATGTGTTGAGAAACTTGCGGAAAAGGATGACAGAATTATTTGTCTTACCGCTGCAATGGAGGAAGGTTGCAATTTGACGGGATTTAAAAAGAAATTCCCCGGAAGATTTTTTGACGTAGGTATTGCAGAAGAGCATTTGCTTACCTACGCTGCCGGCTTGGCAGCGGGAGGATTGCGACCGGTCGTCTTCATTTATTCTACCTTTTTGCAGAGGGCGGCAGATCAACTATATCACGATATAGCTATGCAAAGGTTGCCTGTTCTTGTTGCCTTAGATAGGTCCGGGCTTGTTGGTGAGGATGGCGAAACACATCATGGGCTGCTCGATATCTCTTGGTATAAATCGGTCCCGGGACTGACCATTGCGTCGCCCCGGGATGTAATAGATTTGGAATATATATTCGCCAATTTGATTGAGCATAGTGCTTTGCCGGCTATAATAAGGTATCCAAAGGGAGAGGCCCCATTTTCTCTAGGTAGAAGAGATGAGGATCAACCCTCCGAATGGCTCAAGTCTGAAATCTTGAGACAGGGGGAAGAGATCCTGTTGATTGGCTATGGAGGTACTATACCTATTCTTCTGGAATCTTGCGATAAAATCAATAATTTATTACACATCAATCCTACTGTGGTTGACTTGAGATTTATAAAGCCATTGGATTTAGAGACGCTTGAGAGGTTGTTTTCTGCCCATTCTTGTGTCGTAATTGCCGAGGAGACCTACAGTATAGGGGGCGTAGGCGAACAATTGAGCAAGTTTGCCTTTGACGTAAATAAAGGCCTGGATTGGATTCATATTGCAATTCCTGACATTTATGTTCCTCAAGGGGCAAGAGATGAACAGCTTCGTTATGTTGGATTAAGCAGCGATGAGGTGGTGAAAAGGGTTAGTGAGCACTTCGAAAGAGCGATTGGATAAACTGCTCGTCTATCGAGGGCTTGTTGATACGAGAAATAAAGCAGCGGCATTGATTCTAGCGGGAAGGGTTAAGGCGAATGGCGAGCTTGTTTCAAAGGCTGGCACCTTCGTCGACATAGATTGCGATATTGAAATAGTACGACAGGATAGTTGGGTAAGCAGGGGAGCTCATAAGTTACTCAAGGCGTTAGACGTTTTTGGCGTGAATCCTGGAGGTTTGGTTTGTATTGATATTGGCGCTTCCACAGGAGGTTTTACGCATGTATTGCTCGAGAGGGGCGCAAAAAAGGTATATGCAGTTGATGTAGGTTACGGCCAGTTGGCTTGGTCTTTGAGGCAGGACGAGCGTGTTGTGGTGAGGGAAAAGACGAACGCTAGATATTTGCGAAGAGAAGATTTTGACGAAGACGCCGACTTAATTACCGTCGATGTTTCCTTCATATCGTTGAAGTTAATACTTCCCGTCTTGGTCGACCTGCTGTCAAAAAGTGGAGATATAATAGCCTTGGTGAAGCCGCAATTCGAAGCAGGAAGGGATAGGATTGGTAAAGGCGGAGTTGTAACAGACCCAAAGGTTCACGAAGAAGTTTTACGCGATCTTATTTTGTGGATAGAACGAAATGTCGCTTTTAATGCATCGGGGCTGACGCATTCTCCAATAAAGGGTCCAAAGGGAAACATTGAATTTCTATTACATTTGACTCCCAGAAAAATACAGCAAAGCCCTTTGAACTTTAATGAAGCTGTCCTTGCTGCCCATGACGAACTTAATTGACGTCGAAATGAGGTAAATTTTATGGATCAAATTCTTTTAATTGTGAATACTAGAAAGTCAACGGCACTTAACCTGGCATACAGGTTGATAGGATGGGGTAAAAAAAGGACGATCGGCTTTGTGGCTCCATCCCACGAGTCTGCCATGCTTGGATTGCCCGAATTCGATTGGAACATTGAAGCCAACCCGGTGAAATTTGGCGTTGTTATCGGCGGAGATGGGACTTTTCTCAGGGCTTCTCGTATGGTGATGGATTACGACATTCCATTGTACGGTATTAACGTCGGGCGTCTGGGTTTTTTGGTGACGGGCAATCCAGATAATGCTGAAGAAGAAATCGAAAAGATCTTATCCGGGGCATACAGGATACAGAAGCGTCAGGCTCTTAAGGGCAGCGTGACGCGAAAGGGAAGCCTTGTCCACGTATTGTACGCCCTCAATGACTTAGTCATAACCAAGGGACCGCTTGCCAGGTTGATCGAAGTCGAGTCGAGAGTAAACGATTACTTTTTGAGCCTGCTTCCTGCGGATGGAATTATCGTATCGACTCCCACAGGATCTACAGCTTACGCTCTCTCAGCTGGCGGACCTATTTTACCTCCCCATGTAAATGCGATGGTCATGGTTCCCATATGCCCTCATACGCTATATGCCCGACCTTTAGTGCTGGGTTCGGAGGACACAATATCTCTTATACCCAAAAGCGATCAGAAGGAGATATATCTCACTCAAGACGGACAACTGGGTTACGAGCTAATGGTTAAGGATAGGATAGACATATCAATTGCCCGAGATAAGTGCGTTTCAACGATCGAGCTCAAAGAAGATAATTACTTCGACCTTTTAAGGGAGAAATTGCAGTGGGGCAACGTGAGCGTGCGTCAGGGCGAGGAGGATTGGTAGTGCTCGAAGAACTTCATGTCAAGAACATAGGCGGTATAACTACAGCATCTTTGAGGCTCAGGGGCAACTTTATAGCCATCACTGGCGAAAGCGGGTCGGGGAAGAGCAGCTTAGTGAGGGCCCTTGAATTATTGGCAGGAAAAAGGGCACAGGCTAATTATTTACGAGTAGGGGAAGATAACGGCGAGGTGGAGGGAGCCTTTCAGGCTGATCATATTCCCTCATTGCCTGAGGAACTTCAGCCTCAGGAGGGAATCTGGGTAGTAAGGCGTGTGGTTACATCTGAGGGGCGAAGCAAATCCTACATTCAGGGACATGTCGTGCCGCTTAACATCCTTTCCAGGTCAATGGTGCATTTTATTCATATTCAAAGTCAATTTTCACAATTGGATCTGTTGGACGAAAACAGCCAGCTTGACTTGCTCGATAGTTACGGTGGCTTAGAATTGAAACAAAAGAAGATGGATATGGCGACGGTATTCCACAGGGCCGTAGAAATGGAAAGACGTATTCAGGAGCTCACCCAGAGGCGTAAGTCAGTCGAGGAAAGATATAACGGTGCAGATGAGCTAACCAATTTATTGAAGTCGTTGAATCCCTCGCTTTCCAGCGAATACGAATGGGAAGATGAACTGAGGATGATAAGAGACGAGATAAGTCGAAGGCAAGAGCTGGAAAGGATATTAATTGCTATAGAAGGCGGTATTGCCTCAGGCGGTTTGGAGGGCGAGGTGGAAAGTATTTCAGGGAGGCTTAAAGCAATCTTGAATTCGGAAGAAATAGATCGCACTGTTCAAAATCTTTTAATAAACCTGCAACAATTGACTCATCAGATACAAGAAGTTCTCGAAAACACTCCAACAATCGAAGAGTTGCAGCACAAAGAAGAAGAATTGGAGACAAAACTCGGAAAGCTTAGAAAGTGCAAACGTATTGCTAAAGCCTCATCTATTGAAGAGCTTGTAGAATATTACAATACCGCCCAAAAGGAAATATCCTGGTTATCCGAAAGCCTCGTAGAACTGGAAAGACTAAAAGACGAGCTAAGCAAATTAAAAAAAGATGTGAGCCAGCACGCGCTTGATCTACGCGCTTCTCGAATTAAAATAGCGAGGGAATTGGAAGAAGCCGTCAATTCTCATTTAAAGGATCTTGGAATGGAGACTACTGTGCTTACGATCAAAGTTGAGGAATTGAAGAAGGTTCGATCCAGCGGAGCGGAATCGATCAGTTTTATGATAGAGGCAAATGGCAATGTGCCGTCACCTATTTCCAAAATAGCCTCAGGAGGGGAATTGAGTCGAATTTTGTTGGCACTGCAAATGGCATTACCGGAGGAAACCCTGCCCAAATTGCTGATAGTCGATGAAGTGGAAGCCGGGTTGGGAGGCAAGGCTGCACTGTTGGCCGGCCTTAAGCTTAAGGAGCTTTCGACTAAATGTCAGATTATACTCATAACCCATGAGGCTACCATTGCATCCCTTGCGGACCAGCATTTTCGGGTAACAAAGGAGGGGGAGGAATCTTACGTCAAAGAGTTAAACGAAGAGGAAAGGGTGCAGGAAATTGCGAGAATGTTGTCGGGTACTAGCGAAATAAAAGAAGCTGTAGTCCACGCAGAAAGATTGCTTAGGCTTCGCGATGAATAATATTATAAAATTTGTATATTTTTGCCTATTTAACGATTGTAGTAATTGAAGTTAAAATAATATGAAAGATACCAATTCTTTCAATGACACTTAACTCCTGTAAGACTCCTTTTCGTATTATATTTTCAAGCTGCTCATGCATCTTGCAAAACTTTCATAATCGGCCATGTTTTGCAACAAAGTTGCATTTATCGTTATTGTAAAAGGTAAAAATTTCTTTTTTGGTTAATCCTAGTTCCACAGCCTAAAAAACAAAAACCCCCGCTGGCTCCTCTCGTGGAGAGGTGTTAAGGTAGTTGTGGAATCAACAAAACCTAAACCAACGGGGTGATTTATATGTTACACCAGAACAGACAGGCTTTCCACTATGAAATCGACAAAACTGACAGACTCGTAACGGCATGGGCCTCTCTTCCACTCGTAACCGAGCTTTTTTACAGAATGGGACTGGACCGGGTTATCAACGAAGAGATAGGAGCCCGACGCACCCAGGGCTACACCGATGCAGAGCAGATACTGTCATTAATACTTCTCAACATAGCCGGAGGCGAGAGCGTGGAAGACCTGAAGATGCTTGAAGGCGACCCTGGCTTTAGGAAGTTGCAGACGTTGCTCCAGTCTGCGAATGCCAAAAGCGACAGGAAAGGCAGCAAGAGCGCCTCTAACCGGTGGAGAAAGGAGCGAAAACGCTGTTTGCCCTCGGTCACAGCCGTTCGAGACTACCTTGGCTGTTTCGAGTATCCGGCAGAGAGCGTGAAACGTGGCATGGGAAGATCTTTTATACCCGCATCCAACGAACATCTATCAGGATTTAAGGGCGTAATGACATACATGCTTTCCTGGCTCCAGGAACGGTCGCCAGAGAAAGTAGCTACCCTCGACCAGGATGCCACCCTGATCCCGACAGAGAACAGGGAGGCCCTTTTTAACTTCAAGAAGGAGCGTTCCTACCAGGCACTCAACACCTATTACGCGGAGAGGGACCTTGTCATCCACACAGAGTTCAGGGATGGCAACGTACTTGCAGGATATGAACAGCTGCGGGTCTTCAAAGAGTCCATATCCCAGCTTCCTGAAGGAGTAAAGGAAGTATATCTCAGAAGCGATACCGCAGGGTACCAGCTGGAGCTCATGAAATACTGCGCCGACCCTGACGACGCAGTGGGACGCCGTTTCGATGTCATAAAGTTCGCAATAAGCTGTGACGTGGGAAAAGAATTCATGGAGGTATCCTGCCGTGCCCCGGAGGATCGCTGGGTACCCATCATGAAGGAAGTAAGAAGAAACGGCGCAGTAGAACTCGAATACACCGGTCAGGAGTGCGCCGTTGTTTCCTACGTCCCATCTGACGTCGAAGCCAGGAACAAAGATGGCAGCGAGTTTCGATACATAGCGATCCGTGAGAAGCTGAGCAATCAGAAGCAACTTCCTTTTAAGGACAGCAAGGATAAGAAAGATATCAAGAGCAATGGGGAACAGCTTGAATTCGAGGAAACCCCCAACATAAAAAAGCTTCATATAGAGACCATGAACGGCTTCAGGTACAAGCTCTTCGGCATAGCCACCAACATAATGGACACGGAAGCTGACAAGGTAGTCCTCTGGCAGCGCAAGCGCTGCGGCAGCAGTGAACAGGTTCACGACGTACTGAAGAACCAGTTGGGAGGAGGGCACGTACCCTCCGAGATGTTCGGAGCAAATGCCGCCTGGTGGTGGATAAGCGTTCTCGCACTGAACCTGCAGAACATACTCAAGAGTCACATTCTGCCCGCCGAGTTTTCCAGAAGAAAGCCCAAGGGAATGCGTTTCGGATTCTACAATATAGCCGGACGAGTAGTACACCATGCAGGGCAGTGGATAGTAAGGCTCAACAGGAATAACCCCGTGTCAAGAATAATAATGGAGGCTCAATGGAGGTTATTGAGATTTTGCAGTTTTCCGACATGAACAGCCTGATGGCACCTTCATATTCAATAAAGCCTATAGAATTAATGCACAAAATCTGTTGCATTACTGATGGCCATGTGGACAAGTGCAAGTTCAGGGCCAGAAAATCCTGAAATATACACAAAACATGAGATGTATAACATGGCAGCTCACAAATGCCGGGCAACTTTTAAAAAAATCGACCAGAAATTAACAGGAATCACTGCAAGATATCATAGACTGTGGATTTGGGTTAATAAACTATCTTGAATAAAACGTTTATTGATGTTACGATTGCGTGTATAAAATATACAAATAACTCCGAGCCATTTAACCTAAAGACCCTTCATGGGCTCCATGGTTTCTGGCCAATGGGTATCTTTGGAAACGAGGATGCCTCCCATGTTTGGAAAGGAGGATGTGTTAAAGAAAGCTTACGCCTGCCGTAAGTTATCTTTAGCAAAAAGCTGCCTCCTTTAAGCGAGGCAGCTTTTTTTAACCTCCTTTAGCGTTAGATGGACGCTTTAAGGCTGGTATGGCAAATTAAAAACTTAAAGAAAGGAGGTTACCCGGGTCGAAGTTTGCCATATTTGAGCTTTAGGGCGTTCGAAAAAACGAGGAGGGAAACCATGAAACAGTATTTAAGGAAAAGCATCAAGGTCAACGGATGTCCTCACCACGTAGTTGCCTCACCTGACGCAATGCTGGTCAACATAATTCGAAAACAACTCGGGCTAACGGGAACAAAACTCGGATGCGGATCGGGACAATGCGGAGCATGCGAGGTCATAATGAACGGCAAGCTCGTGCGTTCCTGCATCGTAAGATGGGATAAGGTACCAGAAGACGCTGAAATTCTCACCATTGAAGGCTTAGGAAGGCCCGGCAAGCTTCACGCACTTCAGTGGGCTTACGTAAAGACGGGAGCTATACAGTGCGGTTTTTGCACGCCAGGATTTATCATGAGCTCCAAGGCCTTGCTCGACGAAAACCCAAATCCTACCCGCGAAGAGGTACGAGATTGGTTCCAGAAGAACCGAAATGCCTGCAGATGCACCGGTTACGTTCAGATCGTAGATGCCGTCATGCTTGCCGCTAAAGTCTTGCGCGGCGAAGAGGAGATGACGGATTTCTCGGAACTGACTCGAGACGGAAAAATATGGGGAAGCCATTACCCGAGGCCAAGCGCGGTATATAAGGCAACCGGCACGTGGGACTTCGGCGACGACGTAGCGCTAAAGTTACCTGACGAGACGCTTTTTGCTGCCTGCGTATGTCCTGAGACCCATCATGCCATAGTCAAAAAGATAGATTTCCTCGAGGCAGAAAAGATGCCCGGTGTATATAAGATCGTGACGGCAGCGGACATCTACGCAAATAAGGGCACGAACAGAATAAGGGGTCAGGTGGGATCTAAGACCGCCACGACCAACGGATGGGAACGTCGAATCCTCGTAGAGGAAGGAGACAAGATCCGCCAGTGGGGAGAGGCAGTCGCCATAGTGTGTGCCGACACGGAAGAGCACGCAAGGGCCGCTGCAGATGCCGTGAAGGTAGAAATCGAAGAGCTCCCAGCGCTTTTAAACGTCAAAGACGCCATGGTACCAGGGGCAGTAAAGGTGCATGAGGATATACCCGATATAGACGGAATACCAAACGTGTTCAACAAGAGGCCCATAAAGAAGGGCAACGATCCAAAGGAAGACTTGGACAAAGCTCCCTACGTAGTTGAAGACGAATTTTACAGTTCGAGGCAACCTCATTTGACGATAGAGACCGATTGCGGATTTGGCTATTTCGACGAAGAAGGCCGTCTTACGCTTCAGACTAAAAGCATCTGCGTGTACCGCCATCAACTCATGATTGCCCGCGGTTTAGGATTACCGCCTTCAAAGATACGCGTCATACAAAATAACATGGGTGCCACGTTCGGCTACAAGGTCGGCCCCACGAACGAACACTTAATTGGCGCCTGTGTAATTGCCACGGGAAGGCCCGTTTACATGAGGCTCGATATGAAAGAACACATCGTTCGCACGCCCAAGAGGTCGCCCTTCTTGATGAGGATTCGCGTTGGAGCTGACGAAAATGGCAAGCTGATAGGCTTAGAGCATACCTGGTACGTAGACCATGGACCATATTCCGAATCCAGCCAAGACTTAACCAACAAGGGCGGACAGTTCATGCTTGCCCCATATAGAGTAAACAATATCCGCGGATGCGGTTACACCGTATTTACCAACCACAAATGGTGCACGGCTTTTAGATGTTACGGCGGACCTCAAACCTACTTTGGAGGAGAGCTTGCCATAGACATGTTGGCTGAAAAGGTCGGCATGGACCCCTTGGATTTCCGCGAGAAGAACTTAATCCAGCCTGGCGATACCTTACCGAGCGGTCAAAGGCCGGAAGTTTATCCGCTTCAGGCAATGGTCACCCATATACGGCCACTTTACGAAGAGGCTAAAAAGCGAGCTGCCGCCCTGTCAACCGATAAGATAAAGCATGGCGTGGGCGTTGCCATAGGGATTTACAACTCAAACGACGACGGCCCCGATGAGGCAAACAGCCACATCGAGCTTACCAAAGACGGAGTCATACTTTACAACACATGGGAAGATCACGGACAGGGAGCAGACATGGGTTGTGTCGGCACGGCACACGAGGCGCTAAAGCCATTGGGCTTAAGGCCTGATCAAATAAAGCTTGTCTGTAACGATACTGCCAAAGCGCCCAACAGTGGGGCAGCGGCTGCAAGTCGTTCTCAAGTCATGGTCGGGATGGCCATCATGGACAGCTGCCGAAAACTGCTTGACGCCATGCGAAAGCCCGACGGCACGTACAGGACTTACGACGAGATGATCGCCGAAGGCATACCCACTTACTACGAGGGCTACTATAAAGCTACCTTGCGAAACGTAAATGGTGAGGTTCAACACTGCACGGGCATGGACGACGAGACGGGACAGGGCTATCCCTTTGCCAATCACATGTTCGGCCTCTTTTTAGCAGAGGTATCCGTGGACGTAACGACAGGAGAGACGACCGTCGATCGCATGACGCTGGCATGTGACGTGGGAAAGATCAATAACTACGCCGTTGTAGAGGGACAACTTTACGGAGGCATCGCTCAGGGCATAGGGTTTGCATTGAAGGAAAACTTCGAGGACGTAAAAAAGCACAACAACCTATTAGCTTGCGGGTTTCCTTACATCAAGGATATACCCGACAATATCCGCCTGATACACATGGAATCTCCCAGGGAGTTCGGTCCCTTTGGCGCTTCCGGCACTGGAGAGGTTCCCCTTTCGGCACCTCATGCAGCTATAATAAATGCGATACACAACGCCTGCGGCATCAGGCTTAAGACGATTCCTGCAACTCCGGATAGGATACTAAAAGCTTTGGAGGAGGCTAGAAAATGACGGATGAAGATTTAAGAGAGCCTTTGGCGGGAAAGCTGGAAGACCTCCTTGAGCTTAAGGCCTTTTCACTCGGGGAAGGGGTGGTGAAACGAATAGTCTTCGGCCCCGGACGCTTCTTCGACGATTACGTCGTCCGTTTCTTTACCCTTCCGCCAAACAGGATGATCTCCGAACACCAACACGAATGGCCGCACTACCTGATCACCCTGGAAGGACACGGTCAGGTCATCATAGAAGGAGTGACGTGGGACCTGCCCGAAAAGTCCTGGGCTTTCGTGCCACCTAACGTTTCTCATTCCTACGGAAACGCCTCGGACAAACCCTTTAGGTTCCTCTGCATAGTGCCGTGGTTTGGAGATCCTGACGGCAAGCGGGCAAGGACAAGATTGGAACGTGCAAAAAGCGAGTAAGACCCATTGACAAATTAAAAATATCCTTGTAAGATTCATGCAACTCATTTTTTAATATGGTAACGGCGATGACGCAAGAGGCTGGAGGGTTCAGGCATCAACAGAGAGGAGCGTTTAACGAGCTGAGAGGCGCTCTTGATGCACCGTAAGGCCCAAAGCTTGCGGTAGCTGGCATGGAAAGGCGTTATGTGGCCGAAGTACATGCCCGGGTTGCCTCCGTTAAAGGGCTAAAGAGAGGAACATCTTTGTCCATATAGCAGAGGTGTTCAAGATGGGTGGTACCGCGGGTATTATGGCTCGTCCCAGTTTTTTGGGACGAGCTTTTTTATATCCAAATATAGGAGGGATAGACATGTTTAGGGGAACTGGCACCGCATTGATAACGCCTTTTAATGAAGGAAAGGTAGATTTTGATAGCCTCGAAAAGTTACTTGATTTTCAGGTAAGAAACGGCGTAGATTTTCTGGTGGTGCTTGGAACCACTGGAGAGGCAGCTACGATCTCAAGCTCGGAGAAAAATGAGATCATACGTTTTTGCATCAATAAAGTGGGAGGTAAGATCCCTGTTGTGATCGGCACGGGTTCAAATTGTACACAAACAACGGCAGAGACATCACTTGCAGCGCTTTCCTTAGGAGCTGATGCAGTATTGATCGTAACGCCTTACTACAACAAACCGCCTCAGGAAGGGCTCTATCAACATTACCGAACAATTGCCTCACGTCTGGGAAGCGGTCAAATAATCATCTATAACGTTCCTGGCAGGACGGGCGTCAACATACTGCCCGAGACAGTTTTAAGGCTGACCGAGATTTCAAACATAGTGGGGATAAAGGAGGCATCAGGCAGTCAGGCGCAAGTCGATTCGCTGATAAGAATGGTGAAAAAGGCAAGAGGGGACTTCGCTGTGCTTTCCGGTAACGACGATCAGGCCTTTCATCTGGTAAACGCTGGAGGAGACGGTGTAATCTCAGTCCTTTCCAACGTAGCGCCAAAGGAAACTTCTGACATGATGCGCTACGCACTGCAGGGAAACGCAGAGGAAGCGCGCCGTCTTCATCTGCAGCTTTTCCCCTTAATGAAGGGTCTTTTCTGCGAGACGAATCCAATTCCCGTGAAATATGCCGCCAGCAAGTTGGGCTTGTGCAAAAACGAGCTGCGCCTTCCTCTAGTTCCCGCATCGCAGAAGGCGATGGCGGAAGTTGACAGGGCTATGACAGAAGGGAGGATACTGCAATGCGTTATGGCCTAGTTGGGTCGACCGGCAGGATGGGACAGGAAATTCAGAAGGCATTTGTCGATCACACATTGTGTCTGACCGTTAACTACGAAGGAAGCTGGAGCGATGGTGGCAAACCCGACGTCATAATAGATTTCTCAAATCCAAGCTGCCTTCCAGAGACGGTCCGGCTTTGCAGAGAACATGGGGCAGCTTTGGTGATAGGAACCACTGGCCTCCAAGACAGTGACTTTGAAATGTTAAGGGAACTTGCAAGGCAAGTACCTGTGGTGCAAAGCTATAACTTCTCCATCGGCATCAACGCCTTAAAAATAATCCTTGCGAATTACTCAAAATTCTTCGAGGATTGGGATCTGGAGATCGTCGAGATACATCATAACAAGAAAAAGGACGCTCCCTCGGGAACGGCAATCATGCTTCAAAATGCCACCGGAAGGCCTTGTCTCATGCATTCTCTTAGGATCGGCGGTGTACCGGGAGATCATAATGTAATCTTTTCAAACGAGGGCGAGGTGCTCTCCTTTAACCATAGGGCGATATCGCGAAGCGTCTTTGCCTACGGCGCTTTAATGGCAGCGGAGTTTGCAGCCACCGCAAAACCCGGGCTTTACAGCTTCGAGGAGGTGCTTCAATGCAGCCTGAAGAAATCATAAAGCTGATAAGCCAATCTCAAAAGACGACGCCCTCGATTGCTTTCGTATCCGGAGATCTGAAGGGCCTTGAAATAAAAAACGTGAAATTCGTGGGTGGTCTCGATTTCGGTGTCCTGTTAGGAGATTATAAAGAGATCGAAGAGGTAATTGAAAGCAATAAAGGACGCATTAGGGGTTATCACATCGAGATGAGGGCACGAAATTCTGCCGTCCCGCTGGCTGATCTCACGAAATACGATGCCCGCATAGAACCTGGGGCGGTAATAAGGGACATGGTCGATATAGGCAAAGGTGCGGTGATCATGATGGGCGCAGTGATAAACATAGGAGCGGTCATCGGAGCGGGCACAATGATAGATATGAATGCAGTGATCGGCGGAAGGGCAATCATCGGATCCAACTGCCACATAGGAGCAGGTGCTGTTATAGCTGGCGTTATAGAGCCACCAAGCGCTACTCCCGTCATCATTGGAGACAAAGTTTTAATCGGCGCCAACGCCGTAGTCTTGGAGGGAGTAAAAATAGGAAGCGGTGCCATAGTGGGCGCAGGCTCCATTGTTACAAAAGATGTACCGGAAAATGCCGTGGTTATTGGTGCCCCGGCGAGGGTTGTGAAGATAGTGGACGAAAACGTCGCCCAAAAGAGCAAAATCGTCGAAGAATTGAGAAATCTATAGCAACGACAAATTAATGGAGGGATATGTCCTTGATCGTACAAAAATACGGAGGTTCATCGGTTGCGACGCCTGAAAAGATCAAAAAGATCGCAGAGAAGATAAAAAAGACAGTCGAGTCGGAAGAGAAGGTATGCGTGGTGGTCTCGGCCATGGGAAAGACCACTGACGAACTGATCGCCTTGGCAAAAAGTGTTAGCGACTCACCTAAGCCACGCGAGCTGGACATGTTACTTTCTACCGGCGAACAGGTTACAGCGGCTTTACTTTCCATCGCGCTCAATGACATCGGCGTGCCCTCTGTGTCCTTCAACGCCTTTCAGCTCGAGATGATCACCACATCCGATTTCAACAACGCTCGCATAATCGACATAAACGCCGAAAGGTTGCTCGATGAATTTCATACCAACGACGTTATCGTCGTCACCGGTTTTCAGGGAATAACCAATTTGAAGGACATCACGACGCTGGGACGGGGTGGTTCAGACACGTCTGCCGTTGCAATAGCAGCGAAGCTGAACACTAAATGCGAGATTTACAGCGACGTAGCCGGAGTCTTTGCCTGCGATCCCAAGATTATTCCTTCTGCTAAAAAGCACGAATATATAACGTACGACGAGCTCATGGAGCTCGCATCCATGGGGGCAAAGGTCGTTCATTCCAGGGCCGTAGAGATAGCCAAGAAGTTTAACGTGGCACTATACTGTGCTTCAACATTTTCAGAAGAGAGGGGGACTTACGTGGTGAATGCTTTGCCGGAATGGCTGGAACAACCTGTAGTAATGGGAGTGACGATGGACAAAAACCAACGCAAGTTCACGATCAGCCCGATGTCGGGTGGACAAAGGGCTCAAGTTCATCTATTTGAATCATTAGCTTCAAATAATATCAACTTGGACATGATCTCCATAGTGAAGGACAACGGATACACCTATCTGACGTTTACTGTCGTTGAGGGGGCAAGCGAAAGGGTCAGGGAGGTAGTTGAAGAGGTCTTATCTCAATACGGCGAACATAGGCTCATAGAAGATGACGAAGTTGCAAAGATAACGGCGGTAGGCGTAGGCATGGAGTCAGCACCCGGTGTTGCGGCAAGATTCTTTGCGGCCCTTAATAAAGAAGGCGTAAAATTGCTTGGCACCAGCACATCCGAGATCAAAATATCCACATTGGTTCCCAAATATGATGCAGAGAAAGCTGTTAGAGCAGTCGCCAGAGAATTTAGTTTAGCATAAAAACTGCACCTGAACCCCTTTCCTCTAATTGGTTTTGAGTTCATGTCTTTTGTTTGGCGAAGAGTATGTTGTATAATTACTACAACTCGCTTGTAAACAAATCAAAATCCATAGTAATATAATAAAGAACACAACCAAAAGGAGGAGAGGGGAAAATGAAAAAGGCGTGGTTTTGTCTGTTTATAGTTTTTTTGTTCGTGCTTTCTGCGGGAGCTGTTGCAGCCGAGGAGAAGCCCATAAAGATAGGGTTACAAGCGCCTATAACGGGTCAGTGGGCATACGAAGGAGAAATGGCCAAAAATTCAGTTGAAGTAGCCCTTCAGATGATCCAAGAGCAGGGGGGTATCCTCGGAGGGCGGAAGATTGAGATTGTGGTAGCCGATGATGCTTCTAATCCCAGAGACAGCGCATTGGCGGCTCAAAGGTTAGTTTCCCAACGGGTTGCAGCGGTTATCGGTACTTACGGTTCTTCCGTGAACGAACCGGCTGCCGATATTTACGAGGCAAGCAAGATGATCGATATAGGTTATGGAAGCACTGCCGTTAAGCTGACAATGGCCAAAGAACGTAAATACTTCTTCAGAACCTGCGGACGTGATGACACTCAGGGTCAGTTCTTTAGCGAATATGCAGTAGGGACGATGAAGGCGCGTCGTATAGCCATCATGCATGACAATACGACCTTTGCCTTGGGAGTTGCCGAAGAAGCTAGGAAGGCTCTTCAAGAATACCTGGATGCCGGAGTAGCCGAACTCGTTTTCTATGATGCCATAACACCAGGCGAAAAAGATTTTACGCCCATATTAACGAAACTCCGCGAGACTAATCCCGATGTATGGTATTTTACCGGATACTTTCCCGAGGCCGGCCTGCTGGTGCGTCAGGGACGAGAATTGGGAATAAAGTGTCCCTTCGTCGGAGGAAACGCAGCCATTAATGAAGATTTTGTTAAAATAGCGGGCATAGAATACGCAAAAGGTTGCCTGATGACGCAAGAACCCATGCCTACAGATTTGGATACTCCAAAAGCAAAGCGGTTCCTGGAACTTTACAGACAAAGGCATAACACCGTACCGACTAGTCCGTGGCCTGTATACGCTGCTGATGCCCTTATTGCCCTTACCTGGGCGATTGATAAGGCAGGTTCGACCGATACCGAGGCAATGTTGGAGGTACTGAGAACCGGTATGGAAGGCTGCGAGGGGATAACCGGAAGTATTGCCTTCACGGAACGCGGGGATAGAAAGGGGATAATTTATAAGATGTATGTGGTGACCGGAGAGGGAGACATGGTGGTTTATCAACCATAAAACTGATCAGGAAAGAAGGGGCTCGTCTTGTCGATAATCCTGGAACAGTTACTTAACGGACTGACTATAGGTTCATTTTATGCCCTCATCGCGCTTGGATATTCCATGGTATATGGAGTGATGAAATTAATAAACTTTGCCCACGGTGATTTATTCGCCTTAGGGAGTTACTTGGGCTATACTCTTTTGGTTTGGAGTGCCGGGGCCGTAAGCCAGAGGTTTGGTTTGTGGGGAGGCATGGCTGCGGCCCTGCTTTTTGCTTTTTTCGCCGTAGGTTGTGTAGGCGTATTGATGGAGAGAGTGGCCTACAGGCCTGTTCAAAAATCGGGAAGATTGCCGCTAGTTGTCTCGGCTTTGGGTGTTTCCATATTCCTTGAAAATTTGATAATGGCTGTATGGGGGCCCAGGTATCAAGCTTATCCCGCTTCCGTCGTTCCCACCTATACCATCTCTTTGGGGTGGTTTCATATTACGTCAATGCAACTGTTCATATTAATCCTATCCTTTGTATTGATGCTGATTTTATATTACGTCGTCCAAAAAACAACCTTTGGTGCCGCCATTAGGGCTACAGCTTTGGACAAGGAGATGGCAACCATGTTGGGCATTGATGTGGGGAAGATCACTCTATTTATATTCTTTCTGGGCCCTGCCTTGGGTGGCATGGCAGGAGTGATGAACGGCATGTACTATCGCCAGATCTCTTTCGTCATGGGGTGGAACTACGGTCTTAAAGCCTTCACTGCAACTATTTTGGGAGGGATAGGTAATATACCGGCGGCAATGCTTGGCGGATTGCTCCTTGGTTTGGTAGAGATGTTTGGAGCAGCCTACATATCAAGCGCGTGGAAAGATGTGTTTACCTTTTTAATACTCATATTGATATTGATCTTCAGGCCTACCGGATTGATAGGCGAAAAAGTTGCGGAAAAGGTGTAACAGATGAATAAAAGACATAAGAGATCTCAATTGATATTAGGGATGGTCATCGCCCTTTTTTTGGCATTTCCCTTTTTTTCAAATTTTTATTGGATTGATGTCGCCTTTTTCTTTGGGGTATACGCCTTGCTCGGTTTGAGTTTGAACATAGTACTGGGGGAAACGGGATTATTTGACCTTGGTCATGCCGCTTTTTATGCCATTGGTGCTTATATTACTGCTATTTTAAATACTTTATATGGTATACCAATCGTATGGTTAATACCCTTAAGTGCCCTATGTGCAGGTATTTTTGCCTATATTGTGACTTCTCCCATAATACACTTGAGGGGAGACTATTTATGTATAGTTACGATAGGAATTGGCGAAATCGTCAGGCTGGCTTTGATAAACAATCCCTTTGGACTTACGGGAGGACCAAATGGGATCACTGGAATAGGCAGACCCTCCTTCGGGTTGTTTGCAATAGATACATCTATTAGGTTTTATTTTTACGTTTGGATCATACTTGCTATAGTAATTTTAGGCTTGGTCAGGTTGCAACGTTCTCGCATAGGGAGGGCCTGGAACTACCTTAGGGAAGATGAAATAGCTGCTGAAATGAGCGGTATAGATGTCAGGCACTTCAAACTGCTCTCCTTTGTCTTGGGGGCTGCCCTGGCAGGGGTTGCAGGCAACATCTACGCTAGCAAATTAATGATTGTTTCTCCTGACACTTTTACTTTTATGGAATCCTCCATGCTATTTTGCATAGTCATGTTGGGGGGGTTGGGTTCTATTCCCGGTTCAATACTAGGAGCAGGTATTATCACAGTGTTTCCTGAAATATTCAGGGTAGTGGCAAACTACAGAATGCTCTTTTTTGGAGGCGCTTTGGTTTTAGCCATGATTTTTCGACCCGGTGGGCTTTGGCCACGTAAGAGGGAAATTGCGATACCAAACGTCAGATCGGCAGAAGAAGCCGAAGAAATGATAAGACCTGTTGCCGTCGACCAAACTCGGACAACGGCGAAACAATCGCTTAACGGAGAGACCAGCTCGTTTGAAAAACATATCTTGGTAACCGACAAACTTACCATGAAATTCGGAGGCCTCGTTGCTGTAAAGGACTTAGATTTAGTTGTGGGCCATGGAAAGATAACTAGTATAATAGGTCCCAACGGTGCGGGAAAGACTACTGTGTTTAATGTCGTAACCGGCATATATAAACCCGTCTCCGGAAAAGTATACTTCGAAGGCAAAGATATTACGGGATTTAAGCCCCACAAAGTAGCAAGCCTTGGCATTGCGAGAACATTTCAAAACATACGCCTTTTTCCTGGTCTTACATGTGTTGAAAATATTATGGCCGGTCTTCATCATAGAATGAGTTCTTACGTATTTTCTTCGATCATGAGAACGGAATCTCAAATATTGGAAGAAAAGTGGGCCATAGAAACTGCCATGTATTGGCTTGATAAGACAGGGCTTGCCGGCCTTTCCGACGAACTTGCCAAAAATCTTCCTTACGGTAAGCAAAAGCTCCTGGAGTTGGCCAGAGCTCTTTCCTCTTCGCCAAAGTTGCTCATCCTCGACGAACCGTCCTCGGGTCTAAACGACAAAGAGACGGAAGACCTCATGATATTTCTTGAAAACCTTTTGGACGAGATGGATCTCTCTATTTTGCTCATTGAACATGACATGAACTTGGTCATGGGTATCTCACATTGGGTAGTTGCAATGGACATGGGCATAAAAATAGCAGAGGGAAGACCACAGGATATTTACAACAACTCCAGAGTCATCGAGGCATATCTTGGCAGGGAGGAGTAGGTGATGTCAGAGCTTCTAGTTTTAAAAGACGTGGTAGTGTCCTACGGTGCCGTGACGGCTCTTAAAGGCGTATCTATAAAACTTAATGAAGGCCAGATAATAGCTGTCCTAGGGGCCAATGGAGCGGGAAAATCTACTATGCTCAAATCGATTTCCAAAATAGTTCCTTTAAAAGAGGGAAAGATTTTCTATAAAGGGAAAGAAATGGCCTCTCTTTCCGCCCATGATCTTGCCTTCCAAGGAATTTCGCATGTTCCCGAGGGCAGAAGGGTATTTCCGACTCTGACAGTTGAAGAAAATCTTAACCTGGGGTCTTATGGAGCGAGAAAGCGGCTGTTGGACGAGGAAGTTGAGGAGACAAAAAAGTGGATCTTCGAGCTTTTCCCTGTCCTTGCCGAAAGAAAAAACCAACTTGCCGGCACTCTTTCCGGGGGAGAGCAACAAATGCTTGCCATAGGAAGAGGATTGATAGCGAAGCCGACTTTACTTTTGTTAGATGAACCTTCCTTGGGATTAGCCCCGATTCTAGTAAAGGAAATTTTTAATGCCATAAGAAAAATCCATGAGGAAAGCGGGACCTCCATCTTACTTGTGGAACAAAACGCGAAAAAGGCCTTAGCCGAATCGGACTATGCCTACATTCTCGAGACGGGAAAGATAAGCATTGAAGGGCCTGCAAGTGAACTTGCCGGTGACGAAAGAGTGAAAGCTGCCTATTTAGGCGGGAGTGCGGTGACAAAAAAGGAGTAAAAATTAAAAATAACGAGGAAGAGGCTATTAAAACGTGAAAAAAGTACTATATATTTTGTGTTGTATAATAATTTTATGGCCAGTGCGTAATTTAATGGCAAATTCTACAGGCGATTATTTGGCGGGGGTGTGTGAAATGCAAATAAGAGTGACGTCGCCGGCCTTCAATAACGAAGAGTTTATTCCTTCAAAATATACCTGTGAGGGAAAGGATATTATGCCACCTCTTGCATGGGAGGGAGTGCCGGAAAACACGCTAAGCCTAGTATTGATAGCAGATGATCCGGATGCGCCTAGCGGAACTTTTACTCATGCAATTTTCTTCGATATAGAGCCCCAAAAAAGAGGTATAGAAGAGGGCGAATCTCCAGGGGTTGCTGGCGTAAATGATTTTGGTCGGCTGGGCTATGGCGGCCCCTGTCCTCCAAAGGGGCATGGACCACATCGGTACTACTTCAAAGTATACGCCCTTGATATACCTTCCCTCAACCTTAAAAGTGGGGCTCATAAGTTTGTCGTGGAAAAGGCGATCAAAGGACATATTTTGGCATATGGGGAATTGATTGGAAAGTACGAAAGGAAATAATTGAAACTTCTGAAGATCGGCGGTCTTGCAACGGCCTCCAATGCCGAACTTGGGGGCCGTGGTTTTTTTATGTACTAATAATTTGATGTATGGATTTTATTTTGCTTGTATTTTATAGAAATATGTAGTAAAATATGTACAAATGACATTTAAGGAGTGATGTCCGGTGTCTGAGAAGTTGCTTGGTATACGCGAAAAACTGGCTTCCCACATCGGTGATCGCGTTAGATATCGACAGGCCAAGGGCAGGAGAAAGACAGAGGAACATGAAGGTGTTATCATGGAGACCTATCCTAATATATTTACTCTGTATGTAAAGGCCCAAAACAGCACTGTCTCTTTTCGCTATTCCGATCTCCTAACGCATGACGTGGAATTGGAATTTCTGTCATCCAATGATCGAATGCCCCACAAGGCTAGATAGCATGACAATCTGCATTGCAGGCAAACATAAAAGAGGCCCCTGGAAGGGACCTCTTTGCTTATAGGTTAACCGTTTCCCGAGGTACAGGTTGTCTCTTTATGATGCGCACGCAACCAGTTTCCCCGATTTTCACATCTCTTTCCTCGATTATCTCGATTCTTTCGTCGGAGCTTAAATTTGTGAATACTATCGGGGATATCGTAGAGGGTGCATTTTTAGAGATGTACTCCAGATTTGCTTTAAGGAGGACCTGTCCCCGTTTGACGACGTCTCCCTGTTTAACAAATGCCTCAAAACCTTCTCCGTTGAGTTTTACCGTATCGATGCCTACGTGAATAAGCATCTCTAGTCCGTTGTCTGCAACAATTCCTATGGCATGTTTAGTGGGAAAGAAGACAGCCACTTTTCCGTCTGCCGGAGATACGACGGTGCCGTCTTTCGGCAATATGGCGAAGCCGTCACCCAAGATTTTCTCTGAGAAGGTCTTATCGGGCACTTCGGAGATAGGTATCAGTTTTCCGGTCATGGGCATTGCGATTATCATATCTTTGCCCGAAATGCTGCTTCCTTCTCCAAGTTGTTCGTCTTTCGAAGTAGAGATATCGGGTCTTTCTCCCTTTAGGATGTCTGCGATTTGTTCTTTTATCTTTTCCGATTTGGTCCCAAATATAATTTGAAGGTTTTTGTCTACCTGCATAATTCCCGAAGCTCCCAAGTCTCGTAGGCTTTCTTTGTTTACCTTGGAAACATCTTTAACTGAAACGCGCAATCGGGTAATGCAGGCATCGAGTTTAGTTAAGTTTTCTCGACCGCCTAGGGCCTCCAGGACGTCGTAGGGCAAAGTTTCTGACCTTTTTGGAGTTGAGGTGGGGGAGATAGAAGCCCCGTTAAGTTTGGCCTCGGACTTTTCTCGTCCGGGAGTCGGCAGATCAAATTTTTTGATGGCAAAGGAAAAAACAGAATAATAGAGGAGCGCGTAAAGAGCGCCAACAGCAATAACGAGCCACCAGGGCTCACGGCCGGGAACCACTCCAAATAAGAAAAAGTCGATGGCTCCGCCGGAAAAAGTATAGCCTATGTTGATATCTAAAAAATAGAGTGCCACAAAGGCTATGCCGTCTAAAATTGCGTGGAATAAAAAGAGCAAAGGAGACAGAAATAGGAAGGAAAATTCTATGGGTTCCGTAATTCCCGTCAAGAAAGACGTGAGCGCCGCGGAAGCCATTAAGCTGCCGACCCATTTCTTGTTCTCCGGTTTTGCCAATCTGTACATGGCTAAGGCCGCTGCCGGAAGGCCGAACATCATTACGGGAAACTCGCCGGCCATGAAATGCCCCGCCGTTAAACTTGCTCCATCTTGCAACTGGGCAAAGAAAATATTCATGTCTCCGCGCACTATATTTCCTGCCGCGGTTGTGTATTGACCGAACTCAAACCAGAATGGAGCATGCCAGATGTGGTGAAGGCCGAAGGGTATTAACAAACGTTTTACAAACCCGAAGAAGAACACTGCAATAGGGTAGGCAGACCCCATTAAATACTGCGATGTGGCGTTAATCCCCGCTTGTACGTGAGGCCATAGAAAAAACATTAAGATGCCAAGGAAAAAGGAGCTGAAAGCGGTGACAATAGGAACAAAACGTTTGCCGGCGAAAAAGCCCAGAAAGGGCGGCAACTCGATAGTGTAATACCTGTTATAACACCATGCTGCCAAAGCCCCGACGACGATACCTCCGAATACCCCAGTCTGCAGGGTGGGAATGCCCAAAACCAGGGCATAGGCCGGATTTGTCTGCGATATGACGCTATCTAACGATATTCCACCCATCACGCTCATAGTGACGTTCATTACCAGGTAGCCTACTGATGCTGCGAGAGCAGCAGCCCCTGCTCCGCCAGATAATCCTACGGCGACTCCCAAAGCAAAGATTAAAGCCAGGTTTTCAAAAATTATGCCTCCCGCAGATTGCATCATCGATGCCAAGCCGACAAAAGCGCTATTCTGCAAAAAAGGCAAGAGAGCTACGACGTTTGGGCTTTTCATGCTGGTACCTATGGCAAGCAGCAATCCGGCCGCTGGCAAAATAGCCACTGGCAACATCAACGATTGACCTATTCTTTGCAATTGTCCAAATGATTTTTTGAACACCTACCACAACCTCCTGTCCTATGGATTAGAGCATTAAAAAAGCATGAGCAAAAGAGATACGGCACCGACCTACCGTACACTCCTTTGCTCATGCCTGTGCTTACACAGTAACACGCAAAAAGAGTATATTAGTTATCTATTATTTTATTTACATATTTACGCTGTAACTTATTACGAAACAATGAAAGCTCCGGCTGCAATGAAACTAATGCGCTTTAACACACTTCAGCGGTTCCAGCCTGAGCTATATTGTACAATCTCTGTAAATGCAATGTCAAATACACTGATTCCGCCTCTGGAATTTTTTTCTTTAGTTGCTTCTGCATATATTTTATCATTTTCCAGGCAATGGAATAACAAAGCGCACATTCTTTCTGTAAAACATCTTTTAAGAACTCCGCATTTTCCATATATTTTCCCGATTCTATTCGATCGAGAGCAAAATGAAGATGTCTGATGAAGCGCGAATAATTTATATCACTTCTATCTAAAGTTACTTTTAGTGAGTTCTCCGCAATAGCAATCAATTGGGAGACGATTTGCGTTCTTTTCGTTAGATTAGCTATGCTTGCCTTTGAAATGGCGCTATGGATGTGCAACGTTATAAACCCTACCTCATCTTCGGGAATGTTTGCACTGAGTTCTTTCTCAAGCCATTCCGTCAATTCCGCAGCAACTGCGTATTCTCGCGGATATGCCAGCTCAATTTCGAATCTGAAAGGATTTTTTATCTCCACACCGTTTTTTAGGCGTTTTAAGGCAAAATGTAAATGATCGGTAAGGCTGGTATGAATGTGTTCATTTAATGAAGTGCCAAGCTTGTCTTCAATAAAAGATATAGCATCGTTCATGATGCCGATAAAATTTTCATCAATTTCTTTTAGCATTTGAAGGTATTGCTCCTGTTCCTCAGGGTTTTTAAGGACAAACAGCTTTTCGGCATCAGCGTTAGATATGCTTTCGCCTGCCTTTTTGTTGAAACCTATACCCTTTCCCAGGAGTATAACCTCTTCATATGTGGGGTGTTCTGCGATAAGGGCATTATTATTTAACACTTTTTTAATTTTGAGCATACCCATCACACCCATCTGCATTTATTATATTTAGCTAAAGCGACATTCATATTCTATAACGCAATAAAAAACTTGACAGATAATTTTAAACAATTTCTTAATTTATTCTATCCCACTAGGGGGAACAGAGCAAGCATGATAAAAAACAATAATGATGCGGTATAGTAGGTGAAACGTCAATATACTAAATGACCTTTGTATGCTCTTTGATATCATTGGACATATCTAATATAATTTCGAACATAAGTACTTATTTTTATCGGAGTGGCTAAAATGCATACGAAGAGCTTATAATAAGCCTTAAATTGGGTGGACAATTTTCGACACAAAGATCGGAGGTAGTACATTGATCTATATACCGAGCTATATAAAAATTAACCTTAGTTTAAGAGTGTTTGTCCCCAGAGATGATGGCTATCATGAAATCTCTACGTTATTCCATAAGCTTGGGCCAATCGAATGGTTGGCTATTAGAAGGTTAAATGGAACAAATCGGGATGATATTGTAAATTCCTATAATATTGGAATATCCGGGACGAATATTATTTCAAGGGCAATCGAATTTTTGAGGTCTAAATCTGTAAGGTTGCCTCCAATAGAATGCAACATCTGGAAAGTTTTACCCGTTGGAAGCGGCATAGGTGCCGGAAGCGGGAACGGAGCTGCCATATTAGAATGGGCTTCGACAATTTACGATTTATTTCTAGATCCTGCAGAACTTGCTGCACTTGGTGCCGATATCCCCTTCTTTCTTTCGAAGACGAAGACGGCATTGGCTACTGGCGTTGGGGAAAGGTTGAAACTTTTGGACCCCCTCACAGGGATATATGCATTGCTTGCCATACCGAATATAAAAATTTCCACCGCTGAAGCATACAGAGAGCTCGATGAAAGCAGGAAAAGGGGCGAAGCCGAGATAGTGCCCGTCTCATTTGCAATATACGAAGCTTTAAACCTCTATGCTGACCTTGAAAAGAGAAGAAGGATCGGGTTTTTGCCAAATGACTTTGTAACGGTTTTGAGAAAAAAAAGCGACTTTTACGACGGATTTTTCGATCTATGCAATTCAACTTTCAATAATAGCCTGGCTTGGGGTTTAAGCGGGAGCGGTTCATCCGTTTTTTGTCTTTTCACAGACAAGCACGAGGCTATCAAAGCGCAGGAATTGGTAAGCTCAAAGCTCGAATGTGATTGTAAAACCTTTGTGCTGGAGTGATCTGACATGAAAATTTCCAGGCCGGAACGCATTGCAAGGATCGTTTGGAGGTTGGCAAAACATCCGTCTCAATCCTTTTCTCTAAGCGATATTGCTAAAGAATTTGAGGTATCAAAGACCGTGTTGAGCGATGATGTTGAGATCATCTCAAATGCAATGAACGATGAAGGATGCAGCAGAATTATCATCGATAGAGGGAGAGGAGGAGGGGCATATTTAATCCCCTCCTTCAACGAAAGGGACAAAGTAAAATTCCTCGAAGAGATTGCTTTAGAACTTTCCAGAGAAGAGAGATTTCTGCCTGGAGGATTAATATACTATAGTGATATCATATTTAATCCCTATTATGCACAGTGGTTAGGTTGGGCCTTGGCTTCCATGTTCGTCGATTCAGGTGCCGATGTAGTGATGACTTCTGAGGTCAAGGGCATACCCATAGCTTTATTCGTTGCCCAAGCTTTGGGTCTTCCCCTGGCTGTTTGTCGATTCAGAAACAGACCAAGCGATGGTCCGGCCGTGGCGCTTCACTTTCCTTCAGGCACAGGTGATGTTCGTACCATGTACATGGGCACTCGCAATTTAAAGAAAGGTTCCAAAGTTTTGGTCATCGACGATTTCATGCGTGGAGGCAGCACGATAGCGGGCATGATTATGATGACAAGAGAGTTTGATGCCGCTGTGGTGGGAAAAGGGATATTTATTGTGTCGGCTTTGCCTGAAAATAAAGCAATAACAGAATATAAGGCGCTATTAGTCCTGGAAAAAAATTTGGGGAAACCGTTAGTGAGAGTTTTGTGATCGAAAATATTTGATTAGAACGAAAATACTGCTATAGTATGTGCCAAAGGGGGTGGAATTACATGAAGGTGGAACTGGATCAGGAACTCTGTATTGGATGCGGTGTTTGTTCCCAGGTGTGTCCAGAGGTCTTCGAGCTGGACGAAGAACTAGGCAAAGCCAAGGTGGTGAAGCCCAGCGGTGCTGAATGTGCCATGGAAGCAGCAGAAAGCTGTCCTGTCAGCTGCATAACCGTTGAAAAGTAGGTAAATTTCGATAAAAAATACGACCTACTACTTGCCCTAAACGAAACTCGTAGTTATAATCATAAATGCTTAAGGGTTTGGGCCCATAGCTCAACAGGTCAGAGCCACCGGCTCATAACCGGAAGGTTCCTGGTTCGAGTCCAGGTGGGCCCACCAAAAGCCAACAAAAGCCACCGAAGAGGTGGCTTTTTCTGTTAATTACAACCACCTATGCAAGGAGATGTTTTTATGCCCTATGTCGTTGAGGACATTTTGGCAGCCATAGACGAGATAGCTCCTTTCAATGTGCAGGAAGAGTGGGATAACTCGGGATTAGTAATAGGTGATCTGTCTTGCAAGGTCGATGGCCTGGCACTTGCTTTGGATTTGACGCAGGAGGTCATAGATAAAGCTCGCGATTTGGGCGTCAATGTAATTGTTACCCACCATCCCCCCATCATTTCTCCAATGAAGAAGTGGGATGTTTCAAACTACAGCGCCTCTCTATTTTACAAATCTGCACATTATGGAATGAATGTAATTTCAGCTCATACAAATCTCGATATGTCATATAATGGCATAAATGTTACACTAACTGAATCCCTTAAAATTCATGACTATAAGCCATTGATCTATTTCCAAGAAAACGCCTTTGGACTGGGGGCATGGGGACATTTTGAAGCCGAAGTTTCAAAAGATGAATTGGCAGAGCTGATGTCCAGGGCTTGGAATGTTTCCTGGATAGCCTTTTACGGGCAAGGGGAAAGGTTTAAAAAAGTCGCCCTCTGTGGCGGATCGGGCGGCGAATTTTGGGTGAATGCTTTTAATGTAGGAGCTGATATTTATATAACTGCTGATATGAAGTACCATCAAATAGCCGAGGCCCAGAGATATTTAACCCTGGCAATCGTCGATCACGGACAGATGGAGCGAGGCGGATTGTCAAAGTTTATGGAGAAATTAAAGCAACTTCCGGAAATAAGGGTATATGATCTGACGGAGATTAAAGCTTACGATGACCCAAAGATTATCTATATAGAATAAAATACAGACGATGCCTTTGTAATATATTTATAAAATTGGCATGAGAAATATATTGATAATGGGGTGATACATACAATGAAAGAATGCGTGTTTAGCGGCATGCGTCCGACCGGAAAATTGCATCTTGGCCATCTAGCGGGAGCCCTGTCCAATTGGTTGAAGCTTCAGGACGAATTTGAGTGCTATTACTGTATCGTCGATTGGCATGCCTTGATGTCGGAATACATGAACAGCTCAAAAATTAAAGATTATTGCCGGGAAATTCTCCTGGATTGGCTTGCCATCGGCTTAGATCCAGAAAAGGCGGTGATCTTTCAACAGTCCCATGTTAGCGGCCATGCCGAGCTTCATCTTGCTCTATCGATGATCGCTCCCCTTGGAAGGCTTGAAAGAAACCCCATATATAAAGAACAACTCGAAAACATTGCCGACAAAGACCTTCAAACCTATGGATTTCTTGGATATCCGGTGTTAATGGCGGCCGATATATTGTTATACAAAGCAACAAAAGTCCCTGTGGGCGAAGATCAATCAATACATCTAGAAATTGCCAAAGAGTTAGCGCGAAAATTCAATAGTACTTTTGAAGAGGTATTCCCAGAGCCGGAGATATTGCTCACCCCAACGCCCCGAGTCCCAGGCATTGATGGCAGAAAGATGAGCAAGTCTTACAATAATGCCCTTTTCATTTCAGAGGATCTAAACGAGATGTGGGACAAAGTCAGAACTATGATGACAGACCCCGCTCGGATGAGAAGGTCGGATCCCGGAGAGCCAGAGAAATGCCCTGTATGGCATTTGCACAAAATATTCACCCAGGATGAGGAGAAAAAAAGAGAGCTTGCCCATGGATGTCGATCTGCAGGGATTGGCTGCATAGATTGCAAAAAGGTATTGATGGAATGGATCAGGTTCAAACTCGGACCAATTCAGAAGAGAAGAAAATATTATGAAGAACATGGGCTTGAGATGATGGATATTTTGCGGGAGGGAGCCGAGAGAGCTTCGAATGTGGCAGATAAGACCATCGAAGAAGTAAAAAGTGCCGTAGGCTTCATCCTGTAGGAGATAAAGCGATCCCCACAAAAGGAGGACAAAGTGGCTGCCGGAGTAGATTATAATAATTTTAGCGATACTATAAACAACTTGATTCGTTTACTTGAAAGTAGAGAAGTTGAAGCTTCAAACGTCAGTGTAAGCGAGGTCATAAAAATTTACGCTGCATATTTGCTTCGTTCGGAAAACTTTTCTTTAAGCGATGTAGCTGATTTTTTGGCACAGGCAGCCGCTTTAGTTTTGTCCAAAGTTCGCGCCATCTTTCCTCGCCCTGTATTCGAATGCGAGGAGGAAGAGGATGCCACATCGGATGATCAAGATGAACCCAACGAAAAACTTCATCATTTCCAGTTGGCGGCAATTTATTTAGAGGTTTTACATTACCGGCGCTCCAAATATTTTACGAGACAGCTAGGAGAAACGAGACCTTTTTATGAAGTCGGTGACCTTTATTTTTTGGCCTCTCTTTGGTGGGGATTGATTAATAACTTCAATTTTAGGATAAATTCGCCCGAGGAAGACATCATCTCTATATCTATAGAAGAAAATCAAGGGTATTCAATTGAGGCCAGGATGGAGGACATCAAAAACTCTTTGCTCGAATATAAGGAATTGACGCTGAATGAGTTGCTTAAAGGAGAAAGGGATAAAAGCTTTGTTGTAAGCACTATCATAGCATTGCTAGAACTTGCCCGTATTGGTATTATTTACTTAAAACAAAGACAGCATTTTGGAGATATACATGTCCGACTCAAGGAATGCAATGGATGAGCTTGCAAGAAAAGTGGAAGCTATTTTATTTGTATCGTCGGAACCGGTGAAATCTGCAGACATTTCCAATGCACTTGGAGTCGACGTTAAAATTGTCGAGGAAAGATTAAACAACATCAAAGAACATTACAAATCTCACCACGGTCTTACCCTTATAAATGTGGCCGGGGGATGGCAGATGGCAACGGCCGGCGATCTGAAAGATGTGATAGAGGAGTATAACAACTCTTATGGTTATAAGCTTCGTTTGAGCAAAGCCGCAATGGAGACGCTTGCGATAATTGCTTATAAACAACCTATCACCAGGACCGAGATAGAAGAAATAAGGGGCGTGAGAAGCGATAAAGTTCTGGAGACCCTGTTATCAACGGGATTGATCAAAGTGGCAGGCCGCAAAAAGGGGACAGGATCTCCCTTGCTATACAGAACAACTCAGGAATTTTTGGAGGCCTTTGGGATCAATTCCCTTAGCGAATTGCCCACTGAAGAGGAATTGAAAAATGAAGGAAATTACAGCTGATGCGAATTTACATTATGATAAACTGATAAGGTTAAATAAGTACCTTGCCATGTGTGGCTTGGGTTCCAGGAGAAAGACAGAGGCTCTAATCGTAAGCGGAAGGGTTAAAGTGGACGGCGAGATCGCTGCAGGTCCCTGGATCATGGTCAATACAAGTTATAATGTGGAAGTAGATGGGAAAATCGTAGCTCCTTTAAAGAATCTCTATTTGGTTATGAATAAGCCTCGCAATTGCGTTTGTGCCGTTGTGGATTCAAGATATACTACGGTGATTGACCTTCTTCCCAAAGATTTGATAGGGCACCGCCTTTTTCCTGTTGGAAGGTTGGATAAAAACAGCAGTGGACTATTGATATTAACGAACGACGGTGATTTCGCCCAAGATATAATACATCCTCGGAACGGCATAACCAAGACATATCGTGTCATGCTTAATAAGCCTATGACTTCAGGCGATTTGGAAAAATGGCGTAAGGGAGTTTATCTCGACGATAGATTAATAAAACCAAAAGATGTTAAAATACTCTCGGATAAATGGTGCGTAATAGAGATTTACGAAGGCAAGAAGCGTGAAATTAGGAGAATGGCCGAATGTCTCGGATATAAGGTCGTCGAATTGGTCAGGATAAAGATAGGCCGCCTGGAACTTAAAACATTAGATGAAGGTTGTTTTTTGAAGTTCAGTAAAGATAAATTATTAAAAATGATTTGCAATGGGGGCGTAGTTTAAATCAATCCAGTTAAGATATGGGGGACAGGATATGCCAACAGATGGAAGTCCGAGGGAAATAGTAAAAAAACGCATACTCAAAAAGGTAAAAGATATTCCATCCCTGCCTCAGTTTGTGCTTTTAACACTCAAGAAGTTAGATGACGAAAGAAGCAGTGCTTCCGACGTGGCCAACACTCTCTCAAAGGATCAGGGGTTGGTCGTTCGTGTCTTACGTCTGGCCAATTCTGCCTATTACGGGATTCCAAGGACAATTACCAGTGTAACCGAAGCTGTTGCCATATTGGGATATAAAACCCTTAGAAGCATAGTTTTGGCAGCAAGTATTTATCCCTATATGTCGGGATCGCAAAAGGGATATGCCCTCGATAAAGGAGAGTTGTGGCGTCATTCGTTGGGTGTGGCATACCTTTCCCGCTATATTGGTGAGAAGGTAGGCGGATTGGATCTGGAGGAATTGTACCTTGCCGGATTGTTGCACGACATAGGGAAAATAGTTCTCAACGAATATGTCAGATACGGATATTCGATAATAAGCAAGATGGTAGAAGAAGAGGCCGTCCCCTTTACTCAAGCAGAGAGGGAAGTTTTAGGATTCGATCACGCCGAAATAGGCGAAATAATAATAGATCAATGGGCTTTGCCGGAAGTATACGCTTTGGCCGCTCGATATCACCATACACCAGATGATTTGCCGGACGAGAAGGCCTCCTATAGGCCTGTTGTCGATGTCGTACATACCTCCAATTCTATATGTCTTATGTTGGGATTTGGACTGGGTGCGGACGGTCTCCAGCATTATATGTCGGAAAAATCGTTAGAAAGGCTGCAATTAAAGGACGAAATTGAGCTTCTGATGTCTGAGGCAGTTAACATACTATACCAATTGGACGAAGAAATAAGATCAGAGGAGATCATATGAAGAGCGGTAAAACGATAATAATAACCATAGATGGTCCTGCGGGTTCAGGAAAAAGCAGCGTCGCTCGAAGGGTTGCCGAAGAATTGGGGTTCGCCTATCTTGATTCCGGGGCAATATACAGAGCTGTGTCTCTCTATTTATCTCAAAAGTGTATCTCTTCGAATGATGTTGCAAAAATTGAAGTGGAGCTCGAGAAACTGACAATTCAAATTGACGATCAACAGCGTATTTTCGTGAACGGTGCAGACGTTACAGGGGAAATACGCTCTCCTAAAGTGGATGAAATTGTCTCTTTTTATTCTTCCTTGCCGGTAGTCAGGCGCCGGCTTCTTTCTATTCAAAGGGAGCTAGGGGATAGACAGAATTTGATAGCTGAAGGAAGAGATATGGGAACGGTTGTCTTCCCCAATGCTGATCTAAAGATCTTCCTGAAGGCCAATGCAAGGACGCGAGCGGCAAGGCGATGGAAAGAACTGGCAGAACGAGGGGTAGAAATATCCTACGATGATGTATATTATCAAATTATTCAAAGGGACGAGTTGGACAGCAAAAGGAAGTTATCCCCTCTGTTGCCAGCAGAGGACGCGATAATATTGGATACAAGCGACTTGACACTGGAAGAGGTCGTAGAAGCTGTTAAAAAACTGATAAAAGAGTGCGTTTTAAAGGTGAAAGAGTGTGACTGTTAAACGCAGCCCCCTTTTTTATGCCTTCTCTAAATGTCTGTGTAGAGTGTTTTTGGCTTTATACAATAGACTCAGCATCAATAACGCGCCCCTTCTCCCCGAGGGGAGGGCTGTTATCGTAGCTTCGAATCACAATAGCAATTTGGATCCGGTAATCGTGGGTGTGGCCTATCCAAGGAAGTTGAGTTACCTGGCAAAGGAAGAGCTGTTTAAAGTGCCTTTCTTAAGCTTTATCATAAGGCATCTGGGAGCAATTCCCGTTTCAAGGCAAGATGAGCTTAAAGCCGGGGTCGTATTGAGGACCATGCTAGACATTTTGCTCAGCGGAGAAGATGTATTGATATTTCCCGAAGGAAGCAGGTCATTCGACGGAAAGCTTCAACCCCTTGAGGGTGGAGCGGCCATGTTGGCCTTACACTCAAATGCTCCTATTTTACCAGTATACGTTAAAGGATCATTCGAGGCAATGCCTCGAGGTACCTCCTTCCCAAAACCAAAGAAGATAGAGGTCCTGTTTGGAAAGCTAATCGACCCCTTGGATTTGCCAACGGATATGAAGGACAAGCAGAAACGATTCCATTTGCTCGTACAGTTGGAAAAACAGATGGAGGAGATGATGTACGAACTTGGAAAATAGATATAATAAGGCCCTGCTTCTTTGCTTAGATAGACAAAGAAGCGACGAAGACCCCGATATACTTGCCGATGAACTGGCACTGCTTCTTGCCAATTTAAACATAAAAGTCGTGGGTAGGATCGATCAAAAGCGGATATCTCCCGATCCTGCAACTTTTTTGGGAAAGGGGAAGGTTTTAGAAGCAAGGGAGTTGATAAACCTTCTCGGGGTTAATATCGTTGTGTGCAACGACTCTTTATTGTCCACGCAATTGCACAACTTGCGCTCTCTCTTGGGCGTTGAAGTGTGGGACAGGCCCTTTGTCATTATGAAAATATTTGAATCAAGAGCGCATTCCGCTGAGGCCAAACTTCAAGTGGAACTGGCTATGTGTAAATATGAAATTCCACTATTAAAAGGTCTGGGTAAACAAATGTCTCAAACAGGGGGAGGTATTGGCACAAGAGGCCCAGGTGAAACAGAGTTCGAAAGACATCGTCGTAAGCTGGAACGGAAAGTCGTATCGCTTCAGCGCAAGCTCGAACAGGTGCGCAAAAGACGGTGCAACTCCAGAAAGCGGCGAAAAAGGAGCAATATTTCTACAGTTGCCATTGTAGGTTATACGAACAGCGGCAAATCCACCCTTCTTAGAGCATTGAGTCACGACGATGAAATATACTGCGCAGATAAGCTTTTTGCTACTTTAGATCCCAAGGTAAGGAGAGTAAAACTTCCCGGCGGCAAGCATGTCCTTTTTGCCGATACTGTCGGCTTCATTCGCAAACTGCCGGTAGAGTTGGTTGCCGCCTTTCGAGCGACACTAGAAGAAGTAAATGAAGCAAACTTACTATTGGTCGTCATAGATCCCCTTGACAAAGATCCATTGGAATCCTTAACCGTCGTAGAGGAGACCTTAAAACAAATAGGGGCAGCCTCCATACCGAGGATCATTGTAGTGAATAAGATTGATATGATAGAAAAAGATCAGTTACAATCATTACTTGAGCGGCTGTCCTTGCCTTCGGGATTTGAGGCAGTGCCTGTAAGTGTACTTAAAAATATAAACATATCGACGCTTTTAAAAAGAATAGAATCTTCTTTGTCTCGCATTGATTCCGATGTAAAGTTGTTTACAGATACCTATAAGTTAGCATGATTAAATGCTTATATAATGACAATGCACATTGAATGGAGGGAGCCTCTTTGCTGATAAGCATGACAGGGGTGGGCGGTGCCTATGATACCTTCGATTGGGGTACATTGCGTATAGATGTTTGTAGCGTCAACTCCAGGTACAAAGATATAATTGTTCGTTGCCCAAAGGAGCTTTCCATGTTGGAGAACTCTTTAAGAGAGGAACTTAAAAATCGTTTTGTAAGGGGGAAGATTACCGTTACCCTATATTCAACCTTTGCCCCAGAACTAAAAATGGCAAGCATTAACGGCAAGGTTCTCCGGAATTATTTCGAGGAATTAATGTCAATCCACGGTAAGTTAAAGCTCTTGGAAGAAATACAGCTCGAACTCCTCCTCGATTTGCCCGGCGTCCTAGAACAACCCGAAGGAAGAATGTTGGATCTTTACGAACAAATAAATAAGGACGCGATAGCCTTGCTGGATAAAGCTTTGTCTGATTGGAACGAAATGAGAAAGAGCGAGGGTGAACACATATCCTCTTTTGTAAATGAATCTCTTGATAAATATGAAAAGCTGGTAAATGAGATAGCTGGTGAGTGGGACGTTGCATTCGAAGAGGAGCTTACGGAACTAAAGAGTAAAATAAATTTATTAGTTTCAAACATTGCTTTAGAGGACGACCCATCCCATTTTGAAGCCGTAGCACACTTAGCAGATAAGTGGGACATAAAAGAAGAAATCACGAGAAGCAAGTCTCACATTGAAAAGTTCCGCGAAACGCTTAAATCGAATGTTTCGGAGGGCAAAAAACTTAGCTTTTTGTTGCAGGAGATGTTGAGGGAGATCAATACAATAGCTTCTAAAGTGAAAAACGCCGGAATTCGCTGGCATGTCGTTGAAAGCAAGTGCTTGTTAGAGCAAATGAGAGAGCAAATCCAAAACGTTGAATGAGGGTCGATCTTACATGTATAAATTAGTTCACATAGGATTTGGAAACGTAGTCGTAGCTAACAGGATAATCGCAATAATTCATCCCGATTCCTCGCCCGTTAAAAGGCTCAAAGACGAGGCAAGGGAACGGGGACAGCTTATAGACGCCACTCAAGGCCGGAAAACAAGGGCAGTCATATTAACTGACAGCAATCATGTGATACTCTCGGCCATACAGCCCGAGACAATAGCTCATCGCTTCGAGGGAATTGCACAAAATGACGAACTATAGCAATATAAATCACAAAAGGGAAAAAGGGTATCTCTTCGTAATTTCCGGGCCCAGCGGGGCAGGAAAAGGTACCATACGAAGGGAACTTTTTAAAAGGCTCTCCGATTTGGTCTATTCCATATCGTGCACGACGCGTCAACCAAGGGAGGGGGAGCAAGACGGCGTAGATTATTATTTCGTCGAGGGCGAGGAATTTGAAAAGAGAAAAAGGTCGGGAGATTTTTTGGAGTGGGCCTTTGTCCACGGGAATTACTATGGAACTCCTAAAAAAGAGGTATTGAAGAACCTGGAAGAGGGAAAAGATGTCATCCTCGAGATAGATGTCCAGGGAGCTCTAAATGTGAAAAAGGTATTCCCCGAAGCAGTATTAATATTTATACTGCCCCCGTCAGAGGAGGTTTTAAGGGAAAGACTTATATCCCGTGGCACAGAGAACGAGGAATCTCTGCGCACCAGATTAAATAACGCAGCGTGGGAGATGAAGTTGGCAGGCGTATACGACCATGCGATAATAAACGATGATGTAAATCGTGCTGCAGAAGAGCTTGTCAGGTTAATAATGAACTACAGGAAAGGAGGCTGTAAGAAATGATATATGTCGATGTAAATCAGATCATGAGAAAATACAATATACCGAATAAATATGTTTTAACTATGCTGATTGCAAAAAGGGCCAGAGCTCTTAGCGAGGACGCTTCGAAGCGTCTCTTTGGCGGAGATGGAGATAAGCCAATAAATACGGCCATAGAAGAAATTAAAGAGGGTAAGGTCGCGTTTGTCGTAAAAACAAAAAATAACCAAATAATTTAAAAGGGGAAAATCATGCTCAAATGGAAGACCAACAGAAAGGTTCTCTTGGGTATTTCGGGGGGTATATCTGCATACAAGATCCCCGATGTTGTTAGTACGTTAAAGAAGTATAATAACGATATCGAGGTAATAATGACTCGATCTGCGTCTTCTTTTGTGACGCCCTTGTCCCTCTCCACATTGACGGGCAAAAAAACCTGGATGGAGGAGGACTTCTTAAGCGACCAACGTGGGTGGGAAATACCCCACATTTCTTTGGCCGATTGGGCGGAAGTCTTCGTCATTGCGCCGGCAACAGCTAATGTAATCAGGAGGGCTGCCTTCGGAGAAGCAGAAACCCTTTTAGGGGCTACCATGCTTGCAACGAGAGCACCGGTAGTAATTTTTCCTGCCATGAACATTCATATGTGGGAACATCCCGCAACTCAGCGTCATGTTAAGATGTCAGGTGAACTTGGCTACATCGTGATACCGCCTGAAGAAGGGTTCTTGGCTTGTGGATATGAGGGCAAAGGGAGGCTCCCAAAAAAAGAAGTCATACTCGAGATTTTGTGGAGGGTATTGTCCCCTAAGAGAGATTTAATTGGCAAAAAGATAATTGTGACCTCAGGGCCTACCAGGGAGTTCATGGACCCCGTCAGGTTTATCAGCAATCCAAGCTCCGGTAAGATGGGTTACGCTGTAGCAAGGACGGCATGGTATAGGGGTGCCGATGTCACGTTGATAAAAGGCCCTACATATATCGAGCCTCCTTTTGGTGTAAGAACAATAGACGTTACCACTGCCCAGGAGATGTACGATGCCGTATTAAAAGAGAGTGATGGCGCGGATATAGTAGTAAAGGCGGCAGCTGTAGGTGACTATAGATTTGCTCATACTTTAGATCAAAAGCTTAAACGAGAGGGCAGGGGCCGCCTCGAGGTAATCTTAGAAGAAAACCCCGATATTGCGGCGGAAGTGGGAAAAAGAAAGAGACAAGGGCAAATTCTGGTTGGATTTGCAGCCGAATCGACGGAAGTAGTAGAAAACGCCCTTTCAAAGCTCAACAAAAAAAATATGGACATGATAGTCGCCAATGATATCACGGCCAGGGGAAGCGGATTCGAATCGGATACCAATTCCGTAACGGTCATATGCAAGACAGGACGCACCTCGAGGCTAGAAGGTTCAAAGGAAGAGGTTGCATGGGGCCTATGGGATATCGTTGAGGCGGAGTTTTTATCATAGAAATGTATGCCGATGTCCTTGTGCCTGGAGTTTGGTGGCATCCATTAACTTACAGAATATCGGCACCCGCGAAAATTGGCAGCAGAGTTCTGGTCCCTATGGGTCCGCGAGACAGCAAGAGATTGGGATTTCTTTCAGCGATAAAAGAAAATATCGAAAATAAGATTGTTTACGAGGTAAAAGAGGTAATTGAGATATTGGACGATGTGCCTCTTTTGGGGCAAGAGCTGTGGAGCTTAAGCGAGTGGACATCCCGACAATATCTATGCAGCCAAGGTGAGATATTAAAATTAATGTGCCCTACTCCCATCATCGAGGGCAGTAAAGTGAACAATATTCCTCCCCTTGTTTTTAACCCGCCGAAAGACGGCGATAGCGAACATTGCGTTTACGAGGTATACGATAATGAAAGATATGGACGCTACAGGGAAATAATCGGCGAAGGCAAAAGCGGTCTCGTCTTCTTTCCTGAGGAATCGGTGGCCAGAACTTTTTGGAATGACCTTCCGGAAGACATTAAAAAGCAAGGCCTGTTATGGCCATCCAGCGGGGGCAAAAAAGCCTTTGAAGCGTGGCTGAAGGCTAGGCGGGGAGAAGTGTCTTTCTTGGTAGGGTCAGTGGGGTTGCTCTTCGCTCCATTATCCCCAATTAAGTTCGTTGTAGTGGAGGAAGAGGCCAGCTTTTCCTACAATTTAGCCCGATATCCTAATATATCCTTACGCCATGTAGCAGCCAAAAGAGCTCAAATGTGGAAGGCGAAGCTAATCTTGGGAGGCAGGCTGCCATCATCCCGATTGTATTTCCTAAAAAAGCCAAAATTAAGCAAAAACGTTAAAGAACAGATTCGTTTCGTTAATATAAAGACTGCGAATAAAATTATTCTTCCGGGGATTTCTCAAGGACTTCCCATTAGCTCGTCTCTTTTAAAATCATCCTTAGAAGTCGTAAACCGCGGAGAAGTTGCGATGTGGATTTTGGACCGCAAAGGCTATGCCGGAGAGATATCCTGCGAGGAGTGCGGCTGGACCTTTGTGTGTAGTCATTGCGGCAGTATTTGCAGGGTCAGCGAAAATATTGTGATATGTCCCTTTTGCGGAAAAACATATGAAATGCCTACGATATGTCCATCCTGCATGTCCAGGCTTTTGACTGGTAAACGCCCGGGTCTGGAGGCGCTTCATGGAATAGCTCAAGCTTTGGCTGGGGACGTAACATCGGTTTACATGTGGTACAAGGAGAAAAGCGGAAAAAAACGTAAAACTGCAATGTTGCAAGAAATAGGAAAAGGCGGTCTTGTTGTTGGCTCTAGGTTGGCTCTTTCTCTTTGCGATGATTGCAATGTAGGTTTAATAGGATGGATCGATGCCGATGCCGAAACGTGGCGGCCAAATTATAACGCTCGATTTATGGCATTCAGCATGATGTGGGAATCACGCTTCAGAGGTATTAATCCCAAAAGCAGAGAAATTATAATTCAATCCAGAAGGCCATATCATGGTTGGCAAAGGGGACTGAAAGATGGGTGGAACTTTTTTTGGGAGGATGAACTCAAAGAGAGGTACGAGCTTAATTTCCCCCCCTTCGCCCTGTTGATCGAAATATCTGCTCCGATAAAAGTAATCGAAGATATCTTTCTATTACTTGACAAATCCGGATTTGCCGTGTATAAGCCAATAGCTGATGAAGGGATAATATGGGTCAAAGCGAAAGATGCAAGAGTTCTTAGAGAGCTGTTGGAACCATACTTCCATATCTCGCGTTCTAAAATCGGATTCCCAAAGATAAGAATTTGGAGAGACTAATAAGGACAAAAGCGGTGAGTAAAAATGGACAGGAATGTCAATGTAGTTGCGATAATCGGAAGAGCTAACGTAGGCAAATCTACACTCTTCAACAGGCTCATACAGAAGCGTATGGCGATAGTTGACGATATTCCCGGTGTAACTAGGGACAGGCTCTACGCCCAAGTAGAATGGGCAGGGAAGAGTTTTTATCTTGTAGATACGGGAGGGTTTCCGAACGAAGATGAACCGCTTTTTGATATGGTGGGAAAGCAAATAGACCGAGCTATAGAAGAAGCCAGCGTTATCATCTTTGTTGTGGATGGTAGAGAGGGAATATTGCCCCTTGATTTCAGGATAGCCGAGATCCTTCGGCGAAGTAATCGCAGGGTGATTGTGGCCGTCAACAAGATAGACGAACCCATGCATGAACCTCTCCTGTACGAAGCTTTCACCTTGGGTTTTGAGGACGTGATTGGAGTAAGCGCAGAACACAACAGAAACATACCGGATTTGCTTGATAAAGTTGTTGTGTATATAGATAGCGAAGACTCTTTTCAAGAGGACGGCGAAACAATAAAAATATCAATAGTAGGAAGGCCTAACGTTGGAAAATCCAGTATCTTCAATTCTCTGATCGGGGAAGAGAGAGCTATTGTCAGTAATTTACCGGGAACTACAAGAGACCCTATTGATACGGAAATTACTTTTGAAGGGAAAAAATATCTGCTCATCGATACCGCAGGATTGCGAAAGAAAAGCAGGCTCAAAGACGATATAGAGTTCTATTCTCTCCTTAGGGCGGAACGTGCAATCGACAGATCCGATGTGGTTTTGCTCGTTTTGGATGTAACGGAACTAGTCACTGATCAGGATAAGCGCATAGCCGGCATCGCCCTGGAAAAGGGCAAAGGGATTGTTGTTGCGATCAATAAATGGGATCTGTTGCCAGAGGGGCAGCCAAAACTGGGGGATAACATCATAAAAGATGTTAAAGATCAGCTGTATTTTATAAATGACGCCCCTATAGTCACTATATCAGCTCTATCAAAAAGAAATCTTTTTAAAATTTTTAATGTCTGCGGAGAGGTTTACGCTCGTTGGCAGACCAGGATTTCCACTTCAAACTTAAATAATATAATTCGAGATATAATATCTTTCCAAAGGCTTCCCTCGGATGGAAAGGGGAGGTTTTTAAACATATTTTACGTGACACAAGTTGGAACGGCACCGCCGTCTTTTCTCTTTTTCGTAAACGATAAAAACCTGGTCGATAAACCATTTGAACGAAAAGTTATAAACGAACTTGTAAAGGTCGGCGATTTTAGAGGAGTCCCAATCAGGGTTTTTTGGAAAAACAGGCGAAAACTCGCTTGACCACAGCAATTAAAGCGTTGATAATTATTGTCGAGATGTATTTTTTATAAATCAAAGGGGGTGTAGGAAATGACAAAAAGCGACATCGTTAGTGAAGTGGCGAAAGCTACGGGAATGAGCAAGAAAGACGCAGCTGTCGCAGTCGATGCCTTTATCAAATCTGTAGTGGATGCCCTGTCTAAAGGGGAAGAGGTTCAAATCATGGGTTTTGGTACCTTCGAGGTGCGCAATAGAGCTGCAAGAAAGGGCCGCAACCCACAAAATCCGGAGGAGATCATAGAGATCCCCGAGAAAACAGTTCCCGCTTTTAGAGCAGGGAAGATGCTGAAAGACGCCGTCGCCAAGTAGTTATCCTTATTTGGCAGCCTTTTAAAGCCTGTGTGTTACGTGTAGTGCTTGAAAATAAATTCTGTCGATGATAAAATTCAATACACAACGGGCTTTGGGGCATATCTTTTGGAGAGTGGGCAAATCCCACTCTTCTTTTTTTAAAGCAAAAACGCCTCGTTAATTGACTTTTGGAGGAATAAGGGCAATGCAACGTAAAAATGACGAATTGATGTCAATAGAAAACGAAATAAGGGAAATAATAGAAGGATTGGGATATGACTTTGTGGGAATGGAATTGGTCCACGAACAGGGAAGAATGATTTTAAGGATTTATATCAATACACCTGGAGGAATAAACGTTAAAGATTGCGAAACTGTGTCGAGAAAAGTCGATAAATTTTTGGATTCCAGAGAAGAAATCTTCGGGGGGAGGTACTATCTGGAAGTAAGTTCTCCCGGACTGGACGCCCCTCTATTTTATATAAAAGACTTCAAAAATTACGTTGGCAAAACAGTGCGTATAAAAACTCATGATCCCGTTGGATCGCGCAGAAATTTTAAAGGAAAAATTATCGAAATATTAAGTAATAACGATATCAAATTAGGGCTGGATGACGGAACGGAAATATTAATTCCCTTTCAGAACATATCAAAGGCAAGATTAGTGCCAGAAATTGATGACGGCGAGTAATCGTATTAAAGAGGGAGATGGTTGAGATGGAGTTGGGACGAGATTTCATGAGAGCTTTAAAACAAATAGAAACTGAAAAGGGATTGCCTCTCGAAGTAATAATTTCTAGCATAGAGGCAGCCCTGGTTTCGGCATATAAAAAATATAAAGGGACCAATTCAAATGTCGAGGTAGAACTCGATTCGGATAACGGAATTATAAAGATCTATGAAGTAAAAGAGGTAGTAGATACGGTTAGAAATCCTGCCTTTGAAATTTCCGTAGAAGAAGCTAAATCTATGGGATTAGACGATGCGAAAGAAGGGGAGATGATCAAAGTAGAGGTATCCCCCAGGGATTTTGGCAGGATTGCGGCTCAGACGGCCAGGCAGGTTATAACTCAAAGGTTGAAAGATGCAGAAAGGCAGATCATTTACAACGACTTCTCGGGAAAAGTGGGAGAGATCGTCACCGGAGTGGTCTTCAGGGATGAAGGCGGCCAGGCTTTAGTGCGCATAGGAGATAAGATAGATGCCATGCTTCCGCGTGAGGAGCGAATTCCTACGGAGTCGTATCGGCCGGGAGACAGAAAGAAATTTTATGTATTGGATGTGCGCAAAACTTCCAAAGGTCCTCGCATAGTATTGTCAAGATCTCATCCGGGGCTTTTGAAGAGCCTTCTTGAATTGGAAGTCCCGGAGATAAAGGAAGGCGTAATAGATATCAAAAACATCGCAAGGGAAGCGGGGGTAAGAAGCAAAGTTGCCGTGACCACCTTGGACCCAAACGTCGATCCGGTAGGTGCCTGTATTGGCACTAAGGGAAATAGAATTAAAGCTATCAGCGACGAACTTGCGGGCGAGCGAATTGATGTTATTATTTGGAGTAACGACCCAATAGCATATATCAAAAACGCACTTTCGCCTGCAAAAGTAGTCAAAATAGAGCCGAGGCTCGATGAGGATAAGGCAGTCAACGTTTACGTAAGGCCCGATCAGTTATCCTTGGCCATCGGGAAGGGAGGGCAGAACGTTAGGCTGGCGGCCAAACTTACAGGATGGAAGATAGATATAAATGTAATGGAACCGGACCGACTTCCAACACTTCAAGATCTGTTCGAGGATATAATTAAGGGGGAATTGCCCAAAGAATGGGAAAAAGAGTAATGATGACGAAAAGACGTCCTAGGACCTGTGTGGCGTGCAAAACAGAAAAACCAAAGAAAGAACTCATTAGAGTCGTACGATCCCCCGAAGGGCACGTTTATGTCGATCCTACCGGCAAGGGCCAGGGAAGGGGAGCCTACGTCTGTAGCGATCAAAATTGCATTGAACAGGCAAAGAAAAAGGACATTCTGTCCAAAGCTTTGAGGACAAAAGTTCCGGCGGAAATCTATGAGGATTTGTCGCAAAAGCTTGGCGAATCAGGAAATGCCGGCCAATGATTTTCAAGGGGGGAATGGCATTTGGGAAAAAGAAAGATAAGGATATATGAATTGGCAAAGATGTTAAACATCGAAAATAAAAATCTGCTAGAAATTTTACAAGACTTAGGGGTGGAGGCAAAGAGCCATATGAGCTCCATAGATACAGATATTGCACAAATAGTTGAGGAAACGTTGCGGGAAGACAAGGAAGCAAAACATGGCGATTCAAAAGAAGCTACTGTAACTGCAAAGGAAGTTATAAGGATCGATGAAGGCTCTACAATTGAAAGGGTCGCAAAAATTTTGGGAAAGCCCGTTAATTTGGTGGTAAAAGAGCTTATAACGGCAGGTTTCATGGTTCCTGCTAGCGCGATAGTGAATGATGAAATAGCTAAGGCAATCGGCAAAGCATTTAATGTGGTTTTATCGATAGTTCCTGTCGAAGCAGAGGTGTCTGATGAAGAGAAAAAGGAAGTGGCAATACAATCTGAGAGAAAAAGACAACAGGAACCTCCCAAAAAATTATTACCACGGCCCCCTATAGTCACGGTTATGGGTCATGTGGATCACGGCAAGACGACACTTTTGGACTACATAAGAAAGACCAACGTCACCGCAAAAGAGGCAGGAGGTATAACACAACACATAGGAGCTTCTGTCGTTGAACACAACGGCAAAAAAATAGTTTTTTTGGATACCCCGGGACATGAAGCATTTACGTCTATGCGTGCCAGAGGGGCGCAAGTTACTGACATAGTAATACTCATAGTGGCTGCAGATGATGGAGTTATGCCACAGACCGTTGAAGCATTAAATCATGCTAAGGCAGCAAATGTGCCTATAGTAGTGGCTATAAACAAGATCGACAAACCAAACGCAAAGCCCGATAGGGTAAAACAGCAACTTGCAGATCTCGGCCTTATCCCTGAAGAGTGGGGCGGGGATACCATCATGGTTGAGATATCCGCAAAAACGGGGCTCAACGTTGACGAACTTCTTGAAATGATACTCCTCGTTGCAGAAATGAACGAACTGGTCGCTGACTACGAGGCAAATCCGGAGGGGGTTGTCATAGAAGCTCAATTAGACAAAGGCAAAGGTCCGGTGGCGACGGTGATCGTCCAACAAGGGACCCTAAGAAGAGGAGATATACTGCTTTTTGAGACCACGTGGGGACGGGTTCGGGCGATGATAGATCATCTCGGGCGCAACATAAAAGAGGTCACGCCAAGCTTACCTGCTGAACTTTTGGGCTTAAACGATGTTCCTCAAGCCGGTGAACGGTTTGTAAGGGTTGAAGACGAAAAGGAAGCGCGCGATGCCATCGATAAATACTTAGAAAAGAAAAGACAGCAGGAAATGCAAGCTGTAAAAAGAGCCTCATTAGAAGAGCTCTTTGAGCAGATGGAAAAAGGCGAAATGCCCACAGTAAGGATAATATTAAAATCTGATGTGCAGGGAACCTTGGAAGCTATAAAGTCCTCTTTGCTGCGTCTTTCCGTTGAAGAAGTAGGTATTGAGATCGTTCATGAGGGCGTTGGAAGGATTACAGAGTCCGATGTTATGCTCGCCGACGCATCGGATGCGATCATCATCGGGTTTAACGTAAGGCCTGACGGAAATGCAAGAAAATTAGCCGAACAAAAGGGCATCCAGATACGACTTTATCGTACCATATATGACGTGATCGACGACGTTAAAGCAGCAGTTGAAGGGATGCTTGCTCCAAAACTAAAGGAACACATCCTCGGAGAAGCGGAGGTCAGGGTAGTATTCAAGGTTCCCAAAGCAGGACAAGTCGCCGGTTGTTACGTAAAAGAAGGAACAATCAGACGAAATGCCAAAGCAAGAATTATAAGGGATGGCATTGTCATATGGGAAGGACCGCTATCCAGCCTCAAACGGTTTAAAGACGACGTAAGGGAAGTAAACGCCGGATACGAATGCGGAATAGCTCTCGCTGGATTTCAAGACATAAAGGAAGGCGACATCATAGAGGCCTTCGAGATTTTAGAGGAAAAAAGACATCTAAGTGATGTTTCATGAGAGATATCCCAAAATTATTCATTGCCGTTGTAATAATGACCGTAAAAATACCCTCTGCCGGCAGCCTGAAGGACAGACGTCAGGTCGTAAAATCTCTGATTGATCTTTTGAAAAAGAGGTTAAACGTATCGGTTGTCGATCTCGGTCCGGATAATATATGGGATTTGGCCTATATAGCTGTTGTTTCGGCATCGGCTTCCGTTAAGGAGGCCGAGTCTCTTCTCGATGCGGTGGAACGCCACGTCCTTTTGGCAGAAGCCAAAAACGGTTTCGAAATAATTAATTTCGATCGAGAGGTTGAATGTTATGGACAAATTGAGAATTGAACGGGTCAACAAGGAGATGTTGAGAGAGATATCCGAATTTTTAGTGAACAATGCCAAAGATCCAATGTTGAAAAAGGTGGTCATCACAGAAGTAAGATGTACAAACGATTTGAGCATTGCCAAAGTATACTTCACCTCGATCGATAAATCCGATCTAAAGGAGATCGGCGATTCATTGAATAGCCTGGCAGGAGCTTTGAGCGGAATTGTTTGTAGGCAAATGAGACTCAGATTTGCGCCAAAGCTGGTCTTTGTCGTGGACGATACCGAAGACAGAGCTCAAAGAATTGAGGAGCTGCTCGATAAAATAGCCCACAAACATTCAAAACCGAAGAGAGACGAAAAGTTGTCAGACGATGAGGGATAATGGGGATTCTTTAAAAGAAATCTTAAATGCCATATTGACTAAAAAAACATGGGCTATTTTTGTTCACGAGCGACCCGATGGTGATGCTATCGGTTCGGGCAGTGCTTTCTATTCCTGGGGCATGGCTCTTGGTAAAAGGTGCATTTGGGGAGGTACTCATCCTATGCCCAAAGCATATGGATATTTGCCCTTTGTCGAGGAATACCAAGTTATGAATTTTGTGCCCGATGTCGTAAGGGAGCCGGATACAGCAATAATAGTGCTAGATACCAGCAATCTCGAGAGGACTGTCCAGGGCATTCTTGATCTTTATGATTCTACTTTAATTGTAAACATCGACCACCACATGGATAATCAGAGGTTCGGTCGTCTCAATTATATAGATACATCTTCATCGGCCACAGCTGAAATCATTTGGGACCTGCTTAATGATAGCAAGCTTCCTATTCCAAAGGACGCCCGTATTGGAATCTACACCGGAATAATTACTGATACGGGTCATTTTACCTATTCAAATACTACGCCTAAATCCCACTTAATTGCTCAGGACGTCTTGAGCTCCGGGATAAATCCCGAACAAATATTTAGATATATATATGCCAGCAGAAGACTCGAAGGCCTTAAGCTTTGGGGTTTAGCTTTTATGCGAGCCTTTTCCACGCCCGATGGGAAGGCGGTTGTAAGCTGGCTAAAAAAGGAAGATTTTGAAAAGCTCAATGCTGATCCTTACGATTCAGAAGGTATAGTGAATCAACTTTTGTATGTCAAAGGAGCTATAATAAGCGCTCTGATGACAGAAGGAGAAGACGGCGAAGTAAGGGTTAGTTTCAGAGCTGTGACCAGCGTGTCCGTGAGAGAATTGGCACAGAAATGGGATGGCGGAGGTCATCCTCAGGCTGCAGCCTGTAAGATATACCTTCCCATAGAGAAAGCTTTGGATGTAGTGTCGAAATCGATCGAGGAATACGTCAAAAATGTGTAAATCGGGTTTTCTTTTGATAAATAAGCCTAAAGGTATAAGCAGTGCTGCATGTGTTGCCCTGCTAAAGGAAAAAGTCGGGCGAAAGACTAAAGTAGGGCATGCCGGAACTTTAGATGTACCCGCTTTCGGGTTGCTCATTTTACTCGTAGGTAAAATGACTCGTGCTTCATCTTACGTTATGGAGCTTCCTAAAAAGTATATAACTACAATAAAACTTGGAGAACAGACGGACACCGACGATGCAAGCGGAAGGGTCATAGGCACAGCCGAATGGCGGCATATCAAAGAAAGCGATATAGACTCAACTTTGCTGAGTTTTTTAGGGTACAGGTTACAGGTTCCTCCTAACGTATCTGCTGTATCCGTAAAAGGGAGTCGTGCCTACGAGCTTGTCCGCGCAAATAAAAAAGTCTTCTTACAGCCAAAGGCGGTATTCATACAGAGCATCAAAAGAATAAGCCCTATCACGGAAGAGGGTAAGTTCACCATGGAAGTTGTCTGTTCTAAGGGTACATATATTAGAAGCCTAGCTCGAGATTTAGGTTCTAAATTGGCCAGTTTGGCCCACGTTGCCTTCTTGGAACGCACTGAAATAGGGTCCTTTAAGTTGCAGGATGCCCTTAGTCTTGATTTTATTAAGCAACTTTCGAATGAAGCTGCAAAAGAAATGATAATCCCCCCTCAAGAAATGCTTAAAGACTTTTGTACCTGCGAAGCGAATGAAACCGAGGAAGACAGGCTATTGAATGGACAGGAGTTAACAAACATCCTGGGAATAAAATGGTGGGGCATAATTGAACCCTCAAAGGCCTTTGTGGTAAAAGGATGTAGAACAATATCGTTTTGTAAGATCAGGTGGCTCAATGGTGGCTGTGCAATTAAACCGGACACTAACATTGTTCTTTAATTTTTACCAGACGCGATCGGGGTGGTGTCTGTGATAGTTGTCTTGGGTTCATTTGATGGATTTCATAAGGGACATCAGGCTTTGTTTGAAGTTGCCAGAGATGCATCGGATAGGATGGATATGCCTTGGGGGGTAATGACATTTGTGCCACACCCCCAAATCGTATTGGGAAACGGCTGTTTTGTTCCCCTTTTTACAGATTCGGAGAGGGATTTTATAGCTTCTTTCCTCAATATTCCGGATTTTATAAAAATCCCCTTCAGCGACGTGAAAGATTTAAACCCAAAAGATTTCATCGAGGAGTTAGGATCTCGATATAAAGCAAGAGGAATAGTAGTGGGTGAAAACTTCAAATTCGGTAAACATCGCTCCGGTGATGTCGAATTCTTGAAAAGTTACTTAACAAAAAAAGGCTGGTTTTTCGCGGCTATACCGCCGTTTAAAATTGACGGTTCGGTTGTGAGCAGTTCCCTGGTAAGGCAGCTCGTGAAAAAAGGATATATGCAACAAACCGAAGCCATGTTGGGATATCCCTATTTCATCATAGCACCAGTTACGGAAGGCGATCACAGGGGGCGAATACTGGGATTTCCTACGGCTAATTTGCCTGCATCAGAGCTTAAACTGCTACCCCCTAAAGGGGTGTATGCGACGGCGGTCTTGGCTCATGGCAAATGGTGGAGTGGAGCTTTAAACATAGGATATAATCCCACTTTCGAAAGAGGAGATGAAATTCGGATAGAAGTGCATTTGGATCAATTCGAAGGAGATCTCTACGGTGAAATGATCGCTGTTCTGTTGTTGGCCCAAATAAGAGAAGAAAAAAAGTTTGAATCAGCGGAAGGGCTAGTTGCTCAAATGAAAGATGATGTCGAGAGGATAAGAGAAATTTGCCGTCCTTGGTTTTATAGGCGGGAGGGGCTGTTGTTTTCGCTAAAAGAATGCTGGAAAAGTTATGAGTATCGCTTGAAGGTTACGAATTATAATAGAATTTCTAGATAAAGGCTTAATTATGCTGTTGCAATATATTTGCAAATTATCAGCGTGTATATAAACTTGGTTTTGCTTGACCGTTATATTTAATGCGGTCGACATAGATACGTAATAAATACAAGAAATATCATTTCACAGATTGTGAGAAGTGTTCAGTTACCTCTTAACCATCTCGTAATTTTTGGAATTTCTCTAAAAGGTAGTTGAATCACAACCGTTGTTCATGATAATATTAACTCCGTCGTTGACGGGCCTGTAGCTCAGTAGGATAGAGCGACGGCCTCCTAAGCCGTAGGTCGCCGGTTCGAGTCCGGCCAGGCCCGCCATATAATGCAGTTCATCGAGTTAATGATGACATAAAAAATAATAGACAGGTCTTTCAATTCGATCTGTCTATTATTTTTTATGTGCTGTTCTATAGTATACTGGTAACAAACATTTCATATATAGGGTGAATTGAAATGGCATCCCCAGATTGGCATGAAGAAGCAAGAGTGATGGTGGAAACTCAAATAAAAAGTCGCAATATAAAAAACGAAGCATTGCTTGAAGCGATGTCGAAGTTGCCGCGACATCTTTTTGTGCCCGATAATTTGCGACGCGTTGCCTATGCGGACTGCGCTCTACCTATCGGCGAAGGCCAGACAGTATCGCAACCTTACATCGTGGCCAAGATGACAGAATTGCTGGACCCTCAGAAGGGCGACAAAGTCCTTGAAATTGGCACTGGATCGGGTTATCAGGCAGCGGTTTTGGCATTTTTAGGATGCGAGGTATACACAATAGAAAGGATCGCCGCTTTGTCGGAAAGGGCGAAAAAGGTCTTTGAGAAACTTGGAATTGCGGATAAGGTTCAGACAAAGATAGGCGATGGAAGGTTGGGCTGGGCAGAAGAATCTCCCTTCGACCGCGTCATTGTAACGGCAGCAGCGAGCAAAATAGAGGAGACATGGATAGATCAACTTGCAGAAGGCGGCAGGTTGGTAGTTCCCCTGGTCGTATCCTTCAGAACGGAACAATTGATTAAAATAACAAAACTCAAAGGCAGGCTTCATGAAGAACGACATGACTATTGCTCTTTTGTGCCGCTTTTGCCAGGAGTGAAAGAGATATGAGAAAAAAGCTCAGCTTGATATTGCTTTGTTTGCTTCTTTTGTTTGCTGAAATCTATTTATTGTTTGTTCCGCAGTATTGGTTATGTCTTTCCCATGCAAGCGGAAGGGACGGATTTTTGGTTCCCCTGGGGCAAGGGATGGTTTTAAGCTATATTCACAGCCTCGAGCGAACTCCCGTCGAAGATGTGTTCATATTACAGGGGGACCGCATATGGCTTTACGAAGAGAGGGTTAAATCCCACAATGCGGGGCTGCCGACATTTGACCAATATCCTGGTTCGATGATCAAGACGAAGAATTGGCTGATATTTCGTGGAGGTAGACGTCATTGGCCATATGTTCAATGCAGAGTGGGTAATGATTCGATAGGTGAGAATATATTGACCATAGGCAGAGAGCGATACGAACTCTACAATACTTATCGAGGAGAGTCGATTCGCCTATACGTGCTAATGAGACCCTTATTATAGTAAAATATATAGTAAAATAACGAAAATTCATTCTTAAAAGGGGGACGCTGAATGGTGGACAACAAGCCTCAGGATCAAGTAATCGATCTAAATGAAGTCATGCGTCAATACGATACTGAATCGCGTTATCGAACGCTAAAGGGGTGGCAGAACTATTTTATCTTAGTGATAGCTGTTGCAATGTCGCTCTTTCATCTTTACACAGCTGGTTTCGGTCTTCTCTTGGCCATGAAGCAGAGGGCGGTTCACCTGGCATTTGTGCTGTTTTTGACCTTTTTAATGTATCCTGCTACCAAAAAATCCCCAAGTGATAAAATTCCTTGGTATGATTTCATTCTGGCGACTGTCGCGGCATATTCTGTGCTTTATATGGTGATACATTTTAACGAGCTTATCATGCGCTCCGGGCTTCCAACGACCATGGACATATTCATTGGATTCTTGGGTATTGGTATGCTCCTTGAAGCCACCAGGAGAGTTTCAAACCCTGTGTTGCCGATCCTTGCTATTATTTCTATCATCTATTGCTATTTCGGCAGATATTTTCCTTCGCTTTTTGCCCACAGGGGGTTTAACATCGCTCGTATAATTAACCATATGTACTTGGGTACAGAGGGAGTTTTTGGAGTGCCTATTTCCGTTTCGGCAACTTTTGTCTTTATGTTCATCCTCTTTGGCTCCATTCTTCAGGAGACGGGAATGGGTAAATTCGTAATAGATTTGGCATTGGCCATAGCCGGCAAGTCTACGGGAGGTCCCGCAAAAGTGGCCGTATTAAGCTCGGGAATCATGGGGACCATATCAGGTTCGTCGGTAGCAAATGTCTGCACAACCGGCACTTTTACCATTCCCCTTATGAAGAGTATAGGATATAAACCGTATTTCGCAGCAGCCGTTGAAGCCGTCTCTTCCACCGGCGGGCAGATCATGCCCCCAATAATGGGCGCAGCAGCCTTCATCATGGCTGAGTTTTTGGGCGTTCCTTATATAAAAGTTGCCTTGGCAGCCGTAATTCCGGCACTTTTATATTACGCTGCCGTCATGATACAGGTACACCTCGAAGCTACAAGGCTTGGCCTGGTGGGATTGCCTAAGGAAAGATTGCCCGAACTCTGGAAATTACTGAGAGTAAAGGGGCATTTGCTCATCCCATTGTTTGCAATCATATATTTCCTCGTTGCCGGATATACTCCCATGAAGGCTGCTTACTATGGCGTACTTACCACAATAGCCGTGTCCTTCATATCTAAAGAAACGAGGCTTACGTTTCCCAAGTTAATTGACGGCTTAGCCAACGGAGCCAAGGGTTCTCTTGGAGTGGCTTGCGCCTGCGGCACGGTAGGGATCATAGTAGGAATGGCCACATTGACGGGTCTCGGACTTAGAATTGCGAGCCTGATAATTACGATTTCTCAAGGAAATTTGTTAATAACACTACTTCTTACAATGGTAACCTGTATATTGTTGGGAGCGGGTCTTCCTACGACGGCGAACTTCATCGTAACGAGCACAATTGCAGCACCTGCCCTTCTTCAACTCGGCGTCGCTCCCATAGCGGCATATATGTTCGTCCTTTACTTTGGTATTGCCGCGGATTTGAGTCCGCCGGTAGCTTTGGCGGCTTACGCCGGGGCGGGCATTGCAGGGTCTGAACCAATGAAAACAGGCGTTACTGCCGTCAAACTGGCTCTGGCAGGTTTTTTGGTTCCTTATATATATGTAATGAACCCGATGCTTGTATTGGTGGACGTAACACCTATACCTTTTGTCCTAGCCATAGCAACGGCCATGATGGGCGTATTTCTCCTTGGAATGTCGACCATAGGCTACTATAAAGCCCAAATACCTTTTTGGCTCAGGATTATAATTTTCTGTGGGGCCATAGGTCTTTTGAAGCCTGGATTATACTCCGATACCTTTGGTCTGGCGGTCATGATATTTACCATCTTCTTCCAAAAAAGGAGAGCATTAAAGAAAAGTTAAAAAATAAATAAGGGTACTATATTCATGTCATTATGTGTATAATGCACTTTATAAGGTGCCGCTTATGTCTTTGCGGCACCTTCTTAAACAACGATTCTAGGAGGTTTTGTAAATGCCGGACGACTATAAAGACACGTTGAATTTGCCTAAAACTTCATTTCCGATGAAAGCTAACCTTGCAAAAAGAGAATTGAATATGTTGAAGTTCTGGGAGGACATCGATATCTACGAAAAATTAATGGAAAAAAGAAGGGGTGCCGAACCCTTTGTCCTACATGACGGTCCCCCTTATGCAAACGGCAATATACACATCGGGACTGCTTTTAACAAAATATTAAAGGATATGATACCTAAGTATAAATGGATGAGGGGTTATTTTGCGCCCTATGTGCCCGGCTGGGATACTCACGGCCTTCCTATAGAGCTTAGAACCCTGAAGGATGAGGGCCTCGATAAAGATTCCCTGGATCCCATCGAATTAAGAAAAAAATGCATGCAATACGCGGAACGCTACATAGATGTTCAACGCGATGAGTTTAAGCGTTTGGGAGTAATCGGAGATTGGGAAGACCCTTATATCACCTTCAAGCCGGAATATGAAGCTATTGAACTTGAGGCTTTCGCAGAAATGGTAGACCATGGGTACGTATATCGGGGCCAGAAGCCCATTTACTGGTGCACGGATTGCCAAACTGCACTTGCAGCCGCAGAAATAGAATACGAAGATATATATTCGCCATCTATATACGTCGCCTATTCATTGAATGCGAGCGACTTTTCTTTTTTGAAGGGAAAAGAAGCCTATGCCATCATATGGACTACTACGCCATGGACTCTTCCCGCAAGTCTAGCAATAGCTGTCCATCCTGATTTCGATTATGTCTTTGCGAGTTCCGGGGACAAGATCTTCTTATTGGCAAAGGGGCTGATTGAGAAGGTCCAGCAGCAGACAGGTATTCATTTCGACAGCATACTTCACGAGATAAAGGGAAAAGAATTAGAAGGTCGGAAGGCCGTTCATCCCTTCTACGATGACAGAGAGATATTGTTCGTCCTCGGAGAATATGTCTCCTTGGACGAAGGAAGCGGTTGCGTCCATACTGCACCGGGACATGGCGTCGAGGACTTTGAAACCGGAGTAAGGTATGGACTCGAAATATACAATCCCGTCGACGACAGAGGCTATTTTACCCCGGAGACGCCGTTAGTTGGCGGTTTAAGCCTGGATGACGGATCTAAAAAATTGATGGGCCTTTTGAGGGAAAGAGGAAGGCTTTTGGGAGAGGGCAAGATAATGCACTCCTATCCTCATTGTTGGCGGTGCAAAAAGCCGGTTATTTTCAGGGCGACGAATCAATGGTTTATTGCCGTGTCAAAATTCAGGGATGATTCGTTAAAGGCGATATCGTCGGTTCAATGGATACCCTCCTGGGGACAGGACAGAATTGCCAACATGGTAAGAGACAGGTCGGATTGGTGCATCAGCAGGCAGAGGATTTGGGGTGTTCCCATACCTGCATTTTATTGCAATGACTGCGGAGAGCTAATTCTCACAAGCGATCGCATTAGAAGGGTAAGCGAGAAGGTAAGCCAAGGAGGTAGCGATTGCTGGTGGCGGCTGGAACCGGCGGAGTTATTGGATGATCTTGCTTTTTGTCCAAAATGCAAATCGAAGTCCCTCCGAAAAGAGACTGATATATTCGACGTTTGGTTCGATTCGGGGACTAGCCACATGGCGGTTCTGACGACACGACCCGAGCTGAAGTGGCCTGCCACAATGTATCTGGAGGGGAGTGACCAGCATAGAGGATGGTTTCAAACTTCTCTGCTTACGTCCGTTGCCACAAGAGGAAGAGCTCCCTTTGAGATGGTGTTAACCCATGGATTCATCGTGGACGGTGAGGGCCGCAAGATGTCAAAGTCTCTCGGTAATGTGGTACAACCCCAGGAGGTCATAGGCAAATACGGGGCAGATATATTGCGCCTATGGGTTGCTTCTACCGATTATAGAAACGATATAAGGATATCGGAGACCATATTGCGCAATTTGGTCGAATCCTATAGAAGGATAAGAAACACTTTGCGATATATCCTTGGCAACCTTAGCGATTTCGATCCCCATAAAGACAGCGTTCCCTTTGAGGAAATGGAGGAGATGGACCTTTGGATACTGTCTAAACTTCAGGGCGTGATAAGCAAGGTCACCAAAGGATTTGAGAACTTTGAATTTCATGTTCCCACCTTCACGATTCATCAGCTGTGCGTCAACGAGCTTTCGGCATTTTATCTGGACGTGAATAAGGATCGACTTTACGTGGAGGCTTCTGACTCGAAATTGCGGAGAAGCTGTCAGACTGCCTTATGGAATATAATAAAGGAGTTAACATTAATGCTTTCGCCCATACTGAGCTTCACTTCCGAAGAGGTATGGCAGTACTTACGTCAAATAGATAACTCGCTTTCCGAAAGCGTATTTCTGGAGGATTGGCCTGTCCTGGATTCGAATCTTTATCACGAATCGCTGGAGGAGAAATGGGACAGGATCCTATGGCTTCGGGGAGCGGTAAGCAGAGGCCTCGAAATTGCCCGCAACCAAGATCTGATTGGGCAATCTCTGGAAGCCTGTGTAAACATAAAACTTGATGACGAAACGAGAAAGTTAAAGGACCTCTTATCTTCCTACTGGTGGAAGGAAGTTTTTATAGTATCTGACGTTCAGTGGGTTGAAGATTTGCCGGAAGCGCCGGTAATGCACGATGACGATGAGACGGGTGTCGAAGTAGCCATTGCCAGGGCCAAGGGAGAGAAGTGTCCGAGATGCTGGATGTATGCGCCTGAAGTGTCGGAAATCGGCCTTTGCAACAGGTGTAATCAGGTGTTGCAACAATCTCGGTAAACTGAATGGGGGCAGGCGTTGGTATAAAATGGACAATTACTGCGAGGACATGAAAAAGAAATTAATTCAGAAGAAGGAAGAGCTTAGTAAAGTGGTGGAATCGCTGCTGCTTGAGGCGACCGACATCAATATGGGTGAATTATCGACGCTGGATACAAATCACCTTGTTGATACTGCAATGGATATGCTCGACCGTGAGCAAATAACCGGGAAATTGGAGAGTATAAAGGCAATGATTGCCGATATAGACCATGCCCTTGCCAAGCTCGAAAAAAAGAGCGATAAGTTTGGATTATGCGAACGATGCGGTAATGTAATAGAAAATGAACGGCTACAGGCCATGCCGTGGTCTCGCTATTGCATAACCTGTAAAACCAATATGGATAAACGGAGATGACGATATCCTAGAATATGGCTGAGAATGTTGAAGTCGTCGTTTCGGATGAATTTATAGGTGAAAGACTCGACGTTGCCTTGTCCAAAATAACAACCAGATCTCGAAGCCAAATTCAAAGAGCTCTGCGGGAAGCGGGTTTTAAGCCATCGATGAAAGTAAGAGAGGCCATGAACCTCGAGCTGAGCTTCCATGATGAAGAGAAGGAGGCAATGCTCGAGCCTGAACCTGTAAATTTTGAAGTGCTCTACGAGGATGCCGATATTATAGTTATAGATAAGCCTGCTCCCCTTGTCGTTCATCCTGCTGCTGGTCACTGGTACGGCACCTTAGTACATGGGCTTGTATATCGATACCCTGAGCTTGCAGATTCGGATATGAGAAGACCGGGTATAGTCCATCGCCTGGATGCCGGAACATCGGGACTAATGGTAATAGCCAGAAACCTTTTCTCGAAACAGAAACTTACAGATGCCTTTAAAGCGCGCTCTGTGAAAAAAGAATACCTAGCCTTAGTATATGGACATCCCAATAAAGGAAAGGGAACTATTGCAAGCTCCATAGGCAGACATCCGAAGAATCGGCTAAAGATGGCTGTCGTATCTGGAGGCAGGGAGGCCATCACAGAATATGAGGTTCTTTGGAGTAACGATAAATTTTCTTTCTTACGCTGCGCCATCCACACCGGCAGGACCCATCAGATAAGGGTTCATTTAAAGGATATGGGATGTCCCATCGTTGGAGACAGGCTTTACGGATGCAATTTGAAAGCAGAATGGGTTCCCAAGGACCGTTTCTTTCTTCATGCATGGAAGCTTGCTTTTCCGCATCCTAGGGATGGCAGGATAATGACTTTTAGGTCCTTCTTGCCTTCGGAACTTAAGAAAGCTCTTTTAGGAGCTCGAGCCACAAATTAGGCGAAACTCGAATCGAAGAAAAGTTGGTATAGGTGACATGTCCAGGGCCTGATTTTGGCAATGCCTTCACATACTTTCGTAGAGTGTAGTCAACAATATGATATGATGTATTTTTTGCCTTGCTGTAATAGGCTGCCAACGAAGCGGCGAATTCGACTAATCTGTCATTTGCCCCATTTCCAGATAATTTTAAAATTACATGTGATCCTGAAACTTCCTTGGCATGAAACCAAATGTCCTCCGACGAAGCTACTTCAAATGTAACATATCTGTTTGCCTTTGCGTTTAATCCGACATACACGATGTATCCGCCCTTGAGGTCGAACCTCTTATGAGGGGGGGTGTATCTTTTCTTTCTTTTTGAGTCCTCAGTGCCGATGCCATTAAACGTAAAATCATCCAATATCTTTTTTATATCGCTAATGTCGGTTAAAATTGAGACAAAATCACGATATTCGTCGAGTTCCCTTAAGGAAGCCTGTAAGGTCTCCATTTCCCTTTGAAGCCTTTCTTGATCTCTATGATATTTTTTGGCAAGGTTAAAGTATCTTTTTGCGTTTTCGATAGGTGATAGCTTCGGATCAAGTTCTATTTCAACCGTTCCGAAGCATTCGTCCCAACTCCTTAATTTAACCGAAGAAGACCCCTTGCGGACCTCATGAGCATAGGATAACAGCAGGGTGCCGTAGTGATTCCATTTTTCTGCTTTCTCGACCATGGAAATGAGGTTCGATAACCCCCTAATTTTATCCGATAATCTCCGCCTATCGGAATCAAGGATTTTGTGTATTTGTTGGAGCATAACCTCTCTCTCTCGATCGAAAAACTGAAAAAGGATCTTCCTGGAAAAAAGGAGGGGGGTTTCGTCGCACTTCAAGGCTTTGTCCAATATAATCGGAAAAACGGTCAAATAGCCGTCTATATTCTGGCAAATTAATTCCCTTAAGGGGAGAAAGTAAAGCTTCTGCAAATAGGGTTCAAAATCGATGCACTTATTTTCCCATTCCTTCGACAAAATTCCGGCCAAAGTGGCTCCAATGCCTCGGTACCTCTTTAAGTTCGTCATATCCTCTTTGCTGAAGTTTTCAACATCAGGACCGCTGAAAGGTGGAGGAGATACATAAGGCAGCCCGGGAAGTATGGATCTATACCTGTTTATTTCGGGGTGAACGTGTTTTGCGGTCTCTATGACTTTTTCTTTGTCATCTAAAATAATCAAGTTAGCCTGTCTTCCCGTTGCTTCAAATACGATAAAGCGGGAAACGTCAACTCCGGCTCCCAGTGGTCTTGAAAATTCCAACACTAATACACGATCTCTGTTCAATTGAAAGGCACGAACCAACGACCCACCGACAATATGGCTTTTGACGACTCCAAAAATGGGGTGAGTTTTGTCTTTGAGGTCCTTTAAAATTTCCAATTCATATCTATCGATCAATGCTATCCCGCAACAGCGACTATCCCAACTCAACCAAAGCCAGTCGCCGTTATGCCCAAGCTGTAATGCCAACCATTCAGGTCCGGCTTCACAACGGTAAAGTTTCTTGTTTGCGAATCGCCCGTTTATATCCAAAACCCAACCATGGGTCATCTCCGGTCCGTAGTGCACTTGAGATTTCTCCTTTATTTTTTGTTCAAATCCCATAAGGCGCAGAAAGAACAGACTTCATTCCAAGAAGGAATGTCACAGATCTCGCAGCGGGAGTCAGGCATGTCTATATTCCGGGCTTTAAAGATATCTATGTATTTGACATATCCGAGGTAAAAAGCTTGTTTTGCACCCGGAGAGTTTTCTTCGATCTCATTTAGAATGTGTTTCCAACGCAGGAACGTGGCACCCTCGGAATAGGGACACTCCTTCTGGATATAATCAATCCCCTGAAGCAAGCAATATACAGTATTTTCTTTCTCGGTACAAAGAATCAACGGTTTAGCCTTAGCAAATTCGCCCTTCCGAAGGGGAGGAGAGTAAGGCGCTCCTTTGGCCAGATAATCGAACTTCCAGTAAAGAAAGTTTCCAAGTAGGGCAGCCGCCTGATCATCCAAATTGTGTCCTGTGACTATTACGTCAAAATTTCCCTCTCTGGCCGTTTTGTTCATGTAATACCTCTTCGTTACTCCGCATACTGAGCAGGTCTTGCGCTTTTTTGAATACGCCTTATCGGGAATTGACATGCCATGAAGCTCTTTGACGTTTATGACGTGTAACTTTTTCCCGATACGATTTGCAAATGTCCTCGAGAGCTCTTCGCTTTCATCGGAGTAATCATTTTCTTTTATGCCTAAATTTATGTACAAGCCATGAGCATTGTAGTCGAGGCGAGTGAGTATATCCCAAAGCGCCAAACTATCCTTGCCGCCAGATACGGCTACCAATATCTTGCTATCTTTGGTAAACATCTTGAATTCATCTATAGCTTTGGCAGCTCGTTTCAACATCCAATTGTCGAAGTGATCGGCACATAGGGCTAAATTATGTTGAGGCAAGCCTATAATGGCCTTTTCACGGCAAATTCTGCACTTCATAGATGCTTAACCTCCGCTGACGGTATCGATGATCCGGACTTCGTCGTCAGGATTGAGCATCTCGTCCTCGGTAACGATTGCTCCATTTCTTATGACGACCACTTCGCCTTTATTTAAAGCCATTTTTTTTAAAAGTTTATTTACTGACATCGTCTCTTTAAATTCAAGCACTTCACTATTGTAGCGAACCCTCACTATTTCAGAGCCCCCTTGTGCTGTTAATAATGAACAGGGATTGACGCGAAAAAATACCATATCACATGTAATGATGCTTGACAAGCGAGCGATAAGACGCTTACAATGAATTTCGCTTAAGGGGCTGTAGCGCAGAGGGAGCGCGTTTCCTTCGCACGGAAAAGGTCGGGGGTTCGAGTCCCCCCAGCTCCACCAATAAAAAAATTCGGGGCGTAGCGCAGTCTGGTTAGCGCACCTGCTTTGGGAGCAGGGNNTCAAATCCTTTCGCCCCGACCAGAATGACAATAAAAAGGGCAGGACATTAGCATTAGATATGAGATATGCTTTATCCTGCCCTATTTTATTGCGGTTGTGGAAGTTTGGCATGTAGTATTTGAGAATTAGAGAATTTTATGATTTTCTTGCCTTGATTTTTTAACGTCTAAGGTATTGCGCAAGCACATTCGTTATGCTAGTATTATTCGCGTCGAGGGCGGGAATAGCTCAGCTGGCTAGAGCGACGGCCTTCCAAGCCGTAGGTCGCGGGTTCGAATCCCGTTTCCCGCTCCAGTTTATTTGAAGGGCGCCCGTAGCTCAACTGGACAGAGCAACGGACTTCTAATCCGTAGGTTGTGGGTTCGAGTCCCGCCGGGCGCGCCATAGTTTTCACGGTGTTTGATCAAAATAATATCAATGAAAAATGAAAATTTTTCCTGCGATATTGCGGTTAGTTAACAAATGGCAATATCAGGTCAACACATCAATCAGTATCATGTATAACAGTCCCCTGTTTGCCCAAGAAGGCAGCAGGGGACTGTTATAGTAGTATCTGTTAATTAAGCTCGGGATAATATTATCTATAAGCATAGTGATAAATTCTATCAGTTAATAAGTCGGTCTATTAGTACAATGATATTAGGTACATTTGATTTTTAAGAATTTTCATATGAATCATTGATATTAAATTATGATTTGTGATAGTATATCATGGGGCGCGATCGGGCAGGTTGTAATTGGCCAAATGCTCTATTCCCGATGATTCCTCCATTTTTTTTATACAAAGGAACTCTATCGATTTGACAGGGCGTCTAAAAATGATTACACTGAGTTCCGATTGTGTTGTTCATAACAAGGTTTATCCCGTCCATAAGCGGTCTCACAATTTCTGAGCAAAGGAGTTGATAACATTGCCGGCAGATATAGCGCAAGAGCTCAAGGAGACTGAAGAATCTGCGAAGAAGTTGGTGGAAGAGGCCAAAACTAAAGCCAACGGCATCATCGAAGAAGCTCGCGTGAAGGCAGAAGAAATTATCAAAGAGGCAAAAGCTAAAGCAAGAGCTCAGTACAGGGAAATAGTTCAACAAGCTCAAGCCGAAGCTGAGAAAAAGGCCCAATCTATCATCGAGCAAGGCAAAAAGAAAATCTCCTCTGAAAGAGAGACCTACCTTCCTAAAGTAGATCGTGTTGCTGCTTTAGTGATGGAAGAGGTGATGAAAACATATGGCAATAACTAAGTTTTGCAAGCTCGATCTCGTCGTTCATGAGTCCGTAAGAGAAGAGGTTATGAGCGAACTTCAGCGTCTCGGGTGCTGTGAGGTAATTACTACAGAGCGAGCTGAAGAAGATCAATGGCGGCCCGAAAGCATTAAATCTCTCGACGAAAAGCTGTCCGACGCAAGATTTGCTATAAGATTTCTCGAGCCTTACTATCAGGAAGAGGGAAGCAAGATAGCCAGAATGCTTGGAAACAAGCCTAAGGTATCACTTGACGAAATATCGAGGCTGGAAGAGAGTTTTGATATCGTTCAATATTCGGCTAAGTTGAGAGAGGTCGAAAAGAAATTATCTGAAATAAGGGCAGAACTTTCCAGGCTCAGAAACATTGAAGGAATAGTAGCAAAAGTCGTCGATTTTCAACTTCCTCTTTCGTTGATAACAAAGGGAACGGACTACGTAACCGGCATAATGGCTGCTATACCGGTCGAACAAACCGGGGTGTTTAAATCGTTGCTGGAAGGTTCGATCAATCCGGACGAAGGTGATTTCTTCATATCTACCCCCAAAGAAAAGGACAAGGAGGTATATTTGATTGCCCTTTTCGTAAAGGAGAAAAAGGAAGAAATCAGAAATTTGTTGACGTCTAACGGAGCTTCAATAATAGAGCTTGATCCCAGGTTGCTTGGAACGCCAGTTGAAGAGCTTGAAAACATGGCAGAGACAAAGAAGGAACTCATCGCTGAAGAAGAAAAACTATTTGCGTCAATCTCCGATGAAGCTAAAAAGAATTTCATGTACCTCGAGCAACTCCACGATTATTATGATTTAATTAAACGAAGGCTTGAAGCTATTGGTTCTGGGCTTTCGACGGAACATGCCACTTGGAATAAGATGTGGGTTCCAACGATTGCGATTGATCGCATACAGTCTGCATTGTCTTCCTACAAGTCATTAGTTCACATGGAAATTTCGGAACCGGAGGAAGAGGATGAACCGCCTGTATATCTAGTCTCAAGGAAATGGGCATCTCCCTTTGAGCCATTGACAAAACTTTACGGATTACCAGAGTACAATGGCATCGATCCAACACCATTTTTTGCTCCCTTTTATTTCTTATTTTTCGGCATGTGTTTAGGTGATGCAGGATATGGTGCCCTCTTAGCCTTGATCTTTTTGTATACCATTAAGAAGTATTGCCCTCGTAAGGATGCCTTTAAATTCTTTGTTTTGTTTGTTCTGGCAGGAATTTCATCGGTACTTGTGGGTGTTTTGACCGGCTCGCTGTTCGGGGATATGATCGATGCATTTCCCATATTAGCATCACTTCGAGATATCAAAAATTCATTAAAGATCACTGACGTAATGTACAATCCCATGCCTTTCCTCGGTTTTTCTCTGTTCATTGGTTTCGTTCAAATAATCTTCGGACTCTTCATCGCCTTTTTCGATAATCTTCGAAAGAAGGATTACATCGGAGCGATAGGGGACCAAGGTGGTTGGATAACTTTCCTTCTGGGTTTGGCTCTCTATATACTCGTTCGTGCTGGAATGTTGCCGCCTTCGCTTTCTTCTGCCAGCGCAATAGCAGCAATTGCAGGAGCCTGTATATTGGTTGCAACTCAGGGAAGGGAAAAGAAAAATGTCTTTTCCAAATTGTTTTCCGGGATCATGAGCCTATATTCCATAACATCGTACTTAGGTGACGTGTTAAGTTACAGCAGGCTCTTAGCGCTTGGTTTAGCCACGTCAGCCATAGCGATGATCATCAATACATTGACGTTGCAGCTATTTCATATTCCCTACATAGGCTGGCTATTGGGGATAATTTTGTTCGCAGGCGGACATATATTTAGCATAGCTGTTAACGTTTTAGGGGCATTTGTCCATTCCTTGCGTCTCCAATACGTCGAATTCTTCAGCAAATTTTACAAAGCAGGAGGAAGAGCATTCGATCCATTTGATATGAATGCACGTTATGTTGACATTGCAGAAAGCTATGATTTAGATCATTTAATTCGCGTTAATGCTTCCAGTTAGTTCAACAATTACATTAAAAACATGGCAATTTATGCCAATTAATAATTTTTGAAAGGAGTGTATTTGATTATGGAATGGGGACTTGCATTAGCTATATTAGGTGCTGCGTTGGCTGCGGGGTGTGCCGGTTCAGGTTCTGCTCTTGGTGTAGGTGTTGCCGGTGAATCGGGAGCTGGGGTCATGACAGAGGATCCCGGGAAGTTTGGTCTGGTTTTGTTACTTCAGGCACTGCCTGGAACTCAGGGGATATATGGTTTGCTGATAGGATTTTTTACTATCATGCAGGTTGGACTGCTTGGCGGTGAACCGGTTGCGGTTAGTTTGGAACAGGGGATGGCCATACTTTTTGCCTGTTTGCCAATCGCAATAGTTGGATATATTTCAGGATATTCGCAGGGCAAGACATCAGCTGCCTGCATTCAGCTTATTGCTAAAAGGCCTGAGGAAACTGGTAAAGCAGTTATATTGCCTGCGATGGTGGAGACTTATGCCGTTTTGGCTCTTTTGATGAGCATCATATTGCTGAACGGCATTAGCTTATAGAGGTGTTGCCAAATGGCATTGGCTGATGTCAAGACAAAAATAGAAGATGATGCAAGAAAACAAGCCGACGAAATATTGGAGAAGGCTAAAAAACAAGCCGAAGAGATAATTTCAAAGGCTCAAGGGGAAGCTCAGAAAATACAGGAAGAATGGATGCAACAGGCGAAAGAAGAAAGAGAAAATATTTTTAAGAGAAGAGAAATTGTCGCGGATCTGGATCTAGGGAAGATTGAACTATCGATGAAAAGATCTCTGATCGAAGAGACGCTGACGAAAGCCAGAAAAAAGATGAACACCCTTGATCCTGAGAAATATGCTTCATTCGTCGAAACGGTCTTGAAGACTGCCGTCAAAGAGTCGGAAAAATCCGAAGGGCTGATCTATGTCGGTGAAGAAGAGGCGATTATAGACGAAGAATGGGTATCTAATTTCAATCGGAAAAATGATACCAAATTGAGTTTAGCCGATGAAAAGTTACCTTTTAGAGGGGGTTTTATCCTAAATGTCGGCGATATCGATATTAACTGCTCCTTTGATATGCTAATAGCAAGCATCCAAGACGAGCTCGAATTGATAATTGCAGGGGAACTTTTCTCGGATTAGCCCTTTTAATAGGAGATGAATCATGATAAATTTAGGGTCGGTGAGACAATTGGAAGCCAGAAGCGAATACACCTATGCCGTATCCCGCTTGAGGGCGATGGAAAATAGAAAAATCGATACTTCGGCCATGCAACAAATGGCAGAGGCTGAGAGCTTTGAGTCTACCTGGAAATTGTTCATCGAGACGTGCTATGGACAATGGATTGCTGAAATGGGCAACAACTCTTCATACGATAATTTATTGGAAGCAGAGCTTTCATACACCTATGGAGAGCTCAGAAAATTCGTTCCTGACCCACAGCTGGTTCAGCTTTTTCAAATCCCTTATGACTTCCATAATTTGAAGGTCATATTAAAGGGAATGTTTGCCCAGAGAGAGGGTGGTAAAAGTCGGTGGGATCTGTTGGTTTCCATGGGTTCATATCCGGCAGATGATATGATATTAGCTGTTGAAAGCGAAGATTACCGACTCCTTCCTCATCAGTTGCACAGGATAATTCCATCATGCGTAATGATATGGGAACAGACGAAAAATATTCTAGAGATAGAACAACTTTTAGACAGACATATGTTTTATATAATGCGCTTGATAGCAGATGAGCTTTCTTATAACGGCGTAAAGGAATATGTTCGTTTTCGGATCGACGGGGAAAATATCAGAACGATGTTGCGGCTTAAGAGGATGAATGCCGATGCATCGCAGATATCAAACTATCTTCATTCCGGCGGCACATATTCAACAGAACTTTTGGCGCAGCTGTACGCCGAACCAAAGGAATCGTGGGCTAGGGAACTTGCCTTTGGTTATATGGGACGTATATTGGATAACGTCGAAGAAATGGATGCGTCGAGGATTTTGCCCGAAATTGAAAAACGGTCCGATGGGATGATCAGCAAATACTTAAACAAATACCAATACGATCCTTTTGCCCCTGAACAGGTTCTCCGCTTTCTCTGGCTAAAAGAGACAGAGGTTAAAAATTTGAGAATTATACTCGTGGGCAAGGCCAGCGGGGTAGAGAAAGATATGATAAAGGGGTTGTTGCGCCATGCAGCGTAGGACACATCCCATAGCAGCAGTGGGGGATTATGAAAGCGTTTTGCCCTTCCAGGCGATAGGTTTAAAACAGTTTGTAATAGACGATCCGAATGACGATAAGAAATTTAGAGAAATATTGATTGATATCATTAATAAACAATACGCTATCTGCCTTATCACCGAAGATATATATGAGAAATTCGATAGTATTATCGATGAACTAACGCGGGATAACATGTTAAGCGTAATTCCGGTACCAACTTTAAAGTACTCTACAGGTTTTGGTTCAACGCAGATTAAGAATTGGGTAGAGAAGGCAGTAGGTATTGATATTTTCGCAAATAAATAATTGAGCAAAATTATTTGAATTTGGAGGGAGTTTTCGATGGGCGAGACGGCTCGTAAGCAGATAAAGGGATCTATCACGAGAATATCAGGGCCATTAGTAGTGGCAAGCGGCATGGCCGGCGCCTCGATGTACGACGTTGTTCGAGTAGGCGACCTGGGTTTGGTCGGGGAAATTATCGAGTTGAAGGGAGATAACGCTTTCGTTCAGGTTTACGAGGAAACATCAGGTTTGAAGCCAAAGGAACCTGTTATAAGCACAGGGGCTCCTTTAAGCGTCGAATTAGGGCCTGGACTTATAGAACAATTTTTCGACGGAGTACAAAGGCCTTTGAGCATGATAGAAAAGGAAGCACAAAGTCCATATATCACGAGGGGTATTGATGTACCTGCTCTCGATAGAAAGAAAAAGTGGGGGTTTGTCCCAAAAGTCAAAAACGGAGAATCCGTGGGCCCCGGAGATATACTGGGGATCGTTCAGGAAACTGTTCTCGTTGAACATCGTATATTGGTTCCCAATGGAGTTGAGGGTAAAGTCAGGTCCATAAAAGAGGGAGAATATACTGTTGACGATGTGATTGTTGAGATAGAAGATGAGCGGGGTAATGTGCATAAGGTTACAATGATGCAGCGCTGGCCCGTAAGATTTCCCAAACCGGTAGCCCGAAGGTTAAAACCTGAAATACCGCTGCTCACAGGTCAGCGCGTCGTAGATATGTTTTTCCCTATTGCCAGAGGAGGAACTGCATGCGTTCCCGGCCCATTCGGCAGCGGCAAGACGGTCATCCAGCACCAGCTTGCCAAGTGGGCAGACGCTGAGATAGTAGTGTATGTTGGATGTGGTGAGCGTGGCAATGAAATGACTGACGTTTTGCTGGAATTCCCCGAATTACAGGATCCGAGATCCGGGCAACCTCTCATGAAGAGAACAGTCCTTATAGCAAACACGTCAAATATGCCTGTGGCCGCTCGAGAAGCCAGCATTTATACAGCCATCACAATAGCTGAGCATTATAGAGATATGGGATATTCAGTTGCCTTGATGGCGGATTCGACAAGCCGATGGGCAGAAGCTTTAAGAGAAATATCCGGTCGTTTGGAAGAAATGCCCGGCGAAGAAGGTTACCCTGCATACTTGGGGACAAGACTGGCATCTTTCTATGAGCGAGCCGGCAGAAGCATATGCTTGGGTAAAGATGGAAGGGAAGGTGCCATAAGCGTTATTGGTGCCGTTTCTCCCCCTGGCGGAGATCTTTCGGAACCCGTAAGTCAGAACACCTTGAGGGTTACAAAGGTATTCTGGGGATTGGATGCATCGTTGGCTTATCAGAGGCATTTCCCTGCCATAAACTGGCTAAACAGTTATTCTCTATATACCGATGTGTTGGGAGAATACTGGGATGAAAAGTACGACGGCGAATGGAGCATGCAACGGATCGAAGCCATGTCTCTCCTGGAGGAAGAGTCGCAATTGCTGGAAGTCGTGAGGTTAGTCGGCATTGACGCACTTTCTCGGGAGGAGCGCTTGGTTCTGGAAACGGCTAAATCGATAAGGGAAGATTTTTTGCATCAAAATGCTTTTCATGAGGTCGATACATATGCCTCAATGGATAAGCAGTTTAAGATGCTTCGCAATATCTTAACTTTCCATCATACAGCGAAAGATGCATTGCGTCGAGGAGCAGACATAAAGAAACTTTTCGAACTTCCCATTAGGGAAAATATAGCTAGAATGAGATATGTTTCTGAAGATAAGTTAGATTCCCTCGACCAACTTGAAGCTGAGATTCGCTCTCAAATCAATAAGATAATACCAACGGGAGGCGACAATTATGCTGCCTAAAGAATACAGAACAATCAATGATCTTTCAGGCCCCCTTATGGTGGTTGAAAAAACGGCTGACGTTCGCTACGATGAGCTCGTCGAGATCTTGTTGAGCAACGGCGAAAGAAGACGAGGCCGCGTTTTGGAAATATCGACAGATAAGGCCCTTGTTCAAGTCTTCGAAGGTACTACGGGGATAGATCTTGAAAACACGAAGGTTCGTTTTCTTGGAAAAGTATTGATGATTCCCGTCTCGAGGGGATTATTGGGAAGGATCTTTAACGGGAGGGGTGAGCCCATAGACGACGGGCCTGCCATAATACCGGAGAAGCATTTGGATATAAACGGATATCCTATCAATCCTTACTCCAGAGATTATCCGTCGGAGTTTATACAGACAGGGATATCCACTATAGACGGCATGAACCCAATTGTTCGCGGACAGAAGCTTCCAATATTTTCAGGAAGCGGTATGCCTCACAATAAGATGGCTGCTCAAATTGCGCGTCAAGCTACCGTCTTGGGTTCTCAAGAAAGATTTGCCGTAGTATTTGCTGCAATGGGCATCACATTTGAAGAAGCCTCTTTTTTCATAGATGACTTTAGAAGAACGGGAGCTATCGAGCGTGCCGTTATGTTCCTAAATCTTGCCGATGACCCTGCAATTGAACGTATAACTACGCCAAGGCTCGCCCTTACCTGTGCGGAGTATCTGGCATTTGAGCTCGATATGCACGTACTTGTCATATTAACTGACATGACCAACTATTGCGAAGCCTTAAGGGAAATATCAGCAGCCAGAAAAGAGGTGCCCGGCAGAAGAGGTTACCCCGGCTACCTCTATACTGACCTAGCTACGATGTATGAGAGGGCAGGCCGCCTGCGTGGTTATAAGGGCTCCATAACACAGCTTCCCATACTAACAATGCCTGAGGATGATATAACTCACCCGATTCCTGACCTGACGGGCTATATAACGGAAGGGCAAATTATTATGAGCAGAGGACTTCACCGTAAAGGCATATATCCCCCCGTCGATGTGCTGCCTTCTCTTTCGCGATTGAAGGACAAGGGAATAGGAAGGGATAAAACGCGAGAAGACCATGCCGACCTTTTGAATCAGTTGTTTGCGGCATATGCTAGAGGAAAAGAGGCTAAAGAGTTGGCCGTTATCCTTGGCGAGGGAGCGTTAACGGAAAGTGATAAGGCATTCGCAGAGTTTGCCGATAAGTTTGAAGATAGATATGTAAGGCAAGGCGAGTACGAGAACAGGACCATATTGGAGACTCTCGAGCTTGGGTGGGAACTGCTTGCACCTCTGCCTTTGACGGAGCTGAAGCGGGTAAGGGACGAATACATCGAGAAATACCTAAAACCCAAACGTCAGGACGACGAAACAAATAAAGACGAGGTGGCCACCTCTTCTGCTACATCGTAAATTAAAAGGAGTGATAAGAGTTGGCCAATAAATTGAACGTCAATCCCAACAGAATGATGCTAAACGTCATCAAGAGGCGACTTGCGGCCGCAAAAAGAGGACATAAATTATTAAAAGATAAGCAGGATGCATTAATAAAGCAATTCTTGCAGAAAGCAAGAGATGTAAAGGATTTGCGCGAGAAAGTGGAAGCGGCCATTTTCGCCTGTTATCGAAGCTTTCTGATGGCCCGTGCCCAAATGGTGCCGGCCGTACTGGAGCAATCTTTATTAATGGCTGGCGGCGGAGAAACAGGCGTTCATGTAAAGACTCGCAACCTTATGAGCGTCGCGGTTCCCGAATATACAATAGACAAAGCAGAAGAACAGGTGAAAGGTTACGGCTTTGCCATGACATCCGGCAGCCTGGATTTGGCGTTGGAGCAATTTCAGGAACTGCTCCCCGACTTGATACGCCTTGCCAGCGAAGAGAAGGCATTACGGTTGATGGCCAGCGAAATAGAACGTACACGCAGAAGGGTTAATGCCCTCGAATATGTTATGATTCCGGCCTTTGAGGAAACGATAAGGGATATAACTATGAGATTAGACGAAATGGAACGATCTAACTTAAGCAGGTTAATGCGGATAAAGGAAATAGTCAGATCCCATTAAGTAATTGTCTATCTTCGTTGTTTACGCGAAATCCCGCGGGATGTTCTTTATAAAAAATCCCACGGGATTTTTTATCTTTTATTTTCTCCTATATAAAAATTGTCCCAGGGGCTCCAAATCGAGGCTGCGATAATCGTAAATATGCTCAGTGGCACCAACCATCATTATGCCTCCCGGACGTAGAGTCTTGACGAACTTTTGATACAAAGTTTTCTTAGTTTCTGCAGAAAAATATATCACGACATTTCGACATAATATTAAGTCATATTCGTTCTGGGGGAAGGTGGCATTGAGCAGGTTCATGATTTTAAATTGGACTCGTCTTCTTATCGTGTCCTTAACTTTAAAATGTTCTTCGTCAATTTTGACGAAATATTTATCGATCCAATTTGGGGGTACATTTGCTAATTGTCTTTGGTGATATATTCCCTTTAAAGCAATGTTTGTTGCCTCTTCGTCAATATCCCATGCATCTATGTAAGGCGGACATAAGAGCTTAAGCTCTTCAGCCAGAATTGCCAGGGAGTAAGCTTCCTCTCCTGTAGCTGAGCCGGCACTCCACATTTTAAGACGTCTTCCTTTCTCCTTTATTAACTCCGGCAAAACCTTGTCTCGCAAATGCCACCATATTGATGGATTTCTAAAAAATTCAGACACATTGATTGCGAGGTAGTCCAAAAACTCCTTTCGTTTTTCCGGGTCTTTTTTCAGTATTTCGAAATATTCATCATAATTGGAACATTTCCAACGCTGCATTAACATATGGACCCGTCGGTGAATTTGCTGTTTATAGGCGTCAAGTTCAATGTTCATTAGCGACTTTACTTTATTTTTGAATTCATCGTATCCGGGCATTGGCGAAAACTGCGTTTCCATAAGAACCCTCCCTAAAAGCCAATATTGTAGTGTTGAAAAAAGGTCTTCATGATGATATCTTTAACATAGAAAATAAACAAGATTTCGAGCATTCCGGATGACCGCGTTCCTGGGATAGAACGAGGAAAGTCCGGGCTCCACAGGGCAAAGCGCTGGATAACGTCCAGCAGGCGCGAGCCTCGGGATAGTGCTACAGAAAGATACCGCTCCCATTTGGAGTAAGGGTGAAAAGGTGGAGTAAGAGCCCACCGGTCATTGGGCGACCAGTGAGCCAGGCAAACCCCGCTTGGAGCAAGATCTAATAGGGAGGGATGAGGTGGCCCGCTGACCTCCGGGTTGATCGCTAGAGGATGGGCGCAAGCTCATCCCGAGATAAATGGTCATCAATATTACAGAACCCGGCTTATGGAATGCTCGAAATAAATAATACAAGCCCCAGGGCCTANNTAGGCCCTGGGGCTTGTATTATGTGTTGACTTGGTGGTAAAGTGGTAGAAAGTGTATTAAAGTGGGATGGCGTGTGAGATGATGATCGGGACCTATGAGCATCGCCTGGACAGTAAAGGCCGATTGGTATTGCCATCTAAGTTTAGGCAGGAGATGGGGGAACAGCTCGTTGCCTCTGTTGGCGTCGAGAGGTGCATCTCTTTGTATTCCAAGGATGAGTGGGAGAAGCTGCTTGAAAAATTGCAAAAGATGCCCTTTTCTCAAAGTAAGGCTAGAGATTTTTTGCGCGTATTTTTGGCAACGGCTCATGAAATTACCCTCGATTCGGCTGGGAGAATACTTCTCCCACAGATGTTAAAGTCGCATGCATATTTAGAAACGGAGGTCAGCATCATCGGAGTTGGAGATCATCTGGAAATATGGGATCGTGAGACCTGGAACAAATATAGACAGGATATTTTGTCAAACCTGTCAACGATCGTCGAGGGCGTAGAATGGAAGCAATAAGGCATGTTCCTGTATTAACTGATGAGATTATAGATATACTATCGCTATCTGACGATATAAAGTTAGTTGTCGATGCTACTGTAGGGCTTGGCGGGCATGCATATGCTTTGTTGTCGACTTTTCCCGACATTAAGCTTTTAGGACTCGACCAGGATGAGAGAGCCTTAGCAATAGCTTCGGAAAAGCTTAAACCCTTCGGCGAAAGGGCCTTGTTAGTTAAATCAAATTTCAGGTTCATAGGCGATGTCGTTAAAAATAGCTTTAGATCTGTAGCGGTTGATGCAATTTTATTCGATTTGGGCGTCTCTTCGTTGCAGCTTGACGATGATGAAAGAGGGTTTTCATTCAATAAACCGGGACCTATTGACATGAGGATGGACCGTGATGCTGAATTAACAGCCTTTGATATAATAAATTACTATAGCATCAAAGAGTTATCTGATATCTTTTACAAGTACGGCGAGGAGCGCTACTCCCGCCAAATCGCAAAGGCAATAATCAGATATCGCGAGCAGAAAGGGCTGATCACTTCCACTGCGGAGTTGGTGGAGATAATTAGGGGGGCACTTCCGGCAAAAATTCAGAGACAAATGGGAAAACATCCGGCAAGAAGGATCTTTCAGGCTCTAAGAATTGTTGTTAACGATGAATTGGGAGCACTTGAAAACGGATTGAAAAACAGCCTGGGTTGCCTTCGAAGCGGTGGACATTTAATAGTCATAAGCTACCATTCTCTGGAGGACCGGATCGTTAAACATTCCTTTAAAGACTGGGAAAAAGAAGGAATTGGAAAGATGTTTTCTAAGAAACCAATTTTACCGAAGAAGGAAGAAATCGAAGGTAATCCGAGATCTAGAAGTGCAAAATTGCGCGTTTTAATAAGATCCTGATATTTTTTGATGGGGAGTGGTAAGGGTGGCAACAAAGGGCAAAAAGGGCATTTATGCTTATATTATATTGGTTTCCCTAGCTCTCCTCGGACTTGCGGGGCTTCGTTTTTACAGTCTATATTTAGAGCATGAATTGATGGCTTTAAACCAACAAATTGAAGCATTACAACAAAAAGATTTGCTTCTTTCTCAACGCCTTCTTTCCATGATGGCCCCGGATCGGGTCGTCTATTATGCCAGCGGGAAATTGGGCATGACGAAGGGCTTAGAGAGAGGTTCTACGATACGACTTGCAATCGCTCCCGATAGTGAACGTTTTCAAGGAGATAATTTACCGACTGTAGCTCTTGAAAAAAGAAAGACGCTTGGAATTTTCTCTGCCTTTGCCAGCGCCAAGGAGGATAGAGAGGACTAATTTTGAAAGGGTCTAGGGGTCTTTGGCTTTTAATATTTTTAGCCTTTGTTGTTATAACGGCTAAAGTTGTCCAACTTTGTCTTATTCCCGATTCAAGAGTTGTAATGTGGGCAAGGAGCCAGTATTGGCAGCAAGTTTTGGTAACATCGTCGAGAGGCACGATTGCGGACAGAAACGGCATAACTCTAGCCTTATCCGTTCCGCGATTGAGCATGTTTGTCGATCCTGCATTTTGGGATCCAAACCAATTGTCGGCTTTAGGTCAGCATCTTCCTAATCAAGTCGTCCAGAAACTACAAAAGCCTCTAGAGGGTAGATTTATGTGGTTAGTCCGTAAATTAACATTAAAAAAGGGCGAAGAGATATTATCTTTAAATTTAAAAGGGGTATACGGCATAAAGGAAATGGAGCGCTCCTATCCCTTTGGAAAGCATATGGCCCATCTGTTGGGCTTTGTCGACATAGATGAAAAAGGCCTTTCCGGAGTCGAGAGACAATGGGACTTTTTTCTGTACAATCCGCCACGTATGAGAAATTTAATAAGAGACGCCGCAGGGAATTACTTCGAAGCAGCAAATTTATCTTCAGAGGAAGAAATGCTCTTCCCTAAAAGCGAGGTAGTTCTTACAATCGACTGGAGGTTGCAGTACATAGTCGATGAGGCTTTGCAAAACGGGGCGTCCGTGAACAATGCGGAATGGGCAGCGGCTGTATGTATGGATCCCATGACCGGAGAAATATTAGCCATGTCGAGTTTTCCTTCCTTTGACCCCGGGAATAGAGAGACCTTCTCGGGCGATGCACTCAGAAACAACGCGATAGGCAGGGTATATGAACCTGGCTCAGTATTAAAACCTATCATTATGGGCATAGCCTTGGAAAACGGGTATGTTAACTCAAAAAGCAGGTTCAACTGCTCAGGATCTGTAAAAATAGCGGATCATGTGATTCGTGAGGTAAATTGGCGTGCTCATGGAAATCAGGACTTCAATAAATTAATTATTAACTCCTGCAATGTTGGGATGGCTCAAATTGGTATGATGATGCCCGCAAATTTTACCTACAATGCCCTTAAAAGCTGGGGGTTTGGCCTTCCTACAGGCGTAGAATTACCTGGTGAAGAAGAAGGATTGCTCCCCCTTCCATCTCAATGGTGGGGCGTTGTGCCTGCCAACATCGCTCTGGGGCAGGGTATAGCAGTTACGCCTCTCCAGTTAGCCCAAGCTTTTTCGGCCATTGCAAACGGAGGCCTTTTGGTTCGTCCCTATTTGACGAAAAACGTATTTGACAGAAAGGGCAACGAAGTTTACCACGGCCAGAGGCGGGAGATTGGCCGAGCGCTTTCAAATTCAACGGCCGAAAGGTTGAGAATGACCTTAAGACAAGCAGTAGCAGAGGGCACAGGGAAGCGTGCCGATGTTGAGAACGCGAAGGTGGCCGGGAAAACCGGTACCGCTCAGGTTGCCCATAGGGGAAAATATTTGCAAGATACTCACGTAGCCACTTTTGCCGGTTTTTGGCCATATGACAGCCCTCGTTACGTTTTAATAGTCACTGTAGGAAACCCTGGCGCAAAGGGTTATTTAGCTGGAGTAATAGCAGCTCCTATTTTTAGGACAATCGTTGAAGAGATGATGGCAAGCGGCTTTTAAATTCTCAAACGATAGGATGGGTGACTGGAAATGAAAGTTTCGATCAAAGAGTTGGCAGACTTTCTTTTCCGAAGACGATGTCTGAAGAAAATAATAGAAGCGGGCGCTAACTGCTTGGAGAATGAAATTTCAGAGATCTCCATAGACAGTAGACATGTAGGCGAAGGCGCTCTTTTTTGCTGCCTCGAAGGAACTAAAAGAAAAGGGGTTGAATTCGCACAGGATGCGCAACGGAGGGGAGCAGTGGCTGTACTTACATCCGAAAGGGTTGATGATTTGGCGATACCTCAACTTATAGTAAAGGATGCAGGGGAAGCATGCGGATTAGCTTCTGCATATTTTTACGGCCTGCCTGCGAGCAAACTACTGATGATTGCTGTTACGGGAACTAACGGAAAGAGTACGACCACCTATCTTATCAAAAGCATTTTAGATACAGGTGACATGAAATGCGGGTTAATAGGAACCATAGTCTATAACGACGGAAAAAGCCACGAGGATGCCGATCGCACAACTCCTCAAGCTCCGTTGATTCAGTCATTGTTAAATAAAATGGTAGATAACAGATGCCACGCATGTGTAATGGAGGCCTCTTCTCATGGCATAGAGCAAAAGCGTATCTTCGGCTGTCTATACGATAGGGCGGTGTTTACGAACTTGACCCCCGAACATTTGGATTATCATGGTGATATGGAAAACTATTTTTGTGCAAAGAGAGATCTCTTCATAAAATATATGCGTGGCGACTGGAAAGCTTCCATAAATACCGAAGATCCTTATGGAGAAAAGATTGCAAATGAGTTTGCACCACACATTTTAGGTTTTTCCCTGCGCCAAAAGGCAGATAACGCCTTTTATGGTTCCATAAGAAGTAGCTCAATTAGAGGCATCATCGTGGATATAAGTTTCCCTGACGGCTCTACGCTCGAAAATGTCACCCTGCCTCTACTGGGAGAATACAATGTATTGAATGCCTTAGCTGCCTCTAGCGTTGCTTGGTCGTTAGACTTTGACGCGGAGGCGATCAGAAAGGGCTTAGAAAATTGCCCTCCCGTTCCAGGAAGACTGGAAAGGTATTTTGTAGAAGATGGTCCTGTATGTATAATTGACTATGCCCATACTCCGGATGCTTTAGAAAAAGTACTTTCCACAGTCAAACCCCTCTGTAGTGGGAGGGTCTGGCTTGTTTTCGGCCATGGAGGAGAGCGTTTTAAGGAGAATAGGCCGATATTAGGAAGCATAGCCGCCCGATTTGCGGATTGTATAGTCGTTACTATGGATAATCCGAGGAGCGAGGATCCCAGGGATATTGCGATGCAGATAGCAGATGGAATAAAATCATCCCCCGGGAGCTCTGAATATTGGACTATCATAGACAGGAAAGAGGCTGTACATTTCGCGTTAGATCGCGCGGGTAAAGGAGATGTAGTTTTGGTAACAGGAAAGGGGCCGGAGCGTCAAATAATATTCAAAGACAGGACGATACCTTATAACGACTTTGAAGCCTTGAAGGAATGGTGCAATCTAAAGGGAAGGACACTTTCATGAGTCCGACAGATTCTTTTCCTGAGGCTATGACTGTGGGGAAACTCTTCAACTGCACTCGCCTTTGCGGTGCTGATATTTCTTTGCCTTGTTCAATAAAGACGGACAGCAGAAAGATCGAAAAGGGAGATATATTCATAGCCTTAAAGGGAAATAGGTCCGATGGCCATTCATTCATAAGCGATGCCATAAAGAGGGGTGCAAAGGGAGTAATACTTAAAGATGAGGAGATGTCAAAGTTTACTTCTTTTAATAAAGATATCTCTTTTTTTGGAGTCCCTTCGCCTGATGCGGCCATTTTAGAGGCATCGGAAAGATATCTTGCAGGGCTTTCGTCCCTAAGAGAAATCGTTGCTATTACCGGAAGCGTTGGAAAGACCACGACCAAAGAAGCGATAGGCAAGGTCCTGGAAAGAATATATCGCGTTCATGTCTCAAGAGGAAACTACAACACCCTATTGGGCTGTTGCCTTACAATATTGGCTGCGCCAAGGGATACGGAATTTTTGGTTTTGGAAATGGGGGCCAATGCAAAGGGTGAAATTGGAGAGATTGCTAACAAATTCAGGCCATCGTCATCGGTGATAACCTCTGTCGAACCTGTACATCTAGAGGGCTTTGGGGATATTGAGGGTGTTTTGGGGGCAAAACTGGAAATTGTAACCGCCGACTGCAAACTGTTGTTTGTGAACGGCGATTCACCAATATTGAATTCAGGTATCGATAAATTAAAACACCGACCTTCTAAAATTATAAGCGTTGGGACGAGCCCTTCGTGCATCTATAGAATCACTGACTCATCATTGCGTTTGGATGGGAACCATTATTTCAGAAAGATAACTATAGATTCACCTTTTGGCCTTAAAACTGTTGAAAGCAAATTATGGGGAAAGCAACACACACTTATAATATCGCTTGCTTTTGCCGTTGGGTGCGAGTATGGTGTTGCTCCAGATGATATTGTCCAGGGGTTATTGTTTATGAGTTTGCCTAGAGGCAGAGGGGCTATACTTCAAAGCGAAGAGGGAGTTTTATTCATCGACGAATCATACAATGCCAGCCCCGTATCCGTGAAAGCTGCCATAGATAATCTCTGCCTAATACCTTCAAGGGGGCGCAAAATTGCCGTATTGGGCGGAATGAAAGAGCTCGGCAGTTACGCAAATCGTTTTCATGACGATGTCCTTTATTACGCTGCCGCAGCGGCTGACCAGGTGTTGATACATGGGAGCGAGTGGAAGGACATAAACAAAAATTATAAGAACGTATTATGTCTCCAGGATATGGAAGATATCGTCAGCCATTTAAAGACCATCTTGAGAACAGGAGACGTTGTTTTAGTAAAAGGATCTAGGACATACGAAATGGAACGCATTTACGATTGGTGGTCTTTGCATGAATTATAATTATTTGTTCTTGATCTTCGGTTTTTTAGTCGTTCTTGGAATTTTCTTGCTAAAAATATGGATAGGGTTATTTTTGAGATTTAAGTGGGGGCAGACACCAAAAAGCTATGGCCCCGAGCGTCATTTAGTCCTAAAGGCGGGGACGCCGACTATGGGCGGCGTTATATTTGTCGTATTGACGTTCATCGCCTCGTTCTTTATAAACGTAAAAAGCGGGAATGCGATGGAAACTTTAATCCTTTGGTGGTTGCCCCTTGGTGGTGCGGCAGTGGGTTTTGTAGACGATTTTATTAAGTTGTCAAAACGATCGAGTGAAGGATTGACGTCAAGGGCGAAATTGTTTGGCCAGATAATCGTTGTCTTGCCCTGGGCATGGATTGCTTCCAGAGAGATCGATCTCTTTTTTTCTCAATATTTGCCTGCAATTCCTTCTGGTTTAGCTTTCATATTTTTAGCTTTTTTTGCTCTAGGATTGTACAATGCATTGAACATTACCGATGGTCTCGATGGACTTGCTGCAGGGGCTTCGGCAATATCGCTTGTCATACTTCTACTCATCTCGAATATCGATTCATGTATTATATCCGTCATCATTGGGTTGGCATGCTCTCTTTCTTTTTTATGGTATAATTCCCATCCGGCCAAGGTGTTTATGGGAGATGTGGGAGCTCATTTTATCGCTGGTTTATTAATGGGAAATGTTGCTCTTTCAGGACGCATATTATTGATATTTCCGGTTTCTTTTATATTTGGCATAGAAATTGTTTCCGTAATATTGCAGGTCATATCCTTTAGGTGCTTCGGAAAGAGAATTTTTAAGATGAGCCCCTTGCATCATCATTTCGAGTTATGCGGTTGGCCTGAAGGCCATATCGTAGTACGGTTTTGGCTCGTACACCTTGTAGGAGCGTCTCTTTTGATGGCATTGTTGGCCCGGCAGGTGATCTAGAACATGAAAGTAACTGTAGTTGGGAGTGGAATAAGCGGAAAGTCTTTGGCTCTTCTCTCGAAAAAATTGGGATATGAAGTTTTCGTAACCGAGCGGGAAGAGATCGATCCAGATACCAGGGATCTCTACCGTAAAAAAGGTATCTTGTGGGAAGAAAAGGGCCACACGAATAAAATGCTGGACTGCGATTCAGTAGTATTGAGCTCGGGAATATCCCCAAAAAGCTTGCCTGTAGAGATGGCAAAAAATGCTGGGGTGCCTATCCAAGGAGAGCTTGATTTTGTGTTTCCTTATTTAATAGGAAAAATCATAGGGGTAACGGGGACTAACGGAAAAAGCACCACATCTGCTTTAATAGCTCATTTATTATCTGAATTGGGTTACAAGACGGCATTGGCCGGAAATTTCGGCTTTCCGCTGGCGGATTTTGCAAAACAGGACTTGGATTTCATAGCAGCCGAGATTAGCAGTTTTCAGCTTCATTGGGCAAATCGGTTCAGTTGTCATATTGCGGTCGTTACAAATATATGCCCCGATCATCTCGACTGGCACGGAAGTTTTAATGCTTACGTCGAATCGAAAAAGCGTATTATAGACCTTCTTTCTTCCGATGGATATTGTGTATACCAGAATAAAGACCGAGAACTTTTAGGGACAAATGGATGTCGGGGGGCTGTTTTGCGTTGGGCCCCCGATTGCAGTAAGGGCAAATGTGAAGAACAAGACGAAATAATATTGCACGATTCTGAAGCCTATTTAAGGACAGGAAGCCGCGATATAAAACTTTTTTCATATAGCATCTTGCCTTTATATGGCCGCCACAACGTCGAAAATGCGGCCATGGCCATGGCAGCAGTTTACTACCTGGGGTGTGACGCGGAAAGAACATCTCACTTATTATCGGATTTTAAAAACCTTCCCCATCGATGCGAAAAGGTTGGAGAAAAAAGGGGCATAACTTTTATAGACGATTCGAAAGGAACTAACGTAGCCTCCTCAATAACTGCCATAACATCTATTCCAGGCACAAAGGTTATTATTTTGGGGGGAAAGGGAAAGGGAGAGCAGTACGATGAACTCGCCAAGGCTGTTAAAGCGCATGCGCGCGGTGCGGTTTTGTTGGGTGCAGAAAAAGGAGCGATATCCGAAGCCCTGGAGAGGATAGGTTTTCGCAATTATCTTCTTGTGTCTTCCATGGAGGAGGCAGTGTATTGTGCCTTTAATATGGCCTGCCCGGGCGATATAGTGTTGCTTTCTCCAGCCTGTACAAGCTGGGACATGTATAAAAACTACCACGAAAGAGGAGAGGATTTTAAGAGAATAGTTAAAACCATTGTCGAGGCGGATAGTGTGAAAAATGGATAACGAAAGAGATATCTTTCAAGCTCAAGAAAATTCGCACGCCTTTGATCTGTGGCTGATTGTGATCCCGTTAGCTCTGTCGGTATTTGGGATCATAATGATAACATCTGCTTCGGGCTATTTTTCAATCAAGCAGTTTGGGACGCCTTGGATGTATGGAATGAAACAAATCAAGTGGTTCCTGGTATCCCTGGCTGGAATGGCTCTGTCCTATTCTGTTCCCACTGATATATGGAGAAAAGTTGCACCATTTCTTTGGATTGTGGCTTTCCTATTGTCCTTTGCGACGTTGATACCTTCATTTGGAATGTCTGTAAGCGGATCTTCTAGATGGATAAGGTTGGGGCCTTTCTCCTTTCAGCCATCGGAGTTTTTAATTTTTTCTGTCGTTATCTACCTCTCCAGCGTTATATCTCGATATGAAGAACCTCCAATAAGCGCATTCGTGCGCACGATAAGCGTACTGATCGTGAGTGCTATTCCTCTCCTTTTTCAGCCTGATATCGGATCCACAATGATTCTCTTAGCAATAGGTTTGGGGATTTTCATCATGAAGTACGGATGGAAATATCCCTTAATTTTATTGGTCACCACCTCTGTCCCAGCAATCATTCTGATATTCAACGCTTCCTACAGATTAAGAAGACTTAAGGCTTGGATTGATCCGTGGCAAGATCCCTTGAACGAGGGGTTTCAAATAATACAGGGGTTGATCGCCTTTGCAAACGGAGGTTTTTGGGGGGTCGGGCTTGGCAGGAGTTTACAAAAACTCCAATATTTGCCCGCAGCACATACTGACTTTATCTTTGCCATTTCTGCCGAGGAACTGGGTGTTTTAGGTTCCATGGCGGTTATTGGCGCTTTTGCCGTGATCTCTGTCAGGGTTTATTACATGTGGCGTGATTTTGATGATGGATACTGCAGATATCTTGTCTTCGGGCTTTGGCTTTCGATATTGATACCTTTCTTTATCAACGTTGGAGGCGTGACCACTCTAATTCCTTTGACGGGTAAGGCCATGCCCTTTTTGAGTTACGGTGGCAGTGCTTTGCTGGCAACGTGGGTTAAAATAGGATTGTTGTTGCGCTGTTCTGCCGAGAATAATAGAATGATCAAAAGGAGCGCGTCTTGATGGGCAATAAGTTGAAGATGCTATTTGTTGCCGGAGGAACTGGCGGGCATATATTGCCGGCAGTCTCCTTCGGCAATTGGATCGAAGAAATGAAATTGCCCGCTGAAATTATTTATCTATGCGGAAATAGAATGCTGGAGCAAAAAATTTACAATGCGTTAAACATAGAACCCATGACATTATCGTTATCCGGATCTCCCCTTGGCGTTAGGGGATTGCGCTCTTTCATCCGTTGGAAAGAATTGACTTTTTCTTTGGTTAAGATACGCAATATAGTCAGAAACATTAAACCCGATCTCATTGTTCTATTTGGAGGCTATTTATCGGTTCCCTTTGCTTTAATGACTTCTTTATTGAGGGTGCCAATGATCGCTCACGAACAAAATGCTGTTGCCGGCAAATCTACCAGGCTTTGCAGCAGGAAGGGAATGATTATTGTTACGGGGTGGGAGGAATGCATAAACTTAGGAAAGAGTGATTTTAGACATGTGGGTATTCCCGTTCGTAAATTCAATATAATAAAAAAACAAAAGGCATGGGAGACGCTTGGAGGAGATGGCGTTCTTCCGCCAAAGAAGAGATTTTCTCTGGTTATGGGCGGTTCTATTGGGGGAGAATCTTTAAAACATGCCGTAATTGAGGTCGCTAAACGCGAAAGCCTGAAAAATCATATCTTCATGTTGTTAGGACCGGAAGGCAAACATGGTATACGGTGGATCTCCGATAACGTGATTGTTTTGCCTCAAGCGTGGGATCTGTCCGCTCATTTTTCCCTGGCCGACTACGTCGTTACAAGATGTGGGGCATCGACACTTTCGGAGCTTATCTGCTATCATGTACCAAGTGTATTAGTTCCTTGGGAAGAGGCATCGGACAACCATCAATTGGCAAACGCAGAACTTTTCTTACGTTCAGGAATAGGGACAGTTTGGCAAGAGAGGAACGGCTTAAATCTTTTGGAAGAAGCAATTTTGGAAGTATCGGATAAATGCAGGTCTGGTATTGATCAAAATATGTGTGACGAGAAAAGGAACGACATATGTGCCCGTTTCTGGAACGTGGTATCGTCTTTTTCTACGAAAGGAGAGGGCCCCATTGGGTGTTTTTAAAAATATTAACGAAAAGATGCTTCTGGGAGACGGAATAAAATATCTTCATTTGATGGGAGTCGGTGGCGCCGGAATGAGCGGTTTGGCTCATTTGTTGAAAGAGATGGGTTATGAAGTGTCTGGTTGCGATGTAACTAGGACTAACTACGTATATAATTTAGAGAAGCTTGGCGTAAAGGTTCTTTGTGGCCATGGTGCATCTCATATAGATATTTTCAGGCCGGACATGCTGGTTTATAGCAGTGCGATCGCATGGGATAACGATGAATTAGTTTATGCCAGAAAAGCAGGAGTAAATGTGGCAAGAAGAGGAGACATCCTCAGCTCGATATTCAACCGACTAAAAGGCATAGGTGTAGCCGGTGCCCACGGGAAGACTACCACATCATCAATGATCGCGACTGTCTTGGATGCAGCAGGGCTCGATCCTACTATCGCTATAGGGGGCGAGGTGTCGGATATAGGGGGCAATGCCAGACTTGGGCATGGGGATTATATGGTATCTGAGTTGGATGAAAGCGACGGATCTTTTGAGCTCTTCTCCTGTTATATACCGGTAGTTACGAACATCGATTGGGATCATGTAAATTTTTATCCTACATTTCAATCCGTTCAGGATGCTTTTGTCCGTTTTTTATCAAAACGCAAGGATGACGGCAAGATTATCATATGTGGCGAGGACACAGGATGTCAGTCGGTAGCCGGAAAGTTCGCGCCCCAGTGTATTACCTATGGTTGGGGAATGCAATGGGATTGGGGTGCCGTTGGGGTCAATCACTCCGTTGGCGGGGGGGTTTCTTTCACCGTTGTCAAACGGGGAGCCGAGATAGGCGAAATAAACCTAAGAGTATCAGGAGAGCATAATGTGTTGAACGCCCTTGCTGCTTGTGCTGTTTGCGATTTATTGGGCATAAATTTCAATACGATTCGACATGCACTCCATAAATTTAAAGGAACAAAGCGAAGGCTGCAATGTCTCGGCGTGTGCGATGATATCTATTTTTACGATGACTACGGCCACCATCCGAGGGAGGTACAGGCTACACTCGATACTTTACGTAACATCTTTCCATCCCGCAGGCTGGTGGTAATTTTTCAGCCACACAGGTATTCGCGCACCAAGGCTATGTATAGGAAATTTGCCGAGGCTCTTATGAAGGCTGATTTGGTGTATATATTGCCCGTATACCCGGCTGACGAAAAGTTGGAACTGAGCATCAGTTCGGACCTGATAGTTGATAGCCTTACAAGTGAGTACGGCCATAAAAATTGCCTTTCCCTTTCCGATGACGAGGTGGTTTCAAAAGTTGCTGAAAATATACTCCCTGGCGATATCCTCTTGACCTTAGGTGCCGGCAACGTGAATATATACGGGAATCAAATACTGAATCTGATCGCTTCAAGCAACAAGAAACAAGGAACTGTGTCCATGCAATGGACGTGATATATTGAGGGAACCAAAGGTTGCCAAAATAAGAGTCGTACCATTATTGATGATACTAGCGGTTGTCTTTGGTTTTTTGTACGGCATTGAAGAGCAATCTTATGTGTTTAGATTAAAACATATCGAAGTCGTTCCAAGAAGTTCATTGTTAGAAAATGAGGCAAGTAAGTTGGCCGGAGGTTCGGCTTCCAGGTTTTGGCCCTTGGTATTTTTTGAATATAAACATTTGAAAAATGAAGTGGAGAAAAAATACCCCATCCAAATTTCCATGAAAGCTGAAGGTTGGGGAAGGGTGGTCTTACAGTGGACTCAATTGCAACCCTATTTTGCCGCCAGATGGCGTGACAGGAAATGGTTTATAACGACAGCTGGGTTATGTTGGCCTGAGAGCAACCCTTTATGGAAAGATGGTGGCATCGATAATCCGAGCTATAATGAGCTTAACATAGTATGGGACGATACAATGCCTCCTTTGGTTCCCGATATAGATTCCACAAACCTCATTGAGGTGCGACAGAGCATTTTCCCCGTTAGGACAATGGTAAAATTTATAGAGGAGATGCACCAGACACCGTGGGTAGAAAAAATAAGAGGAATTGCCTTATCAAAATTAGCGGGAGATATTGTTGCAGAGGTTTCCTTTGCATCTATGGGTAGAGATGTTAACATATTGTTGGAATTCTCTGAAAGTATATGGAAAAGTTTATCTCCTGCAATTGAAACAATCGTTAAATCTTCCGATGCGAATGTCTTGTATCTTGATGCAACATATAAAGATAAAATAGTGATAAAGACAAGATGAGCCTCTTTTGTTTGTTTTTTTAAGTAGATGTCACGGGATGGAGGCATCAGCCAAAATGTACGAAAAGATTGAATTAATCGCAGGGCTTGATATAGGCACGACAAAAACTTCATTAATCGTAGCAGAACGAGACCGACATACCGGAGAAGCCCAGATTATTGGAGTAGGATCGGCTCGTTCCGTTGGTTTGCGTAAGGGCCTTATCGTCAACTTTGAACATGTGGTCAAATCCATTGCATCCGCTTTGGAGGATGCAGAAGGAATGACGGGAATAAGCGTGGACCGTGCCTTTGTTTGTTTTAGCGGTGCCCTTACCACCAGTATAACCTCAAAGGGGATGATTTCCCTGGGCAGCACTCCAAGACAAGTCGTCGAAGCCGATATTCAAAGGGTTATAGAGGCCTCGTTGTCTGAGATAAGCATGCCAAACAATTATTGCACTGTCCATACAATACCGATAATGTACTCGATAGACGGACAAAGAGGTATCGACGACCCCTTGGGCATGACAGGTGTTCGTCTTGAAGTCGAGGTTCAATCGATCATGTCTCCAACGGCAACGGTACAAAATGTTATCAATTGCGCAGAACGTGCAGGCATTAGTGTCGCCGGGTTGATAGTAAAGCCGCTGGCCAGTGCTTTAGGTGTGCTGACGCCCGGAGAGATATTGTCAGGCGTAGCTGTTGTAGATATAGGTGGTGGGACTACCGGCATTTCCATTTACGTAGACGGAGCTCTTAAAAAATTATCGGTGATTCAAATAGGCGGGGATCATATAACCAACGATATAGCACGGGTCCTGAAGATACCAATAGAAGCTGCAGAAGAAATAAAAAAACATGTCTCTTTGGGGGAGGATGTCGATGCCTTCGACGAGGAAATTGAGTACGCTGCCCAAGGTAAAAGGGGAGCATGCAATGCCGGACAGGTGCATGAAGTGGTTTATAATCGTTTAGAAGAACTCTTCGAGGATTTTGTAAAAAAAGAGCTTCGCGATGTTGGTTCCATATTGCTCCCAAGCGGCGTTGTTCTAACAGGAGGGGTTGCAAAAACCTATGGCATAGCAGAAATGGTGTCGGATGTGCTGGGCATCCCAGTAAGGGTTGCGGGACCTATGGAGTCTCAAAAAATGCCTCCCGGAAGAAACGGGTGTGAGTACGCCTCAACGGCAGGTATCATTAAGTATGTCAACATCCTGGAGAAATATCCCTTGAAGTTCATAGGCCCCTCTATTTCTTTCTCTTCTGCCGGACAACAAATAAAAACGAAGGCGCGAAGGGAGAAAGCTGAAAGTTTTCATCCTTTCGAGGCTGTTAAGTCGGCATTAAGCACGATAAAAAGGACTTTTAAGGAACTTTTTTAAATGATTTTTTCTGGGGGAGTTGCCAAATGGCTGAGAAGGCAAAGTTATTTGAAATTGATAACGAAAACCACAGTCGCAAATACAAAGAGGTAATTAAAGTAATTGGCGTTGGCGGGGGAGGTAACAACGCGTTAAATCATATTATTTCAAGTGGTCTCAAGGGAGTCGAGTTTATAGCTGCTAACACCGATGTAACCCAATTAGAGCAGAACCTGGCTGATATAAAATTAGTGCTCGGAGAGCAGTTGACGAGGGGGTTGGGTGCCGGTTCGGATCCTGAAATTGGTTTTAAGGCAGCCAAGGAATCCGCTGATGAATTAAAGGAAATTTTACAAGGCGCCGACATGGTCTTTTTGACAGCAGGAATGGGGGGAGGAACGGGAACGGGGGCCTCTCCGGTCGTAGCGGAGACTGCAAAAGAAGTAGGTGCTCTTGTCGTTGCTGTAGTGACAAAGCCGTTCATGTTCGAGGGCAAGAGGCGGTTTATGCAAGCCTTGGAAGGAATAAAGAATTTGCAGGGCAAGGTGGATGCGCTCATCGTGATACCCAATGACAAACTGCTTGAAATATCCGACAAGAAGGTCGCAGTATTAGATTCCTTCAAACTTGCCGATGAGGTGCTGCGCCAGGCGGTTCAAGGGGTTACGGATCTAATATTGCGCCCCGGCTTAATTAATGTGGATTTTGCCGATGTTAGAGCTGTAATGAGCAATGCCGGATCCGCTATCATGGGCATTGGCGAGGCTACGGGCGAGAATCGGGCTATTACAGCTGCAAAGGCAGCCATAAACAGTCCTCTAATGGAGACTCCTATGCAGGGAGCAAAGGGCATTCTTTTTAACATTACCGGCGGTAACAACGTAGGCATTCACGAAATAAAAGAAGCAGCCCAGGTTATCACGGAAGCTGCTTCAGAGGATGCAATAATCATTTGGGGACATGTCTTGGATCCAGAAATGGATGACAAGTTGCAAATTACTGTAATAGCTTCCGGCTTTGCTTCGACCCTTTCTCAGGGTGAAACCGGTAAGGGAAGGCCTACGCAGGGCAAAAGAAAACCTCGCATCGACCTTGAGGAGGCCGAGGTTAAAATGCCGGAGGAGGATTTGTTTAGAATCAGCGGCGTTCAGATCGATACGTTCGATCTTCCAACAGTGGTCAGGAGGAAAAAGAAGGAATAATAAGTGTCAAACGTAAACCTTGACGAAACGGTCCTTTTGGATATGCCCAGAGGAGGAGCACCCCTGTGGGCATATATGTATCCCAATACCTATAAAGTGGGCATGGCGAATTTGGGGTTTCACTATATATACGCAGCATTACAGAAAAGAGGCGTTGGGGTAGAACGTTTCTTTCTCGACATGATGGAAAGATCTGTCGAGGGGCAGCGAAAGTTATCGGAGTTTCCTGTAATAACTGCGTCGGTTTCCTTTGAAACTGATTATATCAATGTTTTGAAAATGTTGCGTTATAATAAAATACCGATGTATTGGCGCGATAGGGCCTCTATTGACGGCCCTGTTGTAGGAATCGGAGGAGCCGTGACATATATAAACCCGTTGCTTTTTTCGGCAGTAGCTGATTTCGTTTGCTTGGGCGATGGAGAAGTGGTTATAGATCATCTAGTCGCATCTATACGATCCTATATGCACCATGGCAACAAGAAGAAACTGTGGGATGACCTTTCGACATCCTTATCCATATATGTTCCGCCAATCCATAACCGCACAATTATATCAAACAACGATAATTTAAACCGAAAAAGAGGAAGAGTAGAAGACCTTTCACAATCCATGGGACATAGCCTTTGGTTGACATCCAAGGCTGCCTTTGGAAGGACTTTACTTTTGGAATTGCAGCGAGGGTGTTTTAGAAATTGTCCATATTGCGTTGTACCTAATAATTTTGGAGAAGCGAGGTATAGATCGGCAGAAGACATAGCATCGTATATCTATAAATTTAAAGATTACGATGATTTTAACGTTGGACTGGTTACTCCCGAGGCTGGCGATCATCCCGAATTAGATTTTATTCTAGATGTTATTACAAACGTTAAAAAGAAAGTCAGTTTTGCTTCTCTAAGGATAGATGCTTTGAGCGAAAAAGTTGTTGAGGCTATGGCAATGGGAGGAAAGAGAAGTATAACTATTGCACCTGAGGCCGGGAGCGATGATTTGAGAAGTTCGTTAAAAAAACGCTTTACCAATAAAGTTATAATTGAAAAGCTCGCAATGACTAAAGAATATGGAATTAGTTCGATTAAAATGTATTTTATGTTGGGACTTCCCGATGAAAAGGATGACGACGTCAGAGCCATTGCGGAATTGACGAAAGAAATTTGGGAGCAGCTGAAATTAAAATCCACCATATCGATAAGTCCCTTTGTCCCAAAACCAGGCACTCCCTTTTCCGACCAGCCCTTTGTAGGAATAAAAGAGGGTCAGAGAAGGTTAAAAATATTGAAAGAAAATTTAAAAGGCTTTGGTAAAGTAATAACGTTAAAATCCGTTGATTTTAAGGGTTCCTTTAAGGAATATGTGTTATCATGGTATGGTTTAACTGAGGCCGAAATGTCGATCGATGTCTTTGAAAAAAATAAAGATAATAGTTTTCTTAATTTGCCGTTGTCAAGGGAAGATCAAAAAGAGCAATCGGCAATTCTTGGATTTTAGGACGACAGTCCATGCAAAAGGAGTGACAGTGAAATGATGAAAAGAGACAGGCAAAAGGAGAAAAAACAGAGCACTTTTTCTTTTGGCCAAATAATGGTTCCTCTCATCGGGTTGGTGGCTATAGGGCTCTTATATCTTGGAATAAAGATGTTTTTCTTCGCTCCTGTAAAAACGTTGTCGGAACAAGCAACAGTTCCCAACGTTATAGATCAACCTGCAACCCCTAAATCCGAGGAGAAACCCCAGGTTTCTACTGCTTCTAAAGTAGCTAAACCTTCTGTTCCTATAGAAGAACCTTCTTTAAGACCTGAAAATAACGTTATTGCTACCCCTTCTTCCAGAGCGTCTACCGATAGCTCCACTGCATCGGTACAAGAATCTCAAACAGTTGCAAAACAGCAGCCGTCTCAATCTCAAACGTCTCAGCCGTCGGATCGTCAAATTTCCGATGGCGGTTGGGGAGTTCAGGTAGGTTCATTTGCCGAAAAATGGAGAGCGGAAGACGTCAAAAATAAACTTGAAACATCGGGATATCAAAATAAAGTGCGCATAACGGAAGCCGTCGTAAACGGTAAACGATACTATAGAGTACAAGTTTACGCAGGCAAAGATAATTCCGATGCAAAGGAACTGGAAAAGAACCTTAAAGCCATGAATCTGCCTACGTTAATAGTAAAATATTAGAATACAAAAGGAAGGTATTATGTCGGGTTTTGTGGAAGAATTGCTGGAAAGATCCGAGGCGCTCAAGCTTGTATGCGATAGCTTGGGCTTTCCCTATAAAATGAGGACGAGGAGAGTGGACATCGACAACGCCTGTGGATTGCGTTTGGGGAAAGACCTGAAAGCTCCAGAACCACATCCTCCCTTTCCCAGGAGCCTCCGCGACGGATATGCCGTTAGAAGTGCTGATGTTATTGGTGCATCGCCCTCTTCGCCCGTTTTTTTAAGAAAGTGTGGCATTGTTCCTATGGGAGGAGTGGCTGAGGAGCCATTGCCTCATGAAGGTGCAATGCAAATTTTTACGGGTGGTATTCTACCCTGCAATGGAGATGCCGTGGTTATGCTGGAGGACACCGAAGAAAGCGGCCCATGGATCGAGGTAAGAAAAAGCGTAATGCCCGGAGAAAACGTCATTTCCCGGGGAGAAGAGATAGCAACAAATGATGTTATAGCCGAAGTCGGAGACATTCTCGATTTTAAGAATATCCCGGCTGCCTGCGGTTTAGGCGTTAGACAGATCGATGTAATTGATCTTGAAATTGGGATCCTCAGTACAGGAGATGAAGTCGTTGATATATCTACAAAACCGCTTCCTCCCGGATGTGTAAGAGATGTCAATGGTGTTATGCTTCATCTTTTGTTAAAGCATTACGGATTCCATTCTCGGTTTTTAGGGATAGTTCCCGACGATTTTCGTCGTCTCAAGGAATCTGTTGAAAATTCTTTAGAGGATTTTGACGTCATTATCTTGAGCGGTGGGTCCTCCGTTTCGAGTAGAGATTTTTGCTATGACGTAATCCAAAACCTGGGAGACCCCGGTTTAATCGTGAGAGGCATCAACATGAAGCCTGGCAAGCCCACCCTTATAGGAGGCATTAATAAAGAAGGATCATCAAAATTAGTCATCTCTCTACCGGGACATCCCTTGTCTTGCTCAGTAGTCGCCAGGGTTGTTTTGCTTCCATTGCTTGATATGATGATCGGGGGGGCTCGCCTTTATGAGAAAAACTTTAAAATAATCAAACTTAAATGTCTTGATGATTTCATAAGTCGGAGTGGGGTGGAAGAGTATATACCTGTTTCATTAAAATTCGACGGCGTTGTACCTGTGAATTCTAAATCGGGTTACATATCTGCCTTGAAAAGGACAGCAGGACTCGCTGTCTTGCCCATCAATAGGGAGACGACTAGAAAGGGAGAGGAGATAGAAGTTATTCTATGGTGAGAGAACATATATCCTTAAAAGAAGCTTGGGAATTATTAAAAGCACATTGGGGTAATCGGGATTTTCTAGTCAAAAATGTCCCCTTGTCGGAATCTCTTGGGGGATTGCTCGCAGAGGATATAGCGTCTCCTGTCAATGTGCCCCACTATCCGGCATCAGCCGTAGATGGATATGCCGTCTCTTCTGACTCTACGTCCAGGGCTACTGCGGCCACGCCTGTAGCGTTAAATACGGGACAATATCAATGGGTAAACACAGGCGCTTTTGTTCCGCCTCAATATGATTCGGTTGTGATGGTGGAGGATACATCTTTAAAAAATGATAACCTATATGTCTATATATCTGTTCCTCCCGGTGCAAACCTCAGGCCCATAGGTGAGGATATAGTAAAAGGACAAATTGTGGCCCATTTTGGCGATGAGGTAGATCCTAATTTAATGGCCCTATTTTATGCCGTGGGATTGCGAGAATTGCCCTTGCTTTCCAAGCCTAGGGCAATATTTATTCCAACGGGTGACGAGATCGTTCCAAGGAAACCCGAGGAAAGCCCCGATGGCTTGCCCCCCGGTAAAGTAATGGAAAGCAACTCGATAATGCTTGAGGGAATGTTTGAACAATGGAAAATCCCCTTCGTCGTTGGCCCTCACGTAAAAGATGACCCGGAAAAATTGAAGGAAGTTTTGGCGGATGCCGTAGACAAATATGATTTGGTTCTCATTGGCGCCGGTTCGGCCAAAGGGAAGAGGGATTTCACAGCAAATGTAATAGAGCAGGAAGGACAGCTTATCTTTCATTGGGTTTTAATGCGACCCGGAAGGCCAGCTTTGCTTGGTACAGTAAAAGACAAACCTGTGGTGGGAATGCCGGGGTTTCCGATGTCAACAATGGTTGTTGCTTGGAGCGTTGTCTATCCTTTGTTGCAATTGTTGATGAAGGGAAATTTTGACGAGAATAAAATTTTGGACGAAGCCATGGTTGTAAGGGAAAAGTTTAGCCTGCCTCTTCTTATATCTCATTCATCCCCACAGGGGATAAGCGAATGGCTGAGAGTGAAGGTTATCAGGCTAAGGGACAAAAAGTACTCGTGGCCTATTTCCGGGGGATCAAGTTCCATGAGAGCGACAGCCGATTCGGATGGTTTTGCTTTAATACCACCAAAGCTCTACGAATGTCCTAAAGGCAAGGAAATTGAAGTCAGGTTAACAAAAGAGGTACTGTGGGAAAAGCGCGTTTTATTTCAAGGCTCCGATGACCCGGCAGTGGCCCAGTTGGTCTCATTTGTTAGAAAAAGAGGTGCTGATTTGGTAATTAGGTCTGTCGGAAGCTTGGGCGGATTGGCAGCATTAGCCAGAGGAGAAGCCCACCTTTCGGCAGCACACCTTCTGGATCCGAAAGATATGTCATACAACGATACCTATATAGCAAGTTTTAAGCCTATAAGCGATAAATGGAAGCGTTTTTTGCTTTTCTATCGTCAGCAGGGATTTATAGTAAAAAGGGGAAACCCGAAGAAGATAAGTTCCGTCCAAGATTTGGCACGTGGCGATGTGCGTATCGTCAATAGACAGCCGGGTGCAGGGACCAGAGTGTTGCTCGATTCGCTGTTGAGGGAAGAGGGAATAGAGAGTGCTTCCGTCAAAGGCTACGAGGATCAAACGATGACCCATCTCGATGCTTCCTGTAGGGTAGCCTGGGGAATGGCCGATGTCGCGCTTGGCATAAAATTTGCTGCTGATGCTCTAGGTTTGGACTTTATTCCGATTACTGAAGAACCTTACGAGCTTGTAATTCCTGAAGAGGAATTGACGCATCCCGGCATTGAGGCGCTCATCGATTCCGTCAGCGATTCTAAATTTATAGAAAAGGTTAAGAGAATGGGGGGATACCGTTGGCCCTGAAGCTCATAGATAGGTTGGGAAGAAAACTGAACTACGTGCGCATATCTGTCACCGACAGGTGCAACTATCGCTGTCGGTATTGTATGCCTGAAGAAGGGGTAGAGTGGATACCCCATGATAAAATAATGACGTATGAAGAGATACGATTGTTAATCCAACTTTTAATGGAACTCGGAGTCAAAAAAGTCAGGCTAACGGGAGGCGAGCCTTTCGTAAGAAAGGGTTTTGCGCAATTATTGCAAACCTTGCGCCAGTCCTTTCCTGCGCTGGAGCTTGCAGTAACGACTAACGCTTCTCTGCTCTCAAAATATATAGATGAAATAAAAGATCTGGGATTAAGGCTGAACGTAAGTCTGGATACCCTCGATGCCGAAAAGTTCAGGTTCATAACAAGGATCGGGAATTTAAACGAAGTAATTGAGGGGATAACGCTATGGAGCTGTTTGAAATTGCCTTTAAAGATCAATACCGTTTTGATAAAAGGCTTCAACGAAGAGGAAGCAATGTCCTTGGCCGATTTGGCCAAAAAGATGGGGGCTACCCTAAGGTTTATAGAATTCATGCCCCTCGATGAAGGTTTGTGGTCTAGAGACTCCTTTATTTCTGCTTCCACTATAGAAAATTTACTTTTTTCATCCGGAGACTGGAAGATGGCGGAGGAAACTCCTTCGGCAACCGATGGGCCGGCAAAATATTACGTTAATTCGAAAACCGGGCAGAAAATAGGGATAATAGCCGCGGTAACCCACCATTTTTGCGATAGCTGCAACCGATTGCGCATTACCGCGACAGGGGAGATGAAAAACTGTCTCTTTGCAGCCGGCGGATTCGATTTACTTTCTCCATTAAGAAAGGGAGATTTAGAGGAAGTAAAACGCAGGATATTGACGGCTGCCTGGGAAAAACCCGCGAATTGGAAAAAGTTGGTTCCCGGAGACAGTCATATGTCCCAAATAGGAGGTTAAGCGATGGGCTTTGGAACGCATCTGGACGATTCAGGTCATCCTATGATGGTAGATGTCGGTTCGAAAGATTTGACTTCAAGAAGAGCTGTAGCCTGCGGTTGGATCATTTTGCCGGATAAAATATATAATATGGTTGATAAGGGCGATGTCCCAAAAGGCGATGTTTTAAAGGTCGCCGAACTTGCAGGCATAATGGCTGCCAAAAAGACTTGTGAGATAATTCCGCTGTGCCACAACATAAGGCTGGATCATGTGAAGGTTCGGTGCGAATTGGATGAATTGCGCCATGGCATAAAGGTAACGTCTGAAGTATCTGCCAGAGAAGTTACAGGCGTAGAGATGGAGGCATTGACGGCAGTTTCCGTAGCCCTTCTGACCATATATGACATGTGTAAAGGAATAGACAAGGGAATGCATTTTGAGGCAATACGCTTGGTCGAAAAAAGCGGCGGCAAAAGCGGCAACTACCTTTGGGAGGATAGGGAAAGTGCACAGGATGATTAAGAAGAGACTGATAAGAATTTATGATGGCGAAAAGGACGTTACAATGGCATATCTTCATGTAGGTAATAAGGGAGAGACTATGGTCGATGGGATGGTAAAAAAAATTTTTATAACCGCTCCCATGCCTTTGTTGCCCTTAAACGAGTCGGCTCTGACGTTGGTACTATCTCATGGAGTCGAAGACAGCGAAAACCTCGTTTCCTTTGACAACGGAGAGGTTATCTTAAAGTTACATAGTGACAATGAAGCTGAGATATTCAAGGGTGGATTTTTACGTCTATCTATGGAATATGACGAGTGGTTCCCCATCAACTTGGGGATTTTGACAGTCAGCGACAGAAGAAGCAAAGGAGAGCTGATAGATACATCAGCTCCCTCCCTTGAGGAGATTTCCCAATCCATAGGTGCAGTGAGAAAAAATTACGATATAGTACCTGATGAAATAGAGGAAATACAGAGGGTTGTCCGGCATTGGTGTGATGATGTAGGGCTCGATTTAATTTTGATAACTGGGGGCACTGGTATCTCGCCAAGGGATGTGACTCCTGAGGCCATTTTAGAAATATCGGACAAGATTATCTATGGTATAGGCGAGTATATGCGTTGGTCGACATCTTTAAACAATCCCATGTCCATCTTGAGCAGGGGAATGGCTGTAACGAGGGGAAAGACCGTTATAGTTGCCCTTCCCGGGAGTGAAAAAGGGGCAACAGAATGCTTCTCCGCCGTATCTCCTACCCTAAGGCACGCTGTGGAGGTGCTAACAGACAGGCATGTCCAACATTGAAGGGAAGAATAATAAAAGGCAAATCGATATACCGTGCAATAACCACAATGAGGAGCATGAGAAGCAAGGCATCTCAAAGTGTATTATCATTACAGGAATGTCAGGCGGTGGTAAATCTACCGCCTTAAAGATATTGGAAGACATTGGTTTTTATGCCATAGATAATATCCCGCCGGCAATACTGCCGCAATTGATAGACATGCTTGAAACTCACGAGGCAGCCGTCAATAACGGTATAGTTGCGGTAATTGATGTTAGGGGCGGCATCCTTCTTAAAGGTTTTGAAGATGTTATAACGACGCTCAAAAGCAAAGTGTCCTTAGTTAAGGTGATTTTTTTGGATGCCGGTGACGATATATTAATAAGGCGTTATGAAACGACGAGAAGAAGGCACCCTCTGGGCAAAGATCTACCTTTGAGCGTAATGATCTCGAAAGAGAGAAGCGTGGTGGCTCCCGTAAGGGAGTTGGCCGATGTGGTAATAGACACGAGTAATTTAAGTATTCAAGAGCTGAAGGATGCCTTGTTAAAATCATTGGGCATGATGGATGCGGAACCATCGGTTATCATAACCTCCTTTGGATATAAATATGGCATCCCTTCGGACTGTGATTACGTTTTTGACGTAAGATTCTTGGAAAATCCATTTTATTGCCCACCCCTTCGTAATCTTACCGGGGTAGACGTTGAGGTTCAGGAGTATCTGTTAAATTTCACTGAAACTGAGAAATTTTACAACGAATCTTTGCGTTTGATAAAGCTGATTCTTCCCTTATATCGAAAAACGGGCAAACCGCAGGTGCACATTGCCGTTGGCTGTACAGGAGGGAGGCATCGTTCCGTTGCCTATTCCGAATGGCTTGCCAAAGAGCTGTCGGCCGATGGAGAAAAGTGTATTATCAGGCATCGGGATATAGAAAAGGATAAGGAGAAAGTGAGCGATGTCGTCGCTGGTTAGTTTTTTTGCCGGTGCATTTTTGGGTGGAGCTGTGGCTTATATATTTTCTAAGAAAGCAGCTGATTCCACTAACGACGGTATGGCAAAAGACAGGGAAAAAAATAAAGAAAAATATAGGGATGTCTATCTCAGCGCGTCGCGTCAGAGGCTTTCTATGGGGCCCTACATGGTCGCTATTGGCGGAGGAACAGGGCTGGCTGCTTTGTTGAGGGGTTTGAAATGTTTTACCAGAAATATAACGGCCGTCGTTACAGTGACCGATGAGGGTGGCAGCTCCGGGCGTTTGCGCCAGGAGTGGGGGGTATTGCCGCCGGGTGATATCAGAAATTGCCTTTTAGCTCTTGCTGAAGATGATAGTTCTTTAAACAGGCTTCTTAACTTTCGATTTGATCGCGGAGAATTAACCGGCCACAGTTTGGGCAACCTGCTTCTCCTTGCAGCTACGGAAATAGCTGGTGACTTCAGAAAGGGAATAGAGGAATTGAATAATATGCTGGCTATAAGGGGACAAGTTCTCCCGGTTACCACTGAAAGCGTAACTTTAGTGGGAAAAACTAAAAACGGTGAGAGAATTGAGGGTGAGTTGAATATCACAAATTACGGCAAATGCCTGGACGATATCTGGCTTGAGCCTAAGAGCGTAAAGCCACTGCCCGAGACGTTGAAGGCAATTGAAAATGCCGATCTTATAATCCTTGGACCGGGCAGTCTTTTTACCAGTGTCATACCCAACCTCCTTGTGGAAAAAGTCGCCGATTCCGTTAAAACTTCTTCAACGCCGGTTGTTTATGTTTGCAACCTCATGACTCAACCTTACGAAACCGAAGGGTTTACCGTATGGGACCACGTGAGATGGATCAGTAAAGTTTTAAAAGGCTTTCCTGACTTTGTAGTGGCCAATTCTAAGGCTTTACCTCATGAAATTGTATCAAAATATGTTGCCCAAGGTTCGATGCCGTTGTTGTTAACACCCGAGGAAAGGGAGAAGTTCAAGAAAATCGGTATATACTTAATTGAGGATGAGTTATGTAAGATTGAAGAAGGGGCGGTCCGGCATGATTCAATTAAATTAGCCGAATGTCTGATGAAGATAGCAAGAAGTGCGAGGGAAAAGGAAATATGGAAAGAATCGATTCAATTTTCTGGGATGAGTGGATAAATAGCGTATCTTTCGATAAAAGCAGGACCGATACCGAATGTTCAGGAATCATAGAGGGAATTTTTGTCAAGCAAAAGATGAACTATGCAATATGCGCATCGCTGCGATTGTATGTCTTTAGGAGGCTTTATTCGCTCTGGAAATATACGCGATGGTCGGATGTTAATATTTCGTCTTATATGAGAGTTCCCGAAAACAAAAAAGGTCGGGTAAAGTTGATTTTACCCTTTGATATTTACGAAGACATCTCCAGATCAAAAGCCTCTTGGGCATGGTTGCGGGGGTTGTTTGGCAGCTGCGGTTCAATATTCTGGCCTAAAAACGGCTATCACTTAGTCTTCAGGATTAAAAATGATAAGTTATGCGATAAGCTATTAGCTTTCATAAATGCCAAGGGAATAAAGAATACTTTTAGAAATCGTTCTGGCAGTTACGAGGTGCAGGTTCGTAGCCACGAATCCATCACGAGGCTTCTTGCGGGCATGGAACTTATGAAGACCTCTCTTATGGTCGAGGAAAAATTTATAATCCGATCCGTTAAAAGTAGAGCGAATAAACAGGTTAATTGTGACACGTCCAATATCAGAAAAAGCCTTCAAGCGGCCGAAAAACAGCTGTATATTAGTAAATTGCTCGTTAAGTCCGGCATTATAAACGATCTTCCTGCATATATGCAGGATCTAGTGCTTGTACGACTAAACTACCCCAGTGCTACTCTTCGGGAAGTCGGGCAATTGTTATCTAAGCCCGTAAGTAAAAGCACTGTAGAATACAGATGGAACAAACTTGAAAACATCATAAAAGAAATCATCGATATAGACCTGGATGGCGGTTTCGAAGAAGTCGAATTTTCCGGCTCATGATTCGATTTGTAATAACCCATCACGGCTGTTAAAATATAATATAAGTTGCACCTAATTTCGAACAACCAGGTTGCAAGTTGATCTTCTAAAGCTTACGGGAGGTGGAGTGTATTATGACAAAAAAAATAGCTATAAATGGTTTTGGGCGTATTGGACGTTTGTTTTTGAGGGCTTTGATGCAATACAATGCCCAAAAAGAATGCGAGGTAGTTGCCGTCAATGATTTGGCATCGCCGGAGATATTGGGCTATCTCTTCAAATATGATTCCGTCCATCGTCGTTATCCTGGCGAAGTGAAAGTGGACGGTGATTATATAATTATCGATGGGCATAAGATAACGGTGTGCGCTGAGCCGGACCCTTCCAAACTTCCGTGGAAGGACCTCGGAGTAGATGTCGTTGTGGAATCTACGGGTCGATTCACCGATGGAGAAAAGGCAAAAGCTCATTTGGCAGCAGGAGCTAAAAAGGTAATAATTTCGGCACCTGCCAGCAATGAAGACATCACAATAGTAATGGGAGTAAATGAAGATAAATATGATCCTACCAAACATGTAATCATCTCCAATGCGTCTTGTACCACAAATTGCCTTGCTCCTTTAGTTAAGGTGTTGCACAAGGAATTCGGTATTTTGCGTGGGCTCATGACTACGGCGCATTCTTATACGAACGACCAGGTGACTTTGGATTTCCCCCATAAAAAAGACCCCGCTCGCGGCAGAGCTGCGGGCCTTTCTATAATTCCTACATCTACGGGTGCAGCAAAGGCCATAGGCAAGGTAATTCCGGAATTGAAGGGATTGCTTAACGGAATTGCGCTCCGCGTTCCTACGCCTGATGTGTCCATCGTGGATCTGGTTGCAGAATTAAAGAAACCGGCAACAGTTGAAGAAATCAATGCAGCAATGAAAAAATACGCGGAAGGAGAATTGAAAGGCATTCTCGCCTACGAACCCGGTCCTTTGGTGTCCGCTGACTTCATAGGAGATCCCCATTCTGCTATTTTTATGCCCAATCAAACGATGGCAATAGACAGCACGGTTAAGGTCTTTGCATGGTACGACAACGAATGGGGCTATTCCTGCAGGCTGGTCGATTTGGCAAACTACGTTGCAAAATCGCTCTAGTCAGGCAGGTGGTTGCATATGAAATTGAGGATCCCAGACTCCAAAGACGTATCAGGTAAAAAAGTTCTAGTCAGGGTCGATTTTAATGTGCCTATGAAGGACGGTGTCGTTACCGATGACACGCGCATTAAAGCACACCTCGATACTTTAACGTTTTTGAGAAATAGCGGAGCCCATCTCGCTCTGGTATCCCACTTAGGTCGCCCTAAAGAGGGACGGGATCCGCAGTTCTCGCTTAAGCCCGTAGCAGAGCATTTAAAGACATTGACCGGATGGAAGGTTACTTTTATTCCAGATTGCATTGGCGAAGAAGTAACACGCGCAGTTGCCTCTCAGCAACAAAAAGAAGTGCTCGTCTTGGAAAATGTACGTTTCTATAAGGGGGAGACTAAAAATGACCCCGGCTTTGCGAAAGAGCTTGCAAAGCCCTTTGAGGTTTTCGTAATGGATGCCTTTAGCGCTGCCCATAGAGCACATGCTTCTACACGTGGGGTGGTCGATTATCTGACGTCCTTTGCAGGTTTTCTCGTAAAAAGAGAAATCGATTCCCTCAGCCTTGTAAGGGACAATCCGGCTCATCCCTATGTACTTATCTTAGGGGGAGCCAAGGTGTCGGATAAAATAGGAGTTATCGAGAACCTCATTTCCAAGGTTGATCACATCATCATAGGCGGAGGCATGGCATATACCTTCCTAAAGGCTAGGGGATATGGAATAGGAAAATCTTTGTGTGAAGTAGAAAAACTGGAATATGCTAAGGAAATGCTTGAGCTTTCCCGTTCCAGGGGTGTTGAGATTCATCTTCCCGTTGATTCCGTCGCAGCGCCAGACGTAAAAGCCGATGTGCCGACATCTGTCGTAAATCTTGAGACGCCAATACCGGAGGACATGATGGCCCTTGATATTGGACCAAAGTCCATTGATAATTTTAGCAAGATAATAGGCAAAGCAAAAACAGTTTTTTGGAACGGTCCTATGGGAGTATTTGAACTAGAGCCCTTCAGAGCCGGTACCGAAAAGGTGGCATTTGCTGTAGCACAAGTCACTAAAAATGGCGGACACACAGTTGTCGGTGGGGGAGACACCGCTGCGGCCGTGAATATGCTCGGATTTTCCGATCAAATGTCTCACGTTTCCACGGGAGGCGGAGCCAGCCTTGAGTTTATGGAGGGTAAGATGCTTCCCGGTATCGAGCCCCTGTTGGGTGAATAAAAATTAGAAGATTAGGGAAGATCACGCAAGCGGAGCGCCAAAAGTGCTCCGCTTGACTTTAATTAAGGAGGATCAACCATGAGAAGAGTTCCTTTTCTTGCAGGCAATTGGAAGATGCACAAAGGACCCAAGGAGACGAAGGAATTTATCGTCGAGCTTTTTGCAGCTATAGCAAAAGATACGTCTCTTAAAGGGTTTTTAAAAGAAAACAAAGTAGAACTCGGTATATTCCCGCCCTTCGTCAGTTTAGAGACCGCTGGTAGAGAAATTGCTTCGGCGGATATCTCCCTTTCCTTGGGTGCTCAAAACATGCATTGGGAGGATAGCGGAGCCTTTACAGGCGAAATAGCCGGGGAAATGTTAATGGAAGTAGGGTGTAAATATGTGATCCTTGGACATAGTGAAAGGCGTCACATATTTGGCGAATCGGACGAGACGATCGGGAAGAAGATGATCAAAGCTTTAGAGATAGGACTAAAGCCCGTGCTGTGCGTTGGGGAGACGCTCGAGGAAAGGGATGAGGGAATTACCGAATCCGTAGTTAAAAGACAGCTGGAGGAGGCTTTGAGAGGCCTCAGAGAGTACGAAAATATCAAAGACAATATAGTTATAGCCTATGAGCCTGTTTGGGCCATTGGAACGGGCCGTAAGGCCAGCGATGAGGATGCTCAAAGCGTATGTGCATATATAAGAAAATTTATCGAAGAAAGGTTTGGTTCCACAGCTGCCAAGGGCATTCGAATCCTATATGGCGGAAGCGTAAAACCCGATAATGCAAAGGGTTTGATGGAACAGAAAGATATTGATGGTGCTTTGATTGGCGGCGCGTCATTAGACGTTGGAAGCTTTTTGGGAATTGCAAGAAACACGATCGAAGCTCTACAGTAAACATGAATATGAGCGGTGATTATGATAGAGCAGATTTAGTTTTGATTTATAACCCTTGATAAAAGCTTTGAATTTCGATCCAATGTAACATAAGATACATTATAGGACACTATGAAAAACACATAAGACCAGGTGCTCTTTTTCTGATCCTGGTCTTATGTGTTACTTGCCTATAGCAGAAGTTAATGCTTGCTAATATTATTACTGCTTGATATTTAATAATAATAATATTGATATTTAATATTGCTTTCTATGCGTTAAGTACCGCTACAGGTTCTCCGTCTTCGTCGTAATGTAGTATAGGTACATCTCCCCAGATGCGCTCCAAGTCGTAAAATTTTCGTCCTTCCTGACTGAAGATGTGAATGATTACGTCGCCGCAATCTATCAAACGCCACAAGTTACTGTCTCTGCCTTCGACTGCATAAGTAATTTGGCGTTCATCCAGCGCATCCGTTATGACATCTAAAAGGGCTTTCATATGGCTCTCTGAATTGCTGTTTGAGATGAAAAAGATATCGGCGAACCCGGAAACCTCGCTGATATCTATAGAAATAATATCTTGGGCTTTCTTGGAGGCTAAAACCTTTGCAATCCATCCGTATTTTTCCATTGCACCTTCGCTCGCCTTGCTGATGTCCAATCACCCCTCCTTAAATAAATTTGTCACCATTCTTTAATTTTTATTATACCTCATCTTTATCCAGCTTACTACATACAGCCTTTACCTCAAACCGCTCTCCAGCCTTGCGAGGATGGACTTGTAATCATGTCCTATAATGATTGTAGGTGTGGTTGTGCTATCGCTTGGCTTTACCAGAGCGTCGGAAATGCCAAGCAACTGACCGAGCATCTTCGATTCCCTCTCGAGATTCCTTGGATACAATATAGATGTATAGTGATAGTCGAAGTGTCGGGCATTACTTTTATATGCTATATCGATACCATACCGTTGTAATGCGGCTGCGAATTGATTTGCTAGTCCTGCGGTCCCATCACCATTTAATACAGCTACCCTACAAGTAATATTTCGAGCTATCGTATTTCTGTCGATTTGCTCTTTACCCTCTTCTATCAATTTCTCGGGTGATGTGGCCATATCTTTCATCGCATTGCCATCTTCTTGTTCTTCTTCGTTTATTGGAGCTGAAAGCATCGCTAAAGCTCTGTTTACATCGCCCAGCCAGTAGCTGACGCCAGATAAAACAGCGGGCTTGCCTGGCAGCGTGAAAAATCTTATATTCTGTGGTGGCATGTCTCTGAAGTACATTGCCAGTTTAAGTGCCTCTTCGGCCGGCAAATCAGTCTGAAGTGCCTGTAATATTTCCTTCAAAAACGTTGGCATTTTCGTGCTAACGGCTTGATTGGCGATCTTTTGAAGCAGTGCCTTCATGAATTGTTGTTGTCTTTTAATCCTCCCTATATCGCCTAATGCGTCATGTCTAAATCTAACGAACTTTAATGCAGTTTCTCCATCCATGTGTTGTAAACCCTGAGGGATATCTATGTAGAGGCCACCTGCTTTATCGACATATTTAAGCCTTTTTTCGACGTATATATCGACTCCTCCCAACAGGTCTACTATCTTCGGAAAGGAGCTATAGTCCAATTCGATATAATAATGGATTGGCATTCCTAGGTAGTTTATGAGCGTTCTATTCAGTAGTTCTATCCCCCCATAGGGATAGGCATGATTGATCTTATCCCAACCGCGACCAGGAATTTGGACCCTGGTGTCTCTGGGGATGGATAAAACTTGAACTGTCTTATTGTCAAGATCCAGCGTAGTGAAGAGGATCGTATCGGCACGATGGGAATCTTCGGTGTTGTCTTTGCCTACTATGCAAATATTTATCTTCCCCGTTTTTTCGTCGTGTTGAACGCTCTCTTTTATTGACTCTACTTTAGGCGAAAAATAGCCGTATAGACGAACGTAAGCTCCTCCTACGGTTGCAACGACCATAGCCATTATCAAAAGTGCGAGCTTCAATTTCGTCAAATGAGGTCACCTTCCCTCTAATGAATAAAGGTTTCTCTTATATATAAAATGCTCCACGGTCCAGGGCAAAAAATATCTTATGCTCTGCCCTGCCGCGACACGTCTTCTTATTTCTGTGCTCGATATGGCAAGCAGCGGTATTTCCAGCGGTATCACTGCCCGCTTTATCTCCTCCGGCAATGACTCCAATTGCGAGACATTGTAACCCGGCCTTGAAGCTGCAACTATATGGGCAACGCGAGCGATCTCGTAAGGTTCCTTCCATAAAGGCATTTGCAATACGGCATCGATGCCTGTTATGAAAAAAAATTCTACCTCCCTCGGCAAATACCAATGTCTCATTTCCCTTAACGTGTCAATGGTATGCGATGGTCCTCCGCGTTCGATCTCAATTTTAGATATTTTAAAATGAGGATTATCGACTATGGCCATACAGGTCATGATATAGCGATCTTCTGCAGACGTTATCATTTTATTGTTTTTATGGGGAGGATTGCCCGTTGGTACAAATATCACCTCTGACAGGTTGAGCGATATATAGGCCTCTTCTGCAATAACCAAATGCCCGAAATGAATGGGATCAAAGGTGCCTCCCATGATGCCAACTTTAAGTCTGCTCATAAAATTGGATCGCCTCTGAGGCAAGACCATATCTCCCCTTTCTTCGTCGATCATTTGACATCGGGTTCATATTCGAACTCCAAATCACCTATGCAAACGGTATCTCCTTCTTTTGCTCCCATCTTGTCCAGCAATTCCTCTACTCCTAATCTGGCAATGATCTTACCGAAACGCAAAATCGCCTCTTCTTGGCCAAAGTCATATCGTTTTACTAGTTCTTCAAGATATGGACTGATGACTTTATATTTTCCTTCTGCAAGGATCTCTATCCTTATGTCTGAATCGCGGTAAAATTCTGACTTGGTGGCATGTTTTAGGGGATAAAGCCTCCTGTTGTCGGGGGTTAATTTCGAAAGTTTCTGTAATAACAGCTCTGCCAGTTCTTTTATTCCTTTTCCCGTTATAGTGCTTGTAAAGCAAATCTCTTGCTTTGACTTCTCGGCCCATTTTGCAACCTGATCCAAAAAAGAGGCGTCATCAATCAGGTCCGTTTTGTTGGCCACCAGCAAAGAAGGTTTTTTGAGTATTTGATCGTTATATTTTGAAATCTCCTCACGAAGAATTATCCATTGTTCTTCTATGTTGTCGATCGAATGAGATGATACGTCCAAAACATGTAATATGAAACGACTTCGCTCTATATGCCTCAAGAACAAGAGACCTAATCCCTTGTTTTCCGATGCGCCTTCTATCAACCCCGGAATATCCGCCAAAGTTATGCGAAAATCACCTTCCTGTATAACGCCAAGGTTGGGATTTATGGTTGTAAAAGGATAATCGGCAATTTTAGGCTTCGCATTTGATAAACTAGCCAACAAACTGGATTTTCCCACATTCGGAAGCCCTATTATCGCCACGTCGGCAAGTATCTTTAGTTCTAATATAAGATGTTTTGTTTGACCCTCTTCCCCTTTTTCGGAAAAGCGGGGAGCTTGGTTGACAGGCGTCGAAAAAGCAGCATTTCCTCTTCCCCCTCTTCCTCCAAGGGCAACTAACAAGCTGTCGCTAGGATCTACCAAGTCACCCAAGGGCTCGCCGCTCTCTGCGTCCCAAACGATCGTCCCACAGGGAACTTCTATTATTAGATCCTCTCCATCCTTGCCGGACTGATTTCTCTTTCTTCCATCTTGGCCTGATTGAGCTTTAAACTGGGTTTTGTAGGTAAAATCTTCGAGGGTTTGAATTTTGTCAGAGGCTTTTATGTAAACGTTTCCCCCTCTTCCTCCGTTTCCGCCATCGGGGCCACCTTTAGGGACGTATTTTTCCCTCCTGAAACTCATGCATCCCTTGCCGCCATGACCGGCATGAACAATAATTTCCGCTCTATCGATAAACTTCAATTTACATCACCCGTAATAATAGAATAGGGACCTGACATGACAAGGCCCCTATTCGCGTATTTGTCAAACCTATTTTATCCTATTCTTCAACGGGAATTACGCTCACGTATTTTCTGTTTCTTTTGTTTTCGAACTTAACTACTCCTTTTTTAAGAGCAAAAATAGTATAATCCTTGCCGAGCCCTACATTTTGTCCGGGATGAACTTTAGTACCGCGCTGGCGGATGATGATGTTACCGGCATCCACGACTTGCCCGTCGTACCTTTTAACTCCTAACCTCTTGCTAATGCTGTCTCTGCCGTTTTGGCTGCTCCCCTGCCCCTTTTTGTGCGCAAACAACTGTATATCGAACCTGATCAATTTATACTCACCTCCACAATTTGCACATACCCGGGATAGGAATGGGCAATGGACCTTAAGCTGCCCAGCACTGTTTCTATTACCGCCTTCGCCTTTGGATCTTCAAGGGTACCTTTGTTCCAAGAGAGGAAAAACAAAGGTACGTCATCTTGGATATCGAAAACTACATCTTTAGCTTCGACGACCTCTTTTAGCCCTAAAAGGAGGGCATGCATCAAGGTCGACACTGCTGCGCAAACGACATCTTCTCCCTTTTGAGCATATCCGCTGTGTCCTCTGGCTTCAACCGATAATGGCCCTTTTTTCCCTATCCCTATACTAATTTTAATCATTCTTACCGAAATCTGAAATACTTCACTATATTTAGATAAGTTAATACTTCACGGACAAGATCTCGATTTCCGAGTAGGGCTGACGGTGGCCTTTGAACCTTTGATAATTAGTTTTGTTTTTGAATTTGAAGACGATGACTTTTTTGTCTTTGCCGTGATTCTTAATGGTTGCTTCCACGCTGGCACCGGGAATAGTCGGATGTCCCACCTTTACTTCCTGATCGTCGGATATCATTAGAACTCGATCAAGCTCCACTGTATCTCCTGGTTGTCCCTCCAGCTTCTCGACTTTCAACACATCTCCAGGCGATACACGATACTGCTTCCCACCGGTTTCTACAATAGCATAAGTCAAACTCATTACCTCCTCTCGCTGAGCAACTCGGGCGGCAATTGCCTTGGAGCCCGTCTCAAGCGGTTATCGTCCCATATTTATGGGACTTATGCATTTTAAATAAGAAGGACCGCGAAGTCAATAAGAAACTCACTACCTCCAGGACAAATTTATTTCTTGGCTATATGTCATTTGCCCTTGTATGACTGCGGACAAGACTATAATCACTTATTAGGCATTGGATCACAATCCTGGCGACATGACCTCGATAGCTTTCTTTTAAATTTAAGTATACTACTTTTTCTATATAGAACAAAATCGATCAGTAGTCATACTATAAACGGGCACACATTTGCAACCTAGTTGCAATATATATCTAACTGTGATAATTTACTATATAAGCACGTGTCCCATTCGATATAAGAGGGGGTAAATCAATTGAAACGAGTTGTTAGAGTTTTTGTAATTATCATGTGCGTCCTGTCAATATGGTGTGTGCCAGTTATGGCTAATGTGGTTGCCGTTGCAGCAGGCATAGCTCCCTGCGTTGAAGAGGTGATGGAAGCTTATGCCGAGGCTGGAGGAGAAAAAATGGAATTTGTAAAGGAAGCGTGTGGTCCTCTGGCAAATAAGATAGCGATGGGTGCGCCATATGATATGTTTTTGGCTTCCGAGCCCAGATGGCCAAAATGGTTAGAGGCCAAGGGAATGCTAGTCGATGTTCACGCATTTGCCATAGGGCAATTGGTGATGTGGCGTTTTTCTTCGGAGGCTCCATGTGAAAGCGATATTAAAAAGTCCAAAATAGCCGTGCCAAATCCCGATATAACAGCTTATGGAAACCTGGCAAAGCAATATCTTGATGAGGCAGGATTATGGGATAAAATGATGGCTGAAAAGAGGATTATTTTAGTTGGCAATGCACCGCAGGCCGTCGTCGCGGCGAAAGGAAGTGCTGCCGAGATAGCGTTTATCCCTCTCAGCATGGCCATAAAAGCAGGCGGCAATTATACTCCTCTATCTGGAATGACTGTCGATCAAGTGGGGGGTCTCACTGTTAGAGCCAATGAGGAGGTCCGCAAATTTTGGATTTTCTGTCGTTCCGAAAGGTCTTTCCCTATTTGGACGAAGTGGGGATTTTTATCGCCAGATAACATGAAGTAATAGGGGGGTAAATGTGTAATGAAGTGCAATGGAAATAACGAAAGTTCTGATTTGCTTCTCCATGTTAGAACAATAGTGTTAAAAAAAATTAAAAGTCTTTCTCATCTTCTGGATGAGTCGGTTCTCGTAGAGCCCCTAGGCGTTGAAGAAGCACTTGGAGATCCTGCTCCCTATAAAGATTTTGCCCTTCAGCGCGGGGAGGAAAAGCTTATCGAGGCTACACTAAATGGAGAAAAGGGGCAGGCCTTTACGTCAAGGCCTTCCCGTTGGAGGGGGACTCTCGAAGAAGTGCTTCTTTTGCCATTGAATTTGGAGAAAAATAGGGCTATTTTCTTGGCTACAGTTAATGCATTGGGAAGGCATCTTGGCTGGGACGATCATACCATTCACTGCAAAGACAAAGCTCCAGACCGTTGCGGGCGAAAAATGGCGGAATTTATAAGCGAGACATTAGCTCCCTCAGCCAAAGTTGGGGTAATAGGATATCAACCGGCAATTATTAAACATATGGCGGAAGTTTTGGGGAAAGAAAGGGTAAAATTATGTGACTTAAACCCTCATAACATAGGAAAAGATGTCTTTGGAGTGAGAGTATTGGACGGTGACACAGCGCTTGATGAGATCGCAAGGGAGTGCAGAGTCTGTCTCATTACCGGCTCGACTCTAGTGAATAGCACACTCGATAGAATACTTCAGACCATGGATAACAGAGGGGTAAAACCTTTTATTTATGGAACAACCGGAGCTATACCCGCCAAACTTTTGGGCATTGAAAGACTATGTTTTGAGGCCCAATGAATTAAAGGAGATTGCTAAACTCTCGGATGTAACATAAAAAGAGCACATGGGTAACATGTGCTCTTTTTGGTATATTTTGTCCTCGTTATGCCTTAAATTTTAGTTTTTGTCATGTTATGATTAACTCAAAATTAAGGAAATGCAGAGGTTTGAGGTTAGATGTCAAAAATAGAATTGAACGAAGACTTTCGCAAAGCATTAGATCTCATGGAAAATTCCGATAAAAACGTATTCGTTACCGGCCGTGCCGGAACAGGAAAGTCCACATTACTGTCTTATTTTCAACAGAAGACGAAAAAAAGAGTCGTGGTTTTAGCCCCCACCGGCGTTGCTGCCTTGAACGTCAAAGGTCAGACCATCCATTCATTTTTCGGTTTTAAGCCCAACGTTACTCCCGACCAGATTAAAAAGTCTCGTTCTCCCAATGGTGCGACGAACATTTACAAAAAGATAGATACGATCATCATAGACGAGGTCTCCATGGTTCGAGCTGATTTACTGGACTGCGTCGACAAGTTTTTGAGGCTCCATGGGCCTAAAAGCAAGTTGCCCTTTGGTGGAATTCAAATGGTATTCATCGGAGATTTGTATCAACTTCCCCCCGTTGTAACGAAAAACGAAAGAGATGTCTTTAAGACCCTCTATAAGACACCTTATTTTTACAGTGCCAAGGCCTTTGAGACCTTGGATGTGGAGTTTGTGGAGTTGGATAAGATATATCGCCAGCACGACCAGAAGTTCATAGATTTGCTAGGAGCAATTCGCAACAAGACCATAACAGATGAGGATATGGAGCTACTGAACAGCCGCGTAATGCCCGACTTCGAGCCCGATCCTGAAGAATTCTTCGTATATTTGACCACAACAAATAAACGTGCGGAAGAAATTAATGAGCAGCACCTTTTCCAATTAAAAGGCATGACTCATGTTTTTAAAGGCGCTATTAAAGGCGATTTTGGGAACGAATATCTGCCGACGGCCTTGGAGCTTAAGGTAAAAGAGGGAGCCCAAATTATGCTTTTGAACAACGACTCCCTGGGCAGGTGGGTAAACGGAAGTATCGGGAAAATTATCGAGATTTATAAAGACGTCTTAGAGGACGATCAAGAGGAATACGTCATAGTGGTAGAGCTTTCAGACGGAAGGGAGGTCGAAGTGACCCCTCACACCTGGGAGATTTACGACTTTTACGTAGACGGAGATAAGCTGAAATCTCAAACCGTAGGCAAGTTCAGGCAATATCCAATGATGCTTGCCTGGGCAGTGACGATACATAAAAGCCAGGGCAAGACCTTCGATAAGGTCATCATTGACATTGGACGCGGGGCCTTTGCCCATGGCCAAGTTTATGTTGCTTTGAGCCGTTGCACTTCTCTGGAGGGAATCATACTAAAAAAACCCATCAAGAAAGAACATATCTGGATGGACTGGAACGTGGTGCATTTCTTGACGGAGTGCCAATATAGTAAGGCTGAGGAGATGCAATCCCTAGACGACAAGATCGAGAGAATTAGGGAGGCCATAAACGAGAATTTGGCTTTGGAAATCGTTTACCTTAAGCCAAATAACGAGAAAAGCAAAAGAATCATAACCCCCTTTGAAGTCGGAGAGATGGAATATAAAGAGAAAAAATACATAGGAGTACGGGCATTTTGCAACTCCAGACAGGGAGAAAGGGTTTTTAGAGTTGACAGGATTTTAAGTTTAAAGGTTTTAGAAAGTCCTGTCCTTAAAGAATAGACATTATGTAAAAAATTAACTGAATTAACTTTCTATAATGTTGCTAAGCTTATCTTTTGTCTTAATGTTTGGCGTGTGTTAAGTCGGTTAATTGTGTCCGACGTTTAAATCAGAAGAATTTACGGTAAACTCCGTCAGCTTTATGTCCATGTATATTGGTGCGTTATAGGCGACGGCAAGGGCGATTGCATCGCTGGGGCGAGAATCAACTTCATATGTGTAGCTTTTGTGCCTAAGATAAAGGTTAGCATAATAGACATTGTCTTTAATGTTGTTGATTATGACTTGCTCCACCTCCGCGCCCAAAAGGTCCAATAGGTTTCTTAAGAGGTTGTGAGTAAGTGGGCGACTGGGCGTTACGCCCTGCAAGTTCATTAAAATGGCCATAGCTTCAACGGGTCCGATGACGATAGGCAGGACTTTAGTTTCCTCCTTGTCACTGAGCATGACAATATGGTTATTGTCCTCGTCCACAGCTATGCCTTTTACGAAGACTTCAATGTTGTTGTCAAACATGGTTATCACCTCGCTTCTCTGTTATTTTATCACAAAAATCATACCCCACTTGACACATAAGAAGAGATCAATGCTATCGCAGTTTCGAGAACGTCGATAGATTTTAAATATTCACTTAAGACGATATGTTCGGTCATAGTGTGATCTAGGGTGCTGTCGCCGGGTCCGTATGCGATCATAGGGCAATCCCAAGCAGCTGCATGATTGAAATCAGCCGTTCCGCTTTTGACGACAACGCGGGGTTCCAGTTTTTGTCGTCTCAGGGCTGTGCGAAAGGCTTTTGCGACTATGTTGTTTTTGTCCGTCACGTGAGAGGGTATAGCAAGGATGACGTCATGTTCTACCTCATATTTTTCGCATATCTTCTCGACCAAGAAGCGGTATTCTTCTAGGGCGCCTCCGATGGGAATGCGTATATCGAGCTCCACCTTTGCACTTCTTTGCCCCTCTTCCCTTCCCCACATATAAACGACAGCCCCTGATGGATCATATGCAATGGATTTGCCCGATTGGTCATTTGAGCGCAATCGATTTAATATCTCCGAAGCTGCCAGGGTAACGCTGGTAAGGGGACCTGCGTCGGCGCTTCTGTGGCCTCCGCCGTCCTCTGCCTTGAGGATTACCCTAATACAACCGCGATAGCCTATGGTTATTCCCCGAGTGTTCGACGGCTCTCCCACGATGCAGGCTTTAGGCTTATGGAGCGACAGTCTGTAAAGGATGCCCCGTGAGTCAGATTCCTCTCCGACGGCGGCAATGAGGGTCAATTTGCAGTTTCGTGCAAGTTTTACCTTGCCGCCGGCTAAAGCCATCGCACAAAGGGGCCCCTTTGCATCGACAGCACCCCTCCCCCATAGGGTGTCGTCTTCTACTTTGGGCTTTGGTCCGCCCTCAACTGTATCAATGTGACCGAGAAGGATTATTTCGTTATCGCCCTCCCCTTTCGTGGCCACGACATTGCCCACATCGTCTATGTAGGACCTGTCCCACCCCAAAGAAGGGAGGCGGGCATTGAGATAATCACACGCCTCGGCTTCGTTGTAACTTGCGCTGGCTATTGAAACCAGATCGAAGAGCAAATTTCTTTCAGCAGACATCTCCCTTTTCCTTCTCTTTCAATACAGCTTTAAAGATGTCAGCTGTTTTTTCAAAATGCTCTGTCGTAGACGTCAGGGGTGACAAAAATCTCACCACAAAAGGTCCGGCCGGAAGGGCGAGTACACCCCTATCCTGAAGTGCTTTGACTAAGGGTATGGATTTTATGGAAAGCTCCACTCCGTTCAACAACCCCCTTCCTCGCACCTCACGTATAAGCGGCGAGTCAATTTTTTGTAATAGACCTCTGAAGTAGCTACCTAATTCCACCGCCTTTTGCATATAGCCTTCACCTTGCAATAATGATATAGTAGCTAGCCCCAAAGCCATGGCAAGAGGATTGCCTCCATATGTTGAACTGTGCCCCGAGGTAGGAAAGCCGCCTAACTTTTCCTTCCACAGCATCATCCCTACGGGAAAACCTCCGGACACACCCTTTGCGAGACATATTATGTCAGGATCAAGACCACACTGTTCGCTTACTGAATAATCGCCGCACCTTCCCCAACCGCATTGAACCTCATCGCTGACGAGCAAAGCTCCGTGCAATTTGCACGCCTCAGTTATCTTCTTCCCAATATCCTTCTTGAGGGGATAGACTCCGCCTTCCCCCCTGACGGGCTCTACAAATACCGCAACGGTATCTTCATCTATCGTTGACGGCAGTTCCTCTGGTTCTAAATGGGTTATGGGCAAAAGAACGTGTGTCCAAGGGTTTCTGTAAAGAGGGTTAAAGGTTAAAGACAAAGCCCCAAGCGTGCGTCCGTGAAAGCTTCGGCGCAGGGCAAGGATTTTTTTTCTATTCGTGTTTAAAAAGGTGACAAGTTTAAGTGCAGCCTCCACTGCTTCAGATCCGCTGTTGCAGAAGAAGCATTCTCTGTCCGGAAATATCTGTTTTAAGGATTCCATGAACTTATTTCTCTTTTCCGATCCCATGCCTATCCCTACCGTCCACGGCATTTCCGATGCTTCTTTTAATGTTTTAACAAGGTAGGGATGGCAATGTCCGAAGAGCGCAGCTCCACTGCCGCAATAAAAATCTATATATTCTTTTCCTTCGTTATCTTTGATTATTGCACCATTCCCGTATGTTAAAGTTATACCGCGGCTTCCGTAAAGCTCCGACATAAGTGCGTCCCTCCTCCAGAGAATATCGTCTTTATCGGATTTTGTTGCCTGCTGTCTCCTATAAAAACCGAATTGACTCCGCCTTCGAGCGCTTCTTTTGCCGCTTGCAGTTTGCGCTTCATGTTTCCCCGAGAATAGCCTTCCAGTTCGGTCCAGTCTTCGAGCGCCGACATTTTAATCAACGTGGAAGTATCGTTTGGATCTTGAAGCAATCCCGGAATGTTGCTTAATATGACCAATACTTCTGCTTTAAGAGAAACAGCTGCTGCAGCAGCCATGCGATCCCCATCGACGTTCAAGACACCGTTACCTTTCTCGTCATAAGCCAGAGGAGGCAAGACGGGAAGTGCACCTAAATCCCACAATGCAAAGATACTATCGTTTCGAAAGGACGTAATAAATCCGCTGCAATTGCCTCTGATTAAACGCACTTTGCCATTTTCTGTAACCCGTAGGACATCCTTTCTTTTAGCAACGGCGGATATGTTGTCTGGCGGATAAAGCGGGACGGCATTAACCCCCTGTTGACCGAAGGAGCTAACAAGTTGTACGGAAAATACAGAGCATGCAGCTCGAAACAATTCCAGATCGGTCGAATTTATGAAGCGGCTTCTAAAACCACTAGGGCTTACGACGTATTTTGGGGTCATGTTTAAAGCCCTCGACAGATTATCCATATAAGAACTTCCGCCATGAACAAGAAGCCACTCTTCTCCCCTTTTTACTCTTTCAGAAAGTTCCTTGACGAGATATTCAAGGTTATTGCCGCTTGCTCCCCCTATCTTTACTACTCCCCTTTTAATGGAACTAAGGTTTTGATACTTCACTGTCCTTTCTCCTTTCAGTGAGTCATGTTGCTTACACGGGGTAAACGGGCATCATGGTAAGTCCTTCGGTTTCGTTTAACCCCAGCATCAGGTTGGATGCCTGGACAGCCGTTCCTGCTGCCCCTTTCATCAGGTTGTCTATGGCCGTAACTACCAACATCCTGCGCCCGTCCTCGTGGAGGGTAAAACCGGTCATTGCCTGATTGCTACCCGTCACCATCTTTGGTTCGGGAAACCTGAGATGAGCGGGTTTGGCCGGGCAAAGCTGCAAAAAGGGCTTGTCCTTATAAGCATTCTTGTAGAGCCTCCATATTTCTCCCTCTCTCACTTTTTTCGACAATCGAATATGAGCCAACATTTGTGCACCCCGGACGATTTCCACGGCTGTCATCGTCATCGTTACCGCATTTTCCTCAAGGGAAAGTTCCTGCAAGATTTCAGCCAAGTGGCGATGCCTAAAAGGTTCATACACTCTTAACGTCCTGCTTCTGTAGGGGTGATGGGTTCCGACGGTCGGTATTGCACCGGCTTCCGATGATCCAACCCTCACTTCGATTCGGACTTCCTCTATCAAGCCCTCTCTTGCGAGGGGGAAAAGCCCCAATATACAGCAGGCTGCGTTACAACCTACTCCGCTCACTAAATTTGACCCCTCGATTTCCTTTCCATGGAGCTCGGGCAAACCGTACACTGAACGGATCAATAAATCCGGGTTTGGATGAGGCGACCCGTACCATTTTTCATAATCTTTAGCAGAAGAAAGCCTAACGTCAGCAGACAGATCTACTACCTTCGTGCCTTTTTCCAAGTATTTTTCGATGACGGGCACGGCTGTGCCGTGAGGGACTGCTAAAAATGCGATATCTGTATCTTTTAAAAATGCCTCATCATGGTCGCAAAATGTTAAATCGCCATATTCATCCCTTAAATGAGGGTGTGTCTGCCATATGAATTGTCCATTTTTGTTCTTTGAGACGGCACATTCCACTTTTATATCGGGATGTCGGGCCAATATTCGCAGAACCTCCCCGCCTGCCATTCCGCTTGCCCCCCATACCGCTGCCTTAAAAGTCATTTTCATCACTCTTTTGAGCCAATGTCCAAGCCATCTCGACTATCTTTCCGGCAACATCAACGCCTGTTACCCTTTCGTGAGAGCTTCTAAACTCCGGCTGGCCGTTGACTTCGTTCACGAGATAGCCGTTATAGGTCTCAAACACATCGACGGCTAGTAATTTTCCACCGATAGCCCTTTGAACATCAACAAGCAATTTCTTAAGGTCATCGGTCAAAGGGTAGCTTTGTGCCTCGCCGCCCCTTGCTGTGTTCGTAATCCAATGATTGCTGCATCTTCTTATGGCTGATACGGGACAATCTCCTATTATGGTGGCCCTTATGTCGAATCCATTTTTGTCGACATATTTTTGAATGTAAATTGCGCTGTGCTGCGAACCCAAGTGCAGCTTATGTTCGACTACTGCTTCCAGCGCATCCTTGTCGTTGACTTTTGCCAAAAGCCTTCCCCAACTGCCGACAGGGGGTTTCAAGACTACGGGATATCCCATTTTTTCAACGCATTTTAGTGTACCCTCCAGCGAAAAGGCCACAGCATAATCGGGTTGGGGAATGCCTGCTATGGAGAGCTTCGAAGAAGTGGCGATTTTGTCCGAACATGTATTCATGACGTCGGAATGGTTTATCGTGATTACGCCCTTTGCCTCTAACGTTAACGCCAACGCAAGATTTTGCCTGTGTCCAATACAGCGACATAGGGCCACATCTTTCCTTTGACAGATATCGTTGGGCCAGGCCAAGTCGGAGACGACAATCGATTCTAATGGAATTTCTCTTGCCTTTGCTGCCTCAATTATCATTTTCTCCTCAGCCCTGAGACGGGAATAGAACATGAAGACCCTGGCCATTATTCTCCCCAATCCTCCTGCACTTCGGGTGCTTCTGCCACCGTTAAGGGATCCAAAGAAATCACTTCCAGTTCAGACCCGCAGTCGGGACAGGTAATAATTTCCCCTTCTAAAAGTTCATCGGATACTTCCACCTTTCCTTCACACACTACGCAATTTACAAATTTAGACATGACGATCCCTCCAAACCAGAATTTAATAATTTTGAAATTATAAACTTGAGTTTCAAACGTGTCAAGTAATTTCAACTTTTTTATCTTCAATTTTGTACAATACCTGTCTAGAGACCTTGGTGATGACAAAACCGTAAACGACTTAGGCCTTGTAGATGTTGGCATAGGAGCTTTATGTGTGCTTGGACCAATGGAAGAAGCCGAAATGACTATGGGTGGCGAGGATTTTGCCTTCTATTCGCAAAAAATTCCCGGCGTATTTGTTCAACTTGGCATCAGAAACGAAGAGAAAAGTATAATATATCCTCACCATCACCCCAAATTTGACGTGGATGAAGATGTCTTGTGGCAAGGCGTGGCGACATACGTGCTGCTGGCCAAAAAATATCTGGAATTGAATTAGGTTATAACAATAATTCCTTATTTTATTTATAGGCATCTTATATTTCGGGGACGGTTTTCTTTTGAATGAAACTGCGCGAAACCAGAGAAGCCGTCCCTATCTTTCTGGAAATTTAGTGTTTTTGACACCGATTATAATGTCTTGGTAAAATAACGATACCCTATCAGTTGAGGAGGTATAAGTGAATGAGGAAAAGGGTTATGGTGTGGTGTTTGGCGTTTCTGAGTTGTTTTTTGTTTGCCTCTGCTTCTTTTGCAGCGATTCCCAAAGATTCATTAGTTATCGCTGCTGATACGCAGATATTAATTTCACTGGACCCGGCCGTTTGTTACGAGACCTTTGCGGCACAAATAACGGAGGCAGGCTATTCGGGGCTAACCCATATACAACCGGTTAATGGAGTTTTAACTCCCGTACCGGCCTTGGCAGAAAGCTGGGACATCCTGGAAGACGGCACGAAATATGTATTTCATCTTAGAAAAAACGCTCGCTTTTCCAATGGCGATCCCGTCACAGCCGACGACGTTATCTTTTCCTTTCAAAGGCTTCTTAGCATTGGAAAGTCGCCTGCATGGTTGTTGGAGGAAATTGGTTTAACAAAGGAAAATATGAATGAAACGATCCTAAAAGAAGATGATAGGACTGTCGTTTTAAAGACCAAACCCCTCGCCCCGAATATAATCCTTTCTATTTTAGGAGGCTCTTGGGGAGGAATTGTAAACAAGAAAGTCGTCATGGCAAACGAAACAAACGGCGACTTTGGAGAGGCCTTCCTCCAGGATAAATCTGCAGGAGCAGGCGCGGGGCCCTATGAGATAGTCGAATGGAAGAGAAATGATCACATCTTGCTTCGCGCTAATCAGCACTATTGGGGTGGTGAACCTGCTATTAAACAAATATATATTAAAGACGTGCCTGAAGCGACGACTCAGTTTCTCCTTGTGCAAAAAGGCGATGTCGATGTGGCCTGGAGGGTTACGACGGAACAGGCTGCCCAGCTCAGAGATTCGCCCCAAAAGGGCGTTAAATTGGTAACAGTCCCGTCTCAGTCCAATGAATACGTTGCCATGAACGCCCAGTGGGGGCCCTTTAAGGACGAGAGAGTTGTCAAAGCCGTCAAATACGCGATTGATTACGATGCGATAATTGATTCAGTGCTCAAGGGGTTTGCCGTACTTAACCAAAACTTTATTCCCATCGGCTACTTTGGTTATATCGAGATGAACCCGTACAAAAAGGATGTAGAAAAGGCAAGGCAATTATTGAAAGAAGCAGGGTACCCTGAAGGTTTTGAAGTCGAACTTTTGACGAATCCGACTCAAATCAGAATGGATGAAGCCGTGCTTATCCAATCCAACCTCGCGGAAGTGGGGATAAAAGCCAAGGTGACAACAATGCCGGCTTCTGAAATGTACGCTAAATTCAGGCAGCAGGGACATCAAATGATATTGGCAGGATGGGGCATTGATTATCCGGACCCGGATGCCTTGGCAAAGCCCTTCGCAAACTACAGGGTAAAGCAACTTGCCTGGAGGACCATGTGGTACGACGATCATGCAGCTGATCTTGCGGAGAAAGCAGGATTGGAATTAAACGACGAACGGCGATTGGAACTTTACAAGGAACTTCAGGAATATTGGATCGAGAAAAGCTCCTTTGCTCTGCTCTATCAACCATTGGATTTCTGGGTAATAAGGGATAATTTAATAGGATTTGAAGAGGCAGCTGCAGGTTACAGCATCACCTTCGACTTTACTAAAATTTCGAAGAAGTAAGCTCCGAGTCATACTGGAGACTTCTCTTAAATACCTTTTTTGCAAGATGTTGGAATATAAATCATATGTAAGGGGTTTATTAAACCCCTTACATATGATTGAATCTATTCAGAGATAAAGCAGGGGGATTAAGTATAAATGAAGCTTGAAACCTTCATCATAAAAAGGTTATTTTTGATGCTTATCGTCCTATTTGGCGTATCCGTTGTGGTCTTCGTGGTAGCTAGAGCAATACCTGCAGATCCCGTAGGCGCAATTTTAGGAGGCAACGCCCCTATAGAATTGGTTGATGAGATGAGAAGGCGCTTAGGTTTGGACAAACCCCTTTTCGACCAATTTCTCGATTTCATGTCGGGTGTCGTGAGAGGTGATTTGGGAGTATCAATTAAAAGCAACAGGCCGGTCATAAAGGATATTGCTGAGTTTTTCCCTGCAACGTTAGAGCTTGCCATAGTGGCAGCTCTAATCTCCATAATTTTAGGAGTACCTTTGGGAATTTTTTCTGCGGTACATCGTAACAAGCTGGTAGATCATTTTTGTAGAGTTTTTTCTATATTGGGTGTATCTATGCCCGTTTTCTGGACGGGCCTTTTGCTATTAATTCTCTTTTATTATCGTTTGGGTTGGCTGCCAGGCAGCGGGAGGGTTGGAATATTTACCGTCATGCCGCCCAAGGTTACGGGTCTTTTGCTGTTGGACTCCCTTCTGGCAGGAGACTTTGGTGCTTTTAAAGATGCTTTATCGCATATAATATTACCCGCTGTCGTCCTCGGTTACTCGGCTACAGCTTCAATTGCCAGAATCATGCGATCGAGCATGTTAGACGTATTAAGGCAAGATTTCATAAGAACAGCTAAGGCCAAAGGAATAGGAAGAAGACTTGTCATATACAGACATGCCTTGCGCAATGCCTTGATACCTGTTGTTACGGTAATAGGATTGACCTTCGGCAGCTTGCTCGAGGGAGCTGTTTTAACTGAAACAATTTTCGGTTGGCCCGGGCTCGGTCGATACATAGTCAATTCTTTGCTTCTCTTGGATTATCCGGCAATCATGGGTGGCACCCTATTTGTCGCTGTTGTTTATTCCCTAGTCAACTTGGTTGTTGATATAATCTACGCAGCTTTAGATCCAAGGATGAGAGTATAGGGGGGTTGCAGTTTGCATAACGAAGGCTCGAACGTGATATCACGCCGACAACTTTTGGTCGAAGATTGGAAACATACCCTTTATCTATGGAGACAAAACAAACTGGCGATGGTGGGAACCGTTCTGGTTGCCTTTTTCATATTAATTGCCATTTTTGCTCCCTTAATAGCTCCCTACGATCCTATAGAAGTCGATCTTTCTCAAACCCTACTCCCTCCAAGCAGTGAGCATATATTCGGGACGGATCAATTTGGCAGGGATATCTTTAGCAGAGTTGTATACGGGGCGCGTATTGAAGTTGGTATTATTTTGCTTGTAACAGTGATAAGCGGAACGATAGGGCTTGCAGTAGGTATAACGGCAGGATATTTTGGCGGTGTAATCGACGATGTTTTAATGAGAATTACCGATGTTTTTTTGTCCTTCCCCAACTTGATCTTGGCCATGGCTTTATCGGCCATGCTGGGTCGTGGAGTATTTAATGCAATCATCGCAATATCCTTGGTAGGGTGGACCATTATAGCAAGGTTAGCGCGTGCCGAATCAATGAAGATAAAATCGTTGCCTTACATTGAAGCGATAAGAGCTCTAGGCGCCAGCAACATTAGGATATTGCTCCTTCATATATTGCCTATGTGCATGTCGCCAGTGTTGGTTCAGCTGTCCTTGAGGATGGGGTCCATAATATTGACGGCAGCCGGTTTGGGCTTCCTCGGCCTTGGTGCCCAGCCTCCTACACCTGAATGGGGTGCTATCGTAAGCGATGGCCGAAGCTATCTCGTGGAACAGTGGTGGATATCGACATTTCCCGGTTTATTCATAGCATTGGTAGTCTTGGGATTTAATCTTCTCGGCGATGGTATACGTGACATGATGGATCCGAGGATTAGGAGGTAGTTTTCGCCATGTCGAGGTTGCTTGACGTAGAAAACTTACGAGTTATCTTCCACACATACAGAGGGACTATTAAGGCTCTTAACGGCATTAGATTATGGCTGAACGAAGAAGAGCGCTTGGGAATAGTCGGAGAAACAGGGTGCGGAAAATCGGTTTCCGCTCTTTCTGTCATGAGACTAATAGAGGCTCCAGGTGAAATAATAGATGGGCAAATTTTGTTCGAGGGCAATGACATCCTAAAACTTTCCGAAGAGGATATGGACAGACATATTCGAGGTAAAAGAATGTCCATGATATTTCAAGAACCCATTTCTGCCCTAAACCCCGTTTTTAAGGTAGGATTTCAGATTGCAGAGACAATAGCCCATTGCAATGATATCAGTATAGGCGATGCCTACAAGCTTGTGCCTGAGAGTCTGGAAATGGTGGGTCTTGATTGGAAAAGATCGATAGATTTATACCCCCACGAATTGAGCGGTGGCATGGCCCAAAGGGTAATGATTGCCATGGCACTGGCGATAAAACCAAAACTACTGATAGCCGATGAACCAACTTCTGCGCTAGACGTAACCATTCAGGCACAGATACTTCAATTACTGGACGAATTGGTGAAGATTGGGAAAAACGCAGTTATCCTGATAACCCACGATCTTGGGGTTGCCTCAGAATTTTGCGACAGGATAACCGTGATGTACGCCGGTAATGTCATCGAGATATCTAACTCGGAGGAAATATTCGATGAACCTTTGCACCCTTATACAAAGGGTCTGATAAGTTCTATTCCAATAATAGGAGCTTCTAGGGAGTTGACCGGCATCCCTGGTTCTGTGCCTGATTTGGTATCCCCTCCCTCCGGATGCAGGTTTCATCCCAGGTGTGATTTTTGTTTTGACAGATGTCGCACGGAACCTCCTACTTTAAGTGAAATATCGCCAGGGCATTTCGTCGCATGTCATCTCTATTCTGACGGCGTGAAGGAGGGCTAGACATGGAAGCAATCGTTACAATTGAAAATCTGCGAAAATACTTTGATATTAAAAAATCTATATTTTCCAAGCCTCGCAAGGTAAAAGCAATAAACGATATTTCTTTGAATATTCCAAGAGGTTCCATCTTTTCCGTCGTCGGAGAGTCAGGTTCCGGCAAGAGTACGCTGGGCAGGCTAATTCTCAAACTTATCGAGCCTACATCAGGAAAGATCTGTTTTGAGGGTGAAGATATCACCGATCTTGGTTCTAAAGATCTGATCAAATATAGGCGAGAAATGCAAATAGTTCAACAAGACCCGTACAACTCTCTACACCCCAGAAAGCTGATCAAAGATATCGTCGGAGAAGGGTTGAAAATACATTACAAGCTTCCATCAGATGAGATATACGTCAGAATTAAAGGAATTCTGGAGCGCGTCGGTTTGCGGGAGGAGCATATGTTCAGATACCCCCATGAATTTTCCGGTGGTCAACGGCAAAGGATAGCGATGGCAAGAGCTCTTGTGTTGCGTCCCAAGTTCTTAGTCTTAGACGAGCCCACATCCGCACTCGACGTATCCGTTCAGGCGAGGACCTTGGCTTTGTTAAAGGAACTGAAAGAAAGCCTAGAATTGACATATCTTTTCATAACCCACAACCTTGCAGTGGTAGATTACATTGCCACTCACGTTACGGTCATGTATTTGGGCAAAATCATGGAATTGGGAAGCAAGGACGAAATATTTTCGAACCCGAAACACCCCTACACAATGAGCCTTCTAGAGGCAATACCCAGCGTAGGCAGGGGAAAGAGGATCCGAAAAATACCGCGGGGAGAGATACCAAGTCCCCTGGATCCCCCTAAGGGTTGTCTCTTTCACACCAGATGCTTGCAAGCTATGGATATATGTTCAAAAGAAGAACCCGATGAGATAGAAATTTCCAAGGGGCATCTGTGCAGGTGCCATCTTTATTCCTGATGTTTTAAGTGGAAAGCATATCCAGAATTGCCCAAATGATGGGCATATCTGGATATGGGCAGCGGACCTCCTTGTGTCTAAATTAAGATCAGGATTATTGAAAGTAAGGGGGGTCAATGATGAAAGGTTACGGACGTTTAGTTGCGGTTGTTTTGCTTGCATTTTTAGGCCTGTTTATGGCCGGCTCTGCCCATGCGGAAAAAGAGCAGCTCAACGCTTACACGATATGGTCCGAGCGCTACGCAAATGCCATATTCAGTGCCTTCACGATGGATACGGGTATCAAAGTCAACTGGATGAGGTTTTCGTCGGGAGAAGTTCAGGCAAGGCTTGAGGCGGAAAAAAACAACCCTCAGGTTGATGTGGTGTTCGGCAATATGGCCGAGGCGTTTGTAGACGGTGTTCAAAAGGGATTGTTTGATCCTTACAGGCCGAAGGGCGCAGTAAAGATTCCCGATGCCTTCAAAGACTCAAAGGGCTACTGGACAGGCGTGGCCATTGATCCCATTTGTTTCATGTTCAATAAGAAGTTTTTGAAAGACCACAACTTAAATCCGCCCTCGTCTTGGCAGGATCTCCTGAACCCCGTATATAAGGGACAGCTTCAAATGGCCGACCCAAGGACTTCAGGCACTGGAATGTACAGGTTGCTAAGCGTCATACAAGCCATGGGAGAGGATAAGGCGTATAAATACGAAAAGGCCTTAAGCCAAAACGTCCAGCTTTACACTAAAAGCGGCGCCGGCGGAGCGCTTCCCATAGCTAGAGGACAGGCAGCAGGCGGTATATTCTTTTTGGTCGATGCCCTGGAGATGCAAAAGAAAGGTTACGACGTAGTCATAAGCTATCCCAATGAAGGCGTCGTTGCTGGCATAGAGGCAATGGGCCTGGTCAGGGGTGCCAAACACCTGGATCTTGCCAAGAGGTTCTTAGATTGGGCCTCCACAGAAAGGATGCAGAAACTATACGAGGAAAACGATATCAACTTGATACCCAGCAACCCTAACGTGCCGGTTTCCGATCCGGCTTTAGACATATCAAAAATAAAGGTTCTGCCTTTGGACGTCGAGTGGGCGGGTAAAAATCGCGATCGCCTCGTCGAACGATGGATAAATGAGGTACTTCAGTAAAAAGGGGATAATTCAAAAAACAGATGCCGCGTTGGTGGTTTTATGGCTTGGGATATGGATATTCTTAGGCCTGTTTGTCTTGTATCCGCTAGCGCGGCTGATTTATCTGGTGTTTTTTGCCGATGGCAAATGGAGCTTAGCGGTTTTAAGTAAGGTATTTAGCAGTTGGTACAACAAAAAAGCCTTCGTAAACAGTATGATTCTGGCTTCAGCGGTAGGATTTGGCGGAACGGCCTTGGGGTTTTTGTTTGCCTTTTCAGTTACGAGAATTGAACTGCCCAAAATCGTCAAATGGTTTTTACGCGCGATCATCGTGCTTCCCTTCGTATCCCCGCCTTTTACCAGCAGCATTGCCTTAACCATGGTGTTGGGGCCAAACGGATTGCTGCTTAAACTGCTTCATATGCCAGATTTTAACATTTATGGATTCCTTGGGACCTGGATAGCAGAAACTTTGACCTACTTTCCGGTGGCATTCCTAACGCTTACGGCAGTGCTTGAAGCTATAGACCCAAACCTTGAAGACGCAGCCATGAGCATGGGAAGTACCCAGTGGCAGGCCTTTTGCACGGTGACGTTGCCTTTGAGTATACCGGGGCTTGCAAACGCGTTTTTGCTGCTCTTTGGAAGCTCGCTTGCGGATTTTGCAACTCCACTTGTCATGGCAGGACATACCTTTCCTGTGTTAACGACGCAAGCTTACATGCAAATAACGGGAATGTACGATATGCAAGGAGGAGCCGCTATCTCTTTTGCACTGCTCGTTCCCGCACTGATTGTGTACTTGCTTCAGCATTATTGGGTAGAAAGCCGTTATTACGTTACCGTGTCAGGTAAAGCCGGAGCTCGCTCAAAACCCAAAGGTGCCGGTACGTTTGCCGAAGTTGTGATGCTAGCCGTAATCTCTCTCATTTCTTTGTTCATAATTTTCTTGTATTCCATTATATTTATCGGGTCCCTTGTCAAAGTTTGGGGAGTGGATAACAGTCTTACCCTTGAAAATTACGTATACGTCTTTACCGTGGGGCGGAAGGCAGTGAGGGATACCGTTACAATTGCCCTGGTCTCGACCATCATGGGCGGCGCGATAGGAGTCGTCATAGGTTATCTGGTAAACAGACATGAACTTCCCGGACAGAAAGCCTTGGAGTTTGTGTCCTTGCTCAACTACGTGTTGCCTGGGACAGTCGTAGGCATCGCTTACGCCATTGCATTTAGCTCAGGCCCTATTGTGCTTACCGGAACCATGGCGATCATAGTGGCGTTATGCGTATCGAGATATGATGCAACAGGAATAAGGGCTACGACGGCAACGCTAAAGCAAATAGATACCTCACTAGAAGAAGCGTCGCTAAACTTGGGCGCTTCGAAGCTGACAACATTTAGAAAAGTAACGGTACCTTTGATTGCACCGGCGATCATAACCGGGGCACAATATTTGTTCGTGGTCTCAATGACCGCGATAAGTGCTACGATATTTTTGGTCTCGGTGCGATGGAGCTTGCTGGCCGTGCGTATTCTTGAATGCATTACAGAGCTGCTTTTTGCCCAGGCAGCGGCCTTCTCCGTGGTCCTGATATTGATCGTTGCTATGGCCATGTGGGTTATAAGGTTGCTTTTCGAGGCACTTTATCCTAACCTCAAGGGACAAAGGGGGATATAAATTGTCCGTGCCCATTTGTCTTAAGCGTTTGACCAAAATATTTAATAGTGGCGAAGTTGCCTTTAAGGCGGTAGACGATGTCAACCTTCAGATTAATGCAGGTGAGCTTGTAACTTTGCTTGGGCCGTCAGGATGCGGAAAGACCACCATCCTGCGCATGATTGCAGGCTTTGAGACGCCTACAGAAGGACAAGTTTTCATCGGCAAGCATGACGTAACGACTGTGGCCGCAAACAAACGCAACGTAGGATTTGTGTTCCAAAACTATGCCCTATTTCCCCATATGACGGTATTTGACAACATCGCTTATGGCCTTAAGATTAGGAAGTTGCCGACCGGAGAGATTGCAAAGCGTGTCACAGAGGCCCTCGAAACGGTAAGCTTAAGTGGAATAGAAGACCGATTCCCAAATCAGCTTTCGGGCGGAGAACAACAAAGGGTTGCCTTGGCAAGGGTGTTAGTTATTAACCCTCAGGTGCTGCTGATGGACGAACCGTTGTCCAACCTCGATGCGAAGCTTCGAATTTACATGCGCTCCGAAATTCGCAGCTTACAGAAGCGCCTCGGAATCACCTGCATTTATGTTACCCACGACCAAAAGGAAGCATTAGCTCTGGCAGACAGGATTGCCGTCTTAAACGGAGGCAAGGTCGAACAGATAGCGACTCCATTTGAGCTTTATAGAAACCCCGCTTCCCTTTTCGTTGCTGATTTCATCGGCCGGGCCAATATCCTTAAGGGAAAACTAACGTCCATTAATGGCAATTTTACTAAAGTGTTAATTGATGGAATAACAGTTATTGCTCATATTGACGAAAAAAGCTTAGAACTTAAAGTGGGAGATGAAGTTGCGGCGGCCATCAGGCCAGAATCGATCGAAATTGTCTCTCCAGATGATGGGACATTGAGGGGCCAAATAGTAAGTAGCGTCTTTTTAGGAGACGAAATTGAATATGTCGTCAAACTTGCATCAGGCGATACAGTCCGCGTGATCGAACCGTATCGCCGTGATGATGACCTTTGGCAGGAAGGACAAGACGTTGGGCTTCGTATCAATCCGCTGAACGTTAGGCTATTGGCAATAATGTAATAGGTATTGCCTTTATTTGTAAACTTAGCGTCCCTTAAGGGAATAGCCGTTATCGAAACAGTAATATACAGCTTGGGAGGGCACCCTAAACTCTGCGACCTTGGGGACAACCTTGTCGCATCCTCTTTTTCTACCAACATCATCGCTAAAAGTTGGCTATCTGGCCCACCTTCTCTTCGAACATCCCAAGCCTCGTGACATCGATGATTCCAAGGCGGAGTCCGCTTGGGTTACCAAAAGTTTTCAAGGGCATCTACTCTATTTACCTGATTTCCAGCAGATCCCGTCATGACGGCAGCTACGCATTTACAGATAACGTCATCAGCCCATTTAAGAAGCTTAGGATATTGGACTTCCTGTGTTGTGTCGTTGCTTCTCATTATAGTATCTTCGCAGTCGAAAGCATTGTTATTATAGCACATTAACCCTTTGTCGTCATCTCATTAGAAATTAGCGTGTATTTTACTGACTTTTTTGGGGAATTCGTAAAAGATTGTTGTGCTCTAACCTATACAGCATAAAGGCCAAGGTAACCTCAAAGCGTTGTTTTCCCTCTTGCAGACCATTGATTTCCAAAATTTCTTCCAGTTTTTTAATTCTATATTTTAGTGTGTTGTAATGAATGTGGAGAAACTCGGCCGTTGGTCTCATTTGCCAGTCGTTTATAATAAGTGCTTCAAGCGTTTGTAGCAAAAACGATGAACTTTCATCCTGTCTATCAATCAACTTGCCCAAAATATGTCTCCAGAAGTTTTGGCTCATTTCGGTTCCTTTGAGTGCACATAAAACCTTCTCTACGCCGAGGTCACACCATGAATATACACCTGGTTTCTGTTCAGTTCGTCTTAAGATGTCAAAAGTTTCCAGGCATTCGGAAAAAGCACGGGGAGCTTCCAATAAATCCTTTTTTACAGAACTTAAGGTTATGACAAGGTCAATTTTTTTAGATTGTGATATTATTTGATGTAGTTCCTTTATTTTGTTGCGTAAAAAGGTGTAACTTTTTTCCTCTTTTACGGGAATTAGGGCTACGTAATGCGGGTCAATCCGGGTCAATATTGTGCCCGGGAAATAGGCAGCGAATTTTTGGGACAACGAAAATTCATTTTCATTCCTGGAGTTGTTTGTTAAATTATCATCGAAATTTTCTTTGTGTATGTTATCGATGTAAATTACAACTATGATTAGTTTCCATGTTGGATCCCACCCATATATCTTGGCCTGCAGAAACACCTCCGCCGGTTTTTTAAACTTAGAGTACAGGAGATCTTTTAAAAATACATCCCTATGGCGCCTTTCGACTTCATGAGCAAATTCCATTTTTTGATAATTCAGGAGCAATGCCCTATGAGCTTCACGAATTGCAATATCAGCAAAATGAGTTAAATAACTCGGCTCTTTTTCGTAAATCAAATATCCTATAACCCTATCCCCAATAGTAATTTGAGTGTTTGGATATTTATTTGCTATCTCAGTTATGTATAAGTTTTCAATTGCTTCTTTTAGGCCGCTATTTCGGGAATAATAACGTATCCCAAGAATATTGTCGACAAATGCTATGCCCATGTTTAAAAAATCTTCCAATATATTAAGTATATCTTCGACTCCCTTGCTTAATAAGATCGAATCGAGAAATTTGTTCCTTAGGGTTTCCGTTGTTTCTAGCAATTTATATTGAGTGTTGATGATAGCTGAAAGCACCGGATTTATAATATCTACATGATTCATATATGTAGGTATCTTTAAGATAGGAAAATTGTATTTGTTGGCCATTGATATTGCTTCATCCGGTATCTTACTTAAGAAACGACCAATCTTAACACCTAAAGCAGCTGCATTTTTTTGGGCAAGACTATCGACCAGATCAATAAAGGAGAACTCGTTATCGGCAAAAAGGTATCCAGAAGTGAGCAAAAATTCTCCGCCTCTAATCCATTGACCTGCATTTGGTACATCTATTACCACTACGGTCTTAACCGCTCGACTGGAAAGGCCGCGCTCGCCTGCCAAGACTTCCACATCCTTTAAATCGCCGATTTGTAGCATTTCTTCTACGGTTAAAGGCATCAATATCCCCCCCAATGGATGTTTTCCGCAATAAGATTTTATTGTATCTTACAATATATTAGCACAAATTTTGTAATATTTGACAAATAATATGCCATGATAATCCCAAATTGTTCGAAAATTACAAATAGTCATTCTGGTATTTATTACGTTAGATGATGTAAATAATCACGTGCTTGAATATAATCAAGGTAATATATAAAAAAGGATGGCGATTTGATCATGGAATTTAAAAGCGGGACAGAACCAACGGAAAAATATTGTTCTATGGAAACCATTAATGGAGCCCTGAAGTTGGTGCGGGACGTCATGCTTGCAAAGGAAGGAGAAACTGTCGTTGTTACTTGTGACAGCTCAGGCGATAGAAGAGTTGCCGAAGCGATTGGTGATGCTGCTTATGCCATCGGCGCTAAACCCATTGTATTATACTACCCTACCCCTGTTAAGACCTTTGCAAGCGAAATGCCAGCCCATATGGCAGCCGCGACAGCAAATGCAGATGTTTGGATAGAAATTGCATACGCCACCGTTATGCATTCACAGACCTGGAGAGATGCTATGGAAAAAGGTTGCAGATATATCAATCTTACGGGTATGGATGTAATGATGCTGGTAAATTGTGTCGAAAGAATCGATTACGATATGGTGGTCGAGCTGGGGCGTCACTTCCAGGAGATACTTGGGAAAGCAAATAAGGTTGAAGTCAAAAACCCTAGCGGAACCAATCTGGTGGCATATAACCAAGGACGCAAGATACGCCTCTCGGGAGAAAAGGCTACGAAAAAGGGATATCCTATCATGCTAGCTGGCCAGGTAAGTTGGTGTCCCATAGAAGAGACAATAAACGGCACAGTAGTATTTGACGCAGCAGTGTTTCCTCCGGCACAACTTGGAATTATAAAGGAACCGATTGCATTAGAGATAGAAAAAGGTGTGATACAGTCAATATCCGGAGGAAGAGAGGCAAAGATCTTTGAGACGTGGCTTAAATCTTTCAATGATCCGAATATGTTCAGGCTCGCCCACTACTCTCTTGGTTTTAATCCGGGCGTAAATGCTCCTACCGGCAGGATCGTCGAAGACGAGAGGATTTTTGGATGTATAGAATTTGGTTTTGGCAGTCAAGGCATACAAATTATGGGCAAATGTTGGTCTGCAGCATCTCACACGGATGGCGTTACCCTAAATCCTACCATTTTGCTTGATGGCAATGTCTTTGAAGAAAACGGAATTTACAAAGATCCGAAGGCCGTCGAGATTTGTAAGAAAATGAATGTTTCAGGTTATTAGGTGAAAGGAGATTTCTATGAATTCCCTTGATGCTAAAATTACAAATTTGTTTCCTTCCATAATATTAAATTTGCAAGAGTCGGTAAGAATTCCAAGCCTTCAAGGTGACCCTGCCCCGAATGCTCCTTTTGGAATCGAGGTTAAAAGGGCATTAGATCAGGCTTTAAAGACAGCTTCTTTGTTCGGGTTTGCCACACAAAATCTGGATGGCTACGTTGGTTGGGCAGAATACGGAGAAGGAAAAGATATGGTTGCTGTCCTCGGACATTTAGACGTTGTCCCTCACGGAGACGGATGGACATATCCTCCTTTTGCTGGAGAAATTCATGGAAATAAAATGTTTGGGCGAGGTACGATGGATGACAAAGGGCCGACGATAGGTGCGTTATGGGCTTTGCATGCCATAAAGGAACTTTCTATACCTATAAAACGCAGGATTCGTATCTTATTTGGAACGAACGAAGAAAGCGGCATGAAGGATATGAAGTATTATCTGGAACACTGCGGAGAAATACCGCTGATGGGTTTTACACCCGACGGAGAATTCCCGATAATTGCATATGAAAAAGGACAGCTGCATATACGTATTGATGTGCCATTTATCCAGCCTAAGGCTTCAAAGTCTATACTTTTAGAAATTAATGGCGGGACTGTTCCCAATGTCGTGCCTTCCGAAGCAAAAGCCACTATCAGGTTTTTTGATCCAGATAAGAAACAAACAACATTAAACACCATCAAGGAAACCGCACAAAGTAATGACATAAAAATCTCCCTTCTTGAGGAAGATAATGAGGTTACATTAAAAGTATTTGGGGTTGCTGCTCACGGTAGCACTCCTGAATTAGGTGTAAATGCCATAGCAAATCTCATGTTTGTTTTAGGATCTTCTATCGACGAGGATTGGGGCAAAATTATATGTCAACTAGGGAAATGCTTTTATGGCGACGCAAATGGTATGAATCTTGGAATTTTTGTCCAAGATGAATTGTCCGGCAAATTGACATGCAACCCGGGACTACTAACATTCCAAGATGGGTGTATATCTTTAGTGCTGGATATACGTTTTCCTGTAACCTTCCAATCCGAAGATATAGTTTCTCCCCTTAAAGCTTTTACAGAAAAGAACGGATTTTCCTTATCAATCCTCCGCGAAAAGGCTCCGCTTAACATGCCAGAAGACAGCATATTAATAAGAAAGCTTCAGAAGGTGTATGAAGAAAAGACCGGACAAGAAGCAAAATTGCTATCGATGGGCGGGGGTACTTATGCAAAAGCTCTTCCAAATATAGTCGCCTTTGGCCCGAAGTTTCCAGGAAGTCCAGATGTAGCACACAAAGCAGATGAGTTCATAGACTTAGACGAATACTTAAAGGTCATCCAAATAATCGGGGCTGCCATTGTGGAGTTGGCAAAATAATTTTTAGTTAAATTGCGCGTGCTTGGTTACTGCTTAATATTATTAGTTGTATAAATTTGAGGAGGAGTAAAAAGATGAAGAAAGTCATTTTTAGGGCTATACTTATGGGTTTGTTTATTGGAATGGTTTTTGCTAGTTACGCTTGTGCTACCGTTGATGACCGTATAGTGAGGTTTACCGCTTCTAATACACCCAATATAGATCCAGCCCAAGGACATGATCGAGCCTCCCAGATCGCCTTAGTAAACTTATACGATTCTTTGATATTCCAAGATTATTTAGGTAACCTAAAAAAAGGTGTTGCTGAGTCTTGGACGGTATCTGATGATGGTCTAAAATATACGTTTAAAATTCGAGATGGCATACTTTTTCATAATGGAGACAAGCTCACTGCAGATGACGTGGTATTTAGCATGAAGCGGCTTCTGACGATCAAAAGAGGCTTTTCCTACTTGTTTGAAGGACTAGTGAAGGATATTTCAAATCCTTCGGATGATACCGTTGTGATCACCTTAAGCGAGCCCTTTGGTCCGTTTCTTTCTACACTTACCCGATTTTATATTATCAACAAAAAACAAGTTCTAGAACATTTACAAGACGGAAATTACGGCGAATTTAAAGACTATGGGACAAATTGGCTCATAAATAACGATGCAGGGAGTGGTCCCTATAAGGTTGTAGAAATGGCACACAATCAACATTTAAGAGCGGTTAAATTTCCCGAATATTGGAAGGGCTTCAGCTCAGGCAATCCGGAAGGGTTCGAATTGCTTGCCGTTTCTGAGCCTGTAAGTGTGAGAACTATGATGATGCGCAGACAGCTTGAGTTTACTGACGAATATCAGCCTGTGGAAACCTATAAAAGTCTCGAAAAAGTTAAAGGGATTGATATATTTGCAATATCCAATGGCAAAATGTTGTATCTATCATTAAACAATGCTAAAGTCCCTACTGATGATGTCCATTTCAGGAAAGCTTTGTCTTATGCCATAGATTATGAAGCGCTGCTTCAGATTTTTCCGTGGAGAAAACAACCTAAAGCTCCAATTGCACTCTCGCTTATAGGTGCAGTTTCTGGTTTGCCTTATTATGACTATGATTTGGAGAAGGCAAAAGAAGAGCTATCTCTTTCCAAATATGCCGACAATCCTGAACAATTTCCCGTTGAAATAGCATGGGTAGCTGACGTGCCCGATAGGGAAAAACTAGCTTTAGCTTTCCAAACTTACTTTGATAAACTGGGAGTTAATGTTGAGGTTGTCAAAGTTCCGTGGGCTAAGTTTGTTGACCAGGCATCACGTTTGGAGGATACCCCTCATGGTACCACTATCAGTGAATCTTCTCATTATAGCGAGGCAGGTTCGCTTTTGCGGGCAATATATCATTCAGAATCAATTGGAACCTACACTAACACAAGTTGGGTAAAGTACCCTGATATCGATGAAGCAATTGATAAGGCACTTAAAGAAACCGATTTAAATGAGCGTCTAAAACTTTATCACAAAGCGCAAGAATTAATAGTAGAATACCAACCTCACATTCCTATTTTTGAAGAGCCGGAAGTTCACGCTTATCAATCTGGTTATTTAACGTGGGAACCTGCGGAACTTCAGAAACAAGAAAAAACAATTGTTCCTGGTTTAGATTTGTTGTATATGCTGGGTGTCCAATTCAAAGAAGAATAAACTGGCAGCTAATTTATAGTTATTGTCAGGGAGGAAAATTGATGGAGATCTTTCGCTTTATTTGTAAGCGCACCTTATGGTCGTTAGTAGCTCTAGTAGGGCTATCGATCATCATATTCACTTTATCCAGAGTTGTACCAGGTGATCCAGCACGTATGGCATTAGGGCCACGGGCTACAGAAGAGGCAGTTGAGGCTCTAAGAATTGAATTGAAGTTGGACCAACCGATAATATATCAGTACTTTCATTGGATCGCCAGTGTTTTAAAGGGAGATTTTGGACTGTCGTTAATGACAATGAGATCGGTAACGGATGATATTAAGATTTATTTACCTGCTACATTAGAACTTGTAATTGTTGCAGCTATAATTCAATGTGTTTTCGGAATACTTCTCGGAGTTCTTGCTACTGCAAGTCAAGGCAGTTATATGGATTACTTTCTTAGGATAATAGCTTATATAGGCGTTGTAACACCTTCATTTGTTTTCGCAGTTTTGTTCATGCTCCTTTTTGGTTACAAATTGCCAATTCTCCCAGTTTTAGGGCGTACAAGCGTTGGATTAGGTGTTCAACCGATTACGGGGATGATCGTGGTGGATAGTATTTTACGTTGTGATTTTCCTGTCGCAGTAGATGCTTTTGTTCACCTTCTCCTTCCAGCGACCGCCCTTGCAATGAATGGCATGGCCCAGCTGGCAAGGATTACACGATCGTCTATGATAGACAACAGTGAGAGAGATTACATCGTCATGGAGACAGCCCAAGGACTAAGCAAGAAAGAAATATTTTTTAAATATCTACTCAGACCTTCTGTTATACCTGCTGTTTCTGTATTAGCCCTTCAGATTGGCGCATTGTTTGCTAATGCTTTTTTAGTTGAATCAATATTTAACTGGCCAGGCCTCTCGCGTTATGGAGTGGAAGCCATGTTATTCAAAGACTTAAACGCGGTGAGTGCGGTTATTTGCATCGTCGGATTTGTCTTCATAATAGCCAACATATTTGTTGACATACTAGTAGCCATCATAGATCCCAGAGTCAGGCTTAAAGCTGGGGAGTGAGCGTATTCATGAACGATAAAAGGTGTGATAATTTTGGAAGCTTTAGCGATAAGACTAGAAGAGCTTGGTATAGGTTATCTAAGAATAAGTTGTCTGTCGTAGGTTTTGTGGGCGTTGTTGTGATAGTTTTGGCTGCCATATTTGCCCCTTTTATTGCACCTTATCCAACTCATGCCGGTAAAGTGGTCGATTTTTTGAACGCGAATCAACCTCCTAGCCTAGCACATTTATGCGGCACCGATCCCATGGGAAGAGATGTATTTAGCCGTATAATATTTGCTCTTAGGTCGACCCTATTAATGGGAGTCGTAGTCCTAAGTATTTCAGTCCCCTTTGGGACAACTATGGGTTTAATAGCAGGTTATTTTCAAGGTTCATTAATCGATTCTTTAATTACTCGGCTTACAGACATCTTTCTTGCCGTTCCACCTTTAATCCTGGCGTTATCGGTTGCAGCACTTCTCAAACCAAATCTAATGAATGCCATGCTGGCTATAACCATTACGTGGTGGACATGGTATGCCCGATTAGCTTACGGGATGGCTGTGACGTTAAATAGAGAGTATTATGTTCGCTCTGCGCAACTGCTAGGTGCAAGTTGGATGCATATAATTTTTAAAGAGATGCTTCCCAATTGCTTGTCTCCTATACTGACGAAGATGACCCTGGATATGGGCATAGTAATCATGACGGCTGCTGCGCTAAGCTTTGTTGGTTTGGGTGAACAGCCACCAACACCAGCTCTTGGAACCATGATATCTGATGGAGCCAAGTATATGCCTACACAGTGGTGGCTAACTGTATTTCCTGCGCTGGCTATTATGATCATCGTACTTTCGTTTAATTTGTTGGGAGATGGGTTTAGAGATCTCTTCTCGACGGAGGAAAAACAATGAGTAGCGAAGTGTTATTGGAAGTCAAAGACCTTAACGTGTATTACAGGGTTTACGAAGGTTTGATGCATGTTTTGGACGATGTTTCTTTTTCTCTTGTCGAGGGCGAAAGGCTTGGTTTAGTGGGAGAGACAGGCTGTGGCAAGACAACCACCTTTAGGGCATTACTTAGAGTTCTTGATAGTAATGCTAGCTCTAAGGGTGACATTTTGTATAAAGGGTGCAATGTTAACAAGATGAGTCAAACAGAATTGCTAAATACAAGAAGGACAGAGATGTCTATGATATTTCAGGATCCGACCAGTTCTTTAAATCCGGTTTTTACAGTAGGTGAACAAATATCTTCCGTTATAAGGGCAAACTTGCAGGCCAAAGGGATAAATTACAGCGAAAATGATATTAAGGACATAGCGCTCAAAGCCTTATCTGACGTCCTTTTGCCGGATCCTGAAAGAATTTTTGATTCATATCCTTTTCAGTTAAGTGGCGGGATGAGACAGCGGATATGTATAGCTATGTCAGTGGCAACCGAGAGAAAACTTTTACTGGCCGATGAGCCTGGGACATCATTGGATGTCACTATACAAGCACAGATTTTGGGTCTCCTTAATAATTTAGTTAAAACTACTGGCATGTCGGTCATTTTGGCTACTCACTCCTTAGGGGTCGTAAGGGAAACTACTGACCGCGTCTGCATCATGTATGGTGGTGAGATTGTAGAAATAGGTCCTACCCGCTCTCTTTTCGCAAATCCATCTCACCCTTATACAAGAGCGTTATTGGCATGCGTTCCTAAATTGACAGGAGAAGGCATAGCTGAAGGTATACCGGGAGAGATGGTAAGTTATCTGAATCCGCCTAAGGGATGTAGATTTCAACCACGATGTTCTTTTTGCAATGAAGATTGCAACAGGACAAAGCCAAAATTAACTCTGTATGAGGACGATCACTACGTTGCATGCCATAAGGCTGATCTCTAAAGGGAGGATAGTACGTTGGACATTCCTATTTTAAAGTTGAGCATGTTGAAGAAATATTTTCCATATAAAAAAGGTAGCTTTGTAAAGGCAGTTGACGGGGTAAGCTTGGAAATATTTCGAGGAGAAACGTTGGGCTTAGTTGGAGAGTCTGGTTCAGGCAAAAGCACGGTTGCCTATACCATTGTGGGGATGTATGAACCTACAAAAGGTCAAATACTTTATAATGACCAAGATATATCATCGCTTTATAAATTTAGATCTAATGAAATTAAAGGTAAGATACGTATTGTCTTTCAAGATCCTAATTCCTCATTAAATCCCAGAAGGACAATAAGACAAATATTGTTCACTCCGTTGAAATTGCATAAAAATGATAGATACAAAGGATTTCCTGCATCTCCTGAAGCTCTTTTAGAAGAAGTAGGGTTATCTTCAATCTATGCATATCGATTCTCTAGGTCGTTGAGCGGCGGGGAGCGTCAACTGGTTGCTATAGCTCATGCAATTGCAACAAACCCCGATTTAGTGCTTTTGGATGAGCCTACCTCTGCTCTGGATGTATCAATACAGGCAAAAGTTATAAATCGCTTGATGGACCTACAAAACAGATATAAATTGTCATATCTTTTTATAACCCATGATCTCAGCTTAATGAGAAACGTGGCTCATAGAGTTGCGATAATGTATCTGGGCAAAATTTGCGAAATTGCTCGAACCAAGGAATTTTTCGAGAAGCCGCTGCACCCATATACACAAATGTTACTCTCCTCAATTCCGGTCGTTACCGATGAGGAAGAACAGCTTAAGCCTAAAAAAATAACTTCAAGAGGCGAAATTCCCAGTCCTGTAAATATTCCTCCCGGTTGCAGCTTCCACCTTAGGTGTCCCTTTGCAACGGATCAATGCAAAAAGCTAGATCCAGATATGAAGGAATTAGAAGCCCATCATTATGTTCGTTGTCACTTATATTAATAAATTACTAAAGGAGGAGATTAAATATGGCGGATGCAAAGAAGTTAATGTACATTAGCCCTATAGGTTATAGTTTTTTAGATGACCAGATAAAAAATTATATCCTTAAATATGTGGAAAATTGTACAATATGTGCAACCTCTCTTACAAAGGCTCCTTATCACCTAGAATATCTTTACTATTCAGCGTTAATTGCTCCTGAGCTGTTGAATAAAATAAGACAGGCAGAGATCGACGGATTTGATGCTGCAATTATTGGGTGTTTTTATGACCCATTCCTATATGAAGCCAGAGAGATGAGCAATAAACTTGTGGTTACAGCACCATGTGAAGCATCACTATCGATAGCCGTTAAGTTAGGAGCTACCTTTTCTATAATAGTAGGGCGTAGAAAGATGATTCCCTATATGAGAGAAAACGTAAGGAAATACGGGTTTGAAAGTAAGCTGGCATCATTTCGCTCGGTTGAGCTAGGTGTCCTTGATTTTCAAGATAAAAAGGATCTTGCAGAAGAAAGGATTCTGAGAGAAGCAGAACGTGCAGTAAAAGAAGATGGCGCAGAAGTTGTTGTTTTAGGATGCACCAAAGAGTTTGGGTTCTTTCAAAAGGTTCAGGACAATCTTGGCGTACCAGTGATAGATTCCATGATAACTGCATGTAAGGAAGCCGAATATTTGGTAAGTTGCAAAAATATGTTGAATTGGACGACGAGTAAAGTGGGAGCTTACGAAACGCCTAAAGACAGCGAAATACGTCAATGGAAGCTCGATGAATATTTCAAGATACCCATGAAATGATATTGTTTAGCACCATCTTCAAAGAGTGATTTTACTTACATTTCAACAAGTTTTGTGTATAGCCATGGCTTCCTGTCCCTGAGATATGGTATTTGGATTCTTTGGTCAACTACCTTGCCTAAATCGATGCTAAAAACCGTGACATCTTCCTCGTCGATCGGCAACTCGCATATTACTTCACTTCTAGGGTTACATATTTTGCTGCCCCCAAATAAGTGTAAGTCTCCCTCTACTCCTACTCTATTGACACCAATTGTGAATAACAGGTTTTCGAGGGATCTTTGTCGAAGGTTTAAATCCCACATATCTTTGTCCTGCTTTCTCCATGCAGCAGGCACGAAGACCATTTCAGCTCCTTTTAAGCATAAACTCCTGCATGCCTCCGGGAAGCCGGCATCGTAACATATCATTATGCCGATTTTGCCGTATTTCGTTTCAAAAACGGGATATCTTGATCCTTCTTTAAAATACAATCGCTCCAGTGCCCAAAGATGTGTCTTCGCAAAGCTTCCCATCATCGCTCCTTCGTCGTCAAATAGTAAGGCAGAATTATATACTACTCCTGAAATGGCCCCTTTCTCGCCAAAGGGAGCAATTATGTAAACTTTATTACATTTAGCCATATCAGAAATTTCTTGGCAAATTTGTTCGTAATATTGAATGCTTAACTTCACAACGTTGTCTTTAAGAAGGCTTAAATTATATCCAGTAGCAAAAAGCTCTGGCAAACATACTATGTTTGCGCCCGCCTTTACAGCAATATCGATCAAACTTTTGGCATGATCGATATTGTACGGCACATCTCCTAGTTTTGAATCCATCTGGACGATCCCGATATTCACTATCCTTGACATTGTTACAGCCCTCCAATTAATCATTAATTTATTATTTTTCAGCAAGATGAAACAAACGGGCAAAAACAAGATATAAAATGCTTGCACTTACGATGCCGTTTATCGGTGGTAAGCCGTATTGATATTTTGTCGAAAGGTAAGATATCAAAAACCCTAGCAACCAAGCAAGGAACGCTGGAACATTAATGCCCTCGCGGACCCTAAACTGCCTTCCTTGGATAATGTAGTACTCGACCCACATTACACCGGCGATTGAGGGTATCATCATGCTTAAGAATCCAAGAAAGCTTTGAAATTTAAAAACAATGCCTAAAGCTGCGATACCAGTTCCTATTAAACCAGCAACAAATGTTAATGTAATTCTGCTATATTTAGGAAAAAGGTTTTTAAGTGCCAAGCCTCCTGAATATGCGTTAGACAAATTTGTGGACCACGCAGCTAATAGCAAAATTGCAAAAGCTATCCAGTTGAACCCTAGCTGTGCTAGAACTTCTGTAATATCCCAAGTGGGAGCCTGCATTGCAATTACTCCAGCTGCAATTTGTTGAAAGATAGATATAATTGCGAAGCCTATGAATCCAACCATAAAAATATCCATAGATTTTTTTGCGTAACGAAGGTAATCTGGTGATATTACTGCTCCAACGATAATCAGACCTACAACCATATTGATACCATCCTTTAGACTAATATGCTGAGCAGGCATATATGAACCAATGGATTCAATGTTATTAATGCCTATAGTTTTAATTAATCCCCATATTAATAAAATTATTAATGGTGGTATTGCAATATAATTAAAGATAGCCATTGTTTTAAAACCATATGCTGCTACAATTACCATCAAAAATCCGATTACAATAGTAGTGACTGTAAAATTAAGGCCAGGAAAAATCTTTTGAATTGATAACCCCGCAACCCCTGCTTGTACCCCGAACCATCCAAAGCTGGTAATCCCCAAAATTAAGGAAATAACAAATTTTCCACCTACATCACCAAAGGCTCCCTTTGCAAGGATATAAGTATTTAACCCTTCTTTATATCCAATATATCCTTGGATAGATAATATTACTACTAACAAAAGATTGCCTATTATGGAAGCGAGTGCCATATCCTTAAGGGTCATACCTGCTATTAGGGCTCCGCCAACCATTAGTTCGGAAATGGCTATGTTACAACCTAGTATATTAAAAAGCGGAGCCTTCCATCCTGTGCGTTCTTCTTGTGGAACTGGGTTTAATATTAATTCTTCTCGTTCTTGCATTATTCAATCACCTCCCGATATTCTATTTTTTACATTAGCTGATAGAATTATGTGATAATATGGGATAAAAAGAGAATATGTTCAATTATGACAATTAAGATTTATCATACCGTCTCTGTAAAAGCAGTCAATGTACCTAAATTATAAATATCATATAATGTTATTGTGCAATATGCACATAGATATTACATCGAATTTTGTGAGGTGGATAGCATATGATTTCAGTCCGCGAGATGTTGATATTGCCAGCTCTTTCGGGTTCGTATCTTTTAGCTGGCCAGAATGGGCTTGATAGAAAAATTAAATACTTAGATATTTTAGAGGTACCAGACGCTGAGAACTGGCTTGCTCCTGATGAATTCCTTCTCACTACCGCATTCGCATTTAAAGATAGTGAAGATGGATTGAAAAAAATCATAACAGCAGGAGCGGATAAAAAAGTAGCTGGATTTGGCATTAAATTAGGACGATATATAAATGTTCTTCCTGAACAAGTTATCCAAATTGCAAACAGTTATTCTATGCCAATAATTAGTCTGCCCACTCATATTCCATATGTAGAAATTATAAAAGAAGTCATGAGCAGAATTATTAAATCCGAGGAAAATACCGAAAAAAGCATTAAAAAAACTGACCTGCTTATTCAGCTGATTAATGATGAAACTGAAACAGCCTTTGATGAATTAGAATCATTCGGATGGGAAAGAGGTACTCCCATTCGAATAGGCCTTTTATCGTCATCACCTTGTTTTAGTGATGAAGAAATTTCTTTATTTAGATATATTTTACTCAAATCAGACTTGGATTTTATCCTAGCTTATCAACAAGACGATATACTTATGCTTTTACGCGACATACAAATAGGTAATTTATATAATGCAATTCATTCATTTAAAAGTAGATTAAAATGTAAAAAAATATTGCTTAGTTTGAGTGAACCCAGACCGTTTTCTAAATGCATAAGACATTGCCTATATGAGGCAAAAATTGCTATAAAAATTGCAAAAATTCTAGGATATAGCAGTTGTATAATTCCATTTTCTGATGTTAAATTGTTATCCCTGATTCTTGAACATCCTCAAATTAAAGATCTCGTTTTAGTTGCCTCGAATATGCTTTCTCCCCTTATAGAGCATGATAACCTTAAGGGATCAGAGCTTTTTGAAACGCTAAAAGTTTATCTGGAATCTGGAAAAAATCAACAAACAGCATCATCGCTTCTTAACATTCATAGAAACACGTTAAAATATCGCATCAAGCAGATTGAAGATCTTCTTGGAAATCAATATCTTGCAGATCAAAACACACCTCTTTTGTGGCTCGCCATCTTTTTGTGTTCCACTTTACATAATAAAACCGACTTTGATTAATAAAGTTTGTGCATTTTGCATAAAATAATACCCCATTTTCGTGCTTGAAGGTACATTGTTCTGGCATTATCAATTCTTGTAAAATTTAGTTATCTTATGGTTATGTACTTTTATATTATATTGTTATCATATCATTGCTATTTAGTAGTAAATAGTGTTAATGAGATTTTAGTTCTTTTTTGATTTATATTATTAATGTTATTTAGCGCTATTTATAAATTAATTTATTATGAGTGAATCATTAAATAATTGATAACATTGATTACTGTTGGAGGTGTTAGAAATGTACCAAAGATCTAGTCAACATCCAAAAGCAATAGAAAAAGAAACGTTTTTGATAAGTCTAATTGTTACGTTTTTTTCAGCCATTATATGTATGCAAATAATCTCGCGAATCGGTATAACTCCCAACACTTCAATAATCGGTGCCTTGATAGCTATGTCTATAGCAAGAATTCCTCTTAATGCTTTACGTAAGTTTAGAAGTCTTGATCGACAAAACCTTATTCAAACCATGACCTCTGGCGGAGGATTTGCAGCTGCTAATTGTGGTCTTCTGGCCGCGGGTATTTTGTATGCCTTTGGTGATTTAAAGTTGCTTATTCCCATGGTTTTAGGGAGCGCTATTGCAACTATTTTGGGAATGTATTTTGTTTATAAGGTTTATGATTCTGAAATGTATCCTGCGAGTGGCTCATGGCCACCTGGTGTTGCTACTGCAGCTGCATTAGTTGCTGGAGATGAAGGTGGTGCCAAGGCAAAAACTTTATTTCAAGGGATATTATTGGGTGCTGTGGGTACTGCATTAAGAATCAAACCAGTACTTCCAAGTGGACTTCCAATGGCGGGAGTAGGCATTGCATTTATAGCTAATCCATATGCAATGATTGCATTAGGTATAGGCTTAATCGTTAGAGGGTATTTCCCTATTGTTTCATCATTTATGTCATCATTGGGAATAAGCGGTTTGCCAGTTGATTTGGGCAAAACTTACATACCCCATGGTGTTATGATTGGTGCCGGATTAGTTTCTCTGATTCAAGCAATGGTTATCATATTTAGAAGGGGTGCTTCGAGTGATAAAAATCTAAATAATATCGAAAACAATGAATATATACCTACGGTGTCTCCTTCACAAACTAAGAAGGCCATTTTTGTGTCTTTTGTCCTTTTTATCGCGGGAGCGTTAGCCTTGGCGTTTATCTCCGGTGTATATACAGAAATGGCGGCCTCAAAATTGGCTCTGTGGGTTTTTTGGTCTGGTATATCTGCGCTCATTGCGCCAATACTTGTAGGTTTGTGTGCCATGCACTCCGGATGGTTTCCAGGTTTTGCTATCACAATCATATTTTTAACCATAGGTTTATTTATGAACTTTCCTCCTTTAGCTCTAGCTTTGCTTTCCGGATATGTGGCAAGTACGGGTCCTTGCTTTGCCGACATGGGTTATGACTTAAAAACAGGTTGGATCATAAGGGGGATGGGTAAAAATATTCCTTATGAGCTGGATGGAAGGCGACAACAGTTTATATCCGAAGCAATAGGTGGCATAGTCGCTATGATTGCGGTGGCTGTGTTTATGAATATGCATTTTAAACTTGATTTGATTCCCCCTGTGAGCCGTGCCTTCGCCGTCACCATTAAAGCCGGTTCAAGCCCACAAATTTTGAGAGAACTGATCATATGGGCAATACCTGGAGCAATAATTCAGTTTGTTGGCAAGGCAAAACGGGCATTGGGTATACTTTTTGCCACCGGGTTACTTATAAACAATCCAATTTATGGAATAGGTCTTTTGATTGCTGTAGCTATAAGACGTATTTATGAAAAGACACACAAGGAAAAGATGGAGCTTTACGGCGCTGGATTCATTGCGGGTGACGGTATATACGGATTCTTCTTTTCAATAGGGAGGAGTTTTGGATGGTGGTAAAAAAGACAAAAGTAGGTCTAATAAGGGTACTTACCACAAACGATCGGGATTTGCTCGAACTTCACGGGAAAAAGGTGATGTCATGGTTTCCGGAACTTGAGGTGGTATCGCGCTGTATTCCGGATCAGCCTGAAGGCATACACGACGACGCAACAGAACAGATGGCCGTTCCAAAGGTCGTAAATTTGGCAAAGGAATTTGAGAGCGAAGGGTTCGATGGAATATTAATAAGCTGTGCAGGAGATCCTGCAGTAAACGAACTTAAAGATGTGCTTTCGATAACCGTAGTGGGTGCAGGGAGGACGACAGCCTGCATCGCCCTTTCCTTTGATCTCCCCATTGGTGTCTTAGGTATTACAGATGAAGTACCCATGGGCATGAAGGCGGTATTGCGTGATCGCATGATAGCTTGGACAAAACCCAGCGGTGTAACTTCGACGCTTGATTTGATGACCCCCACGGGTAGGTCAAACACGCTAAATGCGGCCGAGGAACTAAAACAGAAAGGTATCAAAGTGCTCGCTTTAGCCTGCACTGGTATGGCAACCATAGGCGTAGCGCCTTTGATCGCTAAAGAAACGGGTCTAATTGTAGTAGATCCGCTCAAGGCGGCTGCAGCTGCCCTTTGGACGGTTTTAAAAGAAGGAGGTAATTGATTTGAGCAATAGCGATATCTTGATAACCGAAGATATGGTGGACGCCATAGCCCTTGGCGGTTGCTTGCTTGGCGGAGGCGGTGGCGGTTCTATGGCAGAGGGAATTAAGCTTGCAAAGGCAGCCCTGAAACATGGCAAAGTTTTATTGAAGGATATTAATGCCGTTGACCCCGAATCAGTTGTGTTGACCTCCTCTGCCGTTGGAGCCCCGTCGTCGAGCGAAACCTTTGTGACAGACCAAGATCACCAGCGTACGGTCGAACTGTGTCAAGCGGTAGGCGTTTCTGGGATAAACGCATTCATCACCAACGAGTGTGGAGGAGGATCCATCTTCAACGGGTGGGTGCCGGCTGCTGTTTTAGGTCTGCCGCTGCTTGACGCACCCTGCAACGGGCGGGCTCATCCTACGGGTTTGATGGGTTCTATGGGGTTGCACCGAATTAAAGATTACGTTTCAGTTCAAAGTGCCGTTGGAGGGAATCCCAAAACTGGAAAGCACTTGGAAGCAGTTTTCAAAGGTGCACTAGATTCTGCTTCTTCTTTAGTAAGACAATGTGCGGTCTATGCGGGTGGCCTCGTAGCTGTGTCAAGAAATCCAGTGAAGGCATCCTTCGTAAAAGACCATGGTGCTCCGGGTGCAATAAAGCTGGCTTTAAAGTTGGGTGAGGCCATGATGAAGCTAAAATCAAGCGGCCCACAGGCTATAGCTTCTGCTTTGATGGATATTTTAGGAGGTAACGTAATCACAGCTTCCCGTGTAAAGGATAAGAAACTTGTCTCCGAAGGAGGATTTGACCACGGAAAGATAGTATTGGAAGATGGCCATGAAATTACTTTTTGGAACGAATACATGACATTAGAGTGTAACGGCAAACGTATTAGTACCTTTCCGGATCTTATTATGACGCTTGATGGAGAAAGTGGCATTCCCACAACAAGTGCCGAGGTTCGCAAAGATCAAATGGTAATAGTCGTATCAGCTTCGGCCAAAAACCTAATTTTGGGTGAAGGCATGCGGTGTAAAGAGCTTTTTGAACCGATAGAAAAGGTCATTGGAAAAGAAATAATAAGCTACTTAAAATTTTAATGGGAGGTGTAAATCTCATGTCGCTAAAATGGACCATTGAAGCGATAGATCTTTTAAGCAGTCCTACAGTAAATGGACAAGACGTCAAAGAAGCGCTCATTAAGATAGGGCTTGAAGATGTTGAGGTAAAGTCAGTAACTGGCCCAAATGGGAAGACTGATTTTGTAAAGGTTTGGATACTCGGAAAGGAGGGCAAAAGATCCGGAGGGACTGCTCCAACGCTTGGCATAGTCGGCAGGCTTGGCGGCATAGGCGCAAGACCGGAAAGGCTTGGCTTGGTCTCCGACGCCGATGGAGGCATAGCTGCCGTAGCTACTGCCATGCTTTTAGGTGATATGTATAGCAAAGGAGATATCTTAAAGGGAGATGTTTTCATCTCTACTCACATATGTCCAGATGCCCCCACCCAGCCACACGATCCCGTTCCCTTCATGGGCTCCCCTATCGATATGGCGATGGCTAACAAAGAAGAAATTACCGGCGAGTTGGATGCTGTGCTTTCGGTTGACACGACTCGTGGAAACAGAGTCATAAACCATCGCGGTTTTGCCATATCGCCGACTGTAAAAGAGGGATGGATATTACGCGTTAGCGAGGATTTATTGTCTCTCATGAGTTATATTACCGGGAAAATGCCGGTTGTATTCCCCATAACCATGCAGGATATCACGCCTTATGGCAACGACGTTTATCATCTAAACAGCATAATGCAGCCCTGTACGGCAACTTCTGCACCAGTAGTAGGGGTTGCATTAACGTCCGAGGTGCCGGTCCCGGGGTGTGCCACCGGCGCTACGCAGGCCATGGATATTGACGAGGCGGTTAGGTTTAGCGTTGAGGTCGCTAAGTACTACGGTGAAGGAAAGGTATCTTTTTACGATGCGACGGAATTTGACAGATTAATTTCGCTTTATGGACATATGAGGCACTTACAAACCTTAGGAAAGATAAAATAAATGAAAATTCAAGTTACACTTACCGTAGAAGAGGGGAAAAGGGTTATAGCGAGAGGTATTTCCTCGTTACCGGAAGTCAACCACGTAATGAAGCAAGGGATCTTACTCTTAAAAGGAGGAACAACAGTATCTGCAGTTTCGGAGGACTTGGTTGGGGTTAAGCTAAGGATATCTGGAAGGATAACCGAGAGAGGTGCCGTATCGGCCGAAGGTAATGTTGAAGGCCCGCATTCCATTGTGATTAGAAACGGCAAACCTGAAACGGCGGATGGGCACCTTGAGGAGATAGTATCTCAAATGGGACCAAGCGATTTGGCAATTTGCGGAGCAAACATTATAGATGGGGACGGAAATGCAGCTATAATGGCAGGTCGTTTTTTCGGGGGTGAGCCGGGCAGGATTCTTCCTCTTTTGCATGTCGAGGGAGTGCCTATCATCGTAGCGGCAGGGCTTGAAAAATATTGCCCCTTTTCTTTGAGAGAAGCGATGTCCAGGTGTGGACGAAACGTACCGGATATGTCTATGGGCATGTCAGTTGGATTAGTTCCAATTGTAGGCAAGGTCTTTAGTGAGGTCGATGGCATCTATGCACTGGGTGCCACGCATGTAACGGTGATAGGACGAGGTGGAATTTACGAAGGCGCAGGCAGCACCACTTTTTTGATAGAGGGAGACAAATCGTGGGCTAGCGATTTCACGGAATATATTTGTTCCATCAAAGGTACATCGCCCAGTGGAATCGAGGATTCCTTAAAAGAATGCCTGCGTTGTGGCCCAGGGGCCCAGGATCACTTGAATTGTATTTATAAAGGGAGAATGAACAATGTATAGAATTGGTGCCGTAACAATAGGACAGTCGCCAAGAAGCGACGTTATGGTGGACATAAAACCGATTTTGGGGCCTGACATTGAAATTGTGGAGGCCGGAGCGCTAGACGGACTTGGTAAAGAAGAAATAGCCAAGTTAGCTCCAATAGAAGGAGATTATGTATTGGTAACCAGGCTTCGTGACGGCACATCCGTCAAAGTTGCAGAAAAGCACATCACTCCCCTGCTCCAGGACAAGATCGGCAAGCTTTTTGAAAGCGGCATTCACGTGGTTTTGCTTCTGTGCACTGGAGAATTTCCTGATTTTGGCGCAAATGGTTTTCTTTTGAGACCCCAAAAAATGCTTTTTGAGGTAACCAAGGCAGTTGGAGAAGGTTTGAAGTTAGGCGTATTTACCCCTTCAAAGGACCAAATAGAGCAATCACGCAAACGATGGTCTGCCGTGACAAAGGACCTTCGGATAGTGGCTGCCTCACCTTACGTAGAGTGTGATGCCTCAATAGCAAGGGGCGCTATGGAGTTATCCGAATGGGGAGCGCAAATAATAGTAATGGATTGTATAGGCTACACTTCCAAGATGAAAAAGCATGCAAAAGAAATTACCTCATGTCCCGTTATCTTGGCCAGGACCGTTGCAAGCCGCATAGCCAGGGAATTGCTTGAGTGAGGAAAAGATCATGATGAGCGAACTTAAAAGTTTGATGGAAATTGCAAAGAAGCTTTTAATGGTAAATATGGGCATAGCAAAGGGCGAAAGACTCCTTGTCCTGTGTGATGACGCTACGCAGGGCATCGGCGATGCTATCTATAAGGCCGGCATGGAGGTAAAAGCTAGATCTTTCTTGCTTTGCATGCAAAAACTTGAAAGAAGCGGCATGGAACCCGATGAGCTGGTGGCAAAGGCTATGGCGATGTCGGATGTGATTATGGCACCTACCAGTGCTTCTCTTACCCATACGCAGGCACGGAAAAATGCTTGCAGTTGTGGGGCACGAATTGCTACCATGCCAGGGATCACTGAAGATATGTTTTTTAATGGCCCGATAAATGCCGACTATGAAAAAGTAGAAAAATTGACCAAAAAGGTTACTGTTTTGCTAGATAAGGCAAGATCGGCCAGGATCGTCACCGGAAAGCACACACTTTCGATGTCACTTGAGGGAAGGCACGGCATTCCGAGCACCGGAATATATCGCAATAAAGGAGAATCGGGAAATTTGCCCTCAGGCGAAGCTTACATAGCACCCCTTGAGGGCACTACAACCGGAAGCGTGCTTGTAGACGGTTCTTGTGTTGGGATTGGGCTTCTTGATTCTCCGCTCATCCTGGAATTTGACCAGGGGTTGCTTTTGAACGTGAAAGGCGATTGCGCTGATCGCCTACTCAAGGTATTAGGAGATAACCCCAATGCACGTAATTTGGCGGAACTTGGCATTGGGACCAACGATAAGGCTCGTCTCACCGGGGTTATCCTAGAAGACGAAAAGATATATGGATCTGTCCATATAGCAATGGGAAGCAATGACACCTTTGGTGGAAAAGTTGCCGCAGGCGTTCATGTTGATGCTGTAATGAGGAGCCCTGAACTTTATTTGGATGATATACTTGTCGTAAAGGATGGTAAGATATGGATTTAAGCTATTGAATTAGGAGGTTTTTAGCAATGGCGCGCGTTCTGGCAGTTTGTGTTAGCTCAAGCAGACAGGAACCAAAAAAGCCCGTAGTGCAGGCACTATTTATCGAAGGAAGAGGCATTGAGGGGGATTCCCATTTTGGCATATCATCACGACAGGTCAGCTTGTTGAGATATGAGGATATAAAGCTCGCCGAAAAAGAGGCGGGCTTTTCCTTTCCGCCGGGGTCTTTAGCCGAAAATCTGGTGGTAGAGGGATTGCCCGATGAAATTACAATAGGAAGCCGCCTTAAAATCGGCCGCGATGTGGTCTTGCTTGTAATAGAAAAGGGCAAAAGGCCGGACGAACCTCACACATACGATTACCGCGGATGGTGTCTGCTGCCCAAGGTGGGCTATTTCCTTGAGGTAGTTGGCGGTGGCATTGTAAAGCCAGGAGATGAGGTTGAGCTCGAGGCTCACGGCTAACAGCGATTTGTTGACATAATTTACTTGCTTGACCAAAACATAATTGTGGCTTAAATTTTAATTTACATGCTGTATTGATAAACTAAAAGGAGTGAGCGATATGAACTGCTGTCAAAAACCGGATGTCGTGGTTAGCAGTGAATCTACTTTTTTCTCCTTCGATCCCCAATTACCTCCCGCCGCCACCGTCGATCAAGACGTCTTGGTTCAAATTGAGACAAAGGATTGCTTTTCTGATCAGATCACCGAGGAAGATCAGTTGGTTTCGGAAATAGATTTTTCAAGAATAAACCCGGCCACAGGACCGATTTACGTAAAGGGTGCTAAAAAAGGCGACGCTTTAGCAGTAACCATCCATAAGATAGATCTAAAACAAAAGGGAACTATCGTTACGATACCTAAAGAGGGTGTCCTTGGCGACATGGCAGAAGAAGCCAGAACCGTCATCTGTGATATACATTCCGATCAGCTGAAGTTCAAGCATTTAAATCTGGCTTTAAAAAAGATGATAGGTGTAATAGGCGTTGCCACACCAGAAAATACACCTACGGGTACTCCGGGAAGACACGGCGGGAATATGGATGCCACTGTGATAACGGAAGGTGCCACTGTTTATTTTCCGGTCAGTTGCGACGGCGCTTTGTTCGGCTTGGGGGATCTTCATGCAATGATGGGAGATGGCGAGGTCTGTGTTGCTGCTTGCGAGATCGCCGGCAATGTGACAGTAAGCTTTAAAGTGTTAGATAAATTGGCACCGATGTGGCCCTGTGTTGAAACGAAAGATTGGTTATACATAGTAGTCTCAGATGAAGACATAAACAAGGCTTTTTACGAGGCAACGAGATTGGCGGTAAGAGCTTTTGAAGCTGCATTGGATCTGGATTGGCATGATGCTTACATGCTTGCCAGCATGGCGATGGACTTAGAAATTTGTCAATTGGTCGATCCGCGTAAGACGGTAAGGGCTAAACTTCCTAAAAGCCTAATTTCAGCAGAAAAGCTTTTGGAAGCGATATCCGAGTAATTGGAAGTGATATGTCATGGCTGAAAATCATAGCGAGAATCAGATGGACAAACAAGGGTTAAAACGAGTCTTAAAGATGGGCGACCTAATCGCCTTTGCCATAATAACAATGGTCCCCATAGCCCCCATGGGCATATATGGAGTCGTTGCCGTATTAAGCAAAGGCCACGTTCCCCTTGCATACGTCATAGCTGCTTGCGCCATGATATTTACAGCTTGGGGTTATGGGCAATTTGTGCAACGCTACCCCGAAGCTGGTTCGGTTTACGCATATGTCAGGGAGACGTTTGGAACTAATGTAGGCTTCGTGGCGGGCTGGACGATTTTGCTCGATTACATTTTAATTCCTGCTTTGGTAATTTTAGTTTCGGCCCTGTGGTTACAAGCCCTTACAGGGGTTTCTATGATGATTTGGGCTGCTATCTTTATAATTGCAGCAACTATAACAAATATCTTTGGCATCGAACTTACGGCAAAGGCTTCGAACATATTGTTTTATATCGAAGTTTTTGTCCTGATTGCTTTTATTGCCACAGCAGTTTATAAAATTACAACAGATCCTGCCTTGTCCTTTACGCTGCATCCTTTCTACAACCCAGACAGTTTTAACTTTCACGCAGTACTTACCGGGACATCAATAGCAGTCTTAAGTTTTTTGGGCTTTGATATTATGACTACGTTAGCTGAAGAAACAATAGAAGCTAGAAAAATAGTCAGCAAAGCAGTGGTCCTTGTAATTCCCATAATAGGTATCATGTTCGTCTCGCAAACCTATTTGGGTGCAATCATTCATCCCGGATACGAATTTGCAGATCCGGACGTTGCTTTTTATTACATAGCTCAGGAAGCCGGTGGTAAGATATTGCAAATGCTTTGTCTGCTTGGCACCATTTTGGCATGGGGTATAGGAGATACGATAGCAGCTCAAGCAGGTATATCCAGGGTCCTGTACTCCATGGGAAGGCAGGGACATCTTCCCAGAATATTCTCAAAGCTGCATCCCAAATATAAAACCCCTTACGTTTCAACCTTGATAGTGGCGCTTATAACTGTCCCGCTTGTATATTTGCTCACCCTAAAGGACCTTTCTTCTCTCGTTAACTTCGGAGCCTTAACAGCGTTTGCATTGATGCACATAGCTTTGATCTACAGGTTCGTCAAGGTCGAACGGAAGCTCTCCCATGTCATAATGCCCTTTCTAGGCTTTTGTATAACGGGGGCTGTCTGGTATGGTCTTGACATTTTAGCCAAGGGTGTAGGCGTTATATGGATAGTGATTGGAATCATTTACCTTGCCATAATTACCAAAGGTTTCAAGGTAAAGACCGTGCTCCCCGTGGATTGACGATCGCTTTTTGAAAACGGGCTTGATGTATTTTTCATGCAACTATGTTACACTATGATCATGATTAACAGACAAGCCCGTTTTTCTTTATTTGTAGGGAGGTAGATAAAAGGTGATCGTCCAAAAGCTCATTGCCTCTCTTGAGCTTAAGCTTTCAATGTTGACTGTAAAAAAAGTCATTATTGGTTTGCGGTACACCTGCGTGGTATTGTCCGATGGCAGCTGTGGCCTGGCTGCTACTTTGGATGAGAGACAGTGCTGCAACAAGTTTAATTGGTCGGGTCCTTTGGCGGGGAGGCCTGCTTTAGAGCTGGCGCGAGGTTTGGCGACGGCAGATCCCATAGCGTCCTCCATAGGTCTTGCGACGGTAAACGCCGTGTTTTCTGAAGATGCGCCCCTTCAGGAGATCGAACCAATAGAATTATTGAAAATAGACAAAGATGATGTCGTTGGGATGATTGGAAACATTGCTCCTTTGGCCCGCCATATTGCAGAGCGGGCAAAGGAGCTGCTTATATTTGAACGAAACCCTTCGCAACAATCCGAAAATGTGCTTCCCGATTGGGCAGTGGAGTGGGAACTGCCACGCTGTGATGCTGTCTTTATAAGTGGCACCGCTTTTATCAATAAGACCATAGACCATTTGCTCGACCTTTGTACAGGTCGTGTTGCGATCATCGGGCCTTCTACCCCACTATGGCCTGAGTTACTAGGCGATATTAGCCTCAAGCGCATTGTAGGGCTGTTTGGCGTTAAGGTATGCGATCCAGAACTTGTATGCCAAATTGTAAGCGAAGGCGGCGGTACTCACGCCTTGCTAAAGCATGGGGCAGTAAGGGCTGCGTTTGCATCCTAACACCGTGCTAACAGCTTATTCACTGCGTCTTTTTGAGTAAAACTCTCTTATCCCCTATCCTTCTCGTGATGCCACGGGCATCGAAGTCCTCGAGAAGTGGCAGTATGTATTTTCTGCTGACGTTAGTGGTATCCCGCATGGAAGCTATGGTTATCTCAGGAAGAGTGCGCAAGATATCCAAGGCTTTTTCTTCGATTCTTTTGGATAACAAAAACTCTCCGCCAATTATTCTAATCTCTCCCTTCTGTTTTGCGACGTCGAGTGTTCTGTTCATCCTGTTTTTATCCCAATTTAATTCCTTTATTGCTTCTTCTAGAGAGGGGAACTGAAACCCCTTGTTTTCACAATAGGAAAGCAGTTTATCTTTATCTTTGAGCATGTCTTCATCCAACACCGGCGAGGCTCCGGGAAGCCTTACAATCTCTCCGTCAGTCTCTATTAGACCTCTGTTTACGAAAAGCCTTAGCAGTTCCTGAGACTGTCTTTTCGTGAGCGATATCTCTAAAGCTGCTATTAAATCCGAGGCTTTCATCCCGGCCAAATGGGAATTTTTCTCGTGAAAACGATTCAATATGTCCAGAAGGGATCTCGTCAATCTCTCGTAATATGGGAGAGATATTAAAAGAGGTTGTTCTCCCGATTCTATAAAGATTATTCCCAAACCCCCCGCCTTGTTTAAAGTGAGCTTTAATTGTTCGGGCGTTAGCTGGCTCAAGATGATCGCTTCGTTGAAGGGGAGAAGGCCAATCCTTTCTAAAATTACTGCAAATCGTTCTGCAGGATCTTTTGCTTGGGCAAGCTTGTCTAAAAAAGCCAAAAGTTCTGTTCTTGCCTTTCTTCCCCTCGGTTTTTTATCGTAAGGGAAGAGAATTTCGCCTCCTCCAATCGTCCTAAGAGGTGTATGTGCCCGGAGGATAAATCGTTGTCCCATGTGAGCAACTATCGGCTCCTTCAAGACCAGCTGCCCAAAGGCCTCATCCTTGGGCAAAAGTTTGGTATCCTTCAGAAGCGCTACTCTAGCCATTGTTTCGGAAGTTCCTATATGAAGATGTACTTGTTGCCAGTGCTTTAGCGGTTCCGGCGTAGAGGCAAGCAGGGTTAATTTGACGTCAAGGCACTGTGTGGTTTTAAACAGACCGCTTGAACAGGCCACATCTCCCCTTTCAAGCTCTGTTGATTTGATGTTGGGCAGGTTTAAGGCTGATCTCTGTCCCGCTAATGCTTCCTGGACTGCTTTACCGTGTACCTGAATTGAACGAACTTTGGAATTCTTGCCCAGAGGAAGCACGTCAAGCGTATCTCCTATTTGAGTTTTCCCCTTATATACCGTTCCCGTTACTACGGTGCCAAAACCTGCTATAGGAAAGCTCCTATCGATAGGCATGAAAAAGGGGCCATCTGTGTCGCGCGGTTTAATTCGATCTACCGTCCCGTCGATGACTTCGAGGAGCCTGTCTAAATTCGTCCCCTTCGTTGAAGAAACGCACACCATTGGTTTCCCCTCAAGGAAGGTACCCTTGACCAAATCCTCTACGTCCGATTTTGCAAGCTCGAGCATCTCTTCATCCACAAGATCCGCCTTGGTTATAGCGATCAATCCCTCTTTAATGCCCAGCAAAGACAGAATCTCCAGATGTTCCCTGGATTGGGGCATTACCCCTTCATCGGCGGATATGACCAAAATAACAGCATCAATTCCAGTGGCGCCGGCCACCATCTGTCTGATGAAGCGTTCGTGCCCCGGGACGTCGACGACGCTTACAATTCGACCGCTCGGCAGCGTTAAAGGAGCAAATCCGAGCTCTATCGTGATGCCGCGCCTTTTTTCCTCACTAAGCCTATCGCAGTCCACCCCTGATAAAGCCTTTATTAAGGTGGTTTTCCCATGATCTATATGTCCTGCCGTGCCGAAGACTATTGTCGTCTCAACAGGTTCAGTCATTGCGGATTCCCCCACGATAGAAGCTCTTTTAAGCGTCCTTCGATCTCTGAAGAGACAAGAGCATCTTCGCCATCTCCCATCGTGCGAACGTGAAAGATGATCCTTTCCTGATCTACGTTTGCTACCACGGGAGTATCCAGTTGTCTTAGAAGGGTCGCGAACTTAGAAGGGCCGATAGTATCAGGAGGTGTTATCGCCACTCCGAAACTCCTTAATTCGTCGTCAGGGAAGGCTCCTCCTCCTACCAAGTCCTTAACTTCGATGACCTCAACCTTCCAGCCGTCGTCTTTTGAAAGGGTACCTCGAAACAAATTAGCTAAATTGTCTGCTTTGGCCTTTAATCTCTCAAGATCCGTCATTATCATGGCTAATGTTGGGATCTTTGCATAATCCTCCCTTAGATATATCCTCAAGGTGGATTCCAATGCGGCCAAGGTCATCTTATCTACCCTCAGAGCGCGAAGCAATGGATGCTTTTTGAGCTTTGATATGAGATCTTTCTTTCCTACAATGCCCCCGATCTGCGGTCCGCCGAGCAATTTGTCGCCCGAAAAGGTCACGATATCTACGCCTTCTTCTATGCATTGACCTATCGTCGATTCGCCTTTAAGGCCATAGACTGAAAGGTCCACCAAAAATCCGCTTCCTAAGTCTTCCATGACCAATAGCCCTCTGGAATGAGCCAACTCAGTCAGCTCCCTTCTTCCCACCTCCAAATGGAAGCCGACTATCCTGTAATTGGAGGGGTGGACCTTTAATACGATGCGGGTGTTTTCGTTTATGGCCCTCTCGTAGTCGTAAAGGTGAGTCCTGTTTGTGGTGCCCACTTCGATCATCTTGGCTCCGGAAAAGGACATGATGTCGGGTATTCTAAAGGATTCTCCTATTTCAATTAGCTCTCCCCTGGATATTATCGCTTCCCCATCGCCGGCAAGAGCTGTTAAGCATAAAAGAACCGCAGCTGCGTTGTTGTTCACAACTAAAGCTGCCTCGGCGCCTGTGAGTTGGCACAAAATCCATTCTACGTGATCATATCTGTGTCCTCTTTTGCCCCTTTCAAGATCGTACTCCAGATTGCTGTAGCGGCTTGATATAAGTCGCACGTCGGATGCTGCGTCATCGGCGAGACAGGACCTCCCAAGGTTTGTGTGCACTATGACGCCCGTAGCATTCACTACGGGCGTCAAATTGTGTCGTGAAGCTTTGTCTAAAGCCTTTCGGATCTCATCGTACAAAAATTTGAGATTTACGTCTCTTACATTTCCGCGGAGCACTTCGTTTCTGTAATTTTCGAGCACTCCTTCGATAATTAATTTAGTTGTTTTGCGTCCTAGGAGTGTGGAAAATCCTTCAACCCACTCCAAAGCCAGTAACTTGTCCATAGATGGTATTGTACGTAAAATCTTGCTCACATCTTCATGCATTTTTCGATCAACGCCCCACTTTGAGAAGTTGTCATTAATATTAACGTAATTTCGGGGCTGTGTTAATACATATAATTATTTATTGGGCTACATCCAAGAGGGCATTGACCAAAACATCGCATCCGCGCTTCAAATCATCGTATTTGGTGTCCTCTTCAGGTGCGTGACTTATACCTTCTATGCTCTGGACGAATATCATGCCCACGTCGGTTACTTCTGTAAAGAGTGCCGAGTCGTGTCCAGCTCCACTGTGCATTCTCAAGTACTTAATGCCGAGTTTTTCAGCGGCATTTTGAATGGCTGAAATCACCTTGTCAGAAAGTTTGACCGAATCGGATTCTCCTACCAGGTCTATGGAGTAATTTAATCCATGCTCTTCTGATACTTGTCTGACCTTTTCCCTGAGCAGCTGCTCTATCCTTTCGATGCCCTCTTCTTTTATATCGCGTATATCGACGGTGAAAGTTACCTTGCCGGGTATTACGTTGGTTACGTTGGGGAAGCACCATATTTTGCCCACGGTGGAAACGGTCGTATCAAAGACATCTTCTTTGGCGCAATGTTCAATAAATGTAATTATTTTGCTGGCTCCCACCAGTGCGTCATGCCTCATGTTCATTGGCGTTGTCCCTGCGTGGTTAGCCATTCCCTCAAGGGTTAGGGAAAGCTGTTTTATGCCTACAATGGCTTCCACAAAGCCAACGGGAATAGATTTTGAATAAAGGATTTTGCCCTGTTCGATGTGAAGTTCGAGCAATGCCTTCAAGTCGCCCTTGCGCAAGACGTATCTTTCAAGTTCATCTGGATTTAGGCCGAACCTTTTGGCTGCTTCGTAGAAAGAGAGGCCCTCGTCGTTTTTAAGCTTCTTTAAGTCTTCAAGAGTGTATTTTCCGACCAAAGCCTTGCTCCCTACGAGGCCGCCGCCAAAGGAAGAGCCCTCCTCCTCAACAAGGGCTATCATCTCGAGCGAATGTTTGGGTTGCACCTTATGTTCTTTTATTACCGTCAAAGCTTCCAAGGCTGCCACAACTCCCGCTGCTCCATCGAATTTTCCGCCATACAAAACCGTATCAATATGAGAACCGAACATCACGGGAGGAAGGTCGGGCTCCCTGCCCTTTAATTTAGCCCTGAAATTGCCTATGGGGTCGACTGAAACCTCCAACCCTAGGGATTTGCACCTCTCCGCCAAATAATCTATTGCCTTTTTGTGTTCGGGCGAAAAGGACAATCTTGTACAACCTTTTCCGGGTGTTGAGTTAAATGTATTTAGCGTTTCAATATGGTCTTTGATTCTCTCAAGGTTTGTCTCAAGCATTTTTTCATCTCCTTCAGTTTTGATTTAAATAGTCAAGGGCATATTGAAGATAAAGTGCTACACCGATCTCCAGGACATCTTCGTCCAAATCAAAGTTGGGGTTGTGATGGGGATAAGTTGTACCTTTTTTCTCGTTGCCGATTCCTACAAGGGCGAATACGCCTGGGGCTAATTTAAGATATTCTGCAAAATCTTCTCCGCCCATGACCTTTTCATATTCTACCAAACCGTCCTTGCCAACAATTTTTTCAGCGGCTTTTGCTGCAAGAGATGAACTTTCGGGGTCGTTGATAACGGGGGAAGTGGCAAATTTATAATTAACGTATGCTTCAGCCCTGTATCCTACAGCAACCTGCTTGGCTATCCTTTCTATGGCTTGGGGTAAAACATCCTTGATCTTGGGGTTGAAGTACCTGTTTGTTCCCTCGAGTTTTGCCTCGGAGGCCAGGACGTTAAATCGAGTGCCGGCGACAAGTTTCCCCACCGTTACAACTAGAGGCTCAAGTGGCGTAAACTCCCTGCTGACGATTGTTTGGAGGGCCATTACTATGTTTGAAGCCACTACGACGGCGTCAACTCCTTCGTGGGGCGCAGATCCGTGCCCACCTTTGCCCTGGACGGTAATATCGAAGACATCCACAGCGGCCATTCTTGGCCCAGCTTCGACGGATACCTTTCCCGTGGGCAAACCGCTCCAAAGATGCATTCCGAATATGTTGTCTACTCCATCCATAGCTCCGTCGTCTATCATCCTAAGCGCACCTTGGGCGACCTCCTCTGCCGGCTGAAAGATTAGCTTCACGGTTCCCGGCAGCTCGCTTTTAATTTCCGATAAAATTTTGGCAACTCCCAACAGCATTGCAGTATGGCCATCATGTCCACAGGCATGCATGAGGCCTTCGTTTTTGGATTTATAGAGCTTGTCGGTTTTTTCGGAGACTTCGAGGGCATCCATATCGGCCCTTAAAGCTACGGTTTTCCCGGGTTTTCCTCCTTTTTTAGTTGCGATTATTCCCGTTCCACCTGCGTTTATATTGAGGATGCCCATCTTATCCAGCTCTTCTTTAACCCTCCGCGAGGTCCTTATCTCTTCGCCGGATTTTTCCGGATACATGTGGAATTCCCGTCTCAGTTCTATTACGTAATCCTTTACTTCTGCTGCCAGATTTTTTATGTCCATTTAAACCATGACACCTCCGTGAATAATTATTTTTACAGTAAGTTTACGAATATACCCGCTAAAATTACCGAAGCGATAGTAACAGTGGTGAAACCGCCCACTAACATCTTTGGTAATAAGGAATCCATTAAAAATTTAAATTCCTCAGGATTTTCGGCGAGTGCCTTGGAGGCTTCCTCAGTTAATACGTAATTGGGAGGGAAGCCGTAAAGGGCAGTAAGCGCGCAGGCAAAGGACATTTCCTTAGAATAACCAAGGAGTTTTCCCAGAGCCATGGAAAACAGGGCCATGCCCGTAACGCCTATTACTATTATTCCAAAAAGTGGTCCGACGAGGCTAACAATCATATTTGGGGTGGCTTTGGCCAAACCTGCAAATATAAAGGCCATCAAAGTGGTCATCATAAACCCGAAAGAACCAGACTGATCGAGGGGTCTACGCTCGAGAAAGCCGATTTCCGCAGCTATAACGCCAAAGATGAGGCATATCACGAAACGCGAAACTACTTCGTTTATGGCCGTTGCCGTTATAGCCGATGCCCAAGCCACTATGCCAAGCTTGAAAAGGTACATGTAAGTCGTCCTATATTTGGGCGGTATTTCAGGGATAATTTGAAGTTTTGACCTTTTCTGTGTAGCGTCTGATGGCCCCTTTGAGGTAGAGGTTTCTGCCTTAATTTCTCCCTTTCTGAAAGCTGCCAACAGCCTCTTCCCCTCACGTTTTAGAGCAATTGCCGTCAGAGGATAACCAAAAAAGCCCTGCGTAACATACATGACTATGGCTAACACCGAAAGCTCAACCAATCCCTTTTCCATGGCGGCATTTTGCATCATTAGGGCTGCTACGATTCCTCCCGTAAGTGGAGGTGTTGATATCACAACGGCTTCCCAACCAAATAAGTATTTGCCGATCGTTAAAGTTCCCAAAGATATTCCTATGATTCCCCCTAGAGAAATTACGACGGTTCTCCACTGTGCGGCCAATTCCTTTATATTCAACATTGTTCCCATGTGAACCAATAATAAATACATGGACAACGTAGCCAAAGGTTGCCCTAAACAGGCCAGATCGATCAGATTTTCTGGTAAAATGGTCCAGAAGCCCAATAAAAATAGGACTGCAGCGACGAAAACAGAAGGAACAAAGGCTTTGGTTTTAGTAGAAATGAAGTCACCTATGTAAAGAATAAACAAGACAATAGTAAAAGCTGCAATTAAATCGAAGTTCATAAAAGATTCCTCCTTTATTTTTTATTTTGCCTCCGATCATATTGGCTATAGTTATATCATATTTTTTTGAATAAGTAAGATTTTAGAATATTCTGATATAGTTTTTATTATTATTATTTTA
>NZ_DJHF01000025.1 GCF_002433005.1 Acetomicrobium sp. UBA5826 | reverse complement strand
CCATCCCTCATAGGAAGTTTAAAAACGGATTTTGACTGGCTCATTTGCCCAACCAACATGGCGTTTCCATCCCTCATAGGAAGTTTAAAAACTATATGCTGAATGCAGCAACGACGAAGAAAAAGCGTGTTTCCATCCCTCATAGGAAGTTTAAAAACTGATGAAGTTTCCGACATTTGCAGTTCCGAACCGGGGTTTCCATCCCTCATAGGAAGTTTAAAAACTGTATCGTAATAAACCGACCCCTGAAGCGATGACTCATGTTTCCATCCCTCATAGGAAGTTTAAAAACCTGGCAACCAAGCTACGCTAACATAGGAGGAAACGCGTTTCCATCCCTCATAGGAAGTTTAAAAACTCATCACACATATTGATTTTACCGTATTTTAGCCATATAGGCACTGTTGTGTCCTATTTATTTTTCAAGGTTCCACGAACACCAATATTTATGATGGTAGCGATAAGAATAGCCATTTTATTTGGTTGTGTCGATCTCCCAGGATTTATGCACTATTGAAGGTCGACACAACTAAATAAAAATTTCACTTGACCCTTTCTCTTTACCTACAACCTCTCGGGAGGTATAACGCTCGGATCTCCATGTATAAAATATAACACTGTCATAATCATCTTTTATAACCTTGCAAACCTCACGTTTAAGGGATGCAAACGTAGCAGGAGTAAGGTCTCCTTCCAATACGGAATTTTGAATCCAGCTAAGGTATTTACGACCAATCTTTAGCACTTTATTCACACGCTCTTCCCCAACATCATAAATCATCAATACAAAAATAACATGCACCCCCTAAACAACAGTTACCATCGCATCGAGAAAGGCTCATATTCTTCGTCATCAAGTATATGCTTTTCTAACTTATAAGCCTCCATTCTAAGTAAACTGCGATAGCTTACGTTTCTTTTTAACTTAGGATGTTGTATTGTCGCCATCAACCGTTCTTCCCAAGCTTGTAATACGATTTGTACCCCCTTTTCGGACAAAAATATACCTCCGCCAGCTTGACCCGCAAAATGTTTGGCTTGAATTTGTTTTTTATTTATCAAAGAAAATATCAATCGGTCTACCAAAATTGGTTTGAATATCTCTGCAATATCAAGATTTAAACTAAAACGCCTAAAATTAGTCTCATGAAGGAACCCTATACGAGGATCAAGGTGTGTTTTATAGATTTGGGCCAAGGTCGTCACATAACATAAGGAATTCAAAAAGCTTATGAGTGCGTTCAATCTATTTTGAGGAGGCCTTTTGCTTCTATTTTCCATCGCAAAAGTGCCTCCACCTGTTATTATATCAAATGCAGAATAATATCTGTCTCGTGCGTTGCCCTCTATGGCCATTAGCTCAAGTATTCCGTTTTGTCTTTGACTTAATTCATTAAAATTATCCATAGCTTCTATTGTTTGACCCAGCGCTAAATCTGCATGTCTAAAATAATACAGCAAAACTATCTTCATATTATTAATGGCGCCTGCTACAAACCTTTTTGCCAAAACTAATCTTTTTTCAGCATCAAGGCAACTTCTTGCTTGTGCTAAAATGACGGCACCGGAATTCATATGTTCTCTAGGATAGTATGTCCCCTGATAGTAATGGTGATGATTAAAGAAGTGTAACATAATCTTGTTTGAAGTACAAAATTCAAGAAAACGCTTATTTAAATCCACTTCGCCAAATATAAATATCTCATCGGTAGTTTCTACTGGTACAAATTTTCTTTCATTCTCATTTTCAATTACAATTGTATTATCCTTTCGCTTAAGGTTACCAGAAGAAAGGATGTAGATACATTTACCCATTACTTATCAGCTCCAGCATAATTCTTGATAAGCACAGTTCTTGCAATACTTGCACTCTTGCGCTTTAGGGGGACAGGGCGATAGCACAATGTCTTTAATTTCCATATAAATTTCATCAAGTTTCGATTGTAAATCTTCGGTTATAGAGACATCCTCACGTCTTCTTTCCTTCGGAAAAAGAAGCTCACCTCTTGCTGCAATTCCAGATTTTGCCAGTTCATAAAGATAGTGGGCTAACTGCAATCGAGCGGCTTCAATAGAACGACTGCTCTTTTTTATCTCACCTATTACCAAAACACCCTTTTCTTCTTTAAGAAGGTCAAACTTACTGTCCCCAAAGCTAACGCTGTGACGAACCCTCTCGTAGGAAGATTCATCGATTAACCTTCCAAGCTTGAGGAATTCGTCTTCCTTGTCAGCCTCAACGCCATGAGATATCAACCAGACCTGACGTTTACATATAAGACAATACCATACCAAAGTTCCGCCTATCCTTGGCAACTCAGAGAAAATAGGCATCTTCCTCATTCTCACTGTCCTTACTCAGGTTAAACCCACTAATGCGGTCGTATACATGTTTCCTGCCTTCCTTAGTGAGAAACCAACATTGAAACCTTACATTGAAATCAAGCGGAGGTAATTCATCTTTAAACGCTACGGTAGCTAGCTTATTTCGCCACGATTCGAGTGCTTTTAGAGGCACTTCAATCATGTATTGGAGCAATTTGCGATGCAGATGCCTTTTTTCATTTAAGTTTTCTAGTGTCCACTTAGTGTTTATAAGCTTCTCAAACATTGGACGCACAGTGTTGTTTTGTTCTACATACACTTCAGCCGACAATGGATCATAATGCTTGTCTATAAGGTTTGGTCTATCTTGAGGCCCCCATCTGCCCTCGCATAAATTTTTCCATATACCCCTATCTTGCAGTCTTTCCGCGATGTCTCTGTAGTAACTGTCAACTTTTATCGGCGCCATAGTTTCTTCGAAGATGTTTATTCTGTCTTCCAGGCGAAGTGTTGACCGTGAGCTATCCATGAGGATGTCATCGTAAACCATATTAGAAAAAGATTTACCCTGTTCGTTCACGAGCTCCGCAATAAGCACCAAACCACCCGTTTCGGACCTGCTGTGTCTGTTGCATCTTCCAGCCACCTGAACGACACTATCCAAAGGCCCCAGATCGCGAAATACCCAGTCGAAATCCAAATCTACTCCTGCTTCGACAACTTGAGTTGATACTAAATAATGTTGTATTTTTTTCTTTTCCAGATATCTTAAAAGCCTCATCGTTAAACGTCTGTGATGCGGAGTCATCCAAGTTGATAAAAAGTAAACAGGTGCATCCATGACGTTTTTGATCATCCTATAAACTTCAACTGCAGATTTTCTGGTATTAAGTACAATCAGTCCTGATTTTTCATACAATCTTTCTATATGCTCCTCAAGAAGACTGGGTAACTCATTCAATTGATACTTGTGAGGAAGTATTTTATATGTATGTCTGTTATAAGGAAATGACAACCCCTTGGGAGATAATTCGGTTCCCTTTATTATATAAGGTTGGGTTGCCGTCATAAGGATGTAGCTGGTGTGTAGTTTATCGCTCAGGTATTGTAAGGTTTCCCCAAAACCGTGCCAATATCTTGGATTAATCGTCTGTGGTTCGTCCATGATTACAACTGCATCGCTCAAACGATGAAAGTCAATTGAATCGTTTGCCTTCGGGCTGTAGATACTCTCCCAGAGTTGAACCATTGTCGTTAATATCACTGGCGCATCCCAATACCTGAAAAATGTCTTCATGCGAGTCATGGGATCCTGATTTTTTTCGCCCGTCTCTATAAATGTAGATAGACTATGATCTTCCTGGACGTCTTCTTCTCCAAAAAGACCTTTTGCCACCAAGGAGTTTTGTTCAACTATACTGATAAAGGGCAAGGCGTAAATGATGGTTTTGCTGCCAAGTTTATGTGCCATCCTGCGAGCAATATCCAGGCCTGTAATTGTCTTACCTGCTCCTGTAGGTAAGGTTAAAGTGTAAAGGCCCGGACGTTCAATGTCGTCCACCGATCTAATGCAAGCTTCGCGAGTCTGTTGTCTCCATACATCCAATGGGCTGCTTTCTCGTCCCGAAAAATCTGGCTCCTTAAAAAGAGGCAGAGGATGCATCTTGAGACTTCTTACACCTATTGCATCCATACGATCAGCAGTTATAAGAAGAGAGTAAAGTAACCGATAAAACAACCACGCCTGTGCGTTGAGTATCTTCTTACGTTTTAGCATTAATGCATCTGCGTAATCTTCCCATTGTTCTTCACTTAAGAAAATATTCCAGGTGGGGACCAATTTCTTCATCGCATCCTTTTGTTCCTTAAAGGCCTGCTTATTATGCTGCACCCAAAAATCTAAAGCTTCGCTCCCATCGACCATATATGTATGATGTCGTCTTACTGCCTCAGCCAACCAAATATCAGAGAAACTGTCTTCATTCGTGTGGAACTTTGATAGGTTAAGAGTAAACCAGGCAGAGGGCAAGGCATGATCTATGCCGCCCCCTCTGCCATTAAGGTAATCCTGAAACAAGGGATGCGCTTTCCCAAGATCATGGGTAATGCCCACTATTTCAATGTCTATATCGGGAAGAATCGACTTTAATCCATGATATTGAGCCATATCGCTCATCAGGCGATATGTACCGTTAAGATGATCCTTTAAAAGTCTCTCGGGATGGCTTTTAAGTTCACCATCGAGGGAACCAGGCGACCACATCGTTTCCGCACTTCGTAACATCTCCCGCTCCTTTGTTTATCAAAAGCTTTTTTAGTGGAGACGGAGAATATAGAACCTCGATGCTTTCAATAAATTTTCTAGTCGCATCCATCTTAAAAGGCATCTCTTCCTTAAACGCTCCTCCGACATCTAGGATATTTAAGATCCTTACTTTTTCGTTCCACGGCACAACACTATCAACGGCAACCTCATCTTCTGTCAGCGATTGATTGCTAAACTGGCCAATATAGACGACATCGGCTATAGCATATGCCGTACCCAGATAAGGGGTAAATTTAAAGCTATCCTTCTCTAACATACACCGTAGCTTATCCTCAATTCCACCGTCAACGAATATACGATACTTGGGATTAATCACAAATTGATGTTTTACCTGGATATGCGGACTTTTTTGTGGCTGTTTTACGTTCCAAAAATTTATGGCATGCCACATCCATGATATATCGCTCAGTAATGCTACTGAAACCTTAGTACCAATGAGAGATTCCCAATATTTGGCATTACAGCCGCCATCGTTGCTGCCATTAGATATTCCAACTATTCCGGAAATTAAACCGGCTATGGCTGTGGGAGGCGGGAAGGCAAAAGATATTGATGAGGTCGTAGTATACGGTTTTCGAAACATTGCCATTTGCCCCGAAACATCAAATACAACTGGCATAGCCTTTCACCTGACCTCTATTTTCAGGTTGCCTCCGAAAATATCCTCCAACTTATCTAGCGGTTCAACCCGAACTGCTGCATCCTTAACGATTCTTACTGTTTCTATTTTGTTCTTTATAAGAGATGCCTTGTCTGCAACCTCGCTAATGTCCAACTTAACTTCATCAATGGACCTCAAGGCCAACTGTTCATCATCAGATAAAGGTTCTCCTTTTAATGATTTGAGCACAACTTTTTCATCTAAAGACCCCAAGGCTCCGTCAAAACCTGCAACGTATTTAAATTCGATGAGAAGTCTAGGGGTATGCCCTATTTTGCTTCTTGTTATCAAATTGGCCGTACCTTTCCAAAGGGCCTCAAACAGGGCATCGAGATCGTCATCGGACGCGTTGGTCTGTCTAGAAGCATACTGATTAGCGATGCCGTAAACAGCTATCAATGCAAATGGTACAATGTATTCGTTGCGAAATGAACGCTGCTCGCTGGCTTCCTTTGTAGCAAAAGCCGCTGTACCCTGGACAAATTTTGCCTCAGCCCTATGTAGTGATCGACCCCACTTGAATTGTACCGGACCAGTCCATGAAAATGCCTCTTTACCAAGAGCATAGGTTGCCCCAAACAACCTGGTATCGATGCATTGCGAAAGTATCTCTCTTCCTGTATCGCGACTAAACCTTTCCTTTAACTCGCTTACGCGATTCGCAAGTGTCTTGGCTTCTCCGTCGACAAAGATAACCTTGTCTTCCCTAAGCCACTGATCTCGAACAGTACGTTTGATCCTTACGTCTGAAACCATTATTTGACCGGACTCTTCATCATATCTTGGATGATTGGCATCCAAAGGATCGCCGTTGGGATTAGCATCTTTGACCGAGTAAACAAACAAATACTCCCGCCTGTTTTCAAATGACATCTTGAGCTTCCTCCTCCATCGTAGGTTCTATCTCAGAAACATCTTTCTTACCAAAAATCGTCCAGAAGTACTTGCGAGCGTTCAAAAAGGCCACGGAGAACACGAAGTTGCCGTCCACGCCTAAGTCACGCCCTTTGTCATCTTTTTGCAAGATTAACTCTCCAGCCTTTGCACATAGGGATTCAATCATATCGGCATAATCGAGATGATATGCCCTTACAAGCTCGGGGACCCTCGCAAGATGCTTAAACAGATCTCTTTTGCTCATACGTCCAAAATTAAGTTGCTTGAAAAGCGGAGATGTACTTATATCTTCAGGCGAGCCTTGAAAATCTCCCTTGGCCTGAGATCTTGCTATAAAGCCCAATACAACCCCAGCCAAAAAAACACCCCTGCCACTTTTGGTCTTAAGGTATGGATCCGTGAATTCATCGAAGAAATCCAGCTTCATAAATTAACTCACCTCCTACCATTCGCCTTACCTAAAAACTCCAATACCGCCATCATCTTTCTAAGCTCCCAGTGTCCAAATCTGATCCATTGAGTATCCGCAAATAACCCGGCAAATCTAGAGACCATCAGCTGTTTAACAAATTCTACATCCACTGTTTTGCCGCCAAGTAATTTGCTAATGATGTTTATTATCCGCTTGCGCATGACTTTTTTGTCAGCTTCATCTTTTCCGGATAAGGATATTAAGGTAGAATAAATGGCTCTAAATGTCTGATCAAGATCGACGCCTATGTCTCCGGGTCGAAATTCAGTCTTTCCAGCATCCTTCCAAAGCAATACCTTATAAGTATCCTACCACAGTCTTTCCAGGCATTTTAATCTCGATGGAGGCACATCTTCCACCATTACGTGCAATTGCTCTTGAGCTTGGTTCTCTTCCCAAAAAACAAAATGGTAAACCAAAATTTCATCCTGCTTTGCAAGGTAGCTAAACAATCTCTCCGCTTTCTTGAGGCCACTTTTAATGAAGTTCTCCACATTGACTGCAACGTCATCAAGTTCTGCATTTCCGAAGATCAGCTCAGGGACTACATATATGTTCATATTTGGGATAGTTTGTCTGTCAAAAAAACGTCCATCCAAAACCTCCCTTCCCATGGACATAACCGATATGCAGTCATCGCATAGTGGAAACACTTTTTCGCGGACACCATGGCCATCTTTAATCCCTGGAAGAAAGCTTTCCTTGTCGAACGTTGAAAATTTAAAGATTTTATCCAGGTTCGCGCCAGATTCAGCCTTTGCGTGACACAAACTACAAGTCGCAGACATCTTCCCGCCAATGTTTGGCTCTAATCTTGACTTAAAATGATTACGAAAAATCCCTAACTCCCCTGGATACAAAAAATTGCCGTTATCGTTAATTCCGAAGATTAAAATGTATGATCTTTTTTTGTCCTTCCAAAGTTCGGCAATTCTGTCCGCTTTTTCTTCAAGCTCCGACATTATAAGGTCTGCGCTCCCACTTGAAAACACGCCAATGTCTTCAAGTGGTTTTAATACTGTCTTGTAAAGCTTATAATACCTGGAGTCGTTATCGTCCCTCCATGTTCCACGTTTCCCAAGTAATGCACTATGAGGGTTTGCAGTTGCCTTTCGCAACTTATATACAGGAGAGTATCTCCACTGGGTACTGGAACCAGGTGGTTCCCTGTAAAGCATTTTTTGTTTTGTCTCATTAATTTTGTCCGCATCGTTACTGTTCAAATAGTCTTTTAGGTCTATCTTTGCTATGCCAGTAACTTCTAAACATTTAGCATCCCTATCCCTTACGTTCAGCCATATCCTTATTTCTCTGCCCTGTCTTTGATCATCTTCTATTATCGGCATGGGAAGTTGCAGGAAACTGTCTATATCAGAAAAATAAGGTTCTGCACTCTTATTTTTCGACCCTAATTCGACTTTGCCAAGTTCATAAACGGCCTTTAAAAATCCCATATCTTCACCTCCTTCCTCTTTCATTTGGCAGAAACTCTATACACCCAAACCCAGCGCTGTTCTTTGCACCAAGTCCAGCATCCAAGGCAACTTGAAGCAAAACTTTCGGGCCATAAAGCCTAAATTTGCCACTCCACCCCTTTATAGGGCGATTGTCTCTGGGGCTAAAAAACTTAACTTCCTCCTTTGCTCTGCCGGTAAATTCAATTTTTATTGTACCGTCCGGAATATCTTCTTGTGGGGCTATTATCTGAAATTTCTTTATCAAATTGGCATAAATTTGCTCCCTAAATTCTTTTTCTTTAGGGGAATAATAGTAAGTGAAATTGCTTTTATCATATTTTTTTAGTGTAGAATAACACACTATCGGGGAAAGAGTATGACATTCAATCTCTTCGCTATCAACACAAGGAGATTCGATTTTTACTTCTTTACATGTAAGTAAATTGTTTCCTAGCTTTATTTCACCTAACGATAAAGCATTGGTAGCCAGTTGTTTTAGAATTGAGTTAATAGGAGATGTAATCACTAACCTTATGGGAGGTTGAAAAAATACCAGGTCATCTTTTAGCTTTATAGGGACACTACTATAAAGCTTAGAGAAACTAAACAATTTAAAGTGGCGCTTACCTTTGTAAACGAATCCTTCCTTATGGAGAAAATCAGCATATTCTGGATCCAACAAATTGTAAACCATAGCTTGAAGTAAATATTGATTTTTCCTTCCCAAAACCAAGCTATCACTTGAAGTTACATTAAATAAAAGTGTTAATTTCATATAATAAACCTCATTCTAATATTTTTAATAATTGTTATATAGCGCATATGTTTTTATTAAACATAATAACTTATAAAATAATATCTCAGACAAGTTAACACGACATATTTGTGTGGCAATAATTAGGATAGATTAACTTTATTTATATAGAACGCAATAACTGAGCATACTGTACTAAATTGCTATCACAATGTCAAGCTCTATCCGGCTCTATTTCAAGCAGTGTGGAAACACTCCGGTGATAAGAATCCCAACAACACCTTCCTCGTATAGATTGTTGCGTCCCGCAGGCCAAAGGAGAAGCGCTTGAGCATCTTTATCTTGGTGTTACAGCCCTCTGTGAAGGCATTGGTAGTCCTGTTGTCGAAGTAGTTTAATATAGGTTGTCGCCACCGTTTTAGGGTATTGCCCCACCAGCGCAACTCGGCAACGTCAGAAGCCTTTAGGTTCAGGGACTATCAGGCCTAAAGCTCGTCTACCTTTTACCTTCCTCTGTCGCTTAAATTCTTTCTTGCAACTTAAGAATATCTTTTAAAGCGACAAGACCATGCCTTCTGCATACCTGGTAAGCCTACCACTTGGTTCTTACCACCATTGTATTTTCAAAGCCAGATTTCTCACTAAAGATTATAGAGCCGCAAAAAGTAACCATTTAGCTGTAAAAAAATTTTGAGGTTGTATTGCTTCCATCTGGTGGCATGTAATTTAGCAATTCAAATAATCCGCCTACTTTTACGCTGTTATTGACGCCACTGGGATTGAATTCCGCCACAGACTCGGCAATGATCTCTTCCTCGGCTAATACCGGCACCGCAATATAGACATCTTTGCTCTTCTCCGGAAGGTTGAGGAATTTCACCTACTACCCGTCTATATATCTCATAGTAATACAGATGCTCTTTGCTCCTGAATTTAATCTTGTAATCTCTTTCTTTTGTCCTGAATTCTACGTCAGTTATCTTAGATTCCAATATGTCGCGAAGCAAAGTCATTCCGGAACCTTGTTCAAGAGGTGATTTTTGTCTCCAAACGATATAGTGCGGTAGAAAACCCTCGAAGCTTTTTCGAAGTATCCATTTGTTATATATTTTACCGTCAATTTTCTTTATTTTTTCATCGCAATCGATCTTAAGGGCATAGTCAATAAACTCTTCATCCAGAAATGGTTGCTTAATTTCTAAATCAATGGCTTTGCTCAATTTATTAGATGAAAATGAGAGGTTATGCGCTATTTTTGGTATATATTCGTTTAAATTGAGCTCTGCCATATAAGAATATCCCCCAAACAGCTCATCACCTCCATCCCCTGTCATAACACTTACGCACCCCTTTTCTTTTGCCAATTTCAAGCCGAAATAGACGACGATATCGTTAGGTATGGCAGGGTCAAAGATTTTAAGGATTTTTATGATGATAGGGATTGCTTCTATAGCTTCTTCAATAGATACTGTCAGGCGAAAATGTTTCATACCCAAAATTTCCGTTACCATTTTAGCATACTCAATATCTTCACCCTTGGACTCAAGATCTATCGTAAAGGCGATCGCTGAAGGTGCAAGACAGGCTAATACCGTTGAATCTATGCCGCCCGAAAGCAGCAAACCATCGCCTAAATTGGTTTCAACGACCTTTTTAAGAGTCCTTACAAATTCATTCATTTGCCGTTATCTCTTTCTTTTTTGTAATTAATTCAACCATATCGTAGAACATGTAGCTGTCTTTATATATAATTTGACCTTTAGCAATTTCGATTTTCTTTTTGAACAAAGGACCATCAATTACGAAGGTATGGTATTCGCCGTTTTCGCCATTAATGTCTATGGCTATTTCTTTGACATATTCTACGAACGAGGTGTCAATAGGACGACCTAGATATCTTTCACTAATCATATCCATCTTTGCAGTAACCACAATGGCCTTAAATCCGGAAGATATCAGTTCCTCCAACAGACTCGATCTATCTTTTTGCCATAGAGGAAACATGGGTTCGATGCCAATATCGGCACATACTCTCTCTATCCATGTTCGGTGCTCCTCGAGATCTATGTCGCCAAAAATGCCGGCTTCAATTCCTTCTTGCTTCAACCTCCCTGCTATATCTTTAAAGTTTCTCTCATAGGTATTCCAGGTTGTGGTTTGTTGAATCAACGGCAATCCTATACAGTCGGACTGCAGTCGCAGGGCTGTACTGGAAAGTCCGTGTGTCATAGATCTTCCTGCATCTTCTGTAGCCATATTTAAAAGAACGAGGGGTTCTGCATCCCTCGCCTTATGCATCGCCAGACAACAATCCTTTCCTCCGCTCCAGGACACAAAGGCTTTTGCTTTTTTAGATAACTTCACTCTTTCACCTCCGTTTATTTCATGTAAAAATGATACTACAAAAACGCATATAAGCTTGAATTTATTTATCCCCCTGAGAATATCGAAAAAATCTCAGGGGGATAAATAGTAATTCTATATTTTAGAATAACCTTATACGACTATATTACGATCATATATGTGTTAATTTGCAAAATAATTTATAAACCATACTATAGAAGGAATGCCAACTAGGTCGATTAACACCGCCCCACATAAAGGTATAATTAGAAAAGCTTTGTAAGACATGACCTTGTAATGCTCGCAAACAGCGCTCATGTTCGCCACCGCGTTAGGAGTGGCTCCCAATCCGTGTCCTACAAGTCCGGCACACATTACAGCAGCATCATAGTCCTTGCCCAATATCCTGAAAAGTAAAAAGGCAGCTAACAACAAAATTGCTACCGTCTGCATTACGAGAATTACGATCAAGGGAACAGCCAGATCGTATAATTCCCATATTCGCAGACTCATCATCGCCATAGTTAAAAATATACCCAAAGATACATCTGAGATTAACTCTATGGCTTTGTCGTGCAATTTTACGAGCTTAACATGATCGTTTATGTTGCGAAACACCACCGCCACAAACATGGCAGCCACGTACCCGGGAAGACTGAAATTGTACAACTCCTTAACTTTACCCGTTACAAAACTACCAAGAGCCATTATCACTAATACGAGTGCCAGCATCTTTATAAAATCGAAACTGGCAAACCCCTCGTGCTTTTCCTCCTTAGCCTCTTGTAGATGTTGCGTATAAACTACATCGTTGTTCGCTCTAATCGTTACTTTATAGCGATCTATCAACCACCTGGCAACAGGGCCTCCCAAAAGACCTCCCGCGATCAGCCCGTATGTAGCCGAAGCGATTGCAACTACTTGCGCTCCTGAAACGCCTAAGCTTTCCGCAACAGGGCCAAAAGCTGCTGCTCCTCCATGTCCTCCTTCCAAAGAGGCAGCACCGGCCATGACGCCCAAAACAGGATGTACACCTAACAGCTTCGCCAAGCCGACCCCGAAGCCGTTTTGGAAAAGCGCCATTCCCCAACAAAAAACCAGGTAGATGATTAGGGCTTTCCCGCCTCGCTTGAGCAGTCCAAAGCTGCCCCCGATGCCAACGGTCGTGAAAAAGGCTATCATCAAGGGAGACTGAAGGGCAGTGTTGAATTTAATTGAACTGCCTCCCTGGTGGTGCAGGAGCAAGACCAATAGCGACATTAAAACACCGCCGATAACCGGAGCAGGAATGCAAAAATGCTCTAAAATGTCTATTCGTCGCCTCAAACCATACCCAACCAAAAGCAGCACAGCAGCTAAAGCTGTAGTCCACATGCCATCTAGATTGATTGTAAATATGTCGTTAATCACACCCCATGACATTCGATGAACCTCCTTTTAAATTGATATTAAAAACCTCGATAATTCCCAGGCCGTTTTACATGAACAATCCCTCCAAACACCTTTTCTGCGGTAAAATTTAACCTACGAAAATGCATAACCTCGCCGATATATATTACATAGCGACATCAAGATGTGCAATAAAGAACAACATATTTGCCCCTATATCTCATTATTATAAATTGCTATGATAAAATATAAATACGGCATATTAATAATTTTTATATTAATTTATATCGTCTAGTCATACTAAACAAATTAGAAAAACTATAATTTAAATTATTAATATAATATTGACAAGTCATAATATAGAAATTATTATTTGTTAAGCCATATATATCGTTTAACAGGAGGGGAAGGGTATGAGAAAAACCAAATATCTTGTAGGTGTAATGATTTTCACATTATTTCTTTTTTCCGGTAACTTAGCATACGCTACAGCACCATATCATATTGGTATAGTAACGGGTACGGTTTCCCAGGGTGAAGACGAACTTCGTGGTGCAGAGAGAGTTATCGAAGATTACGGAGAGGCCTCATCCGGTGGCATGATAGTGCATGTGACTTATCCTGACAACTTTATGCAGGAAATGGAAACAGTAATAAGCCAAATTGTAGGTTTGGCTGATGATCCTTTATTAAAAGCAATTGTTGTCAATCAATCAATACCTGGCACCACAGAAGCCTTTAGACGCGTAAAAGAAAGAAGGCCAGACATTTTATGCTTTGCTGCAGAAGCCCAGGAGGATCCTGGCGTAATTAGTTCTGTCGCAGATTTAGTCACCAGCGTTAATGATGTTTACAGGGGATATCTGATACCCGTAGCAGCAAAGATAATTGGAGCAACTGACTTTGTGCATATATCCTTCCCTAGGCATATGAGTTATGAACTGCTGTCGAGAAGGCGCAACATAATGGAAGCCGTATGCAATGACATAGGGGTTAGGTTTCATTTTGAAACAGCACCAGACCCAGTTAGCGACGTAGGAGTAGCCGGTGCACAACAGTTTATATTAGAAAAGGTCCCTGCGTGGCTTGAAAAATATGGCCCAAAAACGGCGTTCTTCAACACCAATGTTGCCCACGTTGAGCCGCTTATTCGACAAATTGTCACTTATGGTGGATATTACGTCGAATCATCCGTCCCTTCTCCATTAAGGGGATATCCAGGTGCTTTGGGCCTCGATCTTACTGCAGAGAAGGGCAATTTTCCTGCAATAATGCAAAAAATAGAAGATGTAATTATAAAGAAAGGTGCTAGCGGACGACTCGGCACATGGGCTTATTCCTGCGGATATGCAGAATCTGCAGGTCTTGTTGAATTAGCACGAAAAATCATCGAAGGTGAAGCAACAATTTCGATTGAGGATCTCATAAAAGCCTACGAAAAATACACTCCCGGTTCTGAATGGAACGGAAGTTACTATGAAGACTTAAGCACAGGAATTGAAAAGAGAAACTATATCCTTGTATACCAAGACACCTACATTTTCGGTAAAGGTTATCTTGGTTTAACGAAACTGGAGGTACCCGAAAAGTATCTTACCATAAGATGATAATACATTATCATAGAATCATCATGCTTTTTTAGCCTGCTTAAAAGTCTTTGAATCTTATCTATACTAGCAACAGTGTTTAAATTGAGACTAAGTAAAAAATCAGCTATATTTAGCATCTTTCGGCGATATTGCTGAATTAGCCGTGTTGTAAATTGTGTGGTAGTCGTGGACATTCTTCTAAACATCTAAGCTGATATAGTGTATAATTTTTATGAGCAATCTCAAATTTCACACAAAGAGGTGGGTGAAATGCGAAGATTTTTATGCATAGTCATGGTGTTGATGTTTGTCTTATGCGGTTTGTTATCCGTAGATGCTATGGCCCAGGAAACAGTAAAGATAGGTTTCATAACGCCTTTGACGGGTTTTGCCGCAGCTGATGGATATAGTTCCCTTGAAAGCGCAAAACTGGCCGTGGATTACGTCAATGAGCACGGCGGAATCAACGGAAAGAAACTGGAACTCATTTCATATGACGATGGCTGTCAACCCGATCAAGCCTCGGCTTTAACAAGAAAACTCATAGAAAACGACAAAGTTGCAGTCGTAATCAGCGGTTCCTACTCCTCTCCCAGCCGTGCAGCAGCAGTTATATGCCAGCAGGCCAAAGTACCCTTCACTTCGACCTACGCCGTTCACCCCAGTATAGTTGAAGCAGGTGAATATTGTCACAGAATTGGAATGGCGGCACCCATTCAGGGTCGAGTAGGCGGATACTTTGCGGCAAGGGAACTTGGAGCAAAAAGAATAGCCCTTCTTATAATGAACAACGACTTTGGCGTATCCCTGGCTGAGGCCTTCAAAGAAACCGCGCTCAAACTTGGCGCTGAAATAGTATACGAAAAGAAATATCCTCTCGGGGAGACGGAGTTTAGAAGCTATCTGAATGCCATTAAAGCCGCAGACCCCGACTTGCTTTACGCCCCTGGATACTACAACGAAGCTGCCAATATCGTTTCTCAGGCAAGGGAAGTCGGATTGAGATGCTGGCTAATGGGAGATGAAGGTTATGACTCTCCTAAATTCATCGAATTGGCAAAAACAGCGGCTAACGGGGTTTTCATAACGACAGACCTGAATCGAGATAGCGACAGGCCTATGACGCGTTATTTCCTGGAAAAGTACAAAGAAAGGACAAATATAGATGCGGACATGGTAGGAGCCTCCGGCTTCGATGCAGTTATGCTTGTCTCTCATATTCTAAACAAGGTTGGGACCAAAGCAGATGACATAATTAGATATTGGGATACCATAGAGAACTTCGAGGACTGTGCTACAGGCCCAATCATTACTTTCCAAGAAAGATCGGCAATAAGACCGATGGACATTCAAATAGTCCTAAACAATCAATTTAGGTATTTCTATAGATATTACGAACCTGAGATCATTTACCTCAATCCGCCATCCGGGGGAAAGTAAATGCTTCAAGTCCTATTAGACGCAATCGTGCTAGGTTGTTCCTATGCTCTTATGGCCGTAGGCCTTAACATGGTCTACGGCCTTTTGAGGATCATTCACGTAGCTCATGCTGCACTCTATACCCTAGGAGCTTATGTGGGATTATACTGCCTCCTTAACCTATCCCAATCTCTATGGATTTCTTTGTTTGTCGGTGCTCTTTTTTCTGCAATTGTAGGAGTGTTAATGTATCGTATAATTTATAGCCCTGCGCTCACTGCACCCAGATACGTTCCCTTAATCGCAGGTGCTGGAGTTTTTATCGCTTCACAAGAGTTATTCAGACTATTAGCTGGTCCCTATCCATACTCCTTCGACGCTCACTTCCAATTCTTGTCCATAATGACACCTAACTTGAGGGTAACGGAAACGCAGATGTTAATGATAACTTTCATGGTCGTTGCATTTTTATGCCTGTTTATTTTAATCAATAAAACGAATCTGGGTCTAATGTGGCGGGCCTGTACGCAGGATATGGAATTGGCCGCTTCATCGGGAATAAACATCAATCTCATCATCGCCATCAATTTTATGATTGGGTCTGCCCTTGCAGGATCGGCAGGTATTTTGATGGCCCTGTACAGAAATTCCGTCTTTCCCACAATGGGAGCTATGGTCTCCTATAAAGCTTTTGTTGTCATAGTATTGGGAGGTTTTGGGAGTATTCCCGGTGCAGCTATCGCAGGCATTATTTTAGCGATAGCTGAAAGCTTCCTCGGGATGGTCCCTATCTTTAACTTGCCCCGCGAAGCCATAGCTTTCCTAGTGATGATTTTGGTCTTAATGTTTAAACCAAAGGGACTATTTGGGAGATGAGGAGATGACTTTCGGATACATCCTTTCTATAGCTACATTTGCCAGTATATATGCTATCTTAATTTTAGGTTTAAACATATTAACGGGTTACACGAAACAAGTATCTTTGGGACATGCTGCCTTCTTCGCAATAGGCGCCTATACTCAAGCGCTTCTAATTACGAAGGCAGGGCTAACCTTCTGGAGCGCCCTGCCTTTGACAATATTACTATCCATGATTATTGGTGTGGTTATGGGCTTACCAAGCCTCAGGGTCTCAGATGATTTTCTTGTCCTGACAACTATAGGGCTTAACTTCATCGTTATGGGAATAACGGAATATTTCGATTTTTTTGGCGGCGCTATGGGGATAATAGGAATCACCATGCCCACAATTGGAGGAAAAAGTATCGGAACCACAGGATATTTTTTGATTACGCTCTCCTTTCTCCTGTTGACAATCTGCATTTGTTATCTTTTTTCAAAGACGTGGGGACGTCTTGCCATGGAAGCGACGGGTGAAGACGAAGACGCTGCCCAATCCCTGGGAATCAATACCTCTATATACAAAATGTACGCATTTGCACTAAGTTCGACCTTTACGGGATTGGCCGGTGTTCTATGGGCTCATAGCATAGGATCGGTATTTCCAAGAAACTTTTCTTTCGAGATGTCTGTGTTATTTTTGTCCATGCTTGTATTTGGCGGACTCGGTACCATTAGAGGTGCCGTGTTTGGAGCCTTCGTTTTATATATATTGCCTGAATTTTTCAGGTTTATAGAAAACTACAGAATGTTAGTCTACGGCGGTATGCTCGCCATGATAGTGATTTTACAACCTAACGGAATTTTAGGACGAGGGGGATTACTCGATAGATGCATCTTGAGATTGGTGAAGAAAAAAGCGGAAACTCAGGAAATATCGTAGATGTAAAAATCCTAACCCTTAAAAACGTAAAAAAACACTTCGAAGGATTAAGGGCAGTCGATGGGGTCGACTTAACACTCAATAAAGGCGAAATTTTAGGGTTAATCGGTCCAAACGGCGCAGGTAAGACTACACTTTTAAACACGATAAGCGGCCTATTGATGCCCGATGATGGGAGCATAATGTTTAAAGACCGGGATATAACGCTTTTGCCCGCCTTCAAAAGGGCGAAGCTCGGGATAGCGCGTACATTCCAAATAGCTAAACCCTTTAGTCTATTGACAGCAGAAGAAAATGTACTTGTCGGTATGGGCTGCAAATTACATGGCAACATCTCTTCGTTGTTTAAAAACTGTCGAAAAAAGGAAATCCTGCAAAAGGCAGATGAGATTATAAACCTGATCGGCCTTTCCGATTCTAAAAATCAGTTAGCCTCCTCTTTGCCCATAGGTTTATTAAGAAAACTTGAAATAGGTAGGGCCCTGGCAACTGCCCCATCGTTGTTATTATTGGATGAACCTGCATCGGGGCTGAACAACCAGGAGAGAAACGAACTTGCCGAGCTAGTAGAAAAAATCAGAAAACTGGGTATTTCGATCATCCTTATAGAACATACAATGAGTTTTGTGATGAATTTGAGCGACAGAATTGTCGTGCTCCATAGGGGAAATACAATTGCAGAGGGAACTCCGCAAGAAGTTGCCAACGATCCTTTGGTAATTGAGGTGTATCTTGGAACAAAGGGGGTTAAATATGCTTCTTAACGTTCAAGATGTTGAGATTGCTTATAATCGAATTAAAGTCCTATGGGGCGTTACTTTATGTGTAGGCGAAGGTGAAATTGTCTCCTTACTTGGCGCTAATGGAGCAGGAAAAAGCACTTTGCTAAAAGGCATCATGGGTATAGCTCCTCTACATAGGGGATCTATATCTTTCCTTGAAAAGGATGTTTCGAAAAAACGTCCCTGGGAAAAAGCTAAAATGGGGGTTGCCTATATACCTGAAGGGGGCAGAGTTTTTCCAGATCTTACAGTGGAGGAAAACCTGATGTTAATAGCCAGCCTTCATAAAGAAGCCTTCGACGTAAAGGAAAATCTGGACTTGGTTTATTCTTTATTTCCCGTCTTAAAGGAAAGGTTGCAGCAAAAGGCCGGAACTTTGAGCGGTGGGGAGAGGCAAATGCTTGCGATCGGGAGGGCTTTGATGTCGAAACCAAAGCTGCTTTTGATTGACGAAGTATCGATGGGTTTAATGCCAAAACTTGTATCAGAGGTGTTCAATACGCTAAGTTTATTAAAAGAATATGGAATAAGCATTTTGCTAACCGAACAAAATGTCCCGGAAGCATTGGCGATATCCGATAGGGGATATGTATTAGAAAACGGGCGCATCACAATATCCGGCAATTCCGAAGAACTGCTCGGAAACGAGATGGTGAAGACGTCATTCCTTGGATTGTAAAATTTAGTAATGAAGACAGAAGCCGTTAATTTTATTCCCTGGATGATGCATAGCTAAAATCATTTAAATTTGATATAATTTAGATGTACCTAACATTTATCTAAGGAGAGGAGGGGATGAAATATGCCAGATAGAATCGGAGTTGAAGAAGCGAGGAAGAAGGCACAGGCAGGGGAAGCACTTTTGGTTTGCGCCTATGCTGATGAAAATAAGTTTAAAATGGTGCATCTGGAAGGAGCCATATCCCTTCAGGAACTACAAAGCAAGGAGGATGGCTTGCCAAAGGATAAGGAGCTAATCTTCTACTGCGCCTGACCTGATGACGGCACAGCTGTCCGTGTGGCAGCTCAGTATGAAAGCAATGGTTTTTCAAATGCAAAAGCATTGCGCGGCGGAGTGAAAGCCTGGAAAGAGGCAGGTTTTCCAATCCTTTAAGCGTTAATACAAATATGGGAGGGAAATGAATTGGCGATCGAAGAAAGAAAACAAAATAAAGAGGTTTCCAACGAGGAAAAGGAAAAACTCATGAAGGAACTTTTTGAGCAGCTCGACGGATGTGCCGGATGCCCCGGCTGCTGTAACGAATAGTTCTTAACGAGAAAAACAAAGAGGGGAGACTCCCCTCTTTGTTTTTATTTACTGCACCAATTTACATCTTGGCAATGGCGTCTTACGTAATTTCTCTTATCCATTCTTCGATCTTGGCCTTCATCTCTTCTCTTATTTCTCTGGTTCTTTGAAGCTTTTCTTTCCTTGTTCCTTCAAAGGAAGCCGGGTCGGGAAAGTGCCAGTGAAGTTGTTTTTTTGCCCCCGGAAAAACAGGACAAAGCTCAGCCTGAGCCGCATCGCAGACGGCAATAACATAATCGTAAGTTTTTCCCGATTCGTATAGATCCATGATTTTCTTCGTCTTCTTAGCTGAAATATCGATCCCAATCTCTTGCAGCACCTCGACAACAAAAGGGTTTAAACTATCCCCTGCCTCCAATCCTGCACTTTCCGCTTCAAAACGGTCGCCTGCAATGGCGTTAAGCAAAGCTTCGCCCATTTGGCTTCGGGCTGTATTTTTGCCACAGACGAAAAGCACTCTAATTCTATTTCGCATTCTGTCACACTCCTCTACGAATTCGTCACTCCCACTCTATAGTTGCCGGCGGCTTGCTTGTAACATCTAACACCACTCTATTAATCCCGGGGATTTCGTTACATATACGGCGGGCAACTTTATCTAGCAACTCCCGATCTAAATAAGCCCAATCGGCCGTCATGCCGTCCAACGACTCAACCGCCCTGAGCGCAACAGTATAACCATAAGTACGTTCATCCCCAGTTACGCCCACGCTCCTAATGGGTAATAAAACGCAAAAAGCTTGCCAAACCTTTTCGTAATAGCCTGCGGCGTCAAGCTCCTCAATGAATACGGCATCGGCTCGTCTCAACAGCTCAAGTTTTTCAGGTGTCACCTCTCCAAGACATCTAACGGACAATCCCGGCCCGGGAAAGGGATGTCTTCTTAGTATAGAGCGAGGAATGCCAAGAATGGATCCTATAGCCCTAACTTCATCTTTGAAAAGGTCTTTTAACGGCTCAATTAGCTTTAATTTCATTTCCTCGGGCAATCCGCCTACGTTATGATGAGTCTTGATCACCGAAGCTCCCTTACCCTGTCTTCCGCTTTCAATTACATCGGGATAAAGGGTGCCCTGAAGGAGCCATTTGGCATCTCCAACCTTTTCTGCTTCTCGCTCAAAAACCTCGATAAAGGTTCTGCCTACAGCTTTGCGCTTCTCTTCCGGATCGGTAACCCCTTTTAAGGCTTTAAGAAATTCTTCCGAAGCATCTACGTAACGAACGTTCAGTTTTAATTCATTGCGATAGACAGAAAGAACGTTTTCAGCTTCATTGAGCCTCAGTAAACCGGTATTTACAAAGACACAATAGAGCCTGTTTCCCACAGCCCTTTGAGTAAGGACAGCAGCTACCGTGGAATCCACACCCCCAGACAAAGCAGATATGACTTTACCGTCGCCTACTGTTTGCGATATCTGCTTGACTTGTTCTTCCACCCAATCACCTAAATTCCACGTCTGGTCACAATGACATACTTCGAAAAGAAAGTTGCGTAAAATTTCAATTCCATGTTCAGTATGAGCTACTTCCGGATGAAACTGCAATCCAAAGATGGGTTTCTCCGTAAACGCCATAGCGGCTATGAGACCGCTTTCGCTTTTTGCCAAAACGCGGGCACCAGGCGGTAGTTCTACTACCGTATCTCCATGGCTCATCCACACGTAAAACTCCTTCGGAAGACCTCTAAAAATAGCAGCATTGATGTCCAGCACCTCTATTTTTGCGCGACCATATTCGGCCAATTCGACCTTTGCCACCTTGCCCCCCAAAAGATGAGATAAAAGTTGCATCCCATAACAAATGCCCAAAATGGGAACCCCTAAATCAAAAAGCTCCTCAGATATTGTGGGTGCCCCCTGCGACAAAACGCTTTTAGGACTTCCGGAGATGACTATCCCCTTGGGATTTCTTGATCGTATTTCCTCCATAGGAGCATCCCAGGGCAGAATCTCGCTAAATACATGTTGCTCTCTGATGCGTCTTGCAATAAGTTGAGTATATTGAGAACCGCAGTCTAAGATAACAATGACGTCTTCCGCCTTCAATGAAATACACCTCCGACTGATATGAAAAATTTACTTCCGCAAGGAGACAAAGAACGTACGTCCTTCGCGCATTACCAGAAGAACAGCAGAATCAGGGTTTCTTTGTAATGCCTTCTTAAGGTCATCCACAGTTTTTAGAGCTACCCCATTTGCCTCCAAGATTAAATCTCCCTCTCTAATGCCCACTCTGTCGCTTATCGATCCAGGCTTTACCCCTACAACGACGACACCATTTTCGCTATCTATATTGTATTTCTGCTTTAAAGCCGGAGTTACTGGAGATACTTCGATACCCAAGCTTTCCTCCAAATCAGAAACTTCAAGACGAGGCTCCTCAGTCTGACCGGGTATTTCCTCGAGAGTCACCGTGATGCTTCTTTTTCCGCTTGAAGTTGCCATCTCGATCTTAATCTTGTCTCCAGCCATACGCTTGCGTATCTGAAATACCAGATCTTGAGCGTCATTAATTTCAACTTCATCTATTTTAGTAATCACAAAACCCCTCTCAATGCCGGCCTTGTCGGCAGGAGAATCAGGAACGACATCTGCAACTACAGCTCCCTTTTCGACCTTCAGCCCGTATGCCTGAGCTATATCGCTCGTAAGCGGCTGAACGTAAACGCCAAGCCATCCTCTGCGAACTCTGCCGTAGCTTACAAGATCGTCAATTACGCTTTTCGCCATGTTTACCGGTATGGCAAATCCTATACCTTGAGCATAGGGTATGATAGCTGTGTTTATACCAACGACCTTGCCGTCCAAATCCAAAAGAGGACCGCCGCTGTTTCCCGGGTTGATTGCCGCATCGGTTTGCAAGAACCCGTCAAAACTCACATTACCTGCTCTAATAGAGCGGTTTTTAGCGGATATGACTCCAACAGTGACGGTATGATCCAAACCAAAGGGATTTCCTATGGTTACTACCCATTCACCTACTTGAACGGCATCCGAATCGCCCAATGGAAGGACGGGTAAATTGCCTGCCGTCACTTTTATAACGGCCAAATCGAAGGTTGGGTCTTTTCCCACGATCTTAGCATCAAGCTGTCTGCCGTCGGCCAAGGATACCGTTATTTTGTCAGCACCTTCGATCACATGGTTATTGGTCAATATATATCCGTCCTTGGAAACTATGAAGCCCGATCCCTTCCCCTTCATGGGAATAATCTGAGTGAATTGATCCCATTGGTCGCCAAAAAACTGCCTAAAGAAGGGATCATCGGCAAAGGGGAAAAGAGGCCTTTTTACCATGGTCTCCGTATCTATATTGACCACAGCCGGAGATGCCTCCTCTGCTATCTTTGCTATGGGGTTTCCCGCAATGGGATCTACAGGCTTCGCGATCGCCTCCACGGACATGCCCGTGACAATTGCCCCTATCATCATAACCATCAACAATTTAGAAATTTTCTTTAACAAAACATTCACCCCCAGATCTGCTTATATGGACAAAAAATATATATACTTCGAAGCCTAACCTGGCATCGTAAATATTGCCGAAGGCACCCCCTCGAAATAACCCTCTAGTCTCGAACAAAATTCTATCATGACGAGCGCATAAAGACACCTTAAGCGAAGAAAACAACTGCGTAACTCTTTTTCCATCATTGCTTGAAGTTAAGAGACAATTTGTCTTGAAGCTCAACATGGGGCTTGAAAATAGTGGTATTATCTAATGGATTTAACACTTACGCTTTTTTATCTTATCATATCTATTTCGGAGGTAAGGATATGGCAGATACAGCGACAATAACGAAGATAGTTAACAGTTTTGCCGGCGCATTGATAGGCGTCTGCAAAAACCTCGGTATAAGTGCCGTCCTAGACAAGTCTGAGATTTCTCCCGAGACTAAGGCTCCTAACAATCGAGCAGCGGCTTTGATAGGTTTTGTAACATCAACCGTCAATGGCACAATCGGGCTTTTGGCTGACGAGCAGGCATTTGGTGAAATCGTTACCACATGCAGAAGCTCTTCCCACTGCTCTGTATGTTACAGTAGTTTAATTTACGCCCTTACTAGGTTGAAAGATAAGGGATTGTTAGGTTAGCTTTCCAAAAAACGTGAAAATCAAAGTGGGACAGGGATATAAAAATAAAACAAAAGTCGGGATAGGTATTGGAAATTGCTCTGCCGGAGTGGGCAAGAACCTATCAGGTTTTCCTACGACAGCACTGGTACGTTAAAGTAACCCTTCGAAGGATTGACATCTATACAGTTAACCTGTAAACTTTTTTCGTTAATTTTGAACAAAAATATCTTATGTGATTCTTCTAAGGACGGTGTGGAGCATGAACCGAGAAGAGCTAGAATCTCTTTTGAGAGATAAAATACCGACGTTGCCTAAAAAAGCCAGAAAGGTAGCAGAATATCTGCTGTCTAACATGAGAGAGGTGGCTTTTTATTCAATAGGCGAGGTGGCGGAAAAATTAAACGTCTCTAAAGCTCAACTGGTCCGTGTGGCAAGAATTTTGGGTTTCCAGGGATATGCCGATTTAAAGACAGCCCTCCAAATGGCCATATTGGAACAAATAGATCCTGTGACCATGTTGGCTAGGGCAAAAGAACGGGGAGAGGGCCTCCTTCCCAATATCTTGGACACGGAGCACGCAAACATCGATAATACATGGCGCATGTTGGATAGAGAAAATATCAACGAATTCGTGGAACTGGTTAAAAAAGCAAAAAACATCTATTGCATGGGTTGGGGCATTTCCTCGCTGGTAGCTGAAACTTTCTATATGCGCTTCAGGGTAATGGGTCTTGCCGGGCATCTCATCAAACGCGGTTCTTTGGCGATTTTAGAGCAAGTGCGGGGCATCAAAGAAGGGGACATGGTCATCGTTTGCGAATTACCCAGCTATGTCGTGGAAGTTACGGAGGCCATAACAAAATGCGCAGCACAAAAGGCAACAATCGTTACCATAACCGACACTGCAGCCGCTCCCGTTTGTTCAGTGGCCACTCTCCAATTTTACGCCAGCGCCCTCAGTCCTACCTTTGGAAGCAGTATTATCGGGCCATTGTTTTTGGCACACATCTTAACCTCCATACTCTCTGTAGAGCTTGGGGAAGCTGCTAAACATGCACTCGAGGACCAAGTGCAGTTTTTACACGATGAAAGGATTTTCCACCCTGTCTTTGGCTTAAGATATTGAAATACTTATAAGCGATCAGAAATTTGAGGGCAATCAAAAGCACAAAATTATAAAATATATGTGTTATTATCTGAGTCTGCTGAAAAACCCGCTTGACATTGGTTGTTCTATATCCACCTCAGGCTTAATGACTTTAAGATATTAAAGTGCTTTGATCTGAGGTCAGCTTTTGGTCATTTTCTCGCTCTTTATGCTCTTCAAATGCCATTTTTCTTATGGTTTTCGCTCTATGAACCCTGAAAAAGGCATAGTAATCCCTTTAAAGTCGTACCACACCGCATGAAGAAAGGGCACCTTTGTGCGTTTGAATGAGGTTAAAAGCCCTTTTTATGTTCTAGGAGACCAATCTATGAGATTATTAATTTTTAATAAGAAGTGATTTTTGGAAGTCGTTCCTTTACGACCTCACTAAAAAATGTCGCTTGTTTCGATCTACGTCCCAACATAGGATATGACCTCCTAATTCACTTATGGCTTCTTGAGTGCTATGATACTATAGAGCAAGGAAAGATGGGAAATCTAAAATAGAACTAAATACTATATTACTTTCTCGAGAATCGTGATAACATAAAGTAAAAAATAAAGAAGGGAGTTTTTCAGCGAACTCAATATAAAATACATAATAGCAACACTTCAAAGGACTAAAACCTTTGGTAGTTTTACCAGAAAGGCAAATATATATGGCTATTTCGGTTAGCCAAACAGCAGTAAGATTTTTTAAGGTAGATTGCAAACATTCTTAGAGGCTTAGAGGACTCTCTTTATGAGTCTCCACGTTTTATGTGAATTTTTTGATGAAAAGGTGGTATTCTAATATGAAAGTAGCTTTGATATCTCCAGGTAAGGACGATTACTACGCCAAGCGGTTAAAAAGCGCGTTAAAACTCCCTCCCTTAACCTTAAGCACCATCGCTGCCTTAATTAAACCAGGCATAGAGGTCACATTAATCGATGAACATGTCGAACCCATAAACTATGATAACCCCCCCGATCTAGTCGGCATAACAGTTATGACCTCCGTGGCCCCAAGGGCATACAATATCGCCGACGAATTCAGAGCCAGAGGAGCTAAAGTCGTATTAGGAGGCCCACATCCTTCCGCGCTTCCTAAGGAAGCGATACAGCACTGCGATGCGGTAGTCATTGGAGAGGCCGAGGGTGCTTGGCAGAGGCTCATCGATGATTTTGAAAAGGGTGACTTAAAGCAATTTTATTCTAACGAACGATTCCCAAGCATGGAAAATTTACCTGAACCACGAAGGGATCTGTACAAAAAAGGGGCTTACTACCTCGAAAACACAATCCAGATCAGCAGAGGCTGTCCCTTTGGATGTTCCTTTTGCTCTGTTTCAAACTTCTTTGGCAATACCTACCGCCACAGACCCATAAGAGATGTTATTCGGGAGATAAGCCACATGAAGGGAAAATTGATCGCATTCATGGACGATAACATCATCGGCAATCCCAAACATAGCAAGGAACTATTCAAGGCCCTCATTCCCTACGGCAAAAAGTGGGTTGGACAAAGTTCCTTCAACATCGTCGAGGATAAGGAATTATTGGAGCTCGCACAAAAAAGTGGTTGCTCGGGGCTTTTCATCGGCCTTGAGAGCATTTCGGAAGCAAGCATGAATGAGATAGGAAAGCCTCAGAACAAAATTAAAAAATTTAAGGAAGGGATAAAGATATTACATGATCACGGAATAATGGTTATGGGAGCCTTTATCTTTGGCTTCGACAGCGACGACAGAGACGTCTTTAAAAGGACACTGGATTTCGCACTTGATTCCAAGTTGGACTTAGCTCAGTTCAGCGTCCTGACGCCCTTGCCTGGAACCAAATTATACGAGAAGCTGTCTCTCGAAAACCGCATCATTGTGAAGGACTGGTCCAAGTATGACTTTGGAAATGCTGTTTTCAAGCCCGCTCAGATGACGCCAGAGGAACTTGAAAAGGGCAATGGATGGGCATGGAGACAATTTTATTCTTACGGCTCGATTTTAAAGAGAGTTTTTGGCATGAAGTATGAACTTCAGAGATATTTACTCTATTTTGCGCCGATTTTAACGCTTAACCTCAGCTTTAAAAAGGCCCTTAATTTTGAAGCAAAGATGTCCAAGATATCTCTTGCATCATTGAGTTGATCATATACGGCCAAGTCAATTAAGGTAAACTCCTCTCGATCGTTATATAACCATGGAGAGGAGTTTACCTTAGTTTACCTTAAAAGAATAAACGGATAAGCTTGCGTATTTTTTGCATTTACGAACAGCTAAATTTCGTAGCTTTGGCCCGGCTCTAAGATTATAATTTCGGCCAAAGATCCTACTTTCGCCTTAAATTCCTGCGGATCTGCCTTTATCACCGGAAAAGTATCGTAGTGCATCGGGATTACCTTTCTTGGTTTAATGAACTCGACTGCCCTAAGGGCGTCATCGATATCCATAACGTAATTTCCTCCTATAGGCAAGATAGCAAGGTCTATGTTTTCGGCTTCGAGAAGTTTCATCTCCATAGTAAGACCTGTATCGCCGGCATGGTATACCTTTTTGCCGTCCACTTCGATGACAAATCCACAGGGAGTGCCTCCATACAACATTTTGTCCCCATCGGTGATCCCGGATCCATGCCATGCCGGAGTTAGCTTAACCCGCCCGAAGGGAAAGGTGTATCTTCCTCCTATGTGCATAGCATGACATTTAACTCCCTTGGAGGACAAGAAACCGGATATCTCCGCATTAGTCACAACAGTAGCTTGAGTTTCTTTGGCTATTTGAACCGTATCCCCCAAGTGGTCATCGTGACCATGTGTTATGAATATGAAATTCAGCTCCTTTATATCGCTTGGCTTCCAAGCGCTGTTGGGATTACCCGACAAAAAAGGGTCTACTAACGCCTTTAAGCCTTTACCCTCGATATAAAAGGCCGCATGCCCAAGGTATGTCACTTTAGCCATCTATCATCGCCTCCTCATCGAAAAAATTCTTGAAACCCAGCAAGTATCGAGATTATACGTTTACATTATACCGTAACCCTTACATTTCTGTTTATAGGGTAAATCCACAGGGGATTTTGCCCGAGCAATGCTGCTCGCTTCGAACTCGCTACGACATGTCATCCAAAAGGGATGTCCCGATTACCCCCTTTACGTAGCCGCTCTTTATGGATTTTAGATATCTCTGCGCTGTGAAAAACACCCTTTCGACGGAATGAGCCATTTTCCCTCCCCGTTCCCATAACCAGAGCCCTACTCCCCATTTCGGTATCTCCTTTGGAGAAGTGGGGCCAAAAAGACCTATAACCGGGACCCTTCCTCCGAGCGCTATGTGAAGACCTAGCGTATCGACGCTTATAAGCAAGTCGAGGTTATAAATCCAATCGGCATAACCGACCATAGTTCCTCCCGGCTGCCACGCGACTTCGCATCCTGCGCTTTGAAGCTTTTTTGCCAGGCTCCACCAGCACTCCATTGGCCAAGCTTTTTGTGGCCACTTTAGTCCTACGCGAGGATTTAACCCAACTAAGGGACGTTTACGGAGATTGCCACCCTGTATACGGATGTAAGACCAATAGGGCTCGCCTCTCCATTGCATGCCACACAACTTGTAAAGCCAGTGAGGATGAGAATGCCTACTGTTGTCGTTTGAATCTATTAAATTCTCCAATTCCGGAAATCTTGGCCTTGTTCGCCAACGGTTTCCGTCGAAATAAAATCCCTTTATTTTGGATGCCCACTCCTCAGGGAAAGGGATTTGAGTCCTTTCGAGGTAAAAAATGACATCGGGTTTTTGGGCTTCTTCCAATGTATCTATAAAATGCAAATTTTCTACAGGAGGAAAGAGCGTCTGTAACTTTCCGGGGACACCATACCAATACACTTCGTTGTCTGGCAAAAGACGAGAAAGCAATACTCCGCTCCTGAACACCTCGCCATCGGAAATGCCTCCTGTGGCGGAATCCCTAAGAAGCTCTGTCTCGCCGGTTTTTATAATTAAAAATCGCATTCTGCCACCACCTTAATTCGCGATGAGCTATAATGACCCGATTCATCACATTCAATTCCCATAAGACGAATAACGAAACTTTCATCAGATATCATTGCTGAAACGGAAGTGTCTTTGTTTTTTTCATACCAAGCATTCATAAGTTTTGCTTCTTCCCAACCCTCGGCAAAGATAAAGCCATTCAACGTTTCATCTCCATTTAAGTCGTAAATCCAATTTTCAAATATCCCTCCAAGAATAATTCCTCGACCCTTTAAGCACCTAGAACCCACTTTTTTAACCTTCCTCCTCATCAGTGGCCGTTACCTTAATATGAAGCTCTTCAAGTTGACGCTCGTCGACATAAGATGGGGCACCGGACAACAGACACTGAGCTTTCTGAGTTTTAGGAAAGGCAATGACATCTCGTATAGATTTGGCACCGGCCAAGAGCATTACCAATCTGTCAAACCCTAATGCAATCCCCCCGTGTGGCGGTGTACCGTAAGAAAGCGCAGACAGCAAAAAGCCGAACCGTTTTTTTGCCTCAACCTCGTCCAATCCAAGGACATTAAAAACGCTCTCCTGCACATTAGGGTCATGTATTCTTATAGAACCTCCGCCGACCTCATTACCGTTTAGAACTATATCGTAGGCACGAGACCTGACCTTCCATGGTTCGCTTTCCAACAAGTGCAAGTCCTCATTTTTAGGAGACGTAAAGGGGTGATGAACGGAAACATATCGGTTTTCCGTTTCGCTCCATTCGAATAAAGGAAAATCGACCACCCACAGAAAGGCCCATTTGCCCTTTTCGATCAAATCGTACTTCCGTGCGACTTCTAAACGAAGTTGTCCCAATACCTCGCATACTTTGTTCCTATCTTGATCTGCCATTACAAATAGAGCGTTCCCTTGAGAAAGTTGCGATTTTTCTATAACTAGCCTCTTTCCATCGTCGTCCAAGAATTTGACCATGGGACCTTTCAATTCGTTCCCCAGCTGAAAATAAGCCAATCCTTTGGCTCCCAGTTCCTTTGCCATCCCTTCAATAGTGCTCATCTCTTGTCTGGACAGCGAAGCTCCGCCAGGAAGCACAAAACCTTTAATCGCCCCTCTTTCTCCAACTTCGAAAGCCCTAATACCTCTGCCCTGAAAGACTGCTTTTAAGTCGACAATCTCAAAGGGAATCCTCAAATCCGGCTTATCCGAACCGAAGCGCTCCATTGCTTCTGAATAGCTTAAACGTGGGAAGGGCGTTTGTATTTCCACCCCTATAGTCTCGCGAAATAATCCCTTCATATAGTCCTCTATTAGCTCAAAGATGTCCTCCTCCGTCAAAAAGCTCATTTCTATATCGATTTGAGTAAACTCCGGTTGCCTATCGGCTCTCAAATCTTCATCTCTGAAACACTTAACTATCTGAAAATATCTGTCTAACCCGGAGATCATCAATATTTGTTTAAAAATTTGTGGAGACTGGGGAAGAGCATAAAATTTTCCAGGGTTTACCCTGCTCGGAACCAGATAATCTCTTGCCCCCTCAGGAGTCGATTTGGTCAACATCGGAGTTTCCACTTCAACAAAACCTGCATCCGTCAAAAACGTTCTTGTATAATTCGCCGCTTTGCTTCTGAGGCGCAAATTCCTCTGCATAACTTCACGTCTTAAATCTAAATATCTATATTTAAGCCTTATATTCTCATCGATGGCGCTGGCCTCATTTAAATCGAAGGGCGGCAAAGTTGATGGAGATAGCACCATGAGGTCGTCGGCTATAATTTCGACATTACCTGTCTTTAAAGATGGGTTTTCCGTTCCAGCAGGCCTTTTTTTAACTACACCCTTGATGGCAACCACGTACTCGCTTCTCAGCTGTTTTGCCCTTTCGTGAACTGATTCGTTCGTCTCGGGGTTAATGACCACCTGAACTAAACCGGTATGATCCCATATCTCAAGGAATATAATGCCACCCAGATCCCTTCGCTTTCTCACCCACCCGTTAATAACAACTTTTTTCTTTATATGGTCTTCGGTTGTATTGCCACAATAAACGGTCCTTTTCCAGTTTTCATCGAACACTGCGTCAAACATTGAATTCGCCTCCATAGCCAAGCTATCCAGCTAAATTTGCCTTTACGTAATCTATCAAGGAATCATTCGCCACTTCGCTTTGGGAACCTTTCCTGAGATCTTTTACGGTAACAACGCCCTTCTCAATCTCGACACCACCCAAGATGCAGGCAAGTTTGGCTTCCCTATTTGAAGCTGTCTTGAGCTGCGAGCCAATTGATTTACCGGTGTAATCCATATCGACGCTAATTTGCTCGTGCCTCAAGTCGTAGAGCAACTTCAATGCCTTATTTTTAGCCAAGTCATCAGCTGTCACTATGAATACATCGATACCTGGTTGCTGGCCAAAATCGCAACCTTGCCCTTCCATGGTCAACACTATGCGCTCTATCCCTGCCGCAAAGCCCACACCTGGAACGTGAGGTCCACCTATCGTTTCAGCAAGGTTATCGTATCTTCCGCCACCGCATACGGCATTTTGTGCGCCAAGCTCCCCCGAAAGGACCTCGAAAGCCGTCTTTGTATAATAATCCAAACCCCTAACGAGATTTTTATCTTCTTTATAGTTGATACCGAGAATTGTCATTCCCTCTTTCACTCTTTTGAAGTGTTCGCTGCATTCATCGCACAAATAATCCGCAATACCCGGGGCATCTTTCATAATTTCACGACACCTTTCGTTTTTACAATCCAAAATCCTGAGGGGGTTTCTTTCAAATCTATTTTGACATGTGTTGCATAACGCATCGAAATTACTTCCCACATATCTTTTCAATGCATCTCTATAACCTGGCCTGCAGACAGGGCATCCTACCGAGTTTATCACGACTTCAAGATTGGAAAGGCCAAGCGCATTAAATAAATATATAGCGAAGGCAATGATCTCCAGATCGACTTCCGGAGCTTCTGAACCAAGAGCCTCGACATCTAATTGCCAAAACTGACGATATCTTCCCTTTTGCGGGCGCTCATACCTAAACATTGGCCCTGCGCTCCAAAGTTTAACCGGCTGAACCTTCTTTGACATGCCATGCTCCAAATAACACCTGACCATAGAAGCCGTAAGCTCAGGCCGCAAGGTTAAGCTTCTACCCGCTCTATCTAAAAAAGTGTACATTTCCTTTTCCACTACATCCGTCGAATCTCCTATACCTCTGGAGAAAAGTTCTGTATGTTCGAAAAGCGGCAAATGTATTTCATTATAACCAAAAAAACCTGCGACTTTTCTCGACGTCTCTAAAACGTAGGCCCACTTCCAAGCCTCATCGGGAAGAATATCCCTTACACCCCGCGGTGCTTTAATTATATCCATAGCGCATCGACGCCTCCTGTTAATTTACATATGATGATATTTATTGACATTGAAAATTATGATATCAAAAGATCGGAATAGTAAAAAGCGCGGCCACCACGATGCCGCGCTTTTTCGTGCATCTACGTCGGGGATTTACCCAAACATCTACAAGGATTATCTTGATTCAAGTTGAAACTTAATTGCCGTCCTTTCTTCGCCATCTATGCTGATTTTTGCAAAAGCAGGTATGCAAATTAGATCAATGCCGTTAGGAGCTACATAACCCCGGGCAATTGCTATTGCCTTAACGGCCTGGTTCACTGCCCCTGCACCTACAGCTTGCACTTCCACTGCACCCTTCTCCCTCATGACTGCAGCTATAGCTCCTGCGACAGATTTTGGTTGAGAGTTTGCGGAGACCTTGAGAACTTCCATAGCATTCGACCTCCCTGTAAATTAAGCTCTACATTTATCGAATATACTCTTCCCCGACTACACCTTATAGTCTATATCATAGTATAGCTACATATCCAAACTTTTTGCAAGCAGGAAATGCCATAAAAAATCAGTATATTAAAAGAATTTATAATCTCCATGAGGCAAACCTTCTCGCAAAAAAAATTGCATTGCAAATATGAATACATCATTTTTAAATCATGCCCCTGCTATAGATCACATGTAGCACATGTATAACAAATATTCGTAAAGTCTTATATAATAAGAACGGCAATAAAAATAAAACCAAATGTAGCATGTTCAACACAAACGCCAATTCTTAAAGAGATCGCTTTTAACTAATGATATAAGCTTATGTTTAAAACAAGCTATTCTCCCTGAGACAGTAATTATTTTTCAGATATATTGTTTAACACATGATGATATATTCATTATTATATGACATGGGAGGTCAAAGTATTAAATGAGAATATTGGCCAATTTCAAGGATTTCTTGGAAACCACAAGAAGTGTACTGCCTCTAGCTGTAATTCTCATATTATTTCAATTGGTCATATTAAAAAGACCAATAAAAAACGTCAAGGATATCATCTTTGGAATTTTATTGTGCATATTCGGTCTACATATTTTTTTGAAAGGGGTGCTCATGAGTCTGCATCCGCTGGGAGATTCGGTAGGAGAGAATTTAGTATTCATGAGCAATAAATGGCTTATTGTAGGAGCTGCTTTTATTATTGGATATTTCGGAACGCTGGTCGAGCCGGCTTTGAAGACCCTGGCACTTGAAGTGGAAGAAGTATCAATAGGAGCAATACCTCATAAGATGCTGACACACGCGGTTGCCGTCGGCTTCGGCGTCGGGATGGGCATAGGCATATACAAAATTTTATTCGATATCCCCTATGCAAAAATAATTACCCTTTTGCTCCTACTCGTTCTAATATTAATACTATTCACCCCCGATGAATTTATTTCGATAGCAATGGATTCGGCCAGCGCAACCACTGGGCCGGTAAATATACCCATCAACATGGCAATAGCTATCGGTCTGGCAAAAGTTCTAGAGAATGTCGACCCACTAACCAGCGGTTTTGGTATTGTTGGACTAACGTCCATAGGAGCCATGATCTCGGTATTGATATTAGGCATATTGACGAAAATATAAATACTGGTGCAAATGGGGAGAGGGATGTTTATGGATGTCAAGTGTATTGTTGCCATCGTAGAAAGAGGCAAGGCCGACAAAATTGTCGAAGGAGCCAAAAAGGCGGGGGCCAAAGGTGCGACTATCCTCTACGGAAGAGGGACCGGTCAATCAGAAGCCTTGAGATTTTTTAACCTTCGCATCGAAGCCTCTAAGGAGGTTATATTAATACTCAGCGAAGTCAACAAATATAAGGCAATATATGATGCCATTGTCGACATTGGAAAACTTAATGAACCAGGCACTGGGATTATATTCACATTTATGGTTTCTGAACTCACTGGCTTACACCACAGGGAACAAATAAAAAGCTAGTTACTGTAAAAAATCATGAGGGAATATAGAGTTACTAGAAGATAGATGATTGCAAAGGGACATTTTTGTGTATGACATCTTGAAATTAATGTTATCGATTTCTTTATATTTCATTTCAATATCTATAAAAAAAATAAAAAATATTGCGATGCATGTAGATTTAATTGTCTCATGATAGTATAATAGGTCCAAAATTTAATTCGAAAAGGAGGGTTTAAATTGCCGGAAGGTAGAGGTAGAAGACGAAGAAGAAGCACTATAGAGGAAATGATTATTAAAACACAAGAAAAACTGGAAAAAACCAAGAAAAGATTTATCAACAAGCATACCAATGAGATCATTGATATGTTCACCCAGATTGTTGAATCAGCAAGACTGGACACATTCGATGTACTTAATGACTATATTAGCATAAACAATGAAAATGAACGCAAGAAATTCGTCCAAGAACTCGTTATTAACGCAGCTCGTAATATCGACACTAACTCTCAATCATAAAAAACGATAAACGTCCCCTTTATCTAAAACCAACGTTCCAATGAAATTAAGGGGACAAAATAAAAGGGCTCCTTAATTTATATGCTATCACACAAAATTTAAGAGGTGCCCCCCAATATGGGGCACCTCTGCGATAGGCTTATATTATCTTAGTTTTTAAGATTTATAGAGCCGATACTTCAGAAGCCTGTGGCCCTTTGCTTCCCTGGACTATCTCAAAAGAAACTCTCTGACCTTCAGCTAATGTTTTGAAACCATCTTGCTGGATTGCGCTGTAATGAACGAAAACGTCCTTACCGCCGTCTGCTGTGATGAAACCATAACCTTTGGACTCGTTGAACCATTTGACTGTACCCTGTGTTTTCACTAATGTTGCCTCCTAAATACACGTTTTAAAAATTTTTTCTCGTCGATGGCGCCTATCGACAAATTTATCATACACCTTATTTGACATAAGTCAAGTACTTTTTAACTTTAAAATTTTGAGAGTTCCTTTACCCAAAAATCCATCACGATCGGTAATGCACCAAAATTAAAACACTCTCGACCCCAAAGGAGGGTTGTCGTCCACGGATAACAAAAGCACCTTTCCCTCCTCATTGGGAACGCCAAGGATCAGGATCTCGCTTTTAAAGCCCGCTACAGTTTTCGGGGGGAAATTTACAACAGCGACTACCAATCTTCCCTGCAAAGCCTGAGACGAATAAAGCTCTGTGACTTGGGCGCTAGATTGCTTAACTCCAATCTCGCCGCCGAAATCGACCCATAATTTATACGCAGGCTTTTTGGCCTTTTCGTTGTATTCAACTTTCACTATTTTCCCCACTCTCATATCCACAGCAACAAACTGCTCATAATTTATGGTATCCACATCTATCTCCCCTTGTTTCAGCACCCTGACTTTATCTCTTAACCTAGCATCAAATATCGTTCTTATAAAAGCTGCCCCTTCGAGCAAGGACAAAAAGCGTTATTATAGCCACAATGCTAATTAATTTTATTGTAGCCATAGGCCACAGACAACATACACCGAAAACCAAAAACAAACTTCTTAATAAAAGACCTATTGGCTTATTTGAATAGCCTTCCAAAGCACAACCTAATGCAACGGCAGAAAATAAGCCGCCCAGAAGGGCCAATATGCCGTAAACTGCATTGGCCTGCAATAAAAGACCGCCATCGTAACAAAAAGCGAAGGGGACTATAAAAGCCAAAAGACCCAACCTCATCGCCTGAAATCCAGTCTTATCAGGATTGGCACCTGCAAGGGAACTGGCGGCATAGGCAGCCAATGCAACGGGAGGCGTGATGTTAGATATAACTGCGAAATAAAACACAAACATATTTGCCGCCAAAGCCGTAAACCCTAATTTAACAAGAGCGGGAACTGTCAATGCCGATGCTACTATATATGCTGCAGTGGTAGGAAGCCCCATACCCAGAATAATAGAGAGTGCCATTACTAACAATAGCGCCAAAAACGGAAGGTTCATGGCCAAGGAGAATATAAAACTTACGACTTTAAAGCCAAAACCCGTTAGAGTCACAGAACCGACAACAACTCCAGCAGTAGCACATGCTATGGCAACGATAAAAATGTTTTTAGATCCGTCGTGAATGGCATCGATGACTGCCCTTGGACCCATGCGATGGTGTTTATCGAAAAGAGACATTACCCAGGCCAAGGCTATGCTAATGACAGCCGCTCTCATGGGCGTGTAACCATATAGAAGCATCACGACCAATCCGCCGAGGGGAATTAGAAGATACGATTTCTTGATGACGTTGGCACGCGACGGAAGTTCTTCACGGGGAAGACCTTTCAACCCTATCTTCAAGGCCCTAATATGCACCATCACCAACACGGCTACGTAATACAAAACCGCCGGGACGAAAGCAGCAATCATGATATTCCTATAAGGAACCCCTAAAAAGGCTGCCATTATAAAAGCACCTGCTCCCATTAAAGGGGGCATTATTTGCCCGCCCGTACTGGCAACCGCCTCGACGGCACCTGCAAAGGTTGGTGAATATCCCGTCCGTTTCATAAGAGGTATTGTAAAAGCCCCGGTCGCATAAACATTGGCCACTGCCGATCCAGATATGGAGCCAAAAAACGCCGAACTTAAGACAGAAATTTTAGCCGGCCCGCCAGGAGAATGCCCTGCAAATGCCTCAGCCAACTCCATAAAGTATGCGCCTGTCCCCGATTTCTCCAAAAATCCTCCAAATATCAGAAAGATCATAACGTAAGTTGCCGATATGCCCAAGGGGGAGGAAAAGATACCTTCATCGGTGAGATAGAAATGTTCTATGATCCTATCAAAGGAAAAAGGATAGGCTCTAAATATTCCGGGCATGTAATGACCAAAATACATGTACAAAGCAAAAAGTGCCCCAATAATCGCTAAAGGCAAACCCACCACCCGTCGCGTTCCTTCAAGTAAAAGAACAACAAGCAATGTCCCCATTACTATCTGGGTAACGGTTACAGGATCAACTTGGATCATTCTATAAATTATAGATTCGTAATTAAATATTACATATAAACCCGGCAGCGTGGCCAAAAAAGCCAGCAACCAATCAAACCAGGGAACTCTATCCTTTGGACTTTGCTTTGTTGGAGGAAATAACAAAAATGTCAAAGGTAATACCCACAGTAAATGCACATTTCGTTGTAAATAGGCTTCAAGAGATCCAAATACGGCTGTATAAAGATGAAACAATCCCATACACACTATATATACGTAAACAAAAGATCTCAAAGGACCAGCAAAACTCCTCAAGCTTCATCACCCTTTATACTTGCAAAAATTAATTGGGCGGACGATAGTAAAAGCTATCCGCCCAATATAAATTGCAATTAATATCTTTATTTAACTTCCGACCAAAATTTTACGCTTCCGGGATGAGCCGGCACTCCTTCGGTGATTGCTTCCGTGGGATTTAATTCCTTGATATCGGCAAAGGCTTCCGCCAGACTTTCCTTGTTTTCCCACAGTGCTTTCGCAAGTTCATATGCCAAATCCTCGGGTAGGGTATCTCTTACAACAATACAAGTATAGTCACCTACCGTAGGCACCGGCTCCTGTGCTCCCTTATATAATCCCGCCTCTATATTAAATGTTGTGGTGCCATATACTTCCGACATGGCACTGCGGGCTTCCTCGTCGACAGGAAGCAAAACTACGTCAACCCGACTTTCGATATCCATAATTACAGGAGATATTCTTCCTACCTGAAAGGCAAAGCAGTCCAGATGGTTGTCTGCCAACAGATCAGCGCCATCCGAATAGGATGCAAACTGTATCGATGCTCCCCATTTTTTCATATCATCCCAGGTTACACCATAACCCCTTTCGAAAATACCGCGGATTGCCATTTCGGAAGAAGTGCCAGGCTTCAACGTGGCAAAACGAATGGGCAGCTTCTTCTCAACTATATCCTTGACGGACTTGACGCCCTGGGCTTCGGCATAATCTTTACGCATAATAAAATAGGTATACTGCCTGTAAAGGTTTGCGAAAAGACTTGTCCCCTTAACGGGCTCCTTAAAAGGGTCTATACCTTTGACTGCTGCACCCAAAGCAGATGTCACGGAAAGCCCAAGATCCGCTTGGCCTCTCGCAACATTGACAATGTTGCTCGTTCCCCCACCGCTGCCGCTACCAACTTGGATCACGTTTTTGGTCCACATATCCGAAATGGCACCTCCTAAAGCGAACCACGTACCTCCAGGAGGACCAGAGGGGAACCTCAACTGCTGAGGCCAATCGCTTTTCGCGGCAAAAGCAAAAGATCCAACGCTACTTAAGAACAACAGGGTAATCAATAATACTACAATCTTTCTGACTTTCATCGTCCAACACCTCCAAAATGTTATTATAAAAAGAAACAAACCGACGATGCAATATATACCCCAGGCGGTTCAATGGGGCAAATTAGCTACAAATATACCACAAAGAAAAAAATTGGTGTACATTTTTTATGACCGATCGAGGATAATATTATTTACAATGAACAAATAATTTTCCAGGGAGGCTTTTAGATGGGTAAAACGTTAAGAATGATCGGGATAGTAGGGATAATCTTAGGAATTCTGATCATGATACCAATAGTGACGATCCCATCCGGGATAGCCATATGCATTAACGGGATAGTTCTTTACGCAATTGGAAGAATATACGACGACGTAAGGGCAATCAAAGACAAGTTAAACCTCCCTTGATTTTTAGCCCGTCAATACAGACCACGCATGCGCATAGACAGGCTATGAGTAGCTAAACCCTCAGCATCGGCAATTCTTGCTCCATGCCGTGCAAGGTTGAGGGCTGCCTCTTTGGAGGCATATAAATGCTGCAGAGGGCGAAGAAAGGTGCCAACCCATAATCCACCTTGGAATTTTGCCGACCTTCCTGTTGGCAAAATATGGTTTGTGCCCGCTATATAATCACCAAAGGGTACGGGAGAATAATTTCCAAGGAAGGCAGCGCCGTAGCAAGTAAAAAGCTCAAGCACGGATTCAGGCTTTTCAACGGCCAGTTCCAGATGTTCCGGAGCAATCTCATTGGCCATCCGTGAAATTTCCTCTAATGTACCTACAGCGACAGCGCCACCATTTTCCCACGCTACAGAAGCTACGGATGAAGTGCTTATATTATTAAGCAGTTTATAAACTTCTCCTATCGCCCTTTTGGCAATGGATTCATCTGTGGTCAATAGCATAGCCCTTGCGCTGGGGTCGTGTTCGAGTTGGGCTACCATGTCGGCGGCTAGGGACTTAGGATCTGCATTGCTGTCGGCAACTATCATCACTTCGCTCGGACCGGCCAGCCCATCTATGCCAACAATGCCGAAAACTTGTCTTTTAGCCTCTGTAACATAGGCGTTGCCTGGCCCGACGACGATATCCGCCTGTTTTATATCGCCAGCCCCAAAGGCAACGGCCGCTATTGCCTGTGCACCTCCAATTGCCCATGCTTCTTTTATGCCAAGCATTCCCATAGCGGCAAGCGTAACCGAATTAGGCCTGCCTTCCTTGCCGGGAGGAGTTAAAACCGCAATCCTTTCTACTCCGGCTTCTTGTGCAGGTATTACTCCCATCAAAACCGTGCTGGGCAAGGGGTATCTACCTCCGGGAACATAGATGGCAGCGCTTTTTACGGGCACAAATCTCATTCCCGCCTTTATCCCTTCGTCTATATCGCATGTAAAGTCTTTTAATATTTCTCTTTGAGCCCTATGAAAGGACCTGATGTTTTTCTCTGCAACTTTTAAGGCTTCTTTCATCTCAGTGGACAATTTTTGCCAAGCTTCTTGGATTTCATCTGGTTTTATCTTTGAAGGTGCAAATCCATCCAAGGACTCGCATATCCTGGCCAGGGCATCCCAACCTTCCAGCCTAATCTGATCCAATATATCCTCTACTCTTCCGCGAACCTCATCCATTAATTCCTTTGTTTTAGATTCGTCAAAACGTTTTAGAAATTGCACGCCTACCACTCCTTAAAGGTTTCTCCACGCACAGCTTTTTGCACGAGAACAACCCGGACATTTGGGGTATAAATCGTGATTATTATATGTTGTTCCAATGCCAACCAAGAAAGTAACCGAATAAAATGGCTCAATCATCATATGTTGATTTACCGTAATACCTTTATTTTCGCCTTTCAAGACATTTAATATGAAGGGTTGTATCGATAGAGACAGCCCTGGAGTGGAGCCGGGAATATGAACTAAGCTCACACAACAATCCTTGGAGCGGGCCAAATCCATAATCATCTTTTTCGTTTTTGCAATAAGTTGCCCCATTATGGATATGCTAATCTCACTTAAAAGATACGAGGTCAGCAATTGGTTTTCGGAATTGTATTTTCGTATTTCCCATTCAATGGCCGAACCTAGGGTAATTAAACCTATGACAACTTCCTTGGCATGGGTTAATTCGGATAAACCCTCATTGATGTCTAAGGAGAATACTTTATCTCCCGCATAAAAAAGAAGCCTGCCATCCTTAACACTGACGGGGCAAATTTCGTAGAGCAATGTGGGATCTACCAATTTACCGGCAACTGAAGTCAATTCGTCCAATCGTTGGTTAACCACCTCTGAATTTAATTTAGATTTATCGCTATCCTTAGCAAAAGTATCGAAATTCAACTCTGACAAAGAAATTTCCAAATTTTCGACTGCCATATGCTTTCTCCCTCCGCAAAAAAACTGGCCTGCTATATAAACTTTCCGGTCACAAAAAACAATGATAGTCATCATTGACGTTTAATCAAAGGGTTCATTATATTCTATCTGAACAACCACAAAGTTCAACAAAAAAGGAGCGTTTAAATCATGTCCACTCTATCCTTGATGAATAGGGCAGCAGAAATTAGGGATTGGATGAAAGAAATAAGAAGAGATTTTCATCAACACCCTGAACTTTCGACAGAGGAGAGGCGAACAAGGGAAAAGATAAAGGATTACCTAAGGGATTTAGGAGTTCCCTTTAAGATATTTGAACATCATTACGGAATAGTAGGATTTATAAAAGGAAAGGGAGACAATACAATTGCCCTCCGTGCTGATATGGATGCATTGCCAATCCAGGACAAAAAAGAAGTGGAGTATGCCTCGCAAAATACGGGCGTTATGCATGCCTGCGGTCATGATGCTCATATGTCGATATTGCTCGGAGCAGCAAAATTGTTAAAAGAAGTTGAGGACCGCCTGCAGGGCAACGTCCTTTTGGTCTTTCAGCCAGCCGAAGAGACGGTAGGCGGGGCCAAGCAGATGATAGAAGATGGTGTGCTGGATAAAGACGTCAAGGCTATCTTCGGACTCCACGTTTCTACGGAAATACCGACGGGAAAGATCGGTATAAGACTTCATCAAATGAACGCCGCTTCAGACGTCCTGACCCTCAGGGTATTGGGCAAAAGCACTCATGGCGCCTATCCCCATGAAGGCATTGATGCCATAGTAATAGCAGGGCAACTAATCTGTGCTTTGCAAACAATCGTTAGCAGGGCGACGGATCCCAGAGATTCTGCCGTATTGACCTTCGGAACAATAAACGGTGGCAGTCAAAATAACATCGTAGCGGATGAGGTAACGCTGACCGGCACTTTGAGAACTCTATCGCCAAAAACTCGCGAGATGCTAAACGATAAAATATCGCAATATGTGGAACTGATTCCAAAAGCCATGGGAGGACAGGGGATTTTGGAAAGGATCAAAGGATACCCAGCCTTAATAAATCATCCCGCCTGGGCCCAATTGGTAGTTGATACCTCCATCTCTCTTCTCGGCGAAAACTCGGTGCTGGAACTTGAAAAACCGAGCATGGGAGTCGAAGATTTCGCATATTTTCTCGAAAGGGTGCCAGGCGCATTCTATCAACTGGGGTGCAGAAACGAAGATAGAGGAATAACCCACCCAGGTCATAACGATCTATTTGACATTGACGAGGAATGCCTTCCCATTGGAGCGGCCCTGCAGGCGGGCTGTGTTTTAAATACACTCTCACGGTTAAGCTAAAAACTCATTGGAGGTATGGGGAATCCATACCTTCAATGAGCAATGATTTTAAACTAATTCCGATTTAGGGGATTTAAAATTAAAATCCTAATTTATACATTACAATAAGCCTTTAAAAACTTTAGCCTCTCCGGAATGGGCGGATGTGTGCAGTACCACGCTTTATATAAAAAATGCCGAGGCAACCAGGCCATGTTATCGGTCGATATTTTTGAAAGGGCGTTTATCATTAGGCTGCTGCCTGCATGCCGGGCAGCAAATAAGTCGGCCTTTATTTCTTGTCGCCTTATAAAGTTCAGCAGGCAGGGTTGAAAGAACAGGGTAACTGCCATATTTAACAGAAGAAAGGCATAAATGGCGAACTGTTGAGGATTTTGAATTTGAAAATCGTACATGAAGCCGACATTGGACATGACAAAGGCGAAGTATACTAAGACCGCTTGAATCGCTAAAATCAAGCCTATGCGCTTCAGGGCGTGTGAAAGTTTCCAATGCCCCAGTTCATGCAACAAAACAGCAATAACTTCATCCGCGGTGAGGCTCGAAACAAGGGTATCGAAGAGCACTATCTTTTTATTGCTTCCAAGACCAGTTACGAAGGCATTGCTATGCAACGTCCTCTTGGATGCATTGGCGACAAAAACTTTTATTTTATTGATGCCCAATTTACCCAACAATTGATCAATTTTAACTATAAGTTCCTCATCGGCAAGAGGGTTAAGTTCAAAGAAAAGCGGGATGACCACCAAGGGGACAAGTATCATGGCAACGATTTCGAACAAAGCAAAGGCAAACATCAGATAGAGTGGCCATATCCGACTTTCAAATATAGCGGCAAAGCAGGCAAATCCCAAAAAAGACAGCAAAACAATAAAACTTGATACTATGGCTTGGTCTCTGATGAATATGCTTTTAGTAGTTTTATTAAATTTATACTTACTTTCGACATAGAATACTTTAGCCCACTCCCATGGGAAAGAAGATACCCAAAAAAGAAGCCCAAAAGCAATGCCGAATGCTCCAGCCCTGAAAATAGGCGAACTAATTTGAGCGGTTAAACCATCGACAAGCTTTGGAAGGTCATAGGCGACGATAATAGCGCTTATTAAGTAATTGGTGAGCGTTTCTCCCAAAGAGATTCTCAAGTGTTCAATGGCGTAGTCAACGTTTTTGTCGTTAACTGTGGACTCTTGGACGTAGCTATCAAAAACCGTATTGGGATCTAACTTCATTTTAATCAGATGTCGCCACTCCAGTGAATGAAGAAAAACCTCCCACGTTACGGCTCCGATCCATAAAATCCAAAAAATTTGTTTCCACATACGAAGTATACCGTTAAATTAAGAAACTAAAGACCTCAAAGTCTTTGCAGCGCCAGCTATGTCCTTTTGCGATATTACAGCAGATATTACAGCAACGCCCACTGCTCCGGCTTGCAAAGCCTGCTTTACGTTATGTACCCCTATCCCCCCAATTGCCACGCAGGGCAATTTTGTGTTCACGCAAACCTCTTTCAGCCCTTCGATGCCTATCGTCTTCGCATCAGGCTTGCTGGACGTTCCGAAGACATCTCCTACTCCAAGATAATCAGCGCCTTTCCTTTCTGCTTCGATTGCCTGATCTGGAGTTCTAACGGATATGCCTATAATAAAACCTTCTGGAGCTATTTTTTCCGCCGCCTCTAGAGGCAAATCTTCCTGTCCAAGATGGACGCCATCGGCACCGGCGGTCAACGCCACATCTAACCTATCGTTTACTATGAAAAGAACGTCCTTTTCTTTGCATATTTCTTTTATCGATAAAGCAGCCCGATAAAAATCTCGCCCCTGCATCCTTTTATCGCGAAGTTGAATGGCTGTAGCGCCCCCTTGTATAGCCAATCTTGCCTGATCACACAAAGGCACTCCTCTTCCCAATCTCCTATCCAATATAACGTAAAGCTTTAATCTATGCTTCAAATCCAATAACTTCACCTTCTTACAGTACTATAAATCTAATTTTTGCCACTTTGGAAACACGATGGACGAGGGGTTTCTTACGTAAGTAAAAAGGGCATCAAATAGGTTGCAATGAAAACTCCCGGGACCGTAGGATTTTTTAACCGCCACTTCTGCAACAAAACCCATCAATGCCAGAGACGCCAAAGCTGCAACCAAAGGTTCAGTTACAGCCATGCAAGCTGCTATAATAGTGCCCACATAACATCCTGATCCGGAAATGAGGGAAAGCCATTCGTGACCGCTCTCTAAGGCAAAGATGTCTCTTCCGTCAGAGACATAATCTATCGGACCTGTGGCGACGGCAATGCAGTTATATTTGCGTGAGACTGTTTTGGCAGCCAGTGCAGCTCGTGGAGAATCTGCAGAATCAACTCCTCGCACTTGAGCGCCTTCACCGCCAAGCAATGAGATCTCAGCACCGTTGCCCTTTATTACACCAAAAGCCTTAGTATCGAGTAACCTTTCTACAAGATCCGTTCTCATATTAGTCGCTCCATAGCCAACCGGATCAATGAGAGCAGGTCTTCCCAATTCTTTAGCCTCTCTCACCGCAACGAACATGGCTTCGATTCCCTCTCTCGTAGGGGTGCCTATGTTAACCAACAATGAATCAGATACGGCGACCAATTCAGCAGCTTCTCCGGGATAAAGCGACATGACGGGAGAGGCACCAATAGCCAAAGCCAAATGAGCCTGCCCATTAATAGCTACCATGTTGGTCATGTGATATATTAATGGTTTATGCTGCAGCAAATTGTTAAATACATCGGCAAAGCGAGCTTCCAATTCCGGATTGTCCATCTACACACCCCCCATCTAGCGAAAAGAAAGCTGTTTAATCGGAATTTTCAAGCCAGTCTACCTTGAAAATATGCCCCACACAGCCATACCCCTTTCCACCTTTGAACCTATGTTGAATAGCCAGCCTGGTATAATCTCGGGCCCTTTTCACCGCTTCTAAAGTATCGGTACCTGCCGACAATTCTGCCGCAATCGCCGCCGACAATGTACAACCTGTTCCATGATGATCGTTCGTATGTATCCTTTCATGCTCAAAGACATGAAATTTTCCCTCATAGTAAAAAAGGTCGGTAACCCTTTCACCCTCCAGATGTCCTCCCTTTACAAACACACCTTTAGGGCCTAATTCGGCAATGACTTTAGCTGCCTCCTTCATTTCGTCAAGAGAGGTAATTTTCATCCCTGTCAGTTTTTCCGCTTCAGGAATGTTTGGGGTCACTATAAAGGCAAGGGGAAGGAGTTCGCTGATCATGGCGTTAACGGCCCCTCCAAACATCAAAGGATCTCCGCTTTGAGCAACCATGACGGGGTCCACCACCAATTTGGTCACTCTATGAGTTTTTATGCCCTCAGCTACCTCTGAAATGGTTTCCTCGCGCGAAAGCATGCCTGTTTTTACGGCGCCTACAGAAAAATCAGTCAATATTGCCTTTATTTGGGCGCCAACCATCTCGCAAGGTATATCGAAGACCTTGTGCACTCCCAAACTGTTTTGAGCTGTTACTGCCGCCAAAGCAACAGTACCAAAAACCTTCAAATGCAAAAAAGTTGCAAGATCAGCTTCTATGCCGGCTCCTCCACCGGAATCGCTGCCAGCTATCGTCATCGCAATACCCCTATATGTCATTTTTATCACCTTGCTTTATATATTGAATCGTATTTCTATAATATCTCCGTCTTTTACTATGTAATCCTTGCCCTCCAGGCGAAGCAGGCCCTTCTCTCTGGCCGCTGCCATGGAAAATCCCAATTGCTTGAAATCGTCGAAGTGTATTACCTGAGCCCTTATAAACCCCCTGGCTAAATCAGAATGGATAGCACCTGCTGCATCCAAAGCGGTAGAACCTTGGGGTATAGTCCAAGCTCTAACTTCGTCATGGCCCACTGTAAAAAAGGAAATCAACCCAAGCATTTTATAGGCCTCTCTTATTAGCCTCTCCCTTCCGGGATTCGTTATGCCAAGCTCTTTCATAAATTCTTTTTGGTCCTCCGGGGAAAGATCGGCCATCTCCATTTCCATCCTGCCGTAAATCTTTATCAAGGAGAGTCCCCTCTCCGCTGCTAACCGGACTATTTTATCGTAATCGGGAATTTTATCGTCAGACGTCTGCGTTTCATCCAGGTTTAAAACTATCAACTCCGGCTTTAGCGTCAAAAAGGAAAAACCTCTCGCTTTTTTATGCTCTGTATCGGAAAATACCAGCTCCCTCAATGGCCTTTCAGACAGAAGATGGGAATGACACTTTTCCAGCAATTCCTTTTCCTGTTCTTCTTCCTTCTGCAGCACTTTCTTTTTTGCCAGCCTTTCCAGACGATTTTCTATAACGGACAGATCTCTAAATATTAACTCCATCTCAACTATTTCGAAATCCCTTAAGGGGTCTATATTTCCCTCGGGATGGGCAACTTCAGCATTATCGAAACATCTGATGACGTGAATCAATGCGTCAGAATCGGCAACGAAAGTCAAAAAGGCATTACCCAAACCGGCTCCTTTACTTGCATCCTTAGAAAGGCCGGCTAAATCGACAAATTCGATTTGGGCAGGAACCGTCTTTTTAGGTTTATATACGGATGCCAGTTCCTGTAATCTCCAATCAGGGACATCGACAACAGCTCTATTTGGATCTGTCTTCCCACCGGCATAGGACTTGACTTCCGCCCTAGCGCTCGTTAAGACATTGAAAATCGTCGTCTTGCCCGACAGAGGAAGTCCAACAATACCACAGTTCAACAAGTCCACCACTCCTTTTTTCAAGAGGCCCTCTACATTTTAACCCAGGGTTATATATTATGCTAATCTCCTGCGATCAATTTCTCTCCCGTCCAAAAATCGTGCGTCTGTCATGTGGGTTCCTGCAATTTTAATATCAATGGTTCAATTGACACATCTCGGGCTTTTTATTAAGATTATTGGAAAAATTTCGGGCAATACAATTCGATATTTTATCATAGTTTTTATGGAGGTGTTATTTAATTGAGCGTTCAATTATCTATATTAATTGGTTATATTGCGATGTTATATGTTATCTCGTGGTACGCGACACGCCTTGTCAATCGAGGCGGGGGAGGAGCTTTGAATTACCTGTTAGCCGGAAGACACTTCCCGACCATCATTGTTGCGACGATGTTGACGGGGCTAGCAATAGGAGGGGCTTCTACTGTAGGGGTAGCCGAAGGAGCGTATACGCAGGGCATCTCGGCCGGTTGGTATAATGCAGCTTGGGGAGCAGGCGGCATTATAGTAGGTATACTGGTCGCCGATGCTTTTAGGCGCATGGAGGTTCGTACAATCCCGGAAATGATGGAGCGCATGTATGGCCCCTCCAGCAGATTAATAAGCATAATAGCTCAAATATTAATAATGATGGTCATCACTTCTCTTCAGTACGTTGCAGGAGGCGCAATTCTTACCGCTCTGCTGCCGTCTATTTTTACCTTCCAGCAAGGAGTTCTTTTGACGGCCCTGGTCTTTGTCGGCATTACGCTGATAGGCGGATATTGGGCAGCAGGTCTCTCTAACCTGATAAACGTAATCATAATCTATCTTGGCGTAGTGGTAGCTATCTTTATTTCTGTCTCGAATTTTGGCGGTTTCGAAGCCATAACTTCCCGACTCCCGGCAGGCGGACCATGGTTTCATCCTATTAGCGGTGTGGGGCTTTCTATTATAATGGCTTGGATGGTCGTCATGATCACTCAAACCTTCTCGATCCAGGCAATAACTCAAATAGCCTTTGCCGCCAGGAACGGCCGTACTGCACGCCGCGGTTTTATTATAGGAGGAATAATAACCATACCTGCTGGTTTTTTGTGCGCGCTCTTTGGAATTATTGCCGCTGCTCAATTCCCTGGCCTAGACAATGCCGCCATGGCACTGCCCACCCTGGTTACCCACATAACACCGGCAGTTGGAGGATTGTTGCTTGCATCCTTGTGGGCTGCGGATATCTCGACAGCAGTGGGATTGCTTCTCGGGTGTTCAACCATGGTCACCGAAGATTTTCTAAAAAGGCTTATGCCTGAAAAAATAACACCACGGGGAGAGTTGCTTATTTCGCGGCTCGCCGTCTTGCTCGTCAGTGCAGCCACGTTATGGCTGGCCCTGACATCTGTCGGAATTTTAAAGACCATTACGACTGCTTTAGCCATGACATCCTCCTTTACCCTTTTAATATTAGCCAATATCTTCGCGCCGGCTCTGTGCAAAAAGAATTGTGGTTTTTGGACTATATTGGCATCGGTAGTGATTTGGGTAGCCTGGACTTTATTTCCTTCGACTCATATTGTTCCTCACATAATATACTTAGAATGGCCAATTTGCCTCGGCGTGTTTTCGGCATGTGCCTTATTGAGCAAAGAACCCGCCGAAAGGCTTTTGAAGGAAGTCCCTGAAATTGGAAACTGATCGGCCTGCAGGATCAGAAATATATGCAGCTGAAGCGACCTTAGAGGATGTTCAAGAATTGGGCATCCTCTCTTTTAAAATTTTTTGGTGAGCCCATTCAAGAATCGCTTTTAGTCTTTCGTTCAAAAGAGCTATCGCATCATCATAGGGCAACCATTTCCACTCATGATGTTCGGGACGCCCCAGATCTGGAGATATTGGAAGAAATATGTCCTTTGTTTTGGCTTCTGCAATATAAAACATGGCAACCTTTCCCTTGCCATAGGGAGGCGTTTCAATAACATCGTCATAAAATATCACATCGGTCAAACCAGTCTCCTCTGCAACCTCGCGCTTAGCGGTTTCCAAGGGATGTTCCTCCTGTTTTATCTCGCCCTTTGGAAAATCCCAATTTCTATAAGCCCTGAGAAGCAAATAAACAGGCCTGTCATTCTCCCAATAAAAGATCACAGCACCTGCACTGATGGTTTTGATTCTCATCTTTCAACGCCTCCTCGGATCCTAGAGCTATCTTATTTTTTCATTTTATTCTAATATAGTCTCGTAAGAACACGAAATTTTAAGAAAAAGCAAGGGAGATGTAAAAATGGGGAAAATACGTCTGGGTCTATACTTATTTGCGGTGGTTTTAACGGCATTGATGGGCGCACACTCGTCTTTGGCTGCAGAAGGCGATTTTAACATGCTATCACCATCTAAAGTAGAAATATTTCCCGAAGGAGCCCTGCTTTACTTTGAAATGCCTTCAGGCGAAGCAACCATTATACTCCCTCCAACAATAGACCCTAACAGTATATCGATATATTCGGATTCTGGCGTAAATATAACGAAACTGGAAATAGACAAAGAATATCTGGGAGATTGGATCCCATCCGAACTTGGGGAGTTGAAAAAACAAATTAACTCATTGCAATCGAAAGTGGCCGAAACGGCTTCCCAGTTAAATGCCCTCAAACAATCTTCCAAGATGTTTGAAAACATTCCACTTCCCTCCGATCCGCGTAAGGCTAAAGAGATAATCTCGGAATTGCAAAAAGAAAGGTTCGCAACTGAACAAAGCATATTCGATTTGGAGCTAAAACTGGAAGCCCAAAAAAGCAACTTGAAATATTTACAGGACCAATGGAATGCCCTTCGTCCTACCGATGATTTTGCAGCCAGGGTTGCGATTTCATCGACCGGAAAGGGCGCAATCCTCCTTAAGGCCTTCAGCCACGAAGCGCGATGGCGCCCAGTTTACTATGCTAATTACGACACTAAAGGAGGAGAATTGACGCTGGATGTCAAGGCTGAAATTTATCAAAAAACGGGAATTCCTTGGAATGGGAAAATATCTCTTTACACCCATACCGCCAAGGACGAGATCGGCATGCCCGAACTTCCGCCTTTGGTAGTGGAGTTCAGAGAACCGATTACCCTTAAAGCGCTTTCGCGAGATACCGCCAGTTTCGAGCAAAAGGCAGAAACAAGAGCCGAAGTTCTTCCGGGTATAGTTTATACCGTGAATTCTACTATTGCCGGTACTGGAAAATTAGCATTACTCCCCCTAGAAAAGTACAGCGAAAAGACGGAAACAGAAATACGTTGCTTACCTCAAATAGATCCTGAAGCATGGATTATCGTACAAACTAAACCAATTGAAAAATCTCTTGCCAGAGGAGAAGTCCATCTTTCTATCGACAATACCCCTACGGGAACAAGCTTAATAGACAATACAAGTGCGGGCGAAAATTTGAGGTTTTCCCTCGGTAAATCTCCATTGGTCAGAGCAACCAAAGTAGACCTTATACCAAAAACCGGTGAAAAGTGGACAAAAGGCACTCTTCTGGATGGCTATGACATCACTGTAGTAAACGGACTTTCCCAAGAGAGTTATATTACAATCGTAGATAGAATTCCCGTAAGTTCCCATCAAGATATCAAAGTTTCAAATATAAGTATCGAACCGGAGCCAACGGAGACAACTGAAAAGGGTATTTACACCTGGAAATTGAGATTAAAACAGAAAGAGACGGGAACCATAAAAGTGAGATACGAGATAAAATTCCCTGAAGACAAGGAGATTACAATAAGACCCATCTTCTAAGACCTTTGATAAGCCTGTATCAATCGAGCTTGACAACTTTTGTTTTAAGATATAAATTTGGCTAGGCTAACTTTTTTCGAATGTTCTTTGATCTTTTATTGGTCAACAGCGTGTGCAATATATTTGGAAAGGAAGTTTTAATAACATGTTAGCGAGAAAATGTGATGATCAAGAGAGCATGTCTCTTATCCTATTGCCTAACGGTAAATATGCAGAGATAGCATCTTTGCCACCGGGCCAGTGTGGAAAAAGACTTGAGGCGCTGGGCCTTAGGCCTGGCAAAAAGATAAAAAAACTTTATGGAATGCCTTTTTGCGGACCGGTGACGATCGAAATCGACGGAAGACAGGCAGCGATAGGTTATATGGCAGCCTCACGAGTTACGGTAAAACTTGTGGAAAACGAATCTCTAGAGGGGTAATGCTCATGTCCTGCCACGGGCTTTTCGACATATTAAAAAAACGAAAAACCGATGATCGAAACAATGTCAACCTAGATGACTTCGAAAGCAATACAGGTTGCGGTATGGGGATACATTGCAGCGAGTGTCCCCTGTCTTTTCGTTGCAGCCATAATGGCAATAAAGACGTATCAAAAACGACGAAGAGCGGCCAAAAAATTAAAAAAGTCCTTTTAATGGGAAACCCAAACGTCGGCAAGAGCGCTATATTTTCCCGATTGACGGGATTACATGCTATTTCCTCCAATTACCCCGGGACTACCGTAGGTTTTCTTGAAGGATCCGTTTCAATCGACGGAGAAACGTACAAGCTCATAGATGTGCCGGGCGCTTACACGTTGGATCCAACTAACGAAGCAGAGGAAGTTGCCCGTCGCATCTTAGACGAAGGTGGAGATATAGTTGTAATAATTGCGGATGCAACTGCTCTGGAGAGAAACCTCTATTTGGCACTTCAGGTGCTTGAAAAAGGTTACCCTTCAGTATTGGTCTTAAATATGGTTGATGAAGCCAGACACAAGGGCATACACATAGATTTGCAAACGCTGGAAAGAGAGCTAGGCATCCCCGTTGTGTCGACTGTTGCCGTTACCGGAGAAGGTATATCTGCACTCAAAGCCGCCCTCGCAAAGGCGCGCCCCTCCTTCATACTTCCCATGGGCAAAGACGAGCGATGGCTATTGATAGGCGATATAATTATGCGATCCCAGCAGGTAACACACAGACACCACACTTTTCGCGATCGCCTTGAGGATATAAGCGTTCATCCCGTATCAGGTCTGATATTGAGCCTATTGGTCATAGGATTGAGCTTTTACGCAATAAGAACTATTGGCGAGGGGTTGATTGATTACGTCTTTGACCCTCTATTCGACAGATTTTGGGGTCCACTTCTTGCTTCTTTGTCTAACCTGTTGGGTGGCTCGGGATTTCTCCACGACATACTCATCGGGCACCTCATTGACGGAAACTTGGACTGGGAACAGAGCTTTGGAATTCTGTCGACTGGATTATATGTGGAATTTGCTATGGTATTCCCCTATATAATCTCATTTTATTTAATTTTATCTTTGCTTGAAGATATTGGCTACCTGCCACGCTTGGCCGTGCTTTTTGACGCGCTGCTGCACAGGATAGGCCTTCACGGATTTGCAATAGTGCCCACCCTTTTGGGTCTAGGTTGTAATGTCCCAGGAATTCTGGCAACAAGGGTATTGGAATCGGAACGGGAAAGGTTTATTGCTGCTACCTTGATATCTGTTGCCGTGCCCTGTGCCGGCCTTCAAGCAATGATATTTGGTGCGATTGGTTCGTTCGGCATGAGGTATGTCGTGGTTATATATGCTTCCCTTTTTCTCGTATGGCTGATTCTTGGATATGTTCTTAATAAAATTTTATCGGGTCAAAGCCCCGAGCTAATTGTTGAAATTCCGCCTTACAGACTGCCTTCGTTTCGAGATCTAGGCCTGAAACTTTGGTTTCGCATATCGGGGTTTTTATTGGAGGCAACTCCCCTGGTACTTATAGGGATACTGATAGCAAATCTTGTTTATTCCAGCGGAATACTTCCCTTGATATCTAATTTCTTAAAGCCTGCCGTGTATCTTCTTGGGTTACCCCCGGAAGCAATTGGCGCGATATTGCTTGGTTTCTTGAGAAAAGATGTGGCCGTAGGCCTGCTATTGCCTCTTGGACTTACTCCCCAACAGCTTATCGTAGCAACTGTTGTGCTTGCCATGACCTTTCCTTGCATCGCTACGTTCGTTGTGCTCTTCAAGGAATTGGGGGCAAAAAGGCTGCTACAAAGCATAATTATCATGATTTCCATTGCCATATTAGTGGGGATCACTTTAAACTCCCTTTTTTCTCTCATGATTACATAGGTCGAGGTTACTTCAAAGGGGTATGGCGATCAACCCGCCATCCCAATGTTTTACGTACCAGGAAACGTCAAATACCTCGCTCAGCATATCTGCATCGACATCTTTCGCGTCACAGATATTATAAACTGATCCATCTTTCATCAAAGCTATCCTGTCCGCAAAACGAAGCGCTAGATTGACATCGTGCATGACGCAAAGGGCCGCTCGGCCCGCGTTGACATAAGCCCTCAAGACTCTCATAACAGCTACCGAATGTTTCGGATCGAGAGCACTCGTTGGTTCATCTAACAGCAGCAAAGCTGTGTCTTGAGCAAGACATTGAGCAAGCAATACCCTTTGCAGTTCTCCGCCCGAGAGGGATGTAATTAATCTTTCTTCAAAGCCCTTCATTTCAACTTCCCGAAGATAACGCAATGCCAATTTTACATCAAAGGTTCCGTAGTTGCCCAAGAAGGAAACCCAGGGATAACGCCCCAACAAGACTACATCCAAAACTTTAAAGGGCATTGCCATGTGTCCCTTCTGAGGCATATAAGATACCATCCTGGCTAACTCTCTGCGGGATAACTTTTCTACGGAACGGTTTAAGATATTTACGCTTCCCTTCATATCTACCAACTTGACAAAAGCCTTTAACATCGTGCTTTTTCCGCTGCCATTAGGCCCGAGCACTGCAACAAGCTCATCCTTATGCACAGTAAGCGATATATCGCGCAAAACCTGCCTGTCTCCATAAAAAGCTGAAACGCCTTGGGCGTTTAACGCCTCTGCCGGGCATTCTGAATCTATTTTATCCAACAGTAAACACCACCTCTAAATCAAGACGACTTCCACAGAAGAAAACAGAAAACGGGGCCTCCCACAAGGACCGTCAGCACTCCCACAGGCAACGAACCCAATGCACGTGCCGCAATGTCCGACCATAACAATATAAGGCCGCCGCCCATCCAAGAGGCAAAAATAAGCCGAATATGAGAATGTCCAACTATCATTCTAAATAAATGCGGGACTATCAACCCTATGAAACCAATCACACCGCTATAGGAGACAGCAATTGAGGTTATAAAAGAAACGATGCAAAGTAAGATCCATCTCGTACGATGTGTGTTCATCCCCAAAGTTTCGGCCTTTCCCTCCCCCAGGGATATGAGATCTAACTCTCTATGCAGCAGCAAAAACAATAAGGCCAAGCCTGAAGCTATTAAACACCCGGGAAGCCATCTCCAGCTGGCAGAGTTAAAACTGCCCATGATCCAAAAGAAAAAAGCACCCAGCTTTTCAGGAAATAAAGTTTGAAGCAACATCATGAAAGCCTGAAGAATGCTGCTTACTATGACTCCCGACAGAATAAGCCTGGTTGGATCGATCGAGCGTGATCTGCTGCTCAATGCCCATACTCCGGAAAGAGTCAAAATGCCCCCCAAAAAAGCAAAGAGCCTTATCGATAGCAAGTTAAAGGCAATTGCAAGAGTTGCACCCAATGCAGCTCCAGAGGCAACACCCAAGGTATAGCTTTCGGCCAAGGGATTAAGAAGGAGGCCTTGATAAACCACACCCGAAGCCCCAAGGATCGAACCAATCAAGAAAGCTATTATTGTTCTAGGAAGCCTTACATAAAGGACAATCGCATTAAAAACGTCCCCCGAATCTCTTGCTTGTGAGGACGTGAGATAGGAAAAAACTATTGAAACAACATCCTTTAATGGAACATGCACCTCACCAATCACGAGAGAAAGGCACATAGTCAAAAGGACAACAAGACTTGAGACAACTACAAAGGCAAAATAGCTCTTTTTTTTCACCGGGTTCCCCTTTCTCAATCCTTCAGCTTAAAAAAGCCATCATCAAAATTATCATTCAATGGAAAATCTCACCAAATTTTTAAAAGGGACATCGCGATGTCTCAATATGTTGACTAAAAGCTTTGCTGCCAAAACGCCCACCTCAAAACAGGGGAAATGAATGCAATATCCACCCATGGCTTTTGCGAAATCTCGTTCTTCGTTGAACAAAAGCAACATATCCCCTTTACGAAAATATCCTTCTTTAAATCCTGAATCCTGATCTATTTCGCAATTGGAGTTGATTAATCTCCCAATTCCCTTTGGCAAGGTCCCGTCGCATACCCAAAGGGAATTTTTACCCTTTCCCTTGTACCCTTCGAGTTTTACTTTTAGAGTTCTATTAGGCTTGGTATCTCCCGCAAATACTATCCTACGCCCGTCAGCGAGTTTTATTATCATTTGAGCCAGGTCCTCCCAATAGGGCACAATGCTTACATGTTTATCTATCGTCTCTCCTACTGCTATCAAGGGAAAATCGACATTCGGCGGAGGACTCCCCACCCAAATAATGCCTTCTACTTTATGCGCTACAAAACGAGACCGCAAAAAGCTCGCCTCAAAATCGTCGGCTACATAAATAATGGGCTCCTTATTCACGGTTGCCATGATGCGATTTATCCCTTTCAGAAACCTATTTAATCCAGAAAATTGCTGCTCTTCAACCACTACGCTTATTAACCCTGACTTTCTTTCCGATAGCCCTCTAGCCAAGGCATTAGGTTTATATTCCAGACGCTTTATGACCTCCCAGACCTTTTCCCTCGTTTTTGACGATATTCGGGGGTCTCCTCGCAACACGCGGCTGACAGTTGCCTTGTCAACACCTGCCTCTTTCGCTACATCAGCCATTGTTACAGACATTAGCTTCACTCCCAGTTAACTTGCCTTTATATCATAAGTATATTGTAATAGTCATTTTACACCACATAATATCCGGGGCAGGAGGTTCCGCTCCTGCCCCGGAGGGGGGCTTCAGGCTTGTATGTTCAAATTTGATCCAATGCCCAGACTTTGAAAGAGCTCCTGCAACATTGCCTGCTGCAAATTTAAGGTCCTTTTCAACATAGCCGCAGCAACAACACCCTGCACATCTTTTACTGCTTCACTGGAGATGTTGCTTGTTTGTCCTACCTCCATGGGCATCACCTCCCCTTACGGCCCTAATAAATTATAGACTATTTTCAAAATACCCGCACACGACCTATAGTCCTTACTGTATTTCATCGTCATAGGCCATATAACAATATGATATATTACCTTCAGGATTCATGGCCGTGCTATAATAATTTTGTATCAACATAATTTGAGGGGGTGCGAAATAATGGAAGGCAAATACAAAAACTTGTTTTCCGAAGGGAAGATAGGCAATTTAAATGTTAGAAACCGCATTGTCATGCCTCCCATGGGCACAAACTTTGCAAATGCCGACGGCTCCGTAAGTCAGGTGCTTACCGATTATTACAAAGAACGAGCCTGTGGTGGGGTTGGATTGATCATTACCGAAATAGTTTGCGTTGACAGCCCTGTGGGAAAGGCCATCACAAATCAACTCTGCCTTGACGACGATAAATACATAGGCGGTTTTTCCGATTTAGCCGAAGCCGTCCACCTGGAAGGAGCCAAGATATTCGTCCAGCTTCATCATGCTGGAAGACAAACTACTCCGGACATTACCGGAGGAATTCAGCCGGTGTGTCCCTCTGCAACTCATGAAGGGTTTTTGAACGTCACACCCAGAGAACTGTCAAACGAGGAGATAGAAGATCTGGTACAAAAATTCGTAAGCGCTGCCGTTCGGGCCAAGATGGCCGGAATTGATGGCGTAGAGCTCCATGGAGCTCATGGTTACCTTATCGGCCAGTTCATGTCACCTCATATAAACAAACGCACCGACAAGTGGGGAGGAAGCACTGAAAGGCGCATGCGGTTTCCCCTCGAGATTATAAAGGGCATTCGACAATCTTTGGGACCGAATTTTCCCATATGCTTCCGTTTTAATGCAGACGACTTTGTGGAAGACGGAATAACATTGGATGAAGCTAAAATAATTGCAAAGATATTAGAGGACGCAGGAGTAAACGTCCTAAGCGTGAGCGTTGGTATTTATGAAACCATGCCAAAACTGCTTGAGCCTTTCCATTTTGAGGAAGGGTGGCGGGTTTATACGGCCGAAGCGATTAAAAAGGTGGTAAATATCCCCGTCATCACGGTTGGAGTCATACGTGACCCTGTCCTTGCCGACTCCATTATAGCGGAAGGCAAAGCCGATTTCGTGGCTATTGGGCGAGGAGTGATAGCAGATCCGGAGTGGCCAAAGAAGGCATACGAAGGCCGCGACGAGGAGATCCGCAAATGCATTTCGTGCAACACCTGCATCGGCTTAAAGGTCTTCTCGGGGCAAAGGATGAGATGTTCCGTCAATCCCAGGGTGGGGTATGAATGGAAATATCCCTATTTGCCATGTGCCTGCGAGAAGAAAAAGGTCGTGGTAATCGGTGGTGGACCTGCGGGAGCCTATGCAGCCATCACTGCTGCTAGTAGGGGTCACGAGGTCATTCTCTTCGAAAAGGAAAATAAAATAGGGGGACAGCTAAACCTCTCAAGCCTGCCGCCTGGAAAGGATAAAATTAACTGGTTTACCGAATGGCTTGAAGGAGAGCTGCAGCGTCAGAATGTTACACTCCGCCTTGGAGAATGCGCAACCCCCGAAAAGATATCTGCCCTCAAGCCGGATATAGTTATCTTTGCAACAGGTGCTGAACCCATAGTGCCCAATATCCCCGGCATCGAAAGGGCATATCTGTCCTGGGATGTGCTAAAGGGCAAGGTTAACGTACCTTCCGGAGAGGAAGTGGTAGTGATTGGAGGCGGATTGGTAGGCTGCGAAACGGCTCATTACCTCCTGGATAAGGGATGCAAGGTCACAATCGTTGAGATGTTGGACGACATAGCATTGGATATGGAGCCTATCGGGCGATTCGATCTTCTTAATACATTCGTTTCTAAAGGAGTCAAGATGCTGACAAAAAGCCTGGTTACGGCCATAACGCCTGAAGCCATCCAAATCGTGGATGCCTATAAGAGGGTTCGTGAGGTTCCTGCAAAGCATGTCGTCTTAGCCGTCGGACAAAAGCCTGCAGGCTGTGATCTGGCAAAAGCCCTGTGCGATATGGGTATCCCAGTGATCACCGTGGGCGACGCTCGATCCGTAGGCAAGATAGTCGATGCAACGTTATTCGGTTTTAACGCAGGTGTAAAGGTATAAACCAGCGATAGCACAATATGTAAAATATAGCATCTCTTTCTCCCTATCGAGGAGAAAGAGATGCTATATAATTTTCAGTGCCTTATACGACCAATTGCATTACTTTTTCCCAAGCCTCGCAAGCCAATAAGCAATGGCAAGCAAAAGAATCAGACCCAAGCTGTTGCTGGTTAGACCCACCTTGAGGCTGACTCCCGTTACGATCATGAAGGCAAACCCGATACTTGGCGTGAGAAGCGCAAAAGAAGTGTTCGAAGAGCCCGTTACGATCATGAAGGCAAACCCGATACCCATTAATGCCTCTCCGGTTATTAGTCCAGCAGCTCCAAGAACACCGATATCATTAGTCGACTCGTTTTTACCCCTTCTCAGTTTTCTGCTTACAGAATTCAGTATGCTTCCGATAAATATGGCCACTCCCAAAGTAAAGGGAAGATAGAGACCGACAGCAACGGGCATGACGGGAGTGCGGAAGTCAGAACCTTTAGCAGCAAGGATTTAATCAATTTCGGTCCTTGTGAGGAGTGCTCCTCCCTGCTTTTTGCGTACCATGCTCATCTCTGCACTCATACCCTTGTGAGTGGGATTTAATTTAGTGACTCCAGAATAACTACCTTTTGGCCTTTCATGCTCATGCTCACGACTTCCAATAGATCGTCGTTCGCCATCCTTATACAACCGTGGCTTGCGTCCGTTCCTATTTCATGCAGATGTTCATCGTCGGTTCCATGAATTCCTATTCCTTTCCACCCCGTTTCAAGGCGAATAAAATAGGGCCCATACCCTATTCGCTCTTTTGTGGCTTTATCGACGTAGCTATCCCAAAAGCTGGAATCCTCGATAGATTTTACGTAAAAAACACCTTCAGGAGTACGCATATCCCCTACTTTAAGTTTTTGCCCAGGATTTCTTCCCGTTGCCACCATCCATCCGCCGTATATCACTTTATCTGTTTCAGAGAGAGCCAGTAAAACATGTTCTTTCTTAGAACAAACCCATGTTATTTTAGCTAAATCACTGGGAGGAGCATTTAGCGACAGCATAACTTCCGAAAATTCGACGACAGAAGTGCCTTGCCCTAAAGAAAAATAATTTACTGCCATTTGGATTAAATCATTTTCGGCAAGCCTATATGTGGCCTCCGTATTGGACACATTACATAACGTAAACATATACAAAAATAAACATATTATTAAAGATTTTAAAAATAAACAATAAGTTATTTTTATTTTTTTATACTGCATTATTATGTATTTTATTAACATATTTGGATTTTTATTAAATCGTTTCAAAACAGCTTCCTCCGATGAACTCCCGTATTATCGAATTATTAGGAACGCCATCGGCAGGCATGAAAGGTACATAATGCAAAAAGGTCAACAATCTTTGCGCTTCTCCGAACATGGGCGAATCCTCATGGATATTTCTAAGTAAAGGTTCGGCATAACCTTTCAATACGGCAAGTTCATATACGGTAGCGGAATTGAACATAACATGAGCTCTCTCTTGATAGGGAAATATATGTTTTTGTGCTCCCCTTGTCACCGATGGCCATTGGATTAAGGTCGCTTCTGGACTCTTGCCCCTTGTCCGATAATCCCTGACCAATCGCCTTATAAGTCTGTTATCTGTCGTACTTGTCCTATTGTGGCGATCAAGATTAATTCCCGTTAAGGGGGAAACGTATATCCTCCACTTATTGGACTCGGGGATGCTTTTGGTGACCATTTCATTCAAGCCATGAATCCCCTCAATAACTATGATGTCACCATCTTTAATACGCATTCGTCTTCCTTTTTCTCTTTTGCCCGTGAAAAAGTTAAATTTAGGGATTTCGACTTCTTCGCCATCGAAGAGATTAACTAGACTTTCGTTTATCAAATCCAAGTCAAGGGCTTCGATAGCTTCGAAATCATAATTGCCCTTTTCATCCTTAGGTGTTTTTTCTCTCTCAACAAAATAATCGTCCAGGGAAATTATAAACACCCGCTTGCCAAACACTTGAAGTTGAATACGCAACCGATGAGCGGATGTGGTCTTGCCTGAAGCCGAAGGTCCAGCGATACAGATCAACCTTATATTGTCATCTTCCGCAATATTTTTAGCCAATTGCGACAACCACTGAGAATGCAACGCTTCCGATATTTGTATTACATCATTGGATTCACCCCTTGAAACCAAGGCGTGAAGGTTTTCCATGGTATTTATTCCTAAGATATCAAGCCATCTTGCATATACCGTAAAAACTTCTGCCAAACGCTTAGAGGGCATAAAGGGCGGAAGCCCCTGAGGGTAGGCAACTGTCGGAAACCTCAATACCATGCCATGGTCGTATGGTATGAGGTCATAGGTTTTCATATAACCCGTAGACGGCGCAAGGGGCGCGTAAAAATAACCGTAGGTATTATCGCTTCTATAAACCTCTATAGGATCGACAGCTGCCCACCTCAACAAGTTGGCCTTATCCATATTTCCTTGACGGGTAAATATTCTCTTGACTTTGTCGCCCGATATCACCTCTCGTTTTATGGGAATATCGGCTTTAACCAGTCTATCCAATTCGCGTTTTATGGCATCTAACTTTTTCTCCGTGACTGGACCGGATTCAAGCTCACAGTAATAGCCGTCGCTAATCGAGTGCCTGATGAATACGTCTTCCGACAAAGCGTTCATACAGGCTAGAACCAGCAAAAAACTGAGGCTTCTTCTGTATACTTCCATCCCCTCAAAGCTTGAGGTGTCCACAAACTCTATGCAACTATCGTCATCCACGACCCAATCCAAAGGGCGCAAGTAGCGATTTACTCTCCAAGCCACTATATTGGACTCGTGCCCCTTGCCACAGGCAACAAGCACGTCCTGCCCTTTTACAGGTCGCTCAAAAACCAGCCTATTTCCCCTCTCTATCTCGACGACAAAGCTCATGCTATGTTTTTACCTCCACTATGTATTTATTGCGCAATCGTCTATATCATACGAAAATCCCGCTAGTTTTATATTTTAGCATGAGATAATTTTCAAAGGAAGAAGCTTTTAAATAATAGTTTTCCGATTATCCTTACCTGGGCGGCTCCCATTTCTTCGCTATGGACTGAGTCACTCTATCGATAACTATAGCCATCACAACAACTGACAACCCCGCTTCAAATCCTCTGCCTATATCTATTCTATTTATGGAGAGCAACACCTCCTGACCAAGCCCCCTGGCCCCGATCATCGAGGCAACGACAACCATAGCTAAAGCCATCATTGTAGTTTGATTGACACCGGTAAGAATGGAAGGCATTGCCAGCGGAATCCTTACTTCCTTGAGCAGTTGCCACTTCGTTGCGCCATAAGCCAAAGCTGCCTCTTCTATGTTTTTAGGCACATGCCTTAAACCCATATTCGTCAGCCTTATTACAGGTGGTAACGAATATATCAAGGTGGCCAAAACCGCAGGCACCTTGCCAAGGCCAAAGAGCATCATGGCCGGTATTAAATACACGAAGCTCGGCATAGTCTGCATCCCATCCAAAATTGGCCTTATGACTACCGCAAAGGAGTTGATCTCCGCCATCAGTATCCCCATGGGAATACCTATTAACAGTGAAATTATAACCGCCGTCAGCACGACGGCCAGCGATTCCATCGCCAATGCCCATAATTCGAAAGCACCGATCAACATTGGCAAGATAGCCAAGGTCAAAGAAGCAATGAGCTTTTTCGTGGTTGCAAAGAGCACCACAAAAACAATTATCATATACAACCACCAGGGGACCATCAGCAGTATTTCGTTTATCCTTAGCAACATAGTAAGGATCCCAGTAGAAATAGCGTCAAAGAGAGGTGCATATGAATCTAGCAACCAATCTACGAAATTATTGACTTGTTCCGCTACATGAAAAGTGAAATGCTCTGGAAACATATTCTCTTCACCTCCTCGTTACGAGCTTGCAGGCGTACTTGCCAGCTTGTTGCCCAAACTCAGTTTCGTCTTTTCCAGCGTCCGCCTTTCGTCGGCAACGAAAGCAGCTACGTAGTCATCTGCCGGATTCGAAACGATCTCATCCGGTGTCCCGATTTGAACTATACTTCCCTTTCTCATGATGGCCATTCTGTCGCCTAACCGCAAAGCTTCCGATAAATCATGAGTAACAAACATTATGCTTTTTTTCATTTCTTCCTGCAGTCTCAACAGTTCGTCCTGCAGTTGTCTGCTGATAAGAGGATCCAGACCGCTAAAAGGTTCGTCCATCAAAAAAACAGGGGCATCCATTACCAGCGCACGGGCTATTCCGACCCTTTGCTGCATTCCGCCGGACAATGCGGCAGGATAATAATTCTCCCATCCCTTCAAACCCACTCTTTCTATTGCAGCTTTGGCTTTTCGATATCTCTCCTCTTTCGGTTCGCCTCGAAGCTTTAAGCCGAAGGCAACGTTATCCAGAACTGTTTTGTGGGGAAGCAAACCATAGTGCTGGAAAACCATCGCGGCTTGATATCTTCTGTGCTTAACCAATTCCTTTTTGCTCAAAGAGGTGATATCGAGATCATTGATTTTAATCGTTCCTGCCGTAACTTCTATCAATCTCATGAGACAGCGTATAAGGGTTGACTTTCCACTGCCGGACAACCCCATGACGATAAAAATCTCTCCAGGATATATCTCGAAAGAGACATCCCTCACAGCCACCACAACCTTGCCGTCTTTTTCCATCTGCGAAATCGTTACTTCATCGTGAACGTCGATATTTAATGTTTTCTTCCCTTTTGAACGTTGCCTTTTAGGAAACACCTTCCACAGGTTTTTTACTTCAACAACCGGAGAAATAGCATTTATAGACTTAATCCCACTCATCCACATCCCTCCCATTTTCGTGGACATTCAAAAACAAATAGGGATAAAATTTGACCAAAATAATCGATCAAACTTTATCCCACCCAAACCACCCAAGTACTTTTATAAAATTTACATATTGTATTGAGCTAGAAAATCCGCCTCTTTCAACATAAATTTAAGTTTCTAACCGAAATCTAACTCGATCAACGAATTTTAAGATCTATTCCTTAACGACCTCTTTATCCAATGCCTCTTTCAGCTTGTCTATATGAGGATCGCCAGAAATGGGAAACCACTGCTCCCATTGCTCGGGAAACTTTTTCAAAAACCATATTGCAGCATCTTTAGGTCGCAACTCATTCTGCCACATGTAGGCAAGTGCTTCGTTTGTCTGTTCGATCGTCGCTTCATAATTTGCTAAAAACGATATGACGAAGGGATCTTTCTGCAGTAATTTTGCGCTCGCTCCTATATGGACTTTTGATTCAGGAAAATCACATCTGTAACCATTTTCTTCGTTCCATAACTTGATATCATATGGCGGTTCCTCGATTTTAGTCATGTCAAAAAGGCCAAGAATCGGCGTAGGCTCCCAATAGTAAAAAAATATGGGCTCACCCTTTCGATAGGCACTTACTATTGCAGTGGAGAGAGCTGCGTCAGAGCCTGGCTCAAAAGATTGATAATACTTATCCAATCCATATGATTGAAGTTTTTTCATATTTATAGAGCTAACCACCCAACCTGTGGGGCCATTGTAAAATCTACCCTTATCCGGATTTTCCGGATCCTTGAAAAGTTCCCAATATTTCGGAAGATCCTCAATGCTTTTGAGGTCCGGCGCCATTGGCTCTATGCCTCTTTCGGGATCGCCCTTAATGACATATGTGGGTACATACCAACCCTGGCCGGCATCTGGATAGGTCGGACCTAAATCCAAACATTCGCCGCTTTCCACATATTTACCCCATGCCTCAATATTGTCCGACCATATTTCCATGGATACATCTACATCGCCTCTCGCCATCCCCAATAACAAGGGAAGACTTTCTCCAAAGCTATAGGAAACGCGATATCCATAAGCCTTTTCCAATACATAACCGGCAATACGATTATGTATTTGCACACTATCCCAACTAAAATCCCCAAAGGTGATGCTTTTCGCTTTGGCAAATGATATTGCAGGTGAAGAGAAAAGAAAGGTAAAACATACTACTATCACTGTCAGCACAGTAATTGCCCTTTTAAACATGCAAATACCCCCTTTAATTCATGCAAAATCTCACATCCTTTGATTCTAAATAGACGGATAAAGGATTATCGGTTGCTGAATATTTGAACTATTGTTTCGTCCACTGTAATATATGCGGTTTTTATATCTGGCCAGACTCAATTGAAAGTGGATTTGATTACGATCACATATTTTAAAATACAATAATATTAATATTTGTCAAGTCAATTGTATACATTTTATTGTCAATATATGAATACCAGAAAACAATAAACCCCTTGATATATTAGCCAAAATCAGACATTACGGACGAAATAACGTCAAAGAAAGAATTTTAAAAATACTGTACACAAACCTTCCAGCAAGATCAGATACAATAAAAGCGTCAAAATCGCTTAGGCATTGGCACACTGTAACCCAAAAAACTTATCATAACCATTTCGCAGCCGTGGCCTTAAACACTACATATATATTCATCCCGGGGCTTAATTTGAGTTCCCTGGCAGCTTCATCGGTAATTAAGGCAACCAAGTTTATCTCCCCTATAGATAGGGTAACCCTTATCTGACTGCCATTACAATAGGCCATCTCTCTAATAAAACAATATAACAAATTACGAGCAGAGGTCCTTTCAGGATGTTCAGCCAAAAGTATCTCCGATGGGCTAATCGACACAACGCCCGATTGCGATGGGGCTCCGGAAACATAAATCTTTTGACCATCCCTCAATCTTTTACAGTACAAGCCGTTTTCAAGCTTTTCCCAAGGGCCGGGGATTATATTCTCAGGCCCCTGATGCACAATTCGACCACTCCATAGCGAAAGGATCTCATCGGCAGTGCTGTAAAGCCATCCTAGATCATGGCTTACCGTGATAATAGTCGTTTTCCACTCTTTTTTTGCCTTGATCACAGCCTGATTTATCAAGGCTTCCGATACTTTGTCGACATTTGCCGTCGGCTCATCGAGCAATAAAACATCGGGCCTTAAAGCGAGACGCGCTGCTAAGGCTACGCGTTGAGCTTCGCCTCCCGAGAGCTCATGCCAGGCTCTGTTTAAAAAATCTCTTGGCTGCAAACCAACCATTTCAAGCGCTTCCACAACCCTGGTCTTAACGGTCTTCGAATCGTATCTGCGTAATTTCAAGCCATAGGCCACATTGTCCTTTACCTTTCGAGTCAATAGACGTGCATTTTGTAAAAGCATTGTCACTTCTTGGCGGAAAAGTGAGGCGTTTTGCGACGTAACGGAAGAGCCTTTATATATAATTTGGCCTTCGCTCGGCTCATCTAAGAATGCCAAAATTCTGAGCAACGTCGTCTTACCGCTCCCGTTCGGGCCGACCAGGCCGTAAATCTTACCCCCCTCTATAGCCAAACGATCTACAGATAGAGCACATCTGTTGTTGTAAAAACGTTTAACATCTCTTAACTCATAAAGCATGTCTGTTCACCTTGTCTGCCTTCTTCGCTTAGCATATGATAGTGTGCTGTTGACTATAAAGGCTATCAACAGCAAGATCATCCCCAAGGCTATCCCCATGGCAAATTGACCCTTGTTTGTTTCAAATGCCATTGCCGTTGTAATTGTTCTCGTTCTCCATTTTATGTTTCCGCCTAACATTGTGGCAGCACCAACCTCGGATATAACGCGTCCATATGCGGTAATTGCTGCCATAAGCATTCCATATCTCGCCTCCCATAAGATGTCGAATAACAGCCTTTTCCCGCTGGCTCCTAGCGTTAAAAGGGTGTCCCTTACCGACAAATCCAGCTCTTCGATGGATTGTGCCGAAAGTGCAATCACAATAGGCAGGGCCAAAACCACTTCGCCCACTATAACGCCTTTTAGAGTAAAAAGCAGATTCATACCGCCCAGTGGTCCGCGATTTGAGATAAAGGCATACACCCATAGTCCGACCAATACTGTGGGAAGGGCAAGCAATGCATCGAAAACGGATCTAAAAAACCGTCTGCCTGGAAAATCGAAGTAGCCCAATAAAAAACCCAAAGGAAGACCTATAACCAGAGAAATTATTATCGCAGCCGTAGAAGCCCTCAATGTAGCGGAGACGGCCGAATATACCTCTTCATCTCCTTTTAAAAGCAACACAAAGGCTTCCGCTATTCCAGAAAAGATATATTCCATGACGTTACCTCCCTCGAAGTTGCGATGCTCAAAAAATTATATACACAAATATAAAAAACAATAAGCCGCCACAGGGGGATGCGGCGGCTTATATGGGGGATTGGAGCATCTATATAAAATCTAAAGAACGCAGGATGTCACTAATTTGTCCCAGAAGCCGCATTTGCGTTCAGGAAGAAAAGTTGTTTGCCCATGAGCCTGAAATCGGCTATGGCTTGCTGGGCTTTTGGAGTAACAATCCATTCGATAAACTTCTTTGCCAAATCGTATTTGACATTGGGGCAATTCTCAGGATTTACCGCAATTACGCTATATTGATTCATCAAGAAAGGATCCCCTTCGGATAGAATGACGAGCGGAGGATTCCCTTCGTGGTTAGCTTCATATTTAATGTAAGTGCCTCTATCGGTTAACGTATAGCCTCCCTTTTCGGCGGCTACGTTAATCGTCACTAACATACCTTGACCTGTCTGCACATACCATTCTTCTTTGTCAGGAATAGCCAAACCCGCCTGCACCCAAATAAATTTTTCCTTGGCATGAGTGCCCGATTCATCGGCTCTGCTGACAAATATAGCCTTCTTTTCGGCAATCTTATTTAATGCTTCAATAGAAGACAACCCCTTTATACCAGCCGGATCATCCTCTGGGCCAATTATCACAAAGTCATTGTACATTACTTGAGTTCTATCAACTCCATATCCGGCTTCTATAAATTTCTCCTCAGAATCAGGATCGTGAACCAGCAGAACATCTACATCGCAATTTTCTCCCAATTTTAAAGCCTTTCCAGTACCCGTAGCCGTCCATTGAAGAGTTATTCCCGTATCTTCTTTAAATATGGGTGCAAGATAATCGAGAAGACCGGTATCGTCGGTACTTGTTGTAGTTGCCATCAAAAGGACGTCTTCTGCTTCTGCGAACCCTTGCCCAAGAGAAAAAACAAGCAATATAGCTACAAAAACAACCAGCAACCGTGAGGTCAACCTCTTCATGTTCATGATAATTCCTCCCTTGCTTAATTTTTTCACAAAAAATTAGTCCCCTTCCCGCCGGGAAAAGGACTAATGTTCTTTCTCCTCCTTTCCGAGCGGGAGGCCCTTTCGTTTCCGAAAAGACCCTATCGGTCAACGCTCATAGACCACAAAGGTCCTTAGAACCGTTGACTCGGAGGTTATATTATTAAAATTAAGATATGTTTACATTGATAATAATACTAAACATAAAAATAAATGTCAACGAAGGTCATTCCCATACCCTCATTACTGCTTTAACCGATGGTTTAGAGAGATAACTGGCCGCTATAAACACGACAAAAGTTACGACAAAAGTAGGCACGATGGGATGTAATCCGTGAAGCAAAAAGGCATATTTGCTCAATGCAATAAATAGGATTACGCCAGTTATCATGGAGGCCAGAGCTCCTGAAGCAGTTGCGCGTTTCCAATAAAGGCCCATCACAATCGGCCAGAAAAATACAGCCTCAAGTCCACCAAAGGCAAAAAGATTAATCCACACTATCAGACTTGGAGGCTTAAAGGCCACGAGAAATACCGTGACCCCTATGATGGTCGTAACTAAAAGGCTGATGCGCCTGATCTTTTTGTCGTCATATGCAGCGCCAGGATTAATATAGCCAACGTACAGATCATTTATAATTGCTGCCGAGGCCAATATAAGTTGAGAATCTACCGTGGACATAATGGATGCCATGGGCCCCGCTAAAAAGATCCCGGCAAAAATCGGAGGAAGGACTTCGACCGTTAAAGTCGGTATAACAGAATCGACTGCTTCTATGTTGGGCAGTACGGCCCTCCCCAAGGCGCCAGCCAGATGCATGCCCAACATCAGAAAGCCGGTCACGAATGTGCCAATTACTATTGCCCTATGCATGGATTTGGAATCTTTATAACCGATACACCTGACAGCGGTGTGAGGTAAGCCAATTATTCCAAAGCACACCAATATCCAAAAAGATAAGATGAAGGGCTTTGTGATAAATCCGTCGACCCCGAAAGGTGTCAATAAATCCGGGTTTATCTCCATCAATTTGGCGCTTATGGCATCCATCCCGCCTGCTGCCTTTGTAATTCCAAACACCAACGCCAAAGTCCCCAACATCATGACAATGCCCTGAAAGGCATCTGTCAATACCACAGCCCTAAATCCTCCTATTACCGTATAAAATATTACGGTAATGGCAAATATAGTGAGACCTGCCTCGTAAGGAAGACCTATAGCCTCAAACAACCTGGCGCCTCCTATAAATTGCGCGACAATAGCTGCAGTGAAAAATAATAACAAACTGATTGATGCCATAACTACTATTGGTGTGCTTTCATATCTGGCTCTCAGGAAATCGTTAATTGTTATTGCGTTAATCTTACGGGCAACAATAGCAAACTTCTTGCCCAAAAAGCCCAGAGTAAGATATGCCGTTGGAACTTGAATCATCGCAAGCAACACCCAGCCCAGCCCCATCTTATAGGCCATCCCCGGGCCACCCACAAAGCTGCTCGCGCTAACATAAGAGGCAACCAATGTCATGGCAAGTACAAAACCGCCCATTGAACGACTACCTATAAAGTATTCGCTAAGAAATGACCCCTTTGTTTCCGACATTTTCCTGTTTGCAATATAACCAATCCCGCATATTATAATAAGATAAAGCACCAATGGAATTGCAATGTCGATATTCATGATTCCTCACCTTACCTTAAGGTCATCTCTCCCATCCGTCTCGAGAGATATGTCTTGAAAGAAAAATTTAACCAAAACCCAGGAGGCGAAAGAAAAGACTATGAACCCTACGACACAACTCCAAAAGAACCAGCTTGGCAAACCCATAACGAACTTATAGCTAGATAGAGGTTTTGACCCCATGCCATAGGCGAACCCATACCACCAAACAAAGTAAAGCACAGTTAATATTATCGAATATAGAGCCTCCCTCTTGGCTGACTTATAACGCTTGTCTTCTCCGATATCTTCCAAATTAACAGTCTTCACATCCACCGCCATTCACCTCCAAAACTGCTCCTTTAGCTCCAGAAGTGACAAAAGCGCGGTACCGCTCCAAAAAAGGGCTGTCAAGCTTTCTAAGAAAAGGTTTCCATCCTTCTTTTCTCGAGTTTAACTCTTCTTCGCTAATGTTCACATCTAGTTTACGAGCGGGAATGTCTATTATGACCTCGTCCCCCTCTCTGAGAAGTCCTATTGGTCCCCCATCAGCTGCCTCAGGAGACACATGTCCAATGGAAGCTCCCCTTGTGGCCCCGCTGAAACGGCCGTCAGTAATGAGGGCAACATGCCTGTCCAATCCCATCCCTGCCAATGCGGAGGTTGGACCTAACATCTCTCTCATTCCCGGTCCTCCTTTGGGACCCTCATACCTTATGACCACTACGTCACCTTTTTTTATTTGGCCGGAAAAGATAGCCTTTGTAGCCGCTTCTTCCGAGTCGAAAATCCTAGCAGGGCCATTATGTTTCATCATTTCAGTAGAGACGGCGGATTGTTTTACGACCGCTCCGTCGGGTGCCAGGTTTCCGCGAAGTACGGCAATGCCGCCTTCCCGATGATGAGGTCTCTCTACAGGTCGAATAACCTCGTCATCAAGAACATGAGCATCCTTGAGATTGTCGGCAACTGTATTTGTCGTTACGGTCATAGCGCTACCGTCGATAAGACCTGCATCGGACAACCTTTTCATGACTGCCGGAACTCCTCCCGCAAAATACAGATCTTCAACGTGATCGCTACCCCCGGGGCTCATGTTACACAAATGAGGACACTTTTTGCTCATATCATCAAAGATGGAAAGGGGGAGATTCAGGCCTGCCGCCCAGGCAATGGCGGGTAGATGCAAAGTGGTATTGGTAGAACCCCCCAACGCCATATCGACAGCAATTGCGTTTAAGAAGGAGGCCTTTGTCAGAATTTGTCGAGGCGTAATTTTCTTCTCGATTAACTTCATAACCGCCCTTCCCGTCTCCTTTGCCAATCTAATTCTCTCGGAAAACACCGCCGGTATAGTCCCATTGCCGGGCAAGGCAAGTCCTAAAGCTTCCATCATACAATTCATCGTATTAGCCGTAAACATTCCGGCACAGGACCCACAGGTAGGACAAGCAGATTTTTCAAGTTTAATCAACTCGGCATCCGTCAACGCTCCTGCTGCATATTTTCCTACTGCTTCAAACATAGAAGAAAGATCTACGGTTTTTCCTCCATCGACCTTTCCGGTGAGCATTGGACCACCGCTCAAAACAACAGACGGAATATCCAAACGGGCAGCGGCCATAGCCATACCGGGCACTATCTTGTCGCAATTCGTCACCAACACAAGGGCATCGATCCCATGAGCTCTTGCCATTATCTCGACGGAATCCATTATATGCTCCCTGCTCGTCAGGGAGTATTTCATACCTTCGTGATTCATCGCCAGCCCGTCGCAAACCCCTATAGCGGGAAACTCGAGAGGTAAACCACCAGCAGCATACACTCCAGCCTTAACGGCTTCGACTAGCGTCCTCAAATGAACATGGCCGGGGATTATTGCATTATAGGCATTGACAACTCCTACCCATGGTCTTTCGATCTCCCATTTTTCATATCCTGCCGCCATTAAAAGCGACCTATGAGGCGCTCTGGAAACTCCCTTTTTTACAGTATCACTTCGCATTATTCATTTCTCCTTCCACTTTTCTCAAAAAAATAGACAAACACTCCAGTCCTTTTTGCAATACTTCGCTGGAGCAAGCATAACCTATCCTTGCCCAACCGTTAAATTCCGTGCCAAAGGCACTACCCGGCACCAAAAAAGCACCCGTCTCAGCCAACAATCCTTCGCAAAAATCACTTGATGAAATGCCGTAGTCGCTAAAATTCAAAAAAGCTGTCGTTCCCGCCTTCGGCGTGATCCAACCAACCTTTTTTTCATCGGCAACCCACGAAGACAAGATCTTAAAATTTTTCCGCACGATCCCCAAATTCCTCTCCAAAAGTCGATCTCTGTTCTTCAAAGCTATAAGCGCAAGGTATTCATCAACGAGTCCACAGCTTATGGTCATGTAATCACGATGGGAAAAACATTGTTTTATAACCTCTGGAGATCCAACTATCCAGCCCAACCTCAATCCGGCAAGAGAAAACACCTTAGACATGCTTCCGGTACTAATCCCCTTTTCGTATAAATCGACTATTGAAGGGGTCTTAAAACTTGCTTCGTGCTCCAAACCCCTATAGACTTCGTCGCACAAAATATAAGCATCGTATCTTTTCGCTATATCCACTATGCGCTTTAAAAAATCACCGTCCATTAAGGCGCCAGTGGGGTTATTCGGATTATTTAGGCAGATCATCTTAAGATTTTTGGCGGTTTTAGCAACTCCCTCAAGCTCATTTAGATCGGGCAAGAAATTGTTTTCAGGACGTAGAGGCAAAAGATGAACGGATGCCCCAAATGACTTTGGAACGCTATATAACTGTTGGTATGTGGGATAGACAGATATGACACCATCGCCAGGATTTACGAGTGAAAACTGCGTCAAAAAATTCGCTCCTATTCCGCCCTGTGTGATCAAGACATTGTCTTTATCCATACTTTTATATAGCGAAGCAATGGCCCTTCGCAATTCGCCCGAGCCGGGTATTTCCCCATAAGTAAGTTTAATTCCCGCAATATCCATCATTGCTCCGGAAGGATCTTGCGATAAATTCAGAAGCTCTTTCACTGTGAGCGATTCCACACAAGTTTCGGCAATATTGTACTTGGCTTTAGTTTCGTACCGGTTCATCCACTCTTCAACACCGAAGGGTTCAATATGCAACTCGATCATCCCTTTCTTTAGTCCTGTTGTTTACAGATAAAACGATAAGCACATTTATAACACCTTCCGTCCCCTTCTTCCAGCGGGGGAGGAGGAAAATCTTTAGAGAGCACATCTAAAGCTTCATCTGCAATTTGCATCAAATAGCCTTTCGTCCTCTTATTCCAGCGTATTTTGAACTTTTTCCCTCGATATTGCAATAGCCCGTAGGGTACTTTGAAACCTGCCTCTTCCAACAGGAAGCAATAACACAAAAGTTGTAATCTGTGGCTTTCCGTTGGTTCATCGTAATTTGAGCTTTTATACTCTATCGGTATGTGCCAGGGACCTTTTTTTATTACTGCATCGGGCCTGCCCGTAAAAATTTGCCCCTTCCACAATTTCGAATCGATGCTTACGGGAATTTCCCTCATCCACCAAACGTAAATTCCCAATATGCAGACTGCAGCGATTGTAATGCCAGCTATTTCAACATCAGATACAAACAAAGTAAGGCCCCTCCAACAGCGATGAGAAAAAAGGCAGTCCTCCAGACGCTGCTCCAAAAACCTTTAAGCTTTTCTATGAAGCCAAACCATCTATGGGCCCTTTGCCCCTTTTGAAGGGCTTTTCCGCCACCGTTGCCTTGGGGGGTAAAACCATGGGCCCTATACCATGCCGCACGGGGGCAATATACGTATTGTGCGAGTAATGATGCGCTTATTCTATCTTTCATGTAAGTTTAAAACCCCCTAAAATAAAGAGTATTATTTACCTGTAATCGATGTTACCACAAAGGGGGATTGGAAATGAGCCTTGTAAAACTGCAAGGAACGCCATCGTGTTTTGTATGTGGAAACGAAAATGATAATCCTCGAAGTCTCAGACTGAACATCTTCTGGGACGATGAATCAAGGTACACTTCTATCAGTTTCATTCCCGACGAGAGCTGGTGTGGCTACGAAGGAATGGTTCACGGCGGACTGCTTGCAGCTATTATAGACGATGCCATGGCATGGTCAATAAAAGCGTCGGACGATGACATCTATGTTACTGGGAAACTAACCATATCCTTTAGAAGGGCGGTGCGCTCCGGGGGAAAATACGTGGCCCAAGGTTTCCTTGAAAGAAAGGAGGGCAGAAGAGCTTATACTTCTGCCGTTATCAAGGATGAAGAAGGAAACACTTGCGTCGAAGGCGAGGCCATTTTCATACGTGCAAAATGAAAAAGGGAATAAAATTTTCATCTCAAAGGGGGACCAGCGTTGGAGATTAAAATAACGACCAAGACAGGAGACCAAGGCATGACCAGCCTTGGCAATGGGGAAAGAGTTCCCAAGGATCATCCAAGGGTCGAGTTATACGGAACCTTAGATGAATGTCAGGCACACATCGGAATGGCGCGTGCTACCTGCAAAAACGAAGAAATAAAGGGTACGCTCTTGCGATTGGAAAGGGATTTAAGCCGCTTTATGGGTTACTTGGCTTTATTTCCCGACTTAAGCGCTCCCGATGTTATTTGGCTGGAAGAAATTATTTCAAAGGTATTACGTTCTATTTCGAAGGACAAACCGAGCTTTGTATTGCCCGGCGAATCCATATCGGAAGCAGCTCTCCATACAGCACGCACAGTGGCCAGAAGAGCAGAAAGGATAGCTGTAAAGTTATTGAGAAACAAAGAAATAGAGGAAAACGCCTATGTTTTTATCAATAGGTTATCTGATGCGTTATATGCCTTAGCATTGTGGACGAACAACGATTTACAAAATAGGGAGAATTAAGTATACTTTGTAAAAAATAAATACAACCTTTAAGGAGGAAAAGCTATATGACAAGTAATCCGCTTACTCCCGCTGAAAGTACCGATTTAAGACAAATAGTTTATAACAAGATACGGGACGCAATAATAATGGGAATCATCAAACCGGGGGAAAAACTTTCCGAGACCGAATTGGCACAAACTTTAGCGGTATCCAGAACCCCAATACGAGAGGCCATAAGACAGCTGGCTCAAACCGGAATTGTTAAGCTCGTTCCGAGAAAGGGAGCTTTTGTTACCCTTCCCACGGAAAAAGACGTAAACGACCTTTACGAAGTAAGGATCGCTCTGGAAACAATAGCTGTAAAAAGGATTTGTAAGAAGGGACCGAAGGAGGAACTACTACGCTTTAGAGAATACTTCGCCTCTGTTGATCATAGTACCGACCCCAACGCTTTTTTGTTACAAGACACAGCCTTTCATTCTTTCCTGCGCAACTCATGCGATAATAGATTTCTAAACCAATTTTTAATGGAGACGTATGATCTAATTCAGCTTTATAGACACTATTCCATAAAGGGTGTAGATCTTAAGGAATCGTCAATGGAACATGTCAGGTTAATAGATGCCATATTGGAAAAAGACGAAGAAAGGGCCATTAGGTTGTTGCAAAATCATTTGGAAGGTGCCCGGGATGCTCTCTTGGCCTTTCTAAAAGATGCCTCACCTGCCGGTGAACCGGATTAGCATAGAATAATGTGGAAATGCTATGCTTTTCACACTTTATAAAATAATAGGTTCCTTCGTCGTACCTCCAGGAATATGGGTCTTGCTATTGTTTATTGCCTCTTTATCAGCCTTTAAGAGGCCTAGAAAGGTTTTTCTCGGATGCTTTTTGCTTTTGATTGCCCTTAGTTTTTATCTTTTAAGCACGCCTATCACCTCCAGAATTGCACTTGGCAGATTGGAGAATATGGTTGCACCTTCTCTGCCTGCAGATAAAGCTGCGATCGTGGTGCTTGGTGGAGGGCAGCGCAGGACCTCGGACCCCGATAAAGCGGAAGTATCGCCACATACATTAATGCGCCTGTTCGGGGGCATAGAGTTGGCCGTGAACTTCAATTGGCCAATTTTACTGTGTGGCGGATCATATTCGCAGGAAGTGCCTGAGGCAATGACGATGGCAAAAAAGGTTAAGGAGCTTTTCCCGGATTTACTGATCTACGAAGAGTCGCAATCAAGAACGACTTGGGAAAATATTAAAAATGCCTCGTCCATTTTGAGGTCTTTGGAACTTAAACATGCGATCCTAGTCACGCATGGATATCATATGCCTCGGGCACATTTAATCGCCCAAGGGTTGGCTCCCGAAATTAACTGGCACCCCTTTCCCGTGGGTAAAATGGCAGATAACGCTCCATTGTCGATTATAGACTTCTTGCCCGGCGCTTCGAGCTTGCATATCAATAGCTTGGCCTTAAAAGAGCACGTTGGAATAATAGCTTATCGAATTAAGCTATTTATTGAACGATGATTGAAGGAAAATCAGTCTAATTTCGGTCGTCATCGTTTTTATTGGAATATCTCTTCCATAATTTCTGCAATCTCTTGGAAATGCTCCATTCGTGACCTACATTGCCAGGAAAATAAAAACGCTTTGGAACAGTCATGTACTTTTGGGGGACCCAATGTCTCGGGTCGTCGTGGGGATACACATATCCTTCGCCATGGGATTTAAGATGGAGTGGAACTTCTTGGATTTCGCCCTTTTCTATAGCGTTTAAAGCAGAATCGATGGCCTTGTAAGAACTGTTGCTCTTCTCGGCGCAGGCGAGATAGATTGCACATTCAGACAATATAATCCTCGCCTCGGGCAGTCCGACATGGTCCACCGCGCTTGCCGCAGCTTCTGCCAAAACCAATGCAAATGGGTTTGCCAACCCAACATCCTCGGCAGCAAATATAAGCATCCTCCTGGCTATAAATCTGATATCCTCTCCTCCGGCCACCATCCTGGCAAGCCAGTAAACGGCTGCATCGGGGTCGGAACCTCTCATGCTTTTTATAAAGGCTGAAATGATATCATAATGCTTGTCCGAAGACTTGTCGTATATTTGCAAGGACTTTGGCGCCAATTGAACAACATCTTCCAGTGTTACCCTCTTTTTCCCCGAAGCTACAGATGCCAAAACGACCGACTCCAATCGCAGAAGTGCTTGCCTCGCATCGCCACCAGCAGCGCGGGAAATGAAGGCAATAGCCTGCTCGTCTACTTCTACGTCAAACATCCCCAAACCCTTTTCTTTATCCCGAAGGGCCCTATAGAGAATGTGCTCGATATCTCGTGGCGCAAGGGGCTTAAGCTCGAATACGACCGCCCTCGAAAGAAGGGTCTTGTTTATTTCAAAATAAGGATTTTCAGTAGTAGTGCCCACTAAAATCAAATCTCCCCTCTCAACTGAAGGGAGCAGGGCGTTTTGTTGTTGCTTGTTGAAATGATAAATTTCATCAATAAAAACTATTGCCGATTTTCCTGTACTTCTTTTTAAGTTTCTCGCTATATCAACCACATCCCGCAGTTGAGCTACTTTAGCAGTTACGGCATTAATTTCGAACAATTTTCTTCCTGTTAAGGAAGCCATTGCCCTTACTAACGTCGTTTTTCCGCTTCCGGGAGGACCATAGAGGATACAGCTTGGCACCTGTCCAGCTTCGAGCAATCGTCTAAGCGGCTTATCCTTCCCTAGAAGGTGTTCCTGACCGACAAAATCCTCTAATTTAGCAGGACGCATCCTTTCTGCCAGAGGAACCTCTAATCCTTGCTCCCTGCTGACTTTGCTTTCCTCGATAATATTGCCGACGTAATTTTCAAATAGATCTTTTTGCATTTGACTCATCGGGACAACAACTCCTCGATGAAGGAAATGCTTTCCGACATCCCGCATGGCAAATTTAGAACTTCCCCATCACTTACAACCTTAGCCAGAGGAAAACGCTTTATGAGAAAATCACTTACAACCTTATCCAAGGGCTCCCAAAGATATTTGGGGTCGATGTAAGGGCTATTTCGCCAACGATCAGCCTCAAGCCTACCCTCATTGTCTATACAAAAGGAGCCTACTCCCATCGCCGCCAGCTTGGCAAGGATTTCAAAAGCGTCATCTCCGACAAGTTTTACCGTCAACCCAAAAGCCCTTTCGAGCCATTTAAAACCCCTTTTACGTACGACAGGCTGGTATTCCCATGGTATCAAAGGTTGCGGATTCCCCAGTGCGTAAAACAAATCTATAACTTCGTTGTATGCTACATCTGCCCAGTTACTCCATTCTTCGTTAGCTCGTCTAACGAGAACAGCCCTCATACATGCACGTCTAGCGCCCACAATATCATACAGAAAATCTCCTATAACGACACATTGATACCACGGTATCTCGAGAAGCTCTGAAGCTTTTAAAAAAACTTGCGGGTCCGGCTTCAATAGGCCGTCATCTCTGGTAATTACGATCGGGGGGAGTTTAATGGAAGCCCTTTTGGCCGCCATGGCGACGCACTTTTTGGTGTTTCGGCTCACTACAGCCCAGGGAATGTCATTTTTTTCAAGCCATGATATCAATTCCACAGCTCCTAAAACCGGTTTGGCTTTTTCAGCGCCCTCAACTTCTATCTTTTCTATTGCCTCATAAAGCGCGTCTCTCTCTGTTGCAGGAAGCTTTACCGCTTCCTCTAAAATCATAACCCTTTTACCCCCAAAAAAGCTTTCGTATATGGGAGTAAAATCCAATTTCGTTTCAGCCAGAACCCCATCCCAATCGAGTATAAAACCTCTTTGATTAGCCGGATGCCAGTAGGGACCGCTAAAAGCCTGCAAATTACCAGCTCCCAAAAATGATATTAAAAATAAAATATTAGAAAAACCCCGCAATGCCGTGCCAAGAAGGCCTTGACCCGATCCTCACCTATTGGTGAGGCCTCCCCGTCCTTAGCCTTGGTGATCCTTTAAGATCTCCTCAGCCGGACAGGAGTCAGCCTCGATCGGATTTAGTGTTGGCTCAAGGCTCTTCGGCATAGCACGAACACCGCAGGGCTTTTGCACCTATATTATAACACAAAATGTTCAACAGAAATTATCTGTAAAGTACTTTTTAAAACCTTCCAATGCTTTGTTAAACCTTTCCATACATATACAACTCAATGATTCACCAAAATCAAAGTCAACGCCGGAAACAGACACCATGACTATTTTGGGCATATCAATCCCCATCTGTGCAGCCAAATGCTTTATCCATCCTGGAGTGCAGGTGTGAAGGTTAAGACCATCGATATCGGCAGAGGACGTAACTTCGGCTATATTGTAACCGTCGGAATATTGATCCACAGATGCATCGACGAAGATGGCGAGATCCTTTCCTTCCAATTCAAGCGCTACCTCAGGAAGCAATTGGTGCCCAACCCAAGTAGTTGCTTCATGTCCAATTTCGTTCAGCCATTCAGCAATGACATATGCTCCCCTCTGCCCTACGCCATCATCCCTCCTGAAGGAATTGCCATAGCCCAATACAATCACGTTCATCGACAATTAGCCCCTCACGACCTCTTTAATTACCTCACCAGCGGATGATATTAACTCTAATTTTAACGGCATCTTGCCCACAGCGTGAGTGGAACAGGATAAGCAGGGATCGTAAGCTCGGATAACATGCTCCAATCTGTTAAACACACCCTCCGGTATATCTCTGCCCTTGATGAATTTCTTGGCCACCGCCTCGACGCCTTTATTCATGGCATAGTTGTTATGGCCAGTCGCTACTATCAAGTTGACCTTCGTGATAACTCCGCTCTCGTTAACCCAATAATGGTGAATAAGGGTCCCCCTGGGAGCCTCTATAACTCCTACCCCCTCCGGGTTGATCTCCTTAGATGTAACCCTGAGATCGCTAGATGTAATCTCGGGGTCAGAAAGCAACTGCTCGATACGCTCTATGCCGTAAAGAGCCTCTATCAATCTAGCGTAGTGGTAGTAAAGTGTATAGGGCACTATGCCATCGTCAGTAATTTGCTTGTATAGCGCGTACTCCTTGGAAGCCTGTGGCGTATCGATATTATCTGCGGCATTTAACCTGGCAAGGGGGCCAACCCTATAGGAACCGTGTGGAAATCCCAAGGATTTATAGAAAGGAAATTTCAAGTAGCTCCAGGGTTCGACGTGCTCTCCTATATATTTAAGATAATCCTTTGGATCGAATTCATCCAAAATCCTTCCTCTTGGCGCTTTAATCCGAATGTTCCCGTCGTAAAGCTCGAGATTGCCGTCTCGAACCAGGCCCATATAGGCAGTTTCTACAGTTGCAAACTCCTTCGCCTCTTCCTTCCCTTCTTCCAAATAACCCTTAATCAACTTAATTGCTTCCAGCGCTATTGATTTCATTTCGGGAATTTGAGCGACTATATTATCCCGCTCCTGGGGCGTCAGGCTCCTGTTTACACCGCCAGGAATGCTGTGCCAAGGGTGAACTTTTTTGCCACCCAAAGTTTTTATTATTTCCTGACCAAACTTGCGAAGCAATATCCCCTTTTTCGCAAGCTCCGGATAGCGTTCCGCCAAACCGACCACATTTCTTATCTTCACAGGAGCATCAAAACCTAGCAAAATATCGGGGCTAGACAGATGAAAGAAACTCAGGGCGTGGGATTGAACAATTTGCCCCATATGCATGAGCTCCCTTAGCTTGTGGGCTGCAGGCGTAATGGTAACACCTAAAATATCGTCGCATGCTTTAGCGGATGCCAAATGATGCGATACAGGACAGATGCCGCAAATTCGCGGAGTTATCACCGGCATCTCCCTGAAATCCCTTCCTTTGGTAAAAACTTCAAACCCTCTATACTGGGTTACATGAAACCTGGCTTCTTTCACCTCCCCAGCCTCATCAAGCATTACGGTTATCTTCCCGTGTCCTTCAATCCTTGTTACCGGATTAATCTCTAATTTGTAGACCTCAGTCATGGCCATTTCCTCCCCTTCCTCTAGTCGTAACGCATCATTTCCGAGGGAACTTTAGGAACACGCCCTGCTAACAGCTCTGTGAAGACGTAGTAGATAGTATCTGCATCAGGCGGACATCCGGGCACGTAAACGTCGACCTTCACCTCATAATCTAAGGGTAATGCCCTTGGAAGCAATTCGGGTATATCCTCGCTAGGTATTATTCCTTGAGGATTAACGGTGCTGGCAGTGTCGATATAACCCTCTTTTAAAACCCTATCCTTCGGTATAAAATTGCGCATACAATTAATGCCGCCGAACACAGCGCAATCTCCCCAGGCAACCAAATACTTGCATCTTTCCCTCATTTTTCTGGCTATCTCTAATTCCTCAACGTTACCCAAACCGCCGGATAGCACTCCTACATCTATATCTGGAATGTCCTTTGCGTCTACTATAGGTGAAAAAAGTATTTCTACGTTTTTAAATAAATCGACCAATTTTTCATCTATATCAAGGAAAGACATATGACATCCTGCGCACGCTTCTAACCAATATGTCGCAACTTTTGCCTTAGCCATGGAACTTCACCTCCCAAAAGAAATTATTTTAATGGAATTATGCGAGCCTCGCTGGCCCGAGCTTGTGATGTAAAAACCTCCTCGCAAGGAGACGTTTCCGGCTTCCCAAGCTTCACACCCAGCTTCTTTGCAAATTCATCCATCACATAATGCAGCCCCTTTAGATCGCCTTTTGGAGGAACGATTGTATTGAGCTTTCTGCGCTCTCCTTCGATGGTGCAGTAATGACCGCTTCTTTCGTACCACGCAGGTGCTGGCAGAAGTATGTCTGCAAGGTTGACCAAGGGCCTAACTTTAAAGGGAGTTTGGACCACAACAAATCGCGTTGCAGAAATGGCAGCCAAAATTTCTTCTTCCTCGGGAACCATGCCCGTGGAAAAGACGTACATGAAATCCCTTTTTTCTTTGGTAACCCAAGGATCCTCGCTTACTACAGTGTTTCGAGCTCCCAAGCTGTTGGCACTCACCAACAACGGCACCACCCCTAACCCGTCCTCGTAGAAAGACTTCGACGCTATTGCGAGATTGCAGGCTGCGGTAACTAATTCGTGCGATTTCGTTGCCCTGCCTCCAACTACGAAGATGGGCTTTTTAGCCGATATAAGCATCAAAGCAACCTCTTCGGCAACCTTCGAATCAAGCCCCATGGCTCTGGCACTTTCTTCTATAGATTCCCTGTAGGACGATAAGACAGATTCGGCCCCGCTTTCATATTCGCCAAAACCGGCCATTTCAGAAGGTCCAGCACTGATCTTGCTGATTATCTCGGCCAAATTTGAGAGGGCCTCTGGAAGAGCCTGTCCCTCGGGCAATTGAACATCCAATTCGACCAAACCGGGGAACTGTGATGCTCCAAAGGAAATATTCAGCAATTTAGCATTCTTGTGCAAACAAGCAACTCGTATGTAACTTGCAACCACGGGAGCCTCCTTCTGTGGGTCGGCGAACATTGTAACAACAAGATCGCTATCCAAGATGTGATGTGCTGCGGTAAATGGCCTTACACCCTGGTTTTTGAAGGGCATGAATCCCTTGATAAAACCACGGATCACGTCTCCGTCAAAGGAATCGGTATGCTTTATCTTCAATGCATCCTTAAAAAGGGCGGAAAAGAGCGTCAACTCCTCGTCTGTACACAAGCTTGAAAGGATCGCTCCGGCTTTCTCCTCTTTATACGCCTTTTTAAACTCCGACGCCGCCAGCTCTAATGCCTCTTCCCATGTTGCCTCACGGTATGTGGCACCTTCTCTTATCAACGGCGTTGTAACCCTTTCCCGTTCCGTAGATTCTGGCAACCACCAACGACCCATGTGGCAAAGCTGCCCACCATCGGGTTCATCTTGAGCGGTACCTTCAACTCTGACTATGCTGCCCGTGCGGACGTAAGCCTTTATCTTGCAACCAACGGCACATAAAGGGCAGACGCTGTCGACTATAGCATCGCAATCGCTACGCCTTCCCCTGTAGGCAAAATCTCTTATAGTGATGGTGCCGGTCGGGCAAGATTGAGCACAGGCTCCACAATTAACGCAGGTGTCGCTTTCCGCCAACCTGTGTCCCAGATCCGCTATAACTTTTGCTTGCCAGCCTCGACGCTCGAGGTCCAAAGCGTGGGCACCAACGATTTCAGAACAAGTCCTGATACATCTTTGACACAGTATGCAACGGTTATGGTCCATCATCAAATCCGCATTGGTAGCGTCTACTTCAAAATCGGAATAAAGGTATGGAAATCTCACTGAATCCATTTCATGTTCAATGGCCAGTCGCTGCAATTCACAATCGCCACTTTGCGAGCAAAACATGCAAAAATGATTTCTTCCTGCAAACAGAAGTTCGAGAACCTGGCGCCTATAGTCTTTTAGCTTTTCGTTTTTCGTAATGACAACCATGCCCTCTTGGGCAGGCGTAGTGCATGATGGCAACATTTTGGGATTGCCCTCAAGCTGAACTACGCACATCCTGCAGGCTCCTATAGGTGTTAAACCTTTTTGGAAGCATAGAGTAGGAATATAGACGTCGTTCTTGTTAGCGACATCCAATATCGTATCCCCCTGTACTCCCTTACATTCCTTCCCATCTATGATCAAAGTTATCTCTTTCATGCCAATCCTCCTCCGGCTATACTTTTGCGATAACGCCAAATGGGCAGACCTGCATGCAAGTCCCACATTTGATACATTTTTCTTGATCTATGAAATAAGGAGTCTGTCGATCACCGCTAATGCATTTGACAGGGCAATTTCTGGCACATAAACCGCACTTTCGACATTTATCGGGATCTACTACGTACTTAATCAATGCCGGACAGACCTTGGCGGGGCAACGTTTTTCCTCTATGTGAGCAAGGTATTCGTCCCGAAAATAGCGAATCGTAGTTATTACAGGGTTGGGAGCTGTTTGCCCTAATCCGCACAGAGAAGTTTCCTTTACCATGTAGGCCAGCTCTTCAAGTTTGCTCAAATCCTCCAATGTTCCCTCGCCTTTGCAAATCTTCTCGAGCATTAATAACATTTGCTTCGTGCCCTCTCTGCAAGGAACGCATTTTCCGCAGGATTCCCGTTGGGTAAACTCCAGGAAAAACCTGGCCACATCGACCATACAAGTATCTTCGTCCATGACCACCAAACCGCCCGACCCCATGATGGCTCCGGCACTAGTCAAGGATTCATAATCTATGGGCAGATCAAGATGCTCCTTAGTCAAACAACCTCCGGAGGGACCTCCAATCTGAACGGCTTTAAACTCTTTTCCGTTCAGGATGCCACCACCAAGCTCGTATATTATCTCTCTAATGGTTATACCCATGGGAACTTCTATCAAACCGGTGTTCGTTATTTTGCCGGTTAGGGCAAATATCTTGGTTCCTTTAGATTTTTCCGTCCCCATCGAGGCAAACCAATCTGCGCCGTTCAAGATAATTTTGGGGACGTTTGCCCAGGTTTCCACATTGTTTATATTTGTGGGCTTGCCCCACAAACCATGTTGCGCCGGAAACGGCGGCCTTGGCCGAGGCATGCCCCTACGACCTTCGATCGAAGCCATTAAAGCGGTTTCTTCACCGCAGACGAAAGCTCCTGCTCCTTCCTTTAAATGCAGATGAAAGGAGAAATTGGTGCCCATTATGTTATCTCCGAGCAACCCCATCTCCTCGGCCTGAGCAATTGCTATTCTAAGTCTTTTAATGGCAAGGGGATATTCGGCACGACAATAGATATAACCTTCATCAGCACCAATAGCATATGCCCCTAGCGCCATTCCTTCTATTACCGAGTGGGGGTCTCCCTCTAAAGTGGACCTGTCCATAAAAGCACCCGGGTCGCCCTCGTCGGCATTGCATATGACATATTTTTTATTCCCAGGGGCTTTGCGAGCAAATTCCCACTTCAACCCGGTAGGAAACCCTGCGCCACCCCTGCCTCTCAAACCGGATTTTTTCACTTGATCCAAAACTTCCTCCGGCGTCATTTCCAGGAGAGCCTTCCCCAGGGCTATATAACCATCGCGAGCTATATATTCCTCTATTTTTTCTGGATCTATATAACCACAGTTGCTGAGCACTATGCGATGCTGCTTGCTGTAAAAAGGTATATCCTTATAATACGGAACTTTTTCCATATCTTGGGGCACTGTATAGAGCAACCTTTGAACGATTCGCCCCTTATAGAGATGCTCTTCCACTATTTCGGGCACATCTTCGGGCATTACTCTGCAGTAAAAGGCACCCTCGGGATAAACGACGACCACGGGCCCCATTTCGCACATACCGTGACAACCCGTCTCTACCAACATCACTTCCCTGTCTAAGCCCTTTTTGACAAGTTCGTCCTTGAAGGCCTTCATTACGCTTGGAGCGCCACTGGCAGTACAGCCTGTTCCCCTGCAAACCAATACATGAGCACGATAAATAGCCATGATCAACTCCCCCTAATCCGTTCTGCCGATAACTTTTTCCCAAACTATATTGCCATTAATCATATGTTCAGCAATAATTCGGGATACGTCTTCAGGTTTCATGTTTCCATATGTAACCCTTGGCTCGCCAGGCCTGATTATGTCAACCAACGGTTCGTATTGGCACATGCCTATACAGCCGGTTGTCTCGACGGCTACGTCTTTGATACCGCGTTTGTCAAGCTCGGTTAAGATAGCAGTGAGGACCTCCCTTGCTCCTGCTGCTATTCCGCAGGTGCCCATGCCCACTATTATCTTCTTTTTGCCGCCCGATCGCGCCGAAGTCAGGTCTTTCGATTCTTCTCTAATTTTCCTCAGATCATCAAGATTTCTGATCTTAGGCAATGTCTTCGCCTCCTTTTTTCTGATTCAATAAATCTATATTTTCCTGAATGTAATCTTTAATCCACAAGACTACCTTGGGAGATTTCAACAATTCTCTATCGCCGAGATGGTCGATCAAATCATCAAGGTCAAGTATGAAGGAATTTCCGTCAACGCTATATCTAAAGATCCAACGACATTCGGGCCATCCCATGATCAATGTAGCTATAGTCGCTGCAACATCCCCCAATGGTGGGCAATCTATATGATCCTTTCTAAAGCCGGCTTCGATTACGGTACCTTCTTCCTTTTTGGATTTGATATCAAAAAAGCCCTCGCAAGCCAAAGCTGCCTGCTTTAAAAAGGGAATCCCAAGCCCAACCTTTCGTTCTTTTCTCGTAGTTGTAAAAGGATCTTCTACTTTGCGCAAAAATTCCTCGTCCATACCGCATCCGTCATCGGACACCCTTAAAACAATCGATTTGTTCCTATTGTCGACCGCCAGCTCAATTAGGACCTTCTTAGCCTTTGCCTTTGCGGAATTTTCGGCGATATCAAGGATATATTGAGAAAGATCCTCCAGCATTGAAGTTTATTCGTACCGATCCAAAATAGACTGTATCTTATCGGGAGTCATGCGCCCGTGGGTATCCTCATCCACCATCATGACAGGAGCAAGACCGCATGCCCCCAGGCAAGCCACAGGTTCCAGGGTAAAGCGCAAGTCCTCGGTTGTTTCGTTCTCTTCTATCCCCAATGTCTGTTTGACTTTTTCCAAAATCTGCAAACTCCCCCTTACGTGACAAGCGGTTCCGCGGCAAACGCGAATTATATGCCGCCCCCTGGGTTTTAAATGAAATTGGGCATAAAATGTCGCTACTCCGTAAATCTCGGCTTTCGGCATCTTCAACTCCCTAGATATCGTGAGCAACGCATCTTCAGGCAGATAACCAAACTCCCGCTGAACTTCCTGCAATATGGGAATCAAACCACCCTGTTTACCCTTCCACGGAGCCACTATTTCTTTAGTCTTTTCAACAACATCCACAGTGCCTAATGCCACGATCATCACCACCATTTGTATATATTTTTTAAAATCATGTCTCTCCATTTTGTGATGGATATCATATTCTCAAAAAAGAGTCAAGTAGAAAATATTATGACCAAGGCCACTTCACCATCCTATCATTATATCGATGCAAAGCAAAGAAAATGTCATTAAATGAAGGTTCCTCTAAATAGACGGGCGTCGAGTGACATCTTTGGATGTCGTTAAGTCGATGAGCATCAGAGGATCTGATAATAGAATAATCTAAAACATTTTCCTTCCAGTATAAAGCCTCTTGAGTAGTCAACCTCGCTGACAGCTCTACGGCATCTATATTCATATTAGGATGCAACATCCCGAGCACTGCAAGATACGAATATGCCGGCCTGTCGACGTGGGCCAAAATCGCCATTCCTCCCATGCACTTTGTCTTTTCTATAACATCGTCCACAGATACATCTATTCCCTGTAGCAGGAGAGTGTCAACTTCTTCCAGTATATTGTTCTCATGATCAATTACCAACTGAAAACCAAACAAATCGGGATCGTTTTTCACCGGAGCCAATCGTGCCCACACCCAATCCTGGAAAGCAAAAGCCTCCTCGACAGTTTTAAAAAGGCATAAGGTATGAATATCTTCGCGAGATTGAACTTCCAACGCCGGCAAAACTGTCAGCGGCTTATCTTTGGCTGCGTTAATTACAGCAATTGAATTTGCCGCCGCATTATGATCAGCTATAGCTATTATATCGATCCCTTCATCCAAACACCTGCCGACTATATCCGCTGCCCCCATCTCAAGTTCGGCGCAAGGCGATAATACAGTATGAACATGTAGGTCCATCCAATAAAGGTGCATGACTTCAATCTTTTATGCCCAGCTCGTACAGCCTGCCGCAAAGGTTGAATGCATCCTGCTTTGAAGATGTAAGAGTAATATTTTCTTTCCGACAGCTGTCTATAAGTTCTTGAAGCGGTTCACGTTCCGATGCTAGCACGATGAACGGAATGTCTTTCAAAACAGCGACAGCTGCCACGTTAACATGGTTTTGAATAGTAACCCACACTGCTCCCTCCGGTGCTGTTCTCATTATAAAGCTCAAAAGATCTCCAACAACTCCCTGATGCACTTCTTTGTCAAGGTCACCTTGAACATGCACATCCAATCCCAACTTTTCACATATTTCCTTCACCTTCATGATTTCCCCTCCGGTGTCATTGTATGTACCAACCTCTTTGAAAGGTCGTAAATTTCCTTGGATAAATCTGCAATGCGCTCTTTTAATCTGAAGATGCAATCATCGAGCGAACCTTCACCCTTTACGATATCTTCAGCCATTACTCTGCATGAGGGTCTGCCGCAGGTCCCGCAATCGAGGTGAGGGAGATCGGCGTAGACAGCGTGCAGTTGCTTCAATCTTTCCATAGCCTTTGCCAGATCCTCTCCTAAAGGCATCTGTTCAATGGGAACAATTCTTTCTCTGAGAGACCAAATCTTCGCATTGTAGATCGACTCGAGTTTCTCCCTGTTTTCCTCGTTAAAATTAAAATCAATCTTCATGTTATCAATCTTGATGCGGCTCAAAAAACGAGATTCGGCATTTCCTATGCCGCCTATGCATCCCAAATCGCAAACCCTGGCTTCGACGTAGTCGATACCTCTGAGTTTTCCCAATTCCATTTCCTGAAAAAGGTTAATCACGTTTCGCAACCCATCCACTTCAAGAGTTTTAATGGGCCTGCTCGAAAAACTGCGGACGTGCATTGACTCACCTCCAGTCTTAGCCCATGCTATCCAGCGTGGAACACGGAATGGATGATCGACAGACACCTTTTTAGATGGATCACCAGAGCCTATTAACACCTCTCGGGCAAGTTTCGACGTGGAAATGGCAAATTCAGCAGAACTTATATCCCTTCCAACGGGAGAACGCACCATGGCAATTCGCGCAGGGCAGGATGAAACCAAGGTAACTGGGTCTCGCCTCTTCGACCTCGCTCTCCAAAGATCTATGCTCGTCTCTAGAGGAGATTCTACCTGCACAAGATGGGGAATAAGTTCATGGAATTTGATCTGAATCAACCTGACAACGGCAGGACAGTAAGTTGAAATGAGAGGCTTCAGGTTATCCGAAGAGCTCTCTATGGCTCTTGCTACAGCCAAAGCCGTGACATCGTAAGCCGCTTCATATTCGTCAAAGATAGGCTCGAAGTTCAATTCAAATAGGGCTTGTGTCATCAACTCAGGGATGGGCGGCCAAGAAAACTGCGTGCAAAAGGAAGGATCTGTAACCAACGTCATGGGACGTTTGCTCAGTATATAATCCCATTCATCCTCCTCAAGCAATAATGCTCTATGCGGACATCGTCTCAGGCACTCGCCGCAAGCGATACAAATTTCGCTCAAAATACGAACTTTACCCTCTATGACCCTCATGGCCTCAGTGGGACATGATTTAATACAGTTGACACACCCTCTACAGGATTGTTCTACGATTTTCACGCCGTGAGCCAAACAACTCACCGTCCCTTATTAAGGTATATAACTGCACGTAATTTTGTACCCTTCCCCGGCGCTGTGTCTATATACAATTCATTGGCATTTCTTTTGATATTGGGCAGGCCCATTCCTGCTCCGAAGCCCATTTCCCTTATAAAGTCGGGTGCAGAAGAATAACCTTCCTGCATCGCCAACTCCAGGTCCTCGATTCCCGGGCCCTCGTCTTCAGCCATTATGGTAACTTTATCCTCCTCAACTTGGAGGCGCATAACTCCACCACCGCCATGTATCACAATGTTCATTTCTGCTTCGTAAACGACGATAGCTGCCCTACGGCAAATTTCGGGAGGCAATCCGAGAGATTTTAACGTTTCCTTAAACTGGGTGGCTGTTTCCCCTGCAGCCAGAAAATCCAGGGGCTTAACTTCTAACTCCAACACTAACGGTTCGCTCAATTTAACTCGACTCCTTGTGAAGAATAGGACACGGTTTTAAACCGGCTTGATATAATAATCCGCATGTTTCAAACATGCTCTTCTGACACAATAAAATAGGTATGTCCAGTTTTTTGGCTAGGACAATCGCTTCTTCCAAGGGCCTTTTATTTCTTACGAACACAATACCGGTCATATCCAACATTGTCGCCGTCCGGATGATTTGAATATTTGTTAAGCCCGTTATTAAAAGCGAAGTTGCCAACGCAAAGGCAAGGACATCGCTCATTAGATCCGATGCAAAGGCATACTCGACTTCGCTATCCATTGCTGCAGTGTCAAATAATCTACTGGCCTGCAATATTTTTTCGATTTTGGATATCTTCATCCAATCTGACCTCCCGGAGGACAATTGAAATGGTAATGTTATAGTAATAACTATAACATAATTATTGGCCTGCGTGTATTTAATATCAAAGGGGCAAAAAACGACTTATTATATCCTCACATGATATAATCTTTAAGTCTATGTTTGTAATAGTTTTACGCTTTCTATGCAATCAGAGTGAAGGAGTGGAAGTTTAATGGTTGAATCTTACAGTAGAAATGACGCAATGAATTACAATATACATGTAGGCTCATCGCTTACACATCTGATGGAAATGGACCCTGCCTTTAGAACCGTTGCCTATTTTTCGATGGAAATAGGCGTCATGAACGACATTCCCACCTATGCAGGCGGATTGGGAATTTTAGCCGGCGATGTGCTGAAAAGTGCAGCCGACCTCGGAGTCCCTATTGTAGGGGTTACGCTCCTGTACAAACAGGGATATTTCAAACAAAGAATCGACGAACAGGGACGACAAATTGAGGAACCCTTTCAATGGGAACCGGGTAAAAAACTAACCTTGCTTCCCAATGAAGTAAACGTCGATATAGAGGGCAATTCGGTATATGTACGTGTTTGGGTATATGAAATTGTCGGGGAGACGGGGTATGTTGTACCTGTCTATTTTCTAGATACCGATTATGAAAAAAACATCCCCGAACATAGAAACCTTACATGGTATTTGTACGGAGGAGACCTCAGATACAGATTGTGCCAAGAGATGATTTTAGGAATAGGAGGTCTAAGGATCCTAAGGGATCTGGGTTACAATAATATAAAGACTTTTCATCTTAATGAAGGCCATGCAGGCTTTCTGGCTTTAGAACTTCTTAGAGAACAGGGTTATATCGATTTCGAAAAAATTAAGGAACAGGTGGTCTTCACTTCGCATACTCCAGTGGCAGCAGGACACGATTATTTCTCCTTTGACCTAATAGAGAGAACCATGTCGCCAGTATTCGTAGATTATTTAAAACAGATGATGCCTAACGGCGGCGTTTCAATGGTCGATTTCGGACTCAAATACAGCAGATACATAAATGGAGTATCAAAAAAACACAGAGACGTAAGCAGAAAGCTTTATAATACCGAAAACATAGATTACATAACCAACGGCGTTCATTCAAAAAGCTGGACATCTTCAAGTATGCAACGAATTTTTGACCAAAACATACCGGGCTGGAGAAATGACCCATCCAGGTTGGTCATGGCAAGCAAATTGGGCGACAATGAAATTTGGAAAGCCCATCAGGCAAACAAAATGCATCTTCTATCCAAGGTGCTCGAGAAAACCGGAATAGAGCTGGACACTGAAATCCTCACTATAGGCTTCGCCAGAAGAGCAGTAGCGTACAAAAGAGCCGATCTCATCTTTAAAGACATAAATAGATTAATTGACATATGCGCCGGCAAAGTACAACTCATATTCTCGGGAAAGGCGCACCCTTCCGACGAAGACGGCAAAAAGATGATACAGCGCGTGACAGAGATCTCTAAAGAGATTTCCGATAAAATCCCGGTAGTTTTCTTAGATAATTACGATATGGAACTGGCCGGTCTACTCACCTCCGGGGTTGATGTATGGCTCAACACGCCCATTAGACCCCGTGAAGCTTCGGGCACTAGCGGAATGAAGTGTGCCCATAACGGAGTATTAAATTTATCTATATTGGACGGATGGTGGGTTGAGGGCTGGATAGAAGACATAACGGGGTGGGCAATAGGGCCCGAACCAAAAGAAGTGGAGCTCGTAAATTACGACGAGTCCCAAGACGCGGATGCGTTATACGAAGTGCTTGAGCAAAAGGTCATTCCATTGTATTATCAAAATAAAGACAAATGGATTTCAATGATGAAAAATACAATTTCCTTAAATGCCAGCTATTTCAATACTCATCGAGTTGTAAGAGAATATTGCGAAAAAGCCTATGGCATACACCCAAAATATTACTAAATTAAAGTGAAGTGGTAAGAGGTGTCTTCGCCTTTCAAAAAAATAAAAGTACTTCACATCGCTTCAGAAATGCACCCCCTCGCAAAAAAGGGAGGACTGGGCGACGTCGTCGGCTCCCTGCCCAAAGCACAAAGAGAACTTGGCATCGACAGCAGGGTTTTGTTGCCTCTCTACCCCGGAGTTATGGACCGCATCAATGGGGAGGCAAAAAAACTACCGCGCAAGCTTTACCTTCCTTTAGAGTGGAGGATATTTCCTGCCCGACTATGGCATACCGATGTCCAGGAGGTCCCTGTTTACCTTCTGGACATCGAAGATATATCCTTTTCGGCAGATGTATATCCAAATCAATTGGACATGAACTCGGTAAGACCTTTTTTCCTTCTCTCCTTGGCTGCAATGGAATTTAAAAAGGCAACCAACTGGAATCCACATATATTTCACATTCACGATTGGCCTACCTCTATGGTGGCAACTGCTCTTAAATGGCACATGTATTATTCGACATCATCCGACCAATACGATACCGTTCTCACAATACACAACCTTGCTCACCAAGGAATTGTTCAGGAAACGAACTTAATTCAATGGGGAATCCCAAAAGAGGCTTTTAACATAGAAGGGTTGGAATACTATGGAATGACCAACTTTTTAAAGGGCGGAATTATAGCTTCCGACATGGTCACGACAGTCTCTCCCCGCTATTCCTGGGAAATACAGACGAGGGAATATGGAATGGGCCTGGATGGTGTTTTAAAAAAGTACAACAGTAAGCTAAAGGGAATACTCAACGGGATCGATTACTCCTATTGGAATCCCAAAACAGATCCTCTTATTCCAGCACATTACGACGTAAACGATATTGCCCCGAAAAGAGAATGCAAAAAATCCTTATTATCCCGATGCGGCTGGGAAGACGATGGCTCACCAATTTTAATATATATAGGCAGACTCGCGGAACAAAAGGGCTTGGATATATTATTGCCCTCCATAGAAGCCATTCTGGGTCACGGTTGCAAGTTGATCGTTTTAGGCGAAGGAAGCGAAATTTACGAAAGAGCTCTATTGGATATGTGCGCGCAATTTCCCGACAGCCTATTCGTTAAAATAGGATATGATGAGGAGCTATCGCACCTCATGTATGCAGGCGGAGATATGCTCGTAATGCCTTCATATTTTGAACCTTGCGGTTTATCGCAACTAATCGCAATGCGATATGGAACAGTCCCCATATGTCGTGCTACAGGAGGGCTTGCAGACACAGTTATAGATGCCGATTCAGCATCGGATGGAACCGGTTTTTTATTCAGTTCTTACGATACCGAGGCTTTCTTGCGAGCTATGGGAAGGGCTTTGGCGTCTTGGAACTCTCCAAATCTCTGGAATCGAATTATGTTAAACTGCATGAAGGTCGACTTTTCTTGGTCCAAATCCTCACGAGAATACGCGAATCTATACCTCGAACTGCTGGGAGTCCCGGAAGACGAAAACAAAAATCTATTGCGTTAGTCTTGTCATATAACCTACTAACAGGGTATAGTTATAAGCATAGTTATAAACATATATAGTACACCTTAAGAAATTATTTACGGGGGTGGCATTTTTGATCTATGGAAAGTACGGGAGGGTGTTGGGCATAGTTCTAGCAGGTGGTCGAGGCCAGAGACTTTCCCCCTTGACAAGGCACCGCGCAAAGCCGGCAGTTCACTTTGCAGCCAAATATAGGATAGTAGATTTTGCCCTTTCCAACTTAGTTAACAGCGGAGTCTTCTCCATTTACGTCCTCGTCCAATTTCGAAGCCAGTCATTGAACGAACACATTGAAAGAGGGTGGCAGTTCGGAGGCGCCTTGAGAGGCAGAGACTTCTTTATAACTGTTGTACCCGCGCAAATGTGGACCGGCGAGCATTGGTACAAAGGAACGGCCGATGCCGTCTTTCAAAATCTACACCTGATCACCATTTACAATGCCGACCGTATTTGCGTATTCGCCGCCGATCATGTATATAAGATGGACATAGAGCAAATGATGCAAAAACATATAGAACAAAAAGCGGATTGCACGGTAGCCGCTTACGAAGTGCCTGTAAGCGAAGCGTCTGCCTTCGGATGCCTAAAAACGGACAAAGATGGTTTTGTCGTAGAATTCCTGGAAAAGCCGAAGAACCCGCCCGAAATTCCAAACCGGCCCGGATTTAGCTTTGTTTCCATGGGCAATTACATCTTCGAAAGGGAAATTTTAGAAGAAGTATTAGTTGAAGATGCAAATGATCCCGACAGCAGTCATGATTTCGGAAAAGATATATTGCCGAAACTATACAAAAACCATAAAGTATTGTCCTACGATTTTAAAACAAATGCCATCCCGGGAAATGATAAGCCTTATTGGAAAGACGTAGGAACGATCAAAACTTACTGGCAGGCTCATATGGACCTGCTCAAGGAAAATGCGGATTTAAATCTTTTCAACCCGCAATGGCCCATCAGAACCGTATCCTACGCCGACCCTCCGGGGTTCACCTTCTCCGTGGACAACTCCTCAAGCAGCGTGGAAGACGCGCTTCGCGCGGAGGGAAGCCAAGTAATCGGGGCAACCGTAAAAAGATCGGTTTTGTCGAGAAACTGCGTTATAAAGCCCGGCGCCTACGTTGAGGAATGCATAATAGGAAGAGGAGTAGTCATTGGGGAACGGTGTCGATTGAAAAGGGTCATTGTGGATGCCCAAAACGTTATCCCCCAGGATACTGAAATAGGATTCGATGAAGATTTGGATCGTCAAAGATATCACGTCGATCCTTCGGGCATAGTGGTCGTCCCCATGCCCGCCATACAACTTAGAGCAAAGGTGAATTTCCCCTACCCAGATTCAGGAATTTAGTATATACTACCCGAGTAAATTTTTTCTATGGGAGGAAGATTTATGACAAAGGGAAATATCTGCGAAGAAGTAAAAAAACTTTTGGATATGGCTGATTCAACAAATAACCACGAGGAAGCAACAAGGCTTGCGAATAAAGTCCTCGAGCTGGACCCGACAAATTGCGAGGCTTTGCTGTTATTGGCAGACAATGCCATATCCGATGGCGATATGGAAAATAATCGCTTTTATCTCAACCGGATAATCGAAAACTACGAGAAAGGACAATCCAAAGACAGTACGAGAGATGCGGAAGATGCCAATGACGAAATTTACCTTTTCGCCCTTGAAAGGCTTGCCTTTTCGCTTTCCTTCGACGATCGCCACGAAGAAGCAATGTCGGTTGCCCAAAAATTGTTAGAGATCGATGTAGAAGGAAAAACTACGGCCAAAGATACGATTTATCGGTCGTTGTTGATGATGGACCGCTACAGAGAAATATTGGAAATGATCTGCCAGGAGGAAAACCCTTCAGCCGTTGCTCTGCACGCAAAGGCGATAGCTCTATATCAATTGGACGGAATGAGCTGGAACTCTTACGAAGCCTTGGTCAGCGCATTGGAAGGCGATCCTGATGCTCCTTTCTATGCCTTGGGCATTTGGGATGAGCCTGAGGAACCTGACGAAGAGGAAGTCCAATCCATGCTGACAGCATTGTATATAGTAGAACCGTGGGCCAAATCCGACGAACTCATCGACTGGATAACCCATATTACCATCGCCTTCGGTTTTTTCACCCAACGCCTTCCGGAGGATTTTCTCCAGGTTATGGAATTAAGCGAAACCGGTAGTATGGCTAGGCAGGAATTAGACGAATTAAAGAAAATAATCGACGAAATGCAGAAAGTGGAATCCGTAAGGGATCACGACTTCAAAGGTATAGATCGCGTAGTCTTCGATGCACTGCGCTTCAGACGTAAATATTAAAACCCAAAAAAGGATTAAACCATTATAGCAGGCAAATTATTCCACAGGGTAAGCCGTGGAATCGTATGGCTTTCGTCAATACGGGAAGCGTATTCAACGTCGCTCCATAGGCCCAAATCCTTCAAGCTTAATGCGTGCTCTGCATCCGTCATGGCACGCATTAAATTTTTATCGTAATATTCCCAAGTGGCTATCGCTATCTTTGCTCCATCGTTTAACTTCAAACTTTGGATTTTATCCTTTGCAATTTCCACCATCATACCAGCACAGGCGGTGTCATCTATCATTGCTCGGTTGAACCTGCCGGCGCAAAGTATGCCTATTTTGTTGCCTCTTTCGATAGCAGCTTCAACTACAGTGGTGGCGTTTCTAGAGCAGCCTGCAAACACGGTACCCGAAGAAGCCGCAGCGCGTAATAATGCTTTAGTTCCGTTGGTAGTCGTCATTATGGCCCCGTGAAAATCTCTTAGGTTATATCGAAGCAATTCAATCGGAGAATTGCCGCAATCGAAGCCGGGAGGAGGAAGGCTTTTTCTTTCTCCCATTAAAAGCCATTTTCCGCCAAGTTTAGACTTTAGGCTGTAGGCCTCTTCTACATCTTCTACAGGCAAAAGGACCTTGCCGCCCATCTCAAAAAATGTCACTATTGTCGTGGTAGCCCGTAAGATATCGACCACGATCCAAGTATCTATACGATCCAGATCACCGGAGGGGTTTAGCACAACCGTCAGTTGAACCGACATTTTTAATCTCCTGTGCAACAAATTTGTTTATTTTTACCTTCGCTTGTAACATAATACAGATATCACATAAATAACAGGAGGGTCAATCATGTCAGAAATTAAATTGAAGGGTACTCCTCTATCTCCTGGTCTTTCCTATGGATACGCTTTTACATACAAGACCATACCCTTTGAGCAAAGAAACATCGCCATTAAAACCGAAGACGTCGAAAAGGAGCTATCCCGCCTAAGCGAAGCCATTAAAAAAACGAGGGAATCCCTCGAAAAACTGAAGGATAGAACCAAAAAAAAGCTGGGAGAGGAGAAGGCGGGAATTATAGAGGCTCACATGTTGATGCTTGAAGACCCCATGTTCATTCAAGAAATTGAAAACACCATAAAAGAAGGCCATTCTGCAGAGGACGCCGTTTACACGGCCACTATGAAGATAAAAAAGATGTTTGAAGATATACCTGACCCCTATTTAAGAGAAAGGGCTGCAGACGTAGAAGATGTGGGCAGCAGGCTATTCAGAAACTTATTGGGAGCAATAGATCTTGAATCGATAGGACGAGAGGAATCAACTATAGTCGTCGCCAGCGACCTGGCTCCCTCGGAATTAATCGCCATATCGGGAAACAATGTCGTCGGCTTAGTGCTCCTCCACGGAGGCCCAACATCTCACATGGCCATAATAGCCAAGTCATTAGATTTGCCTGCTGTATCCGGAATAGATATAAGTACAATCTCCGACAATAACATTATCATAATCGACGGCACAAAAGGAGAAGTAACGATAAACCCTTCTTCTGAAACGCTTTCGCAGGTCAATAGAAAGGTAGAGGAACTCAAAAAAGAGCAAGAGGAGGCCATGAGCCTGAAAGATGCTCCTGCAATCACCTCAGACGGTTTCATGCTAAAGTTGTGGGGCAACATAGCCCATCCAAACGAGGTGAACAGCGTTTTATCCTTTGGAGGAAAGGGTATAGGCTTATTCCGAACGGAATTTCTTTTCATGAACAGAAACAATCCTCCCAGCGAAGATGAGCAATTTGAAGCCTATAGCAAGGCATTGGCGGAAATGAACCCCAACCCTGTAGTAATCAGAACGATGGATGCCGGCGGCGATAAGGAGATCTTCTATCTCAACATACCGAAGGAGGACAATCCCTTTTTGGGCTATCGCGCCATTCGGATTGGCATCACCGAGGAAGGTTTGCTTTTGACGCAACTTCGGGCTTTACTGAGAAGCGCAACCTACGGAAATCTTTACATAATGTTCCCTATGATCTCTTCTCTATGGGAGGTAAAAAGGGCAAAAGACCTGCTTCGAAAAGCTGCGCAACAATTGAAGGAAGAGGGAGTAGAACAGGGATCGGCAAAAATAGGAATAATGATAGAAATACCCTCCGCTGCTCTTATGGCGGATGAGCTTGCAAAGGAGGTCGATTTCTTCTCGATTGGAACTAACGATTTAACCCAATATACATTGGCAGTGGACAGAGGAAACGCGAAGATATCCCGATGGTACGATCATTTACATCCAGCAGTTCTCAAGCTTATCGACATAACTGCAAAGGCAGCAAAAATAAACAAAATTGAGCTTGGGATGTGCGGCGAAATGGCCGGCGACCCCCTAGCCCTTCCAATACTCATTGGGCTGGAGTTCGACGAACTTTCGATGTCGCCTCCGGCAATTCCCAAGATCAAAAGACTGACACGAAAAATTAGCTTGGGAAGAGCTAAAGAGATCACGCAAAAGGTTTTGTTGATGAAAGATGCACAGGAAGTACGCGCCTTTCTTGAGGAGATGATATCTCAATTATGACCGAAAAAATGAAGATCATATCTCATTGCGCGCTAGGATCTTTCGGAGACAAAAGGGTCTTGATCCAGGGGTACATTATTTCAAGGTCATTTCCCCTGGTCGTGCTTTTGCACGGAGTGCACGGCTGCGCCAATCTGGCAGAGGGAAACAAATACGGCGTTCTGGCACGCTTGCTTGCGCAGGAATCCATAAATGCCCTGACCATCGAAACCAGCAGAAAAACCAGAGACAGGGATGCCTATGGCAACGATAGAGACAGGTGGATAATGGATGCCTTTAAGGGAAAAACCTATGCTATGGACTTATTTGACGTGGCGAGTGCTATTTCGTTCATACATGATAACCTAGGATGGCCTGAGTTATGGCTATGGGGTTTTTCTCTGGGAGGTTTGCATTTTCTGATTTTGACGGGCGGAATGTATAAAAAAGTTTTAGAACGCTCTGGCCTTAAAAACCCTATAACCTCATTTCCCAAGATCGAAGGTTTGATACTCTCCGGAAGCGGAGACGAGATACGCCCGGAAAACGGACCGTCGTTTCACGAGCCTATTTTGGACTCTCTGCCCAGTCAAGAAATGCTTCTGGAGGCAGCGAAAAATACGAATGCGGAAAATGTCTATGCCTTTTACGGCAGCCTTGATGAAACCTTTACAAAGGAAGCATGTAGGAGGCTGTTTGAATTAACGCCCACAAAACGAGACTTCATCGTCCTCGAAGGAGTTGACCATTCTTTTAGAATTGTTAACGACATTCCTTCGATATCGCCTTTAATCGATATGGTAAATTACCTAAAGAAGCATATTCTAAAAAATCCAGGGCCAACCCGGTGAAATATCAAGAAAAGCCAATATTTTGACTCCAAAAAGGAAGGTACAAAAGGAGCCGATAGCAAAAAAGGGGGCCATGGGGAGATGGTCTTTTCTTCCGACTTTATGGGCAAGCAATAACGATAAGGCTGTCAAACCGCCACACATGAAACTTATGTAGAGAGCAAGACAACCCATCCATGCCCCCATTACCCCGCCAATTGCAGCAGCAACTATCGCATCGCCCGAACCCATGCCACCTTTGCTGACGTACATGATAAGTAGGATCAAAAAACCACATATGCAAGCACCTAATATGCCGTCCAAAAAAATTTGCCAACCCACGAAAACCCTCAAGAACAATCCGATTGCCAAAAAGGGCAAAACCAGCCAGTCGTAAACATAACCCGAATACATGTCTGTCAAAGAAGATAGGAAAAGGCAGCTCCAAAGCACAAAAGACAATATAAAAGCATAGGTAGGCCCATAAAGCCAGGCTAAAACAAGCATTGAAAATCCCATTATCAATTCGACCAATAAATAACTAATCCCGATCTTTTTATTACATCCTCTGCATCTACCTTTGAGAAATACATAAGACAATAGGGGAATTAAATCAATAAAGCTGAGCGTTCTGCCACAGCTTTCGCAGGCAGAACGCTCCTTTCCCCACCACTTTCTCCCTTCAATAGTCCTCTGTGCTACTACATTCAAAAAAGAACCGTATGCCAATCCAAAGATAAAACTCGTCAGACGGAACATCCCAATCATTAAGCTATCCACCTAGTCTATCGCAGAAATCTATTTTACGAAAAAAAGTTACATCAAACTTGTACAGCAACGTAACATCACTTTATGACGTATAGGGTACCTCTCATCGTCGCAAAAACAACTGCTCCCTCTCCCAAAGACGGATCGGCCACAATGTCGCTGTCCGCTTCATACTTCCACAGCAAATCTCCCCTATTGGAATCTATAGCGTAAAAATAGCCATCGTTGCTCCCAAAGAAAAGCACGCCGCCAGCATATACGGGCGAAGAGTTTATCGGGCTACCAACTTCGTAGTTCCATACAACGTCACCCTTATCTGCGTTCACGGCGTATAATTTTCCATCCTGACCTCCTATGTATAATGTTCCTCTAACGTACGCCGGAGAAGAGCCTAGGGGTGCCCCAACGTACTTATGCCATTGAGGTACGACACCCTTTAATTTTACGGCACGAACATAACCGTTATCGGTTATATAATAGACCTTTCCGTCAGCATATAGAGGAGATCCCTTCATTGAACCCTCTGTATTGCCTCCCCAACGCTCGCTGCCACTTTTTGGGTCTAGCGCATGAAATCGTCCTCCAAAGCTTCCCACAAACACAAATCCTTCAGCTATTGCCGGAATATTTTGAAAGCCCCTGTAAGCTTGAAACTGCCATTTATATCCTCCATTTTTGGAATTAAGAGCGTAGAAACTGCCTTCGTTGCATCCGACGTAAACGGTATCGCCAAAAGCAAAAGTTCCCGACATCACAGGGCCATCTACCTTAGCATTCCAAATGAAAGTGCCGGACTTTTTGTCGAGAGCATACACATTTGCCGCGAAGGTTCCCACATATACTTTTTTATCATCGGTGGAAACAGGTCCAAGAATGGAACCATCGCACTGGTATTTCCATTTTACTTCTCCGCTATTAAGAGATATAGCATACACCTCTCCATTATGGTTCCCCACATATATCATTCCGCCATCCACGACAGGAGCACCCGTTATCTTTGATCCCGTTTCCAGCTTCCATGAGAATATGCCTTTCGGAAGTTCTTTTATTGGGAAATTGCCGGTATTTTGGAAATCACCCCTGGCCGGGAAAGCAAAGACGGCTACTGCATTGCCCAATATGAACATCAAAGAAATCACCAAGGCGATCGTCAAAGTCGCACTTATTTTTTTCATAACCCATCACCCCTTTTAAAAGAATATTTTGATATACATGCTACTCTATCCAACTTACATGTTTATTTTATATTATACTTTACAAAACACATAGGTCAATTTAATTAATTTGTAGCTATGATATATTGATATAATATTTTTCCGCCCCTTGTCCTTGAAGAGAGATCAACACAATAATTTCAACTAAGCTCTTGTCTAACCAGGGTAGTATGTGATATAAGTTTTTTTTATGTTAATACTCTTTGGAGGTGTAGTACATGGAAAGGCCAACTTCTTATTTTGGACGTCATGTTTTCAATGAAAAAGTAATGCGCGAACGTTTGCCCAAGAGCGTCTTCGAACAACTGACCAGCGCCATTAACGGAGGACCACATAAACTCAACATTAAAATTGCAGATGTAGTGGCAGCTGCCATGAAGGAGTGGGCTACGTCGCTTGGAGCAACGCATTATGCCCATTGGTTTCATCCAAGGACAGAACTCACGGCCGAAAAACATATGGCATTTCTTTCGTTAGACGATAAAGGTGCTCCACTTGAGGTTTTTACGGGAAGCGAGCTTATACAAAGCGAACCTGACGCATCATCTCTTCCCTCCGGCGGAATGAGAAGCACCTTTGAGGCAAGGGGCTATACCGCCTGGGATCCCACCAGCCCAGCTTTCGTCATGCTCACCGAAAAAGGAGGTACGCTTTGCATACCATCTATCTTCCTTTCTTGGGACGGGACGCCTCTGGACATGAAAATGCCCCTCCTTAAAGCAATAGCCGCCATAGAAGAGAGAGCTATGCGTTTGCTCAGATTATTCGGTAATAGGGGAGTTCATTGGGTAAAAGTAACCGTCGGTGCCGAACAGGAGTTTTTTTTGGTAGAAGACAGCCTGGCCAGGAAACGCCCAGACTTAGTACTCTGCGGACGCACGTTATTGGGATGCCCACCGCCCAAAGGACAACAGCTGGAAGACCACTATTTTGGAGCAATTCATCCCCGAGTGCTGACTTACATGGAAGATGTCGTGGCTGAACTGCACAAACTTGGCATTGCCATAAAAACCCGACACGATGAGGTGGCACCCTGTCAATTCGAATTTGCTCCCCAATTCACGGATGCTAATCTGGCTACCGATCAAAATCAGATAATGATGACCGTCATGAAACGAATAGCACCTCATCATGGATTTAAATTGCTCTTACACGAAAAGCCCTTCGCAGGAATAAACGGCAGCGGAAAACATACCAATATATCTTTGATGGATAGCGATGGGTATAATCTATTGGAACCGACAAACAACCAAAGAAAAAACGTGCAGTTTCTGGCTTTCCTGGGAGCTCTTATACTTGGAATTTCCAAATACAGCTCTTTGCTCAGGGCCTCCGTAGCCTCGCCCGGCAACATGCACAGACTAGGCGGATTCGAGGCACCCCCTGCTATTATGAGCGTCTATCTCGGAAGCACACTGACAAACGTCTTGGAACGTCTGGAGGAAGGTTTTCCGGAAGAGATACCAACGAGTGGAATTATTGATCTAGGTCTGGCAAAACTCCCCACGCTGAAAAAGGAGAATTCCGATCGGAACCGAACGGCTCCCCTCGCATTTACGGGGAACAAATTCGAGTTTCGCGCTACAGGGGCATCCCAATCTTTAGCAGGTCCGCTGACAATGCTTCTCGCCGTATGGGCTTGGGGGATAGAGGAGGTATCCAACAGAATAGAAAGTCGCCTCGGAAATAGCGACATAACGGATGCCACCTTAGACGTGTTGCGCGATATAGCCAAAGAAAGCGTTAAAGTGCGTTTTGAAGGCAATTGTTACGACAAGGCATGGCACGACGAAGCTGTGCGTCGCGGCCTTCCCATTGCCACCACAACTCCCGACGCTTTATCCTACTATTTAATTCCCGAAAATAGAGCACTGCTTTCTAGCCTTTCTATCATGACCGACAGGGAAATCGTTGCTTATTACGAAACAAGACTTGAACAATATGTCAAAACGCTAGATGTCGAAATGGCCGTCATGGAAGACATGATACGACATGCGGTACTTCCTTCAATCTCAAAGCAGGTAGCGCTGGAAGGAAAGGCATTTGAAAGGGCAACTTCCATACTCGACAGCAATTTCGAAAGCTGGAAAGGCAAGATTAAATCATTGTGTGATATTAAAGAACAACTTTACTATAGACTTGAGCAATTAAGAAATCTCCGAAATAAAATATCGAATTGCAGCCTCGAGGAAAGCTCATCTTTGATAACCAACGAAGGGATTTCTTTAATGAATGAAATACGCTCACTGAGCGATGCCGCAGAACTTTGGATCGACGATATGATTCAGCCATATCCATCCTATCGCGATTTGCTTGTGATACAATAACTACGACAGGAAAGTTCTAATCTATAAAACAGGTGGTGATACTGATGACGAAAAAAATATTAGTCGGAGTAGACCTGAGTAAAATGTCGGAATCTTTGATAACGTACTCTCATAACATTGCGCACAGGCTCAATGACGAAATAATCTATCTTCATGTCCTGCCTCGCCTGTCTTCCATATGGCGCGGTTATGAGCCGTGGATACCGCCACAGATAGGAGATGAAGTCAAACAAATAGCCCACAAAAAAATCTCCTACTGGGTCCAGAAAGCCGAGGCACAAATTAAAGATATCCCTTCTCATGAGCACACCATATTAATTGAGGAGGGATCACCCGGGGAAGTTATCATAAGCAAAGCCCGTGAAATGGGAGTTTCTCTTATAATCGTGGGGTACAAAGGACACAGCACTATGGAACACATCTTGGTCGGGAGCACAACTACAGCCATCGCACGCCATGCACCCTGTTCGGTCTTGATCTACAGACCTGGTTTCGAAGTAATTTAAGGCAAATCAATTATCGTACGTGAAGCCGGGATATCATCTGATATTCTTCAACCGTCGCGAAATACCTTCCTCTTCTTTCATCATCTGAAGGATATCCTCGGCAGACATCTTTTCCAAATATATTGCTTCTTCTAAACTATCGGCTATGTCTTGTGCAATCTCATCCAAAGAGGCATCTTCGCTAATTGCAATTTGATCCCAAAATACGGGAGGCTGGGACTCGAAAAATGAGCATACCCTATTCATCGCGAGGGCTTCATCGAAATCCTCCTGACGGCCTCCCTTGCTTAAGAATTCCTCTCGCAAACGCGGTACCATTGCCTTTGCGGCCTTTTTTACCAAGTCCTTTTTTATGCCCTGTATCGTCATTTCGATTCACTCCCGAATCCTAATGCAAATCTGATCTATCAAAATAAGCTAATGTCCTCTCCAAGCCGTCCCGCAAAGAAACAGAGGGAACAAACCCTAATTCTTCCTTTGCTTTATCGATACTTAAATAGGTCTTATACAATTCTCCCTTCCTCGGCGCATCGTGCCTCGCCATTTTTTGAAAGCCAATTATATCGCTTAAGATGTCGTACAGTTCGTTGACCGACGTTCCTATGGATGTTCCAATATTATAAGCGTGGTCATCTATCGATGAGGGAGCCCTCGTTTCTTTCAAACGCTGTAAAGACAAGAGATTCGCCATTGCAACATCACCAACATAGACATAATCTCTCACCTGCGTTCCATCTCCATATATTGTTGGCACTTCCCCTTTAAGCATTTTATTAGAAAATATAGCCACCACACCTGCTTCTCCCATTGGATCTTGCCTTGGCCCATAGACATTAGCATATCGAAGTGCTATATAGGGCAATCCGAACACTTTATTATAATAATATAAATAATACTCCGACGAAAGCTTACTCACCCCATATGGAGAAAGAGGCCCCTTTGGGTGGGTTTCAGAAACGGGAAGGTGCGTCGGCTCTCCGTAAACAACGCCTCCAGATGAAGCAAATATTACCCCCTTTACACCTGTCCTGGTTGCGCAGGATAAGATATTCAAAAGACCTTTGATATTTACTTCGGCATCGTACATGGGATTTGTCACTGACTTTCTAACGTCAATTTGCGCCGCATGATGGCAAACGTAATCGGGGTGAACTTCGTCGAAAACTTCGCTCACGCGAGAATCGCATATGTCGAGCTTGTAAAACCCGGCCTTTGAATTGAGATTCTCTAATTTGCCCTGAGACAAATTATCGATAACGACAACCCTGTGGCCTTCTTCTATAAAGGCATCAACTATATGAGATCCTATAAAACCTGCGCCTCCTGTAATCAGGACGGTAGCCATATTAATTACCTTCCTTTCTCTTTCAACATTAACCGCAGCTTACATGTAGTATATCTTTTTTAAAGCAACCTATCCACCACATAAGAAAAACCGGTTTCAATTTCGATGCGACAAACCTTCGTTCGCCTTTTGCACGACAAAAAAGCGAGTGAAGCCAACGGTTTCAACAATATACCCTCTCGCTCAAAAGAAAACACTATTCTTACCTATTTGCTTGAATGCCAATCATTCGATGGGTATTTTTGCGCCCCCACCCGTTTCTTCATTTGCTTACGGAGGTGGCGCCTGTAATCTTTGATCTTTGATCTTTGATCTTTGATCTGCCCTTCCCTCGGCTATTTTGAAGTAGATAAATTCTTCAATCGCATCTTCCAAAGATACGTTTCTGCGAAACGGAACAATGGACATAAAAAACTCTCTCCCATCGCCAATGGTGAAGGGAGAGAGCAAAAACAGTGCTTTTCATTACTGGTGGATTCGCATCTTTTAACCGCCTTTTAAACTTCCTCCAAGAACCAACCATTGCAACGAACTAATGCCGATTACAACTGGCTTTTTCATCTTTGGTGCCGGGGGCGGGACTCGAACCCGCACAGTACCGAGCACCGGTGGATTTTGAGTCCACTGCGTCTACCAATTCCGCCACCCCGGCTTTGCGATGATTAAGATACCATAATATTGTTAAGGCGTCTAGATCTATTCTGCTTTATTTTACATACTTTCTTCAACAAAACCTCTTTGCAGTATCCCCAGGGCCTTGCCCGGCTCCAGTTTAATTCCGATGCGCATAGCAGCTCTCTCTATTGACGCCACTGCTGAAATCAATATGTGTTTATCGATGTTGCCCATATGCCCCATCCTGAATCCCTTTCCTGCATAATTTCCAAGACAACCGGCAATATAAGCGCCTTCCTCTGCCACAAGAGATCTGAATTTGGAGTCATCTATATTAAACTCGCCGGGATATAGGTAAACCGACAACGTTGGAGCTCGATAGCCCTCGTCGGCCAATATAGAAAATCCCATTGAAGAAATGGCCTCATCAAAAAGGACAGCATGCCTAACATGGCGAGCATATCTTTCCTTGATCCCCTCCGATTTTATTATTTCAAGAGATTGTTTTAAGGCCCATATCAAATTAATGGGAGGGGTACCCCAATATTTGGAAGGGTCTTCCATCACCGGCAACCATTTCTCAAAATCCATGTACGAATCAATTATTGTTCCCAGGCTTTTTCGTTTATCCAGCGCCTTTTTTGAAGCCCACAACAGAGCTAAACCGGGAGCAACTCCAAAGGCCTTCTGAGAACAGCTTATCAATACATCAATGCCCATAGAATCGACGTACTCCTCGGCTCCGCCCGATGCAGCTACGCCATCAACCACAAATATGGCTCCATGATCTTGAACAACCTTACCTATCTCCCCTATCGGCGCCATAACGCCTGTCGATGTCTCAACATGGGTGACAGTAACTACGTCGTATTTTTCTTTAGACAGTCTTTCTTTAACTTCCTCAGAGGTTACAGAGCTTCCCCATCGTGCCTTAATCACATCGACATTAAGGCCGCGCTTTTTGCATATTTCGGCAAATCTATCGCCAAAAAAGCCGTTTGAACACACAAGCGCTTTGTCTCCGGGTTTAGAGACGTTTGCTACAGCCATTTCCATGGCCAACGTACCTGACCCAGCAATAACAAAGGTCTGCCCGCTGCACTGCCAGAGTTCGCGCAAATCCTTTACCACGTTTTTAAAATCTTCAATAAAATCGGGGTCTCCAAAAGCTACCGTCTCGCGTCCCATTTGATCCTGAATAGAGCGCACAACTGGAGTGGGTCCGGGTATCATCACCAATTTTTGTGGTTTTAGCATATTAAACCCTCCCTATTAGTAAGCATAAATTTATAGAAAAATAGCTTCACTTTGACAGGCACGTTTTTATATTATTACTCGATCACCTAAAATACAACAGAGTATGGATTAAAAAATAAAAAGAGCAATCAACTCACTGATTGCTCTTTTTGCCAATTTTTTGGAGCCGGCGGGCGGACTTGAACCGCCAACCTGCTGATTACAAGTCAGCTGCTCTGCCGATTGAGCTACACCGGCCCTCGGGGGAAATTATACCATAAGCTCTCCATCTTGCACAAAGGCACGCAAACCGGCATGATGAATCGCTCGACGTTGTTTCATCTTCTTAAGCTCCTCGATTAAATACCAAGCCTTTCCGGCATTTTCCACTACGAGTATGGCCCAATTCTCCCCAGGCCAAACTGCATCGGCCCAATGTGTACGACATCCCCGATGATGGCCTAACACATGTCTCCATACTGTATAGCCATCAACTTCAATCGACTCCAGTAATTCGATTATTTCGGGAGCTATGCTTTGATTGCAAAATATCCAAACGAACTTCATCGTGACGTTCCTCCCTTTGCCTCAACAAACCTTGGTCGTCGGCGTATCTTTTCCTCGACCAAACTGTACACTACCGGAATCAACACCAGGGTAACCAACGTCGAAAAGGACAAACCGCCAATGACCGATACCGCCAAGGGCCTCCATATCTCGGCACCTTCTCCCTGACTTAAAGCCATAGGCAACATGCCCAATACCGTAGTAAGGGTGGTCATTAAAATTGGCCGCAGCCTCCTTGACCCGCCCTCTACCAAAGCATCGTGCATAACATACCCCCTGGCACGAAGCAAATTCACGTAATCCACCAAAACTATTGCATTGTTAACCACTGTTCCTACCAACATGACTATGCCCAGCAGGCCCTGCAACGAAAGATATAACCCGGTTAACAACAACGCTCCTACCACGCCCGTTAAGGCAAAGGGAACGCTAAACATTATGATGAAGGGGTCCAAAAATGCTTCGTATTGCCCTGCCATTATCATGTAAACCAAGACAACCCCAAACAAGATCAAAAGACCCATTTGCAAAAACGTTTCTTTCATATCTTCAACATCGCCGGTTATTTCCGTCCTCATTCCGGCGGGCAACTCTATTTCTTTAAGTGCCTTTTCGATATCCGTTGCAACATTGCCAACGGAACGGCCTTCAGCATCAAGCTCTATAGTGATGTAACGTTGCCTGTCCTTTCTGTGAAGTTCCGGAGGCCCTAATTCTTCTTTAATTGTTGCCAAATTTGTCAATCGGATCATATCCCCCGTCACCGATGGCACAAGCAACTTATTTAAGGTATCCCAGGAATGCCTTTGATCAGGTTGCAAACGCAGCCAAACCTCGTAGTTATCCTCTCCTTCCCAATAATCTTCATCCAACTGAACGCCATAGTAATAGGCCCTTAGAGCTTGAGCAACGTTACTTGTCGGAACACCCAACAGTGAAGCTCTTTCTTTGTCTACGTCGACCCAAATTTCCGGCCTGCTTGCTTTTTGGGTAATTTCTATGTCGACAGCTCCCGGAATCCCTTCGACCCTTTTCCTTATTTCGTCTCCAATTTTGAGCAATTCATTTACATCGTCTCCGTACAACTCAATTACTATCGGTTTGGAGCTCCCGCCAGCCATGATAGGCGAACTGACGTTTGCGCTTACCGCTTCAAAACCCGCCATTGCGTTTAAATATTGCCTTACTTGAGCTGCCACTTGAAAGCCCGAGCGCTTTCTTTCCCCCTTAGACACGAGCTCGATGCCGATAGTTCCGATATTTGACGATTCTCCCCTTAAAGCACTCATATCGTCTCCGGCGCTGCCGCCGTATATGTAGACGTTTTCAAGCTCCGGGATATTATCCATAGCATAAGCCATGACATCTTTTGCAACTTTCTCCGTCTCTTCCACCCTCGTACCTTCAGGAAGCCTGAAATTAACGCGTACGCTTCCCGTATCTGACCTAGGTATCAACTCTGTCCCTACACGGGTAAAACCTACAACTGTAAAAACTGCACAGATCAACGCCAATCCTATGATCTTTTTTCTGTTACGCAAAGCCCAATCAATTAACAAAGCGTAATAGCGCTCAAGCAAAGTCAAGATACGCTTGGAATGTCTATGAATGAAGAGCTTGTCTTCTTGAGATTTAAAAGTCTTACTTCCAACCATCGGTATAAAGCTTAACGAAACAACCAAGGATGACACTATAGCAAGACTCATAACCACCGACAGGGAGGAAAAAAATATGCCGACTAAGCCTGTGATAAACACCAATGGCAACAGCACAGCCAGAGTCGTCAGTGTGGACGCTATCAAGGCACTTCCCACTTCGCCTGCACCTAACATGGAAGCTATCTGGCGTTTCTCCCCCATCTCAATGTGATAAACAACCTGATCTGTCGTAACAATTGCGTTGTCGACGACCATGCCACAAGCAACTGTGAGGGCCGACAATGTCATTAAATTAACGGTGTATCCCAAGATTCTCATAGCGATAAACGTAGCGATCAACGAAAAGGGAATGGCTCCGCATACCGCAAGCGTTCCCGGCAATCTGCGTAAAAAGACATAAGTGACCAGAAAAACCAGTACAACGCCATATAGCAGAGTAGTGGCCAATTGTTTAAGTGAGTTCAATATAAACTCCGATTGATCGTAACCGATGACATAATCCACGTCGGAGGGGAATATAGACCCCTTTAGCTCCTCCAGGCGGGCCTTTACACCATTACTGACTTGAACGGTATTGGCATCTGTGTTTTTCGTGATCATCATAACGACGGAACGGGCAGCGTCAGCCCATCCAAAGGTTGATGCGTCCTTGTATCCGTCCTCCACGGTCGCTACATCTTTGAGATACACGGGTTTACCGTCGGTAGTGCCGACAATGGCGTAACCTATCTCGTTTACCAGTTTATACCTACCCGGCACTCTTACCTGATATTCCAGCATTCCTTCCTTAAAGCTGCCTGCAGGTAGATTGAAATGTTCTTGTTGCAATACGCTTGCAATCTGTTGAGCAGACAAATTATATGCCTTTAGTTTCTCTGCATCCAACAGGATCTTTATTTCGCGCTGATCCCCACCGAAGATTGAAACATCCCCTACTCCCGGAACCTGTTGAATAAGCTTGCTGACATCGTTATCCACGAAATGATACAGCCCGGGGAAAGTCGGTCCGGCTTTAAATATGACCAACATAACGGGAAGTGCGCTGGAAGTTGTTTTTGTAAGTATTGGATCATCAGCATCATCGGGAAGCCTTCTTCTTATGATGTTCACCTGATCCCGGGCATCGCCCATCCTGGCATCCAAATCCTCTCCCCACTCGAATCTGAGGACAACGGCAGAAGCTCCGTCGCTTGAAGTCGAGGTAATCTCGTCAAGGCCTTGAATAGTGGCCATTCTGTCCTCAACTTCTTCCGTGATTTCCTGTTCGACGTCGCTGGCAGCAGCTCCCTCCCAAGTGGTAATGGCAAGAATTACGGGTTGTTCGAATTGGGGTAAAAGATCGACCCTTATTCCGATAAAAGAGACAACTCCCAATAGGATCACGGCGATGAAGAACATTAAGGTGGCAGTAGGTCTCTTTACCGCTATTTCCCAAAGGTTCATTGACCTACCACCTCCACAGATACCCCGTCGCCAATGGCGCGAACAACAGGCGATATTACATTGTCTTCCGCTTTAAGTCCTTCGATAATTTCTACCAAATTACCGCTCTCTATGCCACGTCTAACGAAAACCTGCTTTGCCTTTTTATCGGGCGTTACAACGAAGCAATACCATTCGCCTGTTCCCGGCAATTGTTTTACCGCCTCCCTGGGAAGGGAAAGTCCTTCATGCTTGCCCACTACGACCTCAGTCCTGGCGAACATCCCAGGCTTTAACATCCCTTCAGATGAAAGCCACACTTCCACTTCTCCGGTCCTGGTGACCGAATCAAGTACCGGGCTAATTCGCACCACTCCGGCCTCAAAAGTCATGTTTGGGAATGCATCTACTTTTACATGGGCAACTTGCCCTAATTTAATCCTTGGATAGTCGTTTTCCGTTACCGTCCCAATTATCTTAACCGTTTCCTGCCTTGAAACCGTAAAACAAGTACTCCCAACGCTAACGGTATCGCCAGGATCTATATGCCTTTCGGCAATAACTCCGTCTACGGGAGAGACGATACTGTGATATTCCCTCATAATTTGAAGCTGCCTCAGCTGAGCCTGGGCCTGATCGAGCTGCCTTTGGGCCTGCTCGAGTTTGGCCTTTTCCACTTCATACTGTCCTTCTATTTGATCCAACTGCTGGCGACTTATAACTTGCTCCTCATATAAATTTTTATAACGCACATAATCTTTCTCCGTGGTCTGCAATTGGCTTTTTGCCTGCGATATCGCAGCCCTTGCGGCAGCGACTGCTGCCTTGGCCTCTTCAATTTGTCGGTTGACCAGGCTATCATCTAGTTTTGCCAAAGGTTGACCCTTTTTTATTTCCGATCCGACATCAACATAAACTTCTAAAACTGTCACGTTATTGGTCACTTTAGATGCAATCATGGCCTTTTCTTGCGGCTCTACCGTTCCAACAAAAGTTACGATATCCTCAAATTCCATTAAATTTGGCTTGACTACGGAAACGTTTATCGCACTCTGTTGGGGGGTTGGCACACCAGGCTGCTCGGTCGTTTTGTCATTGTTCAACACCCTCAGACCGATTATTGATGCCAAGGCTACTGCGATTACGGCTATAACGACTGTTTTGGTCTTCATTTAGTTACCTCCCCGTTCACTGCTTCGTTTTCATTCAGATCGTCAAACACACCTTCATCCATTATGCCCATCGCGTAGATAAGGTCGCTGTAGGCTGAATAGGCGTCATATATTGCATTTACAAAGTTGGTATTGGCATCCGTCAACGCCGTTCTTGCATCTAAAACGTCTATGTTAGTGCCCACTTGCTCAACATAACGTCTCAACGCCATTCGATAATCCTCTTCTGCTGTAGTGACTTGATCCTCGGCTACGCGAACGCTTTGCAACGCCGATTCCAAGTTCTGCCACGCTGTGGATACCTCTAGACGAATTTGATTCCTGAGATCATCAATCCTGGCTAGCAATTCCCTGGCCATGGCCTTATTTTCCTCTATCTTGCTCTTTACTTCTCCCCGATCGTACAATCTCAAAGAGGCGATGATCGATACATTCCAGTCATCCTCATTGGGGAAAAACTCATCTTCGTAATAAGATGCCTCTCCCTGCAGATATATATTTGGCCTTGCCTGGCCCGCGGCAGCTTTGGCCAGCTCCTCTGCTGCTTTTCTCGAGTCTTCCAAGGACACCAGCTCAGGGCGATATTGAAGCGCAATGCTGTAAGGATCGATCTGCGGCAAAGCGAAGGGAGACTCCTCTTCGGGGGATACTTCAGGAACTATTTCGTGGGAAAGCGGAATCCCAACAGCCTTTTCCAGAGCACTTAAGGCAACTTGTGTGCCATTTTTAGCTTGAATCAAATTCAATTCGGCAGACGAAACATCGACTTGGGTTCTAAGGACTTCATTAATGGCCACAACACCTTGGTTGTAAAGCGATTGTGCCTGTTTTAAATGTTCTAGTGTCAAATCATAGTTTTCTTGAGCAACTTGCAGCTGAGCCCTTGCTCTCTGTAAATCGTAATAGGCGTTTTGCACATCATTTCTGATTGTTTGTTTAGTGCGTAAGACATCTGCCTCCAAAGCTCGACGATTCAACGTGGCAGCCCTTAATGAAGCCTCAAGGCCGTCACCGCTGTAGAGAGTATGCGTCAGGGTTAACGCGGCCTTGTAGGTATCTCTATACTTCGATTCCGTCATACCTCCTCCGTATTGGTGCACATACGTTAAGCTCGAATCAAGCCTGGGCGCCAATTGAGAGGCAGTTTGTAGCTCTTGAGCTCTAACCTGATTGAGCTGCTCCTGTGCTGCTTTTAGTATGGGGTTATGCTCTTCTGCTATTGAAATTAAGTTGTCCAAATTATACTTGACATCAGATTGAACATCTTGCCCCCAAGCGTTTTTATCCATAACAAGCACTAAGAAAATCAAAGAGCAAAAACCTATTATCAATAAAAAACGTCTTTCCATGAAATTAGCCACCTTAATTACTCATCTCCCCTCATAACCAAATCAACTATTTGCTTCCAGCTATCTATAGCTTCGCCAGTGTCCAAAACACTACCTTGGCATGATAATAGACCGAATACGACCAAGCGCAACAGTAAAAATACAGACTCTTGCCTATTGCCAGCTAAATCGATGCGCACTCCTTCGTCCATTGATTTTTTTATACATGAGGCAAGGTCTTTTGCCATATTCTTGAATTCTTCTTTCCCCCGTTTCGCCTGAATCAAAAGATCCATCCAGATAAGCATGGTCTCGGGATCTTTTTCAAAGGCCATTAAAATGAGCATGCCTCTTCTCCGCACAAATTCCTTGACATCCGTTGCGTCCTCGAAGGTCAACTTAAAAATATCCTTCATTCTATCAATTTCCAATACTAAAATAGTGCGGTATAGCTCAAACTTATCGCTAAAGTGCCAATACAAAGCTCCTTTGCTAACGCCAGCTTTCTTTGCAATAGAATCTACGCTAGTCCCGTGAAATCCCTGTTGTGCGAACAAATGACGGGCTGCGCTTATGATGCAGTCTCTGGTGTCCTTCAAAACTCAACCTCCCGACTATTCAGTCTGGAGAAAAAGGATAATCTATTTGCCGGTTTTTGTAAAGGGGAAAAATATGAGTTTTAATTTTCAAAATATTGAATTCCAATACATCGATAACTCGATATAAAACAATAACTTGGTTGCAAAAGATTACAGACGGAGAATCACGATCTCCGTCTGTGTGGTTTATAACTATCGCTGCAATACTAATCTCCTGCATCTATCCGTTAACCGCTAAGCCATAAATTGGCGAAAAACGAATTAAATTTACCTCTTTGAGTATTGATAAAGTGCCCTTGCCTTTCTTCTCCCGAACTTCTTTCTCTCTACCATTCTAGGATCGCGGGCAAGGAGGTCTGCTTTTTTCAATACAGGCCTCATTTCGGGATCTAAGGACAACAAAGCTCTGGCTATTCCAAGCCTTACCGCTCCGGCCTGACCGCTTAAACCCCCGCCTTGAGCTTTAATGAATACATCTATTTTTCCTTCCATTCCGGAAACCTTTAGGGGCTCCAAGGCGTTAAGCCTCCACAATTGCCTTGGAAAATAGTCTTCGATGCTTCGCCCATTTATAACAATTTGCCCCTCTCCGGGACGAACACGTACCCTAGCAATTGACTCTTTTCTTCTACCTGTACCCCAATAATACGTTGGTGACGGCAAAGGTCTCTTCCTCCTTTTTAATAAAAACTTTTAAAAAAAATACATTAACAAAACAGAAACTTAAATATCCAAAGCTTCTGGTTTCTGCGCTTCGTGAGGGTGATCGGGACCGGCATATACTTTCAGCTTCCTATGATATTTTAGTTTATTACGAGGCAACATCCCCTTAACGACCCTCTCTACAAGACGCTCGGGTTTTTTCTCCAGAAGCACATTGTAGGGCGTAGATTTAAGCCCTCCCTTATACCCGCTATAACTATATACAACTGATTGGATGCCTTTTTTGCCGGTCAATTTTACATTGGCGGCGTTAACGACAATTACAAAATCCCCTGTATCTACATGAGGAGTATAATTCGGCTTATGCTTTCCCATTAATATGGGAGCTATGCATGCCGCGAGTCTTCCCAAAGGCATATCGGTAGCGTCTACAACATACCATTTACGCTGTTGTTCCACCTCTTTCGGCTTTGTCATAAAAGTCTTGTATCCTTGCATATGAAGTTCCTCCTTCAACTTTCCTCGCAGTAAAAAACCTCTACGATTGATAATATATTTTATTCGGCTTATGCTGACGATACTTTAACTATACAACAAACACAAAGCGTTAAGTTTCCACAAACGATGAGTTCTCGACAGCGGAGTTATTCTATCCAACCTTAGCCCCTTATGTCAAGAAATACACCACAATCGGACCTTACATTCTCCATCAATTTCAGACGGAGACGGGTTAAACATGACCTTTGTTTCCTTACAAAAATCTCCTAAGCCTAGGATTATGCTCTATGCCGGGCAATCTGCCCCTTTTTGCGATGGGTTTTCCGTCGATCATCTTGAGATCCATCGTCATATCTCTCGGAGTTCCATGAGCTATATAACTTCCAACTCCAAATACATCAGCGCCTGCATGCAAAAGTAACTTAATCCTTTCAGGATTAAGGCCACCGGAAACGACAATTTTGACATGGTTAAATCCCTCGACGTCCAATCTCCACCGAACCTCTCGTACCAGAGCAGGCGATACCCCTCCGCGCTCTCCGGGAGTATCCAAACGTACGCCGTGAAGATCTTTCTTTAATGCTCGCGCAACCAAGAGCGATTCTTCGGCTTCGTCTTTAAAAGTATCGACCAAAATAATCCTTGATTCTCGTTCAGGCAATATACTATTGTATAATAACGCGGTTTTTACTGTATCTCCCACTATCAACACGGCAGCATGAGGTATCGTTCCCTGCGGTTCTGCCTTGGCCATCTTTGCTCCCAATATACAACTCGCGCCTGCGCAACCTCCGGCATCTAAGGCAACCCTCTCCATAACAGGGGCAACTGCCGGATGAACATGACGAGCTCCAAAACATAATACAGGTCTTCCATTTGCTGCTCTAACGCATTCCCTAGCAGCGGTTGCCCACCCGCTCGATGCTGCTAAAAATCCCAAAATCACTGTTTCGTACATTCCAAATGCACTGTAGAGACCGTGAATTCTACACACTACTTCCTTAGGAGAAAAAGACATTCCCTCATCTAAAGAATAAACTTCTACGCCCTTACCCCGTAACAAAGACAAAACCTCAGATAGACCGGCAAAAACGCCTGTTTCTTTTGAAAAAATCTCGGCAACCACCGGTACATCCAAGGTGCCGTTTTCTCGCAGAAGATCCCTTGTTTTGACAAAATAAACGTCGGTCGTATATCCCGCCATAATTTCATCGTGATTGGCGCTGTAGAAAGGCCTTGAGCCCAACTGCAAAGCGCTTACATCTTCGAAAAATTCTATATTCTTCATATCCTTCACCTTGCACTCATCATGACCAATATGAGGGAGGTGACCATAAACGAAGCAAGTAATAGAACTGTTACTTTGCTTAAACCGGAAAGACGCTGCCACTGCCCGCCTGACATATCAGCCTGAGTGCCACCACCAAATACGCCAGCAAAACCGCTCTGTTTTCTTCGCTGTAACATTACAATTCCTATCAGTGCAACAGCTATCAATATTTGCAAAAGAGATACGAACAAAAACATCTTCAGTGCCCCCTATGCCTTAACTATGTTTTTTATGATATTTTGCTTTATAAATACATAACGTTACTGTCACAAGCTAAGACCTTTGAGCCTATCACAACGATTTTTATAGCGCAAAAGCCATTCAAATAGCTATTTTAACACACTTCGAGCATTAAGCATATCACAAAGGGCTTTAACGGCAACAGACCTGTGAGAGACGCGATTTTTAATCCCCTGCCCCAGTTCCGCGAATGTTTTATAGTAACCCTTTGGAATAAATATAGGATCGTAACCGAATCCCTCTGCACCTCGCCCAGAAATGGCTATTTGTCCATAACAGAAACCCGACACCAACCATACCTGGTTCATTCTGGGCAAAACTAACGCCAGAGAAGCGACAAACCGCGCCTTCCTCTCTTTCATGCCAACCATATTATTTAAGACCCATGCAATTCTGGATTCATCATCTTCTGCCACTCGTGAAGAATAAACTCCAGGACGTTTCCCAAGTGCATCTACTTCTAATCCGCTGTCATCGGCCAAGGCCGGCATGCCTAGAGCTTTGGCCCAAACTGAAGCCTTGAGAAGAGCATTTTCCGAATAGGAATTACCGTACTCCTCAACATCAATGTCCATTAAATCGGGGGCAAATACCAATTCTACAGGCGCTTCACCGAACAAAACGACCATTTCGTTATATTTGCCTTTGTTTTTGCTTGCAAATACTACTTTATTATTGACCAAAGAGCAATCCCCCAGAGACAAAGGACGTCATAAAAACTTATAATCAAAATTTGGGCGCCAATCGCCATGTAACGGAAAGATCCACAGGATCTGTCATTGCGGCATCTTTACCCTCGATCAAAAATTTTACTTCTTTGATTGGATCGAAGTTATCTATGACAGTCCGAAGTAAGGCTGTCATAAAAAGCAATGCTCTCTCTCTGTCGAGCTTTTGCAAAGATGAGTAAAAGGGGGCGTTCATGTCTAAATAAAGAATTTCTCCATTGCGAAAGACATGAAGGACGCGACTGTTCCCATCGACAAGGCCCTTGGCCGCCATCAGTGACAGCCACTTTTCAACACTGGAGGTGACATTTTCTTCGGGAATGCTCGGAACTATCCTATGACCGACCACGCTTAGAGAGCCGTTATCCGGCAGAAAAAGCGTTACTTCGGCTATATGGGTCCCGAAGTCATTAACTTCATCGAATTTTTGTGCCTGTTGTTCCATGGAAATAGTTTGTTGAACGTTCAATTCCTTGCCAAATATTCTGACAATTAGTCCCGAACCATAGTAACCCAAACCGAACAAAATCATGATAAGACATGTCCATGCGATTATTCTATATGGTAAGGGAGCTTTTTGGGGAACTTTTTTTTGTTCTCTGTCTCGTCTTCGCGGCAGTTCACTGTTATCCATGAAAAACGACCCTCCTAAACCTCACATATTGCGTAAATACGACTCTATACCATCAGCTAAACTTTCAGCAAGCCTTTTTTGATAATTGGGATTAGCCAACAAGGCGGCTTCCGATTTATCCGTCAAAAAACCCATTTCAACTAATACTGCCGGCATTGTCGCTCCTCTTAAAACAAAAAAGGGCGCCTGGGCTACTCTACGCATATTTAAACCGGAATTTTTGCCCACCTTAAATAAAACTTCGGCAAAGGATAGGCTCTGCTCTATCTTTACATTTTGCTCCATATCTCCTAATATCTGTAACAAAAGTTTCGTACGCTTATCGGCTATACTGTTAGCATCCGTAACCCCTTCTCCCAATTCCTTGTTTTCTATAAGTGCTAGTTTCATGGCATCCTCGTCGCTAGGCAAGGCCATTATATAAATTTCGATTCCCTTAGCAGTTCTGCCTGCAGGCAGGGCATTGCAATGTAAACTTACAAACAAATCCCCATCCCAATCGTTTGCCAACTTCGTTCTTTCGTCCAATCGAAGGTATATATCGCGCGAACGAGTGAGGCGAGCGCTAATGCCCCGTTTATTAAGCACATTTGCAAGACCCTCTGCAACTTTCAGGTTTATATCTTTTTCTTTATAGCCGTTTGCAACGGCACCAGGATCCTTACCCCCATGACCTGCATCTATGACTACTACAGGAAACTTCGCTTTTTTATTTGGCGCGTATACTTCAACGCCCTCTTGCGAAGTGGGAGCCAAAGAAGGATTTCCCGAAACTTTAAGAGACGGACTCTCACCCCTCTTTGTCCCGTAACCGAAGAAATCCACTACGTATCTGGGTGGAGAAGGAAGACTAAAGTAAGAAATTCTGTCAGATTTATAAAAAATGTCAATGACCACCGCACCGCCTTTTTGCTCAATGGCAATCTCGGGAAAATCTCCGCTTTTAATATCATTTCCGTAACCCTGATCGAGGATAAATCCTTCAAATCGAAGAGTCAGCTTGTTAGAGGAACTTCTATCGACGAAGGGCGATGCCTCAGAGGATAAATCGACAACCAACCTCACTCTATCCTCCCATTGCCCCCAGCGAAATCCTTTAACTTTGCCCCGCGATATTAAGGTGTTATTGTTTTCTTTAATGACATTTTTCGAAGGCACGTTTGCATCCTTTCCAGGAATAGGGATAACGGCAGCACTCTGGTCCTTGTCCTCCTCTGACTTACCAGCCCATTTTAGTTCTTTGTCATCGCCCACCAGAGGCTTCAATAATTTCAGCACAGTATTTGCTTCCAACCACCAATGCCCTTCTTTGTATAAAGGCATAAAGGGAAGGGGAATAATATTATGACCATTGCTTTTTGCCATAGATGCCCCTTTAACTAACTCTAATGAACTGCCGTTATTTCGGGCCAAAAAGGTCTTATCGTCAAAACTTATCTTGAAACTCAAGATACTGGCGACTACGTCAATTGGAACCAGATCATGGCCATCATCATTTATCACCGGTACATATCCCACGTTCTCAATCCCATGCCACAAAATCCATTTTTCCCCGGCATATCCAATTGTAGCCAAGGCCAAACAGTAAAATATTACGAAAAAATATGTTAAAAAACCCCAATGCTTATATCTTTTAATCGCCCGCGGTCGACACATCATCGATCACCAACGATGGAGACCCAACACTGCCATAAAATTTCAGATCCTCTCCAACTGTAACTATCCGATTTAAAATATCGTAAATATTACCGGCCACGGTCATCCCAGAAAGGGGCCCATCTATTGATCCGTTTCTAATATAAGCCCCTTTTATTCCCAAAGACAAGTCTCCCGAAACAGGATCAAAAGTGTGAAGCCCTATCAACTCCGTCACGTAAATCCCAGTGTTTAAATCTCCATAAAGATCCCCTGCTTTGCCGATTCCCGGAGTTATGAAGAGATTAGATGCACCCACATATGGTATAGAGGCAGGACTTCGAACGCAATTGCCCGTCGAGGAAACTCCATCGATTCTCGCATGTTCCAAATTGTATAAAAAACTTGTCACTACTCCCTCGGAGAGCAATGTCGTCCTTTGGGCAGCAACGCCTTCGCCATCGAAGACATAACTGCCCATACCTCTTTTTATGGTTGCGTCATCCACTAAGCTAATGTGACTCGGAGCTATCATACGTCCCCTTTTATCTGAAAGCCAAGATTTACCTTTATGGACATTATCTGCCAAAAAGGAATCTTCCAACATAGAAACCAGAGATGCTGCCGTTAAACTGTCCAGGAAGAGAGTATACTTACCAGTCTTCAGAGGTTTGCCACCCAGCGTCATGGAGGTTCTGTGCACGGCATTTTTGGCTATATCAGAGTATTTTAAATCGCTCAGATAACGTTGTTCTTCACCAAAACCGCCCATCTCTATTTTATCGCCATCTTCCATTATCAACGCTACGTCAAGCCTTACGACGCTCTCATCCTGCCACTCCATAGCCCCCACACTGGAAAGGTAAAGGGTTTCTTCGTAACCTTCACCGTAAAAAACCTCCCTGATTGACGATACCCTTTTGTCCAATCCACGTACTTCATCGGTAACGATAGGACATATCTTCTCTCCTCTGCTGAAGCTCATGCCGTCAATTACAAGTGGATCAAAAAGGTCGTGGTCCTCGGTAAAATCTAAAATCTCTAAATTCAAACCGATGTGGGGATTCGGATCGTTGTTCTTGCAATTAAAAAGTGCCCATTCGATTACCCTGTTTACGGCATCTTTGGACAGATGATTAGAACAGGCAACCCCCTGTCGCCCTTCGGCATCGATTACTCTCACGCCCATAGAAAGGTTCTGGCCCTTAACCTTTTCCTCCAGCCTGCCGTCCATGAAAGATATAGAACAGGAGGCATTTGCCCTATACAGTATATCGGCCTCCGCAATGTCCTTTTGGTCGAGCAGCCTTTTCATTGCCCAATAAGCAATCCCCTCTACAAGCTCCCTTTGGGGCAAACTTTCTTTCATCTGGACAACTCCTCTAGTATGATTTTGGCAGCCATCTCAACATCTTCAAAGGTTACGTCGCGATGAGTTACGAGCCTGACCCTGGGAAAAGTAGGATTGAACAATAAGCCCTTTCTTTTGCACCTATTTGCCAGCTGGATAACATCTACATCATCATTAAGATCGAAGTAAACCATATTGGTCGGTTTGGAAACGTCGACGACCTTTACACCGCCATTCTTCAAGATATCTTTAAGGACGTTGGCCTTTTCGTGGTCATACTTCAAATCTGCATAATTGTTTAAAGCTACCAGGCCAGCAGCTGCGATAACGCCAGCCTGGCGTAAACCTCCGCCCACTCGTTTTCGCCAGTGCTTGGCTCTATTTATATAGTCCCTTTTTCCACATATGAGAGAGCCGATCGGAGCCCCTAATCCTTTCGACAAACAAAATTGGACGGAATCAACAATTTTCGTATAGGTTTTCGGTTCAACTCCCCAAGCTATTGCAGCATTGAATATTCTGGCACCATCTAGATGTACCAAAAGACCCTTGCTCCTTGCTAAATCTACCACCGACGAAAATCTATCAGGAGAAATTGCAATGCCGCCACAGGCATTGTGCGTGTTCTCCAAGCATAGCAATTTGGCAGGGGCATAATGCACATTTTCTTCTCTGCAGTAAGATAATATTTCATTATGGTCAGGAATACCTTGATCATCGTTCACGCAAAGAGGGACAAGGCCTCCCATCGCCGACAATCCCCCGCCTTCGTTGTTATAAATATGACTTTTAAACCCCAGGATGACTCCCTCGCCTCGATTACAATGCGTAAGGAGGGAGACCAAATTTCCCATAGTTCCGGAACAAACAAAGAGCGCCGCTTCGTGACCAGTAATCTCAGCAGCAAGTTGTTCTAATTCAATTACCGTCGGATCTTCACCATAAACGTCATCCCCGACTTTTGCTTCAGCCATGGCTTTTCTCATTTCATCTGTAGGCTTTGTTACGGTATCACTCCTCAGGTCGATGGTAGACATCATATATTCCCCTTTCATAAAACATGTAAGTTTTTTAAAATTGGCACAAGTCACAATATAGGAGATAAAATCTACGACAAATATTAATTATAATACATGCTATCGGCATAATTGTCTTCATCATTGAATAACGACACAACTTGCGGAGGGATTAAACTTGTTTAGCGATATGAAGTATTTTAGATTTTCCGCTAAAGAAAGAACCTGTTCTCGGAAAGTGGATCAGGTCGCTCACGAAAAAGATGTCGCAATTTACGTAAACAGATCTTACTACACATCCCTTAGGGCGACGCTGAATGATACAAAAGAATTGGCCGTAGGTCACTTATTCTTTCATGGCGTGATTAAAAGTCATGACAATATAGAGCATATTGAAAACGAAGATAAGGCAATTGTAAAGGTCGAATTGAAACCTTCTTCATCCTGTCAAAATAATGTACTCGAATATATAGATGTAAATTGGACAGTAAGCGCAGATGCGATATATGGTGGTATTGCGCTTCTACAAGAAGCTCCCCTTTATAGAAAGACAGGAGCATTCCACGTAGCCATTTTAATGCACCATAAGGGTTACAAATATTTTCTATTGGAAGATATATCAAGGCATAATGTAATAGAAAAGGCTATAGGTAAAGCAATACTTGAAGGAATAGAAAGAGAAGAATACATGTTATTGTTTTCAGGCAGACTAATGCATGAATTGGTAAGAAAGATATTGATCGCCAGAATACCAATAATAGGAGGTATTTCTGCCACCACATGCGAGGCGATAGACCTGGCCCAAAAATACGGAGCTACATTAATCGGTTTTATACGCGAAGGAAGAATGAACGTTTATACTCACCCCGCCAGAATTATCGAGTTTTTTCAATGCTAAATTTCAATGCTAAAAAGGTAAGTTTTTCAGGAATAATATGTTCCGGAACATAAATTCCCATTTCGATATCGGGCCTGTTCTCTCCATGAAAATCGCTTCCCGCCGTAGGATTTAATCCGAACTTGGCCGCTAATTTTAGAAAACCAAATATTTCGTCGGCACTGTGATGGCTGGAATAACATTCCAATCCCCAAAGCCCCGCATCTTTAAGCTTTCTTAACAAAATGTCGAAGGATTCGGAATCCAGGTAAATCTCCCCGGGATGAGCCAATACCGATATCCCTCCTGCGTTTTGGATTAAAGCTATACATTCCTCAGGACTCAACGTTTTCCTGGGCACATAAGCCAACGCTCCTTTGCCAATAAGTCTATCGAAGGCCTCCCTAAGGCTTGAAACATACCCCTTCTTCATAAGAGCCCTGGCTATATGTGGTCTTGCAATTACATCCCCTTCGGATTCCCTTATGACTTCCTCAATAGATATGTCATATCCTAGCGTTTTAAGCTTTGCACACATCTCCCCATTTCTCTCGTCCCTCAATTTCCTCAAGGCTGTCAACTTCTCCTGGAATTCAGGAGAAGTATAAGCCATGCCATATCCTAAAATATGAACGTCGTCATAATACTCGGCAGATAACTCAATACCGGGTAAACCCGGCAAATTATGCTTCCTGCAGGACTCCTCGAACTCTTGCAGACCGTCTGTCGTATCGTGATCCGTCAAAGACAATAGAGAAATGGCCCTTTTCTTTGCCCTTATAACCAAATCCGACGGCGACAATGTGCCATCAGATGCAGTCGAGTGAACATGTAAATCTACCAACATCGGTTTCTCATTCTAAGAAATTTTTTATTTCAAAAACAGAAGCAACGTCCAAAAGAACAATCAAATCCCCTTCCTTAGTTCTAACGATACCCTCCAAATATTCCTTTGATATTGCAGAATCGATGGAGTCAGCACTCTCTATTTGATCGAGAATCACCGATCTTACCTCTCGCACGGAGTCAACCATAATACCGAACATGATATCTTCCTCTTCGATAACAACTATCCTTGATTCGTTCTTCCGCTCAACTTCCTTTCGACCCATCTTGACGGCAACATCCATGACCGGGATAACCGTACCCCTTAGATTGATAACCCCGCAAACGTATTGAGGCGCATTAGGAACTCTAGTTATACTCTCGGGTATGCGAACTATTTCCCTGATCTTAGAAACCTCTATAGCATAATGTTCGCCGAACAAATCGAACACTAGTAACGTCATCTCGTCAATACCTTTGGTATCTTGATAACCCTCTTTTTTCGTTGATATTTCTTCCTTAACCGTCATTGATATCTCCCCCTTACGTCAATCTCCAAGGTTCAAAACACAACAAATCACCCTTCAAAGACAAAAGGCGGATTCCCTTCTCATCCACTATGGCCAATGATGGAGGTTCGCCACCTTTTGGTAAACTTGCAGATCCCGGATTTAGAAAAACAGTTTTTCCCTCGCAGATAACAGAACTAATATGAGTATGCCCAGTAAGCACCAAATCGGCCTTAAAGTCAAGCGCCAAACCTTTATACCTTTCAAAAAATGTTCCGTGATGAGCGAAGACGAGTTTGCCGTCCAACCATAAGACACAATAGGGATAGGATACAGGCCACTTTATCATGGCTTCATCTATATCCGCATCGCAATTGCCCTTAATTATAATGACGGGAACATCAGAAGAGTTTATCTCTTCTGCCAACTCTTTAGGGGCATACCCATCTGGAAGAGGGTTTCGAGGGCCATGATATAGCACATCGCCGAGATGTACGATTAAATTTACGTCTTTACAGATTTTCTTGGCAAGCCTCCACGCTTTAATGCTACCATGGGTATCGGAAATTACGGCAACCTTGAAAGACACAGAGAAATTCACCTGCCTTTCAACAATAATAGGTCTCTCAAAAGCGAATAAGATGTCTCTTTTGGGCCAGACCCCGACCCGCTAACGCATATTTCACCTATCATATCGGTCAAAAGCAGTGCCCCCACAGAAAATCCCTCCAGATAAGCTAAAGGGTGGCTCATCGACAAAATTTCAGGGTTCACCGTAATATCGAAATCACCAGCATTTACCTCGACTCTAGAAAGTAGCTTTAGTTTGCCGCCTCTTCTTTTGGCATCTTCTATGGCTTGAGTAGTTACATTCCTTATACCCTTAACGTGAACCTGACTAATCCCTACATTCAAACCCACGAGGCTCTTAGCGACGATCACTGTCTTTGCCGCGGCCTCCAATCCATCTATATCAACCCAAGGATTTTGCTCTGAAAGACCTCTTCTTTGCGTTTCCAGGAGAGCTTCATCAAAAGAACAACCCATTTCCATTATGCTTAAAATATAATTACATGTACCGTTTAATATTCCCTCGAACCTTTTTATCCGACATCCAGGTAAACCGTCGTGCACCAAAGAAAAAAGAGGGGTTCCAGAGAGAACGGTAGCTTCGTAAAGTATTTTAACGCCCCTCTCAAGAGCTTCGTCCATGATTTCATCGAAATACAGGCTCATCGCTGCCGTATTTGCTGTAATTACGTGTTTGCCCTTTTGAATAGCTTTAATTATAATGCTCCGAGCCGGTTCTCCAAGATCAAAATCAGAGGGTGTGCACTCAACTAAAACGTCGTAATCGATATTTTCCAGCATTTCATTGGAGTCCTGTATAACTGAGCAGCCTCCGCGACTCAGGGCGTCTATTCTTCCGGTTAACGACTCCCAACGAAGCATGTCGTCAACGTCGATCCCTTGAGAATTGTAAATACATCCGCGACTTTTAGTGGCGACCCCCACAAGGGAAATCGAGGCTCCTCTTAGTATATCCTTTTTCATGCACAATAGTTCACAGAACGCTCTCCCAACCCTTCCGCATCCGAAAAGCAAAACATCCATAGTAGAGATCGCCTCCTATTTTTAGCCCCTCCGGATCATATCAGGCAAAAATAATTACAAATTTCCCACAAAAAGTGTATCATAATATTTCGATATTTATAATATTCTCAATAAGGAGGAGGTCAGTAAATGTCGTCAGTAAACTCTATTAAGTTATACGATGACGGTAGGGTTCAATTCTATATGTTGGGATGGGAAGAAATTGAAGACGAGGGGTCGGTTCAAACCAATCAATATATGCTGTTAAGCGGAGATGAAGTAATTTTGATGGATCCGGGAGGTGCTCACGTATTCCCTCGCGTCTTAGCAAACGTATCTGAAATCGTAAACATCAACAAAATAACCCATGTATTTTACTCCCACCAAGACCCCGACGTGTCATCGGGTGTCATTCTCTGGCTTTCTATGTTGAACAATAAGGTAAAAGTGCATATACCAGGGCTATGGGTGAGATTTTTGCCTCATTTCGGAGTCTACGATCAATCAACTATATCACCTATACCCGATGGTGGCGGTGAACTCACGTTGAGAAACGGACACAGGATGGAGATTATACCAGCCCACTTCCTCCATTCTACAGGGCAAGCCACTTTATACGACCCAATTTCAAAAGTGCTTTTTTCAGCCGATATCGGCGCCGCCGTATTCCCTCCGGGCAAAAGATATCCCATAGTAGAAAATTTCGAAAATCACGTTAATTACATGAAAGGCTTTCATGTCAGATATATGGCCTCAAATCAAGCTTGCAGAACTTGGATAAACCTGATTAAAGATAAATACATAGATATCATTGCTCCGCAACATGGATCGGTTATAAAAGGCAGAGAAATGATTGCTAAATTCCTTGCATGGTTGGGCAATCTCAAGTGTGGCGTGGATATAATAGACGAAATATACTCCACTAATAAAAAGAAAGCCCTATCCTCCAAATATCGATAAAAAGCAGGTGAAATATTATGGTACAGCGCCAGGTCATTAATAGTTTGTCTTCATCTCATTTTAGTTTCATGCTTATGCACTCCTTCATGAGCCAAATGGATGAAGTGTTAGTGCGACGCGTAGAAGAGACGAAGCACGAACTTATCAACATTGCGAGCGAATTTTCCACCTTGAGCAACCAATTTAAAGACATGGTGGAAGAATTTGCTCTAAAACGCGAGGAGGCCGACAAAAACGTTAACGACATACGAGATATTAACGAAAATCTCATCGAAGAACTAAAAAAATCCGGCACTGACCTCGAATCCATGGATGATGAAGTAAAGTCGACGATCGATACAACCTATTCTACGCTGAATTCTTTCTTAGAAATAGAGAAAATATCTAAAGAAATACAGAGGATAGCAAAACAGACAAACCTCCTTGCTCTCAATGCATCTATTGAGGCAGCGCGTGCCGGAGAGCACGGTCGTGGCTTTGCCGTTGTGGCAAGCGAAGTACAGAAACTGGCATCGGAATCAAAAAATGCTTCAGAAGGAATTTCGAAAAGGATTGGCGAGATATCACAGTCAGTTGAGGAGTCCATGCAAAGTATTATGAAGATAAGCCAAATGTTTCAGGTATTACAAAATTCCCTTCATAACTTTCTTGAATTTCTAAACATGAACAAAACCTTTTTTGAAAAATTATCCAGTTTTATATACGAATCGGAGGAGGAACTCCGTGACAGTTCAGTGCAGATGAGCGAATCTGTGAAGGTGCTCTCCCAGGCACAACAGCGTTTTGAAGCCATGAGCGGCATAATTTCATCAATAGTAAAAGCACAAAACAACTTAAAAAACATTTCCCTCTAACAGGAAGATCCTTCAACACAAAAAAAGAAGACGAGCCCTTCTCGTCTTCTTATCTTCTTTTTTCGCCTCACCGTGGAGGCAAAAATAAAGCAGGCACATGGCAGCGACCTAC
>NZ_DJHF01000013.1 GCF_002433005.1 Acetomicrobium sp. UBA5826 | reverse complement strand
ACGTTTTGCCTGTTATAATTGCAATCATATTTGTCGTGGGGTATTACCAATTTTTCTGTTAATTTCAATGCAAGGGCGTTTACTTTCCAATAAGAGAAATTTAAATTATGGTATAATATACAAATAATGAAATAATTTTCCACATGGAGGAATTTAAATGCCTGGCGTCGCAAACATACGGGTTTTAGAAAGAGCAGTAGATGTCATGAATTGTCTTGCTGAACTGGGGCAGCCTTCAAGTCTGTCGGAGATAGTGGGCAAGATATCGTTGCCAAAAACTACAGTTTTTAGAATTCTTAACACCCTTGAAGAACATTCGCTTGTCGTGCGCTGCAACGGGCAGTATGCCATAGGTCCTGCAGTGCTTTTTTGGGCCAGCGCCTACAAGGGACAAAATGTCTTGCTGGAGATAGCTAAACCCTACTTGGTGGAGCTTTGGGATTTTACCAGAGAGACAGTTCATTTGATATCCTTCGATGGGGAAGAAGCATATTACATCGAGAAGTTAGATACTCCCCATGCAGTGAGGATGCACTCCAGAATTGGTGCGCATCTGACTTTATATTGCACGGCAGCGGGCAAGGCGATTTTAGCTTCCTTGAGCAAAGAGGAGCTGGACGCCTATTTAAGGAAAACCCAGCTTATCTCAAAAACGCCCAATACTATAGTTGATCGTGGAAATCTAATGGCCGCATTGTCTAAAATCAGGCAGGAGGGCTTTGCAAAGGATTTGCAGGAAAACGAAGAGGGGATTTGTTGCGTCGGAGCGGCCATATTGCAGAATGGCAGGCCCGTAGGCGCCATAAGCGTTTCCGCTCCGGCTTATAGGTTCCAAGAAGAAAAGATGCTAGAAGCGGGAAGAAAGGTTCAGGAAATTGCCGCCAAGATATCTGAGGCACTAAATTCTTTGCCTGGAATGTAGCAGTAGAAGGTGAATACAATGTCTATATTGCAAATAACTTCCAAAGATAACGTTGCAGTTGCTGTAAAAGAACTTAAAACGGGCGATGTCGTAACAATTGGCGGACAGTTTTTGACGTTGATAAGCGATGTGCCCGTAGGACATAAGGTCGCTTTAAAGGATATAAAATCCGGAGAAAAGGTGGTAAAGTACGGATTCTCCATTGGAAGGGCAATTGTTGAGATTCGAGCAGGGGAGCATGTCCATGCCCATAATGTGAAAACCAATCTGGAAGGCTTGGAGGAATATTCATACGAACCAAAGAATTATCTGACTTGTCCCGATTCTTCGATAATGCGGAAATTCAAGGGATTTATGCGTAAAAACGGTTTGGTGGGCATAAGAAACGAGATTTGGATAGTGCCGACAGTGGGATGCATAAACGAAATTGGGGATCTGGTAATTAAAAAAGCCAAATCAATGCTCGACGGTAAATCTTTCCCGTTCACGATCGATGGTTTTAACGTCATGGCTCACCCCTTTGGCTGCTCGCAACTCGGAGGAGATCTGGAAAAGACCCAAAAAATACTTGCCGGAATAGTAAAACATCCAAATGCGGCCGGGGTATTGGTTTTAGGGTTGGGATGTGAAAATAACACACTCGATTCTTTTGTCGCGCATCTTGGCGATTTCGATAGGGAGAGAGTTCGTTTTCTTATTGCGCAGGAAGTGGATGACGAAATAGAAGTGGGAGCAAAAATAATATGCGAGCTGGCAGAAAATGCATCTTCTGACAGGAGAGAAGATGTTCCCATTTCGTCGCTGTCGGTTGGCCTTAAATGCGGAGGATCTGACGGATTTTCGGGCATAACAGCCAATCCGCTGCTTGGGGCTTTCTCGGATTTCCTAGTATGCGCAGGAGGCAGTTCTGTCCTGACGGAAGTGCCTGAGATGTTCGGGGCTGAGAGGCTGTTAATGGAAAGGGCCGAAAATGAAGAAGTATTTGAGAAAATCGTCAAGCTTATCAATGGGTTCAAGGAATATTTTATATCCCACGGACAACCCGTATATGAAAACCCGTCTCCCGGAAATAAGGCCGGCGGAATAACGACTTTAGAGGAAAAGTCCCTTGGCTGTGTTCAAAAGGGCGGTAGAGCACCAGTAGTAGACGTCTTGCCATATGGATGTCAAATCACGAAGAAGGGGTTGTCTCTGTTGGAAGGACCTGGCAATGACCTAGTTTCATCAACTGCTCTGGGAGCCGCGGGTTGTAACATGGTTCTTTTTTCGACAGGCAGAGGTACGCCTTTCGGCACATTTGTGCCTACCGTAAAAGTATCCACCAACAGCGATCTCTATCGCAGAAAAGGAAATTGGATAGATTTTAACGCAGGAAGTTTGCTCGAAGGAGAGCCAATGGAGAGGCTTTTAGATAAATTTATTCAAAAGATAATAGACGTGGCCAGCGGAGAAAAGACGAAAAGCGAAGAAAACGGATTTAGACAGATAGCCATCTGGAAAGATGGGGTTATGTTATAATATAAAAAATGATTAATTTTTTGAAATTACGACAAAAACGGGAGAGAATCTCTCCCGTTTTGTTAGTTGTCGTAGATTACACTCCTAACAGTTTCTACGGCACCTTTGTTTAAAAGATCGTGCAAATAGAGCGATATTTTGTCGACTATTTCCGGCACTTTTAACAAGTCTTTGGCTCCAAGCTTTGGATGGGAGAGAGCCTTCTTTACGATAGATCTGCATTGTCTTATGCCAAAAGAGGCATCAGGAGCGTCCCAAATGCTTTTCATGAATTCGAGTATTTCCTTATCATCTCTAATGGGATATTCTTCGCCGTTATCACGAGTACCGTAGAAATATTTACCGTCAGTCCTGGTGATCTTATAAAACCTCAGATAGCCTGCGACGGACAAAAGCAAACGGTTCGGAAGTTTTCCGGTGGTTGAATAAAAATCCACAAGGCTTGGTATTATGCGAACAGCCAGCTTGCTCGTTGAATTTAAAGTTATGTCCAGCAAGGAGTGCTTAATGTAGGGATTTTTGAATCTTTCTAGCACTTCTTTTGCGAATGCCGATATTTCTGGTTTATTGCCGGGAACGGTTGGAACTACCTCCTCAAAAAGGAGGTCTTTCAAGTATGAACCGATAATTGGATGCTCGACCATTTCTTTTACATAATTTAATCCTGCAGCATAAGCTAAAGTGACAGTGGATGTGTGTCCTCCGTTTAGAATGCGAACCTTTCTGGTTCGATAAGGTGTTATGTCCTCTGTGAAGATCACGTTGAGGCCTGCCTCATGTAGCGGGAATATGTCTTTTACAAAGCTGGGTCCTTCTATTACCCATAAGTGAAACAACTCCGAAACCACGAGGTTGTTGTCGACATATCCCAACCTCTTTGCCAGCTCTTCGATCTCATCCCGCGGATATCCCGTTACAATTCGATCGACTAAGGAGCAGCAAAATGTGCACTCTTTGTCCACCCAGTCGATAAATTCTTTTTCTAGGTCGAATATATGGCATAATTTTATAACACATTCCTTTAAAGCATCACCGTTACGGTCAATGAGCTCGCAGGGAATGAATATCAGTTTACCTTTATCTTTGCCCAATGTCTTATAGCGTTCGTAAAGAAGTCTGGTTACTTTGGCTGGGAAGGAGTGAGGAGGGTTGTCGTCGAAACGATCATCAGGCGATATGGCAATTCCAGCTTCAGTCGTGTTGGAGACGACTATTTTGATGTTTGGGTCCTTTGCCGCTTCAAGCACCTCGTCCCATTGCCCGTGTGCCTTGAGCGCTTTGTCGATGCTTCCTACGATTCTGATCTCTTCTTTAGGTTGTCCTTGATGCATGCCTCGGGCTATATGGGTGAAAATGCCGTCTGAAGCGTTAATTGCATCGGCTCTGCCTTCGAGAGTCGATTGAATAGCTATGATTCGTCCTCCAAATATATTCTCGTTGTTTGCTATCTGTATGAACGAGTCTACAAAAGCTTTTAAAAAATTGCCTGTGCCGAACTGTAAAACCTTTGGTACAAGATCAAGAGTTTTCTTCTTTGGTAAGTCTACCTCGCTCGATGCCACGTTATTGAGAGTATCGCGCTTAAGTTTTATCATTAATATGTTTCCTCCTACATTATACATTATACTTACTATTATCCCATCAATAAATTGGGAATATATATACTTATAAACGGCACAAATGTGACTAATAAAAGAACCGCAATCATTGCAATATAAAAAGGCAACATAGCAAACGTTGCTTTTTCGATGGAGATCTTACCGATAGCGCAACCAACGAACAAAGCCGATCCCACTGGAGGAGTGCAAAGTCCAATTCCCAAGTTAAGTATCATCATGATTCCGAACTGCACGGGATTCATACCTAGTGTATTAACGACTACAGGATATAAAATGGGTGTTGTAATTAAAATAAGAGGAGCCATATCCATGATACACCCCAATATCAGCAACAAAGCGTTGATGAGCAGTAGCAGTAGAATTGGGTTTGCCGTTATATCCAAAAGAGAGGCCGTTACAAGGGCAGGGATCTTGAGATATGCCAATAGCCAACCAAAGGCTTTTGCAGCAGCAATGAGACTCATGACCATGGCCAATGTTCTAAGTGACGAATACAAAATTTTATTCATTCTTGACAAAGGAATTTCTTTGTAGACGAAAAATGTTATAAAAAAGGCATACACACATGCAATGGCTGCTGATTCCGTTGCTGTGAAAACTCCTGATATTACGCCGCCGATGATTATAACTGCAGTAAATATTCCTAAGGAGGCATCCTTGATTATGACTTTAGCTTCTTTGAGAGAGTAAGTTCCTCCTTTGGGATAATTGCGCTTGACGGCCATAATGTAGCTAATGATCATCAGTGATATTCCCAACAAAACTCCGGGGACGAATCCTCCAAGAAATAATCTGCCAACGGAAACTCCTCCTGCTGCTAAAGAGAAAATTATCATATTGTGGCTTGGGGGAATAATAACCCCTTGACATGCGCTAGTGACTGTAACGGCAACGGAATAATCTGAATCGTAACCCTGTTTTTTCATCATGGGGATGAGTATTGCGCCTATAGAGGAAACGTCGGCTACTGCTGAGCCGGAGATTCCACCAAAGAACATGCTGGCCAATACGTTGACTAAAGCTAGCCCGCCGCGAAACCTTCCGACAATAAGATTTGCAAATTCAATCAATCGTCGAGAAATTCCTCCTTCCCCCATGATCTCGCCCGCTATGATAAAAAAGGGTATTGCCATCAGGGAGAATGAGTTAACGCCTTGGACCATTTGTTGGACTATGGCCATGAGCGGAATTTTGAGATACAAGGCGGTAAAGATGGAAGAAGCTGCCAAGGCAAATGTTATTGGAATTCTTATGAAGAGCATAAAAATAAAAGATCCTATTAAAATCCATGTCGCAATAGTTGGGTCCGCCATTAATTCTACACCTCTCGATGCCTGTATAATCTTAAAAAATCAATTATAATGTTAAATATGATTAACATTCCTGATAATATAAGAGGAAAATAAAGTACCGCTGCAGGAAGGTTCGAAGCGGGGAGAATAGAACGACTAGTAACTTCTACAAGTTTTATTCCGTAGTAGATCATTGTATATCCGACAATAAAAATTATAATATTAGAAGAAATAATAAAAAATTTATAGAATTTTCGTATAATACTAGCAGGTAATAAATTCATCTTGATGTGCAACTTTTCTTTTACACCATGTGCTAATGCTATGAACGTAAACCAAACGACGCAAACTAGCGAGATTTCTTCTGCCCAGCGAATTCCCGAGTTTAGAACATATCGCATAAAGACGTTTGTAGACACGATTATTACCATTGCTAATAGCAATAATTTAGCAATAATTATCAATATATGATCAACAGAATCAAATATTCTATTGAGTATATTCATTTACAAACAAGACCTCCCAATTGATCGTCCAAACCAAACTATGTTCCCAGGAACCTCTTAGGTATCAGCCTAAGAGGTTCCTGGATTATTATTACCTTATTATAAGGTTATGCTTATTTCACGCTTCTGACTTGTTCTGCGATTTCTTTTAATTCAGGGCTGAGAGCATCGTACATTGGTTGAACTGCTTTCTGAAATTCTGCCAATGATTCCGGGGTCAGTTCCGTGTAGATACTTCCAGCGCTTTTAGTCTTCTCTTCAGAGTCCTTTTCGAATTCTTTCCAGAGTTTGATTTGATAGGGCATGGAGTCCTTTGCTGCTTGTCGGATGATCTCCTGATCTTCTTTTGACAACTTATCCCAAGATAATTTGCTTGCAATGATTATTTCGGGAATTCTGCTGTGACCATCGAGGGTGATATATTTAGCAACCTCGTAATGGCTGGTTGAATAATAGCTCGGCAGGTTATTTTCTGCACCGTCGATTACGCCAGTCTGCAAGGCGCTGTAGACTTCGCCGAAGGGCATGGGTGTTGGCACTGCGCCCAGACATGATACCAAGTCTGTCATCAATTTGCTTTCCTGAACTCTTATTTTCATGCCTTTTAAATCCGATACTGATTTGATTTCTTTTTTAGAGTTGTAAAAATGCCTTGTGCCTCCATCATACCAACCAAGGCCAACGAAGTTGTACTGTTCCAGAGATTTTAGGAAATTCTCGCCGATTGGTCCGGTTAATACTTTCCACATATGATCGTCGTCTCGATATAGATAAGGCATTTGAAGGGCAATTAGGTTTGAAGCAAAGGCGGAAAGAGGAGAAATGCTTGTGCGGTTAAAGTCTATTGCACCAAACTGCACTGCTTCGATGACAGCTTTTTCTTCCCCAAGTTGTGCGCTTGGATAAACCTCGATTTTAATTCGCCCATTTGTCCTTTCTTCGACTAAACGAGCAAATTCGTAGTCAGCTTTTGTCGTTGGGTAATCAGGAGCATGCGTTTCTGCCAGCCTCATAACGATCTGGGGTTGTGCTTGGGCCGGAACGTTAACAGAGAAGAGAAGCACCAAAACGGTAAACATAACACCTAAAGCAACAAACTTCCTCATACCAATCCCTCCCATTTTGTGATGGTTCTACTGCTATTTTATCAATATTATTATTTATTCTCGATGATATTAGGTTTTAAAATCCTTATACGTTATATGCTATTGTGCGCTTCGTGAAGTTGAAAATAATTCTTGGCATTGAAGTAACAAATGTCCTGCACTATCCCTCCGATGAGTTGGTAATCCTCAGGCAATTCTCCGCTCTCTATTCCTTTCCCCAAAATATTGCATAGTATTCTTCTAAAGTATTCATGCCTGGGGTAAGATAGGAAACTTCTCGAATCTGTGAGCATTCCTACGAAAGTGGATAGTACGCCGATGGCAGATAGAGCCTCTATTTGTTTCGTCATGCCATCTTTGTGGTCGTTGAACCACCATGCAGATCCCATTTGAATTTTGCCGGGAACACTACCATCTTGAAAACATCCGATGATAGATGCTATAAGTTCGTTGTCCCTTGGGTTTAAACAATAGATTATTGTTTTGCCAAGATGTCCGGATTGATCCAGTTTATCTAAAAGCCTGACCAGAGAGCGCCCTTGCTCGAAATCGCCAATGGAATCATATCCGCTATCAGGCCCAAGTATGGACATCATCCTGGTATTGTTATTTCGCATAGCGCCTAGGTGGAGCTGTTGAACCCAGCCCTGCTTGTAATCCATTGAAAGAAGTTCATAGAGCACGGCAGAGCGAAACTTCGAAAGCGCTTCTCCCTCTAGAGGAAGGCCTGACCTAACTTGGGCTAAGCCGCTATTGACTTCTCCCAGAGTCCAATCCTCAGAGTATGCCGTCTCTATACCATAATCGGATATGCGACATCCACTTTTATGGAAGAACTGGTGTCTCTGCCATAGAGATTCCATAAAATCGTCAAAAGAATTAATTGAATGACCTGTCAAGTCTTCTAAGGAATCTACAAAATTATTGAATTTTTGCGGAAGATGTGCATCTAGGGCGACGTCAGGTCTAAAACAGGGGAGCACAATAATATCGCATTTAGAATTGCGGATTTTATTATGATGCTCTAATGTTTCTGTTGGATAATTAGTGGTACATAAAGCGTCCATCTTGAATTTTTTCAAAATTGATTGCACTGAAAATTCGCTGCGAGGTAAAAGCTCATTACATTGTCGGTAGATATCCATTGCTGAAGAGGGATTTAAAAGCTCGTCTATCCCAAATATTCTCTTTAACTCAAGATGGGTCCAATGATAGAGGGGATTGCGAATAAGCTTGGGTACCACTGTGGCCCAGGCTTTAAATTTTTCTTCGTTTGAAGCGTCGCCGGTTATATATTTTTCGTTTATGCCACAGGTTCTCATGGCACGCCACTTATAATGATCTCCGCCTAACCACACATGGGTTATATTCTCAAATATTCGATCTGCCGCAATGTCGGACACTGGCAAATGACAGTGATAATCGATAATAGGCATAGGTTCTGCATATTCATGATAAAGTTTTTGCGCAGCCTTGGACTCCAACAAAAAGTTATCATCAATAAAAATTTTCTTTGTCATATCAATCTCCCATATATTTATTGAGTATATATTACTAGATAAATTAAAGGCAGTGATGTGTCACTGCCTTTAATTTATCTTTGAACCCTCCCGCTTACGTCTCCACCCATCAGGTTTAGCACATCTTCTTTGCTTACCCTATTGAAATCGCCGGGTATCGTGTGTTTAAGAGCTGAAGCGGCTACGGCAAATTCCAAAGCGTCCTTGGGATCTTTAAAATGTCTCAGTCCATAAATTAGGCCTGCACCGAAAGAATCTCCGCCGCCCACTCTATCTACGATATCCGTTATTTGATACTTGCGACTTACCATGAATGCGTCTTTGTTGGCTAAAATAGCAGACCAATTGTTGTGGTCTGCGCTTACGCTTTCTCGTAATGTTGTGGCAACATAACTGAGTTGAGGGTATAGATCGAATACCGTTTTTATTATTCCCTTGTAGCTTTCCGGGTCTAAGGCGCCTTTGGTTACGTCGATATGGGCATCTATTCCAAGCGCTAACTGGCAATCCTCTTCGTTGGCGATCATTACGTCGAGATATTTAGCCAACTCTCTCATGACCTCGGGTGCTTTTTTGCCCCACTTCCACAGCTTTTTTCTGTAGTTCAGGTCGCAAGATACAGTAATTCCCATGTCTTTTGCCTTTTTAACTGCCTCTAACGTTGCCAGGGCAGCCCCCTCGGAGACGGCAGGTGTAATTCCCGTTACATGAAACCAATCGGCATCCTCGAAGATAACGTCCCAGTCCAGATCTTCCGGTTTGATTTCAGAAAAGGAGGAATGGGCACGGTCGTAAATTACTTGCGATGGCCTAAAACAGGATCCCTTTTGTGCGTAGTATATTCCTACCCTTTCACCTTTGAACACTATGTGCGAAGTGTCGATCCCAAAGGAACGCAAATTCATAACGGCTGCTTTACCTATCGGATTGTTTGGCAGTGCCGTGACGAAGCTCGTATTTTCACCGTAATTTGCCAAAGAAACAGCTACATTGGCCTCGGCACCCCCAAAGGTGGCCTCCAAAATCGGGCTTTGGAGAAGTACTTCGTGGTCTGGAGGCGATAGACGAAGCATTAACTCGCCGAAAGTAATTATTCGCTTCATGACATATCTTCCTCTCTTGCAAAATTATTTAATATTTTTTCTGATTTCAGCAATTTTCTCCACGACATCTTTTGCAGTACGTCTGACTGCTTCATAGTCGCCTTCAACTCCGTTGGGTTTCGTTATGCCAGAACCCATACCAACTGCGTAAGCACCAGCCTTGAACCATTTGTCCAAATTATCGATGTTTACGCCTCCAGTAGGCATCATTTTTGCATAAGGTATGGGACCCAATACCGCTTTTATGAAGTCTGGGCCTAATACTTCTCCAGGGAATAACTTTACCACATCAATACCTAATTCCATAGCTCGCACTAATTCTGTTACAGTCCCTACGCCAGGCATGCATGGTATAGAGTAGCGATTGCAGAGTCTAATCAAATCTTCGTTGAGGTTAGGGGCAACTATATATTCTGCCCCCGCAAGTATACATTGACGTGCTGTTTCTGGATCCAGTACAGTTCCAGCTCCCAGTATAAGGCCCTTATGAGCATACTCTTTAGCCAAATCTTTCATGATATCGATAGCGTTTGGAACTGTCATTGTGATTTCAACCGCGGGTATACCTGCTTCAAATATAGCGTTGGCTAGCTTCAGACCTTCTTCGCCATTCCTTGCACGCACAATGGCCACTATGCCCTTTTCGTGAATCTTTTGAAGTATTTCGTATTTTTTGATAGACAATTTTTATTACTCCCCTCTATTGTGATGTGACTGTTATTGTCTTATTCCATAGTATGGTATATGAAACCTTATAATGAAACAATTTTATAATAAACCCGCATGAGGAGAATGTCAAGCATTTAAAAATTCCTGCAATTAGAATTCCTATTGTTCAATTAAAACTATAATAATCCATGCAACCAACGGAATCGTTGAGGGCTTGGCGGTAACATGCTTTTAATATGACATGTTAAATTTGCTTTTAATATCTTGTAATCCACTTGACTGCCGGATGCCTTTTATGTAGAAGCGGGTTGGGATTGTGAATGAAACTTTACTGAAACTACTAAAACATGGGGAATTTTTTTGAGACTAATAATATGTCATTTTTATTTCCCACGTTTTCTATGCCAATACAAAGTTAAATGCTATCATATTCTGAAGCACGTAAAAAGCAGGGGGTGTATGCTTTGCTTTGGAAGATTGGTATCGTCGGATTTGGGAACGTCGGACAAGGTTTAGCTCACATTTTGAATCGCAAGAAAGAGGTATTACAACAGCGTTACGACTTTGAATTTTCGGTGACCTTCATTGCAGACCCCGTTAGAGGTTCCCTATTTAATGAAGATGGATTGGATTTAGATGCTATATTAAAGGAAATGGCTCAAAAGGGGTCTTTGAAGAATAGACCGGAGTTTACATCTGAAGGGACTTTACAACTAATTGAAAGGGTAAAAACGGATATCGTCGTCGAAGCGACTATTACCAATCTAGAGTCAGGAGAGCCTGGGTTGTCGCACATGCGCAAGGCTCTTTCAGTCGGGTCACATGTCGTTACCTCAAATAAGGGCCCTATAGCCTTGGCTTTGGAAGAACTGGAAAACGTCGCCAAAGAAAACGGTGTTTGTTTGAGATATGAAGGTGTAGTTCTATCGGGTACGCCCTGCATAAATATGGTGTTGGAATGCATGAGCGGGTGCGATGTAAAGTCCGTAGCGGGTATTGTTAACGGTACGACAAACTATATATTGAGCAAAATGGAAGAGGGCTACGACTATCTTGAAGCTTTGATGGAAGCGCAAAAATTGGGATACGCCGAGGCAGATCCAACCTCCGATGTAGAAGGCTGGGATTCTGCAGTAAAAGCGACCATAATGGCGAAGTTATTTTTTGGGGCGAATATTAAAGTTACCGATATCGCACGACAGGGTATAACAAAGGTTACAAAAGAAGAAGTGATCGAGGCAAAAAAAGAAGGAGAGCGCATTAAATTAATTGCAGAGGTCAGAAAAGAGGGGAGCGAGATTTTGGCAAGCGTATCTCCCAAGTTCATTCCTGTGAGTCATGCTTTAGGTAACGTGATGGGTCCTACAAATGCACTGACAGTGGCTACAGATCACTTAGGGGAGGTGACTGTCATAGGTCCCGGGGCGGGAAGAATAGAAACAGGTCAGGCATTGTTGTCCGATATTTTAGCCATACACCGAACACGCCTTTGCTCGGTGCATTGAATTTATTTGGACACTATTTAAGTATTTTTACTCATAGGGGTATACTTTGGAATACCGAGGACTCGCATGGCATCCCTGTTATCATATGGACGTAGAATGAAAATTAAACAAATAACGGAGGTGTTAGGTCATGAAGAGACCTTGGGTTCCTGTTTTAGGTGCTTTGCTCGTATTGTTAATCGGTGGTTCTGCTTTTGCCTTTTATGGTTCCGGTCCTAGAAGTATGTGGGGTGCCGGTGGGGGAGGGTGGTGCCCTGGTCCTGCCTACATGTGGGGCGGTTACGACGGTGACGATGACTTTGGAGGACGAAAAGGATTGGGGAGATATCCATATAAATATGAAGTCCCGGCAGAGATAGCCCAGAAGATGCGCGATCTCGAGCGCACTCGATTAGAATTAAGAATGTTGTTTTTGGAGGATAAATTAGATCAAAAAAAGGCAACGGAGCTACATGAAAGGATTTTATCTCTGAGAACAGATGTCTCCCGATGGCAATTTGAGCAGTGGCTTAAGGGTATAGAGCAGCGACAAAGCGGTGCACCATCGAATAACCAATAAAATTAAATGAAACTTACACAAAAGGGTACTTGGATAATTTCTAAAACTAGGTTACTATATAGTTACAAGACAATTTTTGGGAGGCGTTTAGATGAGGGAGGGGTTACTGACGTTCAGGGTAATTTCCAACGCGCCCGAAGAGGTGGCGTTCAAGGGCGTCGGTAATGCCTCAGAGGAAAATAAAACCAATATGCTTGTGTCCGGAGAGGGTTGGGGTGTCCTGCCCTCTCCAATTTTTTTATCTTAAAGGAGGCGACTGAAGTGGAGGATTTGACGCTCAAGGAAAAATTGGGAGTAAACGAGGTTAGGGTGTCTGGTTATTTGCATTTTCTTAGCGGCGAATCGATAAAGGAAAACAGATGCGGAAGGTACTTTCAGTGTTCTCTGCGAAGGGATTTCATCGATATAAACGGAGAACCCAGGCATGACTATTTGCTTATGAGAACTTATGATCCTCAAATCGAAGAAACTTTATGCTCTCTCGAAGATGGCGCTCCTATTTACGTTGAGGGAGAGGCCCGCTCGTCTCTCGGCAGCGGAAAGATGTACATATTGATAAAAAGCGTGACGCTTCTTTCTTAAAAGGTGCTTCAAAAGGGCAAGCTTGAATTATAAAAGAGCTTGCCCTAAAATGGTTAATAGAATTTAGGTATTACTAATAATGTTAATATATACCTAAATAGAACTAGCCGGTGGAGATGACGAGATGAATACGACTACTGAGGAGAAAAGGAATTTTCGAATAACGGGAATGACTTGTGCGACATGCGCAATGATTGTCGAAAAGGCATTGAAAAAAGTAGAAGGGGTTAAGTTTGCCGCTGTTAATTTGGCAACTGAAACTGCATTTGTTCTGTTAGAGAAAGATGTTCCCCAGAGGGTTTTGGAAGAGGCAGTCGAAAGGGTAGGTTACGGTGTAACCTATGAATCTACAGAGGACTTTGAAGCTCGACGTTACAAGGCATCTAAACGAAACGTTATGTTCGCATGGTCTATAACGGTTCCTCTAATGTTATTAATGTTTTTACATATGACGGGATATCATATTTCGTGGTTTTTTTACGCTGAGACAATAGCCTCGGCATTAGTCATATTTATAGCAGGAAAACAAACAATAAGGGGGGCATGGATCGCTTTATCTCATTTTCATGCCAATATGGATGTTCTCGTTTTTTTAGGATCCCTCACTTCATTGATAACTGCTCTATTGGCCTCGGTCGGTTTATTTGAGACGTCTTTTGGAAGCATAGGGGCAATGATTATGTCAATTCATCTGACTGGACGCTTTATAGAATCCCGCCTGAGGGACAAAGCCTCCAAAGAAGTAAAGGCGTTACTGATGCTAAAGGCCCAGGAAGCAAGAGTTATCACTGACGATGGCAAGGAAATTTTAATGCCCATAGAAGCCGTAAAGCAGGGATTTTTGATAGCAGTTAAGCCGGGAGAGCGTATTCCTGCAGATGGTGAAGTTGCAGAAGGCGCCTCTTCAGTGGATGAAGCGATGATCACAGGCGAGCCAATGCCCGTTCTTAAAAAATCGGGCGATAAAGTTACCTCTGGCTCTCTTAACCTATCTAGTTTCCTCAAGGTTCGAGTTATTCAAGTCGGTGAAGATACCTTTCTTTCGCAGATGATATCGTTGATTCAGGAAGCTCAGGGTTCAAAGATTCCTATTCAGGCTCTTGCGGATAGGGTTACAAATGTCTTTGTTCCAATAGTGACTTTTCTTGCTCTGCTATCGGGTGTGCTATGGGCTTTTAACGTGGGTGAGTGGGGAGGCTTTTTAAGCCATGCTAAGCAATTTTTGCCCTGGGTTATCGAGTCCAGAGACCCTCTGTCGGTAGGAGTTTTTGCCTTTGTTACAACCATAGTGATCGCCTGTCCCTGTGCGCTTGGTTTAGCGATACCAATGGCTTTGATAACGGGAACGAACAAGGCTATGCGTCAGGGGCTCATAATAAGAAATGCAGAGGCCATACAAACTACAAAAGATGTAGGCGTCGTTATATTCGATAAGACTGGCACTCTTACTTTGGGATCACCCAAGGTTGTAGAGCACAACCTTACGGAAGAAGTGGCAAATATCGTTGGAAACCTGGAGTCCCTGTCCAATCACCCTTTAGGAAAAGCTATAGCTGAATTAAAGAAAGGCGATGTCGAGATAGATGATTTCGAAGAGATAGTTGGCGAAGGTGTTAGAGGCACGGTAAGGGGTCAGGCATACTTGGTCGGAAGACCGGAAAATCCTCAAAGATATCGTCAATTACTTGAGAAGGGCTACACAGTTGTCGAAGTAAAGAAGGATGGTTCTATATTGGGCTACATTGGGGTATTTGACCCAATAAGGGAAGATTCCTTTGAGGTTGTGCGTCGCCTTAAGAGCATGGGCATAGATCTCGTGTTAGCCACAGGCGATGGTGAAGGAACAGCAAAAGTCGTCGCAAGTGAATTAGGTATAAAGGACTTTTATTGGGGCATTCGTCCGGATGATAAGGTCGATATCGTAAGGCGCTATCAAGGAACGGGCAAAAAGGTTATGATGACAGGAGACGGCATGAACGATGCTGCTGCTTTGAAAGCTGCCGATGTAGGTGTGGCCATGGGGAGCGGCACAGATCTGGCCATAGACAGCGCAGACGTCGTAATATTAAAGGGTGGAGCGTCAAAGGTTGTGGATCTCATTGAGATATCGAAAGAAACCTTTAGTATAATTAGACAAAATTTGGCATGGGCTTTTGGATATAACGTCATAGCGATCCCTATGGCAATGTCTGCCTTGTTGCACCCGATTATTGCCGAAGGGGCTATGGCTTTGAGTTCTATATCAGTAATATTGAATTCGTTAAGGATAAAAAGTGTTTGAATGAAAGGAGTATCTCTATGACTGAGGAAAGGATTTCAGACATTCCCGATAGGGATGAAATACCGGAGGAATATAAGTGGCGACTGGAAGATCTCTATCCAAATTTAGAGGCTTGGGACGAAAGGTTACGTAACCTGGAAGTTAAGGTGGAAGAATTGCAAAGAGCTGGCAACGACATTGTTTCTTCAGCCAGATCGCTTTTAAATGCTCTTAAGCTCAGGGACGAAGTTGCGGAAGAGTTGGGAAGGCTTTATGCCTATGCTTCTTTTAAAAGTCACGAAGACGCCCGAGATACAAAGGCCCAATCGATGGCGCAGCGCGCTTCTTTGATATATCTGCGCTTTTCCGAGGCAGTATCCTCTTTTGTACCTAACATAATATCGCTGGATCTGGAGGGGGTTGAAAGGTATTTAACCGAGGAGCCGGGCCTTGATTTATACAGGGTTGAACTTGCCAGGATAATGCGCCTTAAAGGTCATATTCTTTCTGTTGAGGGGGAAAAAATTCTTGCCATGTCCGGAGATGTGGCAAGAGTTCCCGAAGATGTATTTTCCTTCTTAACAAATGCAGATATGGAGTTTCCGAAGATCAGGGACGAAGAAGGAACGGAGGTGGAACTGTCCGAGGAAAGGTATTCATATTTTTTACACAGCAGAGACAGGCGCTTGCGTCGCGATGCCTTCAAGGGACTTTTTTCAAGTTATAAAAAAGTAAAAAATACGCTTTCTTCCACCTATTTAGGAAGCTTAAAAAAGGACGTGTTTTATGCCAAAGCGAGGAATTACGACAGAACGCTAGAGGCCTCGCTTAATCCTGAGAACATCCCGACAATCGTTTATGAAAAAGCATTAGAAACGATAAACCAATGGCTGTCTCCTCTTCAGCAATATGTATTGTTTAAAAAAGAAGTATTAAGTCTGGATGAGATGCATTTTTACGACCTTTACGTTCCTCTTTTTCCGGAACCCAAGACGAGATACAGCTTTGATGAAGCAAAAAATATCGTCATAGAGGGCCTATCTCCTCTGGGCGAGGAGTATCGGAAAGCTCTTCTGGGAGCCTTCGAAAACAGGTGGTTGGATGTGTATGAAAACAGGGGCAAGAGGAGTGGGGCCTACTCTTGGGGCGTTTACGGAGTACATCCCTACGTGTTTTTAAATTTCAACGGGACCTTCAGGGACGTCTTCACCCTGGCTCACGAAATGGGACACGCAATGCATTCCCATTTTACTTTTAAAAACCAACCTTACGTATATTCCGGCGTCAGCATTTTTACGGCCGAGGTCGCTTCGACGACTAACGAAATATTATTGCTTGAGCACATGATTAAAGGAGCTAACAATAAAGCCGAAAAGGCCTATTTGATCAACTATGGATTGGAACAGGCGCGCACCACGGTCTACAGGCAATTGCTCTTTGCGGAATTTGAACTTCAAGTGCACGAAAGATTGGAGAGAGGTATTCCCTTGACAAATGAAGACTTTAGCTCCATATGGAGAGATTTGTATGAAAGGCACTACGGCGATACTTTATTTATAGATGAAGAATTGCCTTTGGAATGGGCCAGAATTCCGCACTTTTATAATGCCTATTATGTTTACCAATACGCCACCGGCTATTCGGCTGCCACTGCAATTGCTGCGAGCATATTGAAAGACGGAAAGCAGGCGGTGGATTGCTATTTGAAATTTCTTTCCTTGGGCGATTCCATGGATCCCGTTGACGCCTTGAAGGTAGCGGGAGTGGATATGACTTCACCTCAACCCTTGGAAATGACTTGTAAAAAATTTGAGGAAGATTTGAACACATTAAAAGAACTGATGCTAGAAGGATAAAAAAGAAGGAGGAGATTTATGGATGGCGCATTTCATATTGGATGTTCCGGATATGTCGTGTCAACATTGTGTTAAGCGAATTTCAAGGGCTTTAGAAGGTTTGGGTTTAACGGAATTTAAGGTGAACCTGGATAACAAGACGGTCGAAGCAAATACCGATGACATTGAAAGCGTCGTAGAAACTCTGGACGAAATCGGATATGAAGCCACGTTAAAAAATTAAGCGCTCTTCGTGTATTTGTCGGCTACGCAGGAAGCGGCGAAGGCATCCGGTTTTATGTGGGCCACGTAGCCGCTTCCTTTTACCATGCCGACAACCATATTTAATATCTCCCTCGTAAGACCCTTTTCTCCGACGTCGAGGTGTATCTCAAGTAATTGTCTATATTGTTCGCAAAGAATTATGTCTTGGGCAAGAAGTTGAAGTATTTCGCTTGCAAGCGTAAGGCTCATCGATGTTTCCGTTAAGATGCGTTCCTTAATGGAGTAGGGTTTTGAATCGTAGGTTTTTCTGTAAAAGTAAATTCCGCCTCGTCCGATTCTGTGAACCACTATTGCGGAAACGAAAAGCGTACTGTTGATCAAAAGCTGTGAATCGGTTCCAACTATTATCCGATAATTCCCCTCTTGAACCATAAAGTTGCACATTCGTTTGATCACTTGGTCGAGTTCGAGAGGACCGTAAGTAGGGCTAATGAACACCAAAGATCATCTCCTTCTTCGTCAAGGGTTAAATTCTATTATATTTTAGATCACATCATATTGCATCAGTCTTACAGATTCGCTACACTTTATACTTCAAATGACCGTTTTTTATGTTAATCTATTGACAGTTGGAGGTGAACTTTTATGAAATCATTGGCTTTTAAAATGGGCGACGATACCCTTCTTTGGGAGTGCCAGTATGACATAATAAATACGACAACTCGAGCGGGAGAAGCAAGACCCGTCGACGTAGAGCAAGCTTTGAATTCCCCAATAGAATCGCCTCGTTTGGAAGAACTTGCTGCCGGTTCCCGCAAGGTTGTCGTTTTAGTGCCCGATATCACACGAGCCTGGCAGGGAATAGACAGGATGTGCGTAGCCGTCAGAAAAAGGTTGAGCACGGCAGGCGTAGGTGAGGTAACTTGGCTTATAGCTACAGGCCAACATCGCAGGATGTCGAGTGATGAAGAAAGGGCAGTTTTAGGCGAAGCGAGAAAACCTCAAGACCATGTCCTGTGTCATCAATCCACCGAAAATTTAACGGATACCGGTAAGGTAACCAACCTCGGCACACCTATAGTGATACAAAAAGATGCCTATGAGGCAGATCTTTTGATCCTCTTGGGAGGTGTTTGCTATCATGATTTGGCTGGCTTTGCAGGGGGGAGAAAAATCATAATTCCAGGCATAAGTTCAAGAGAATCGATCCAGGCAAACCACCGTAACGGATTGATAGGAAATGAATTTAATGAAAAAGTTACCTGTGGCGAGCTCGATAAAAACCCTGTGGCTCTAGATATGGAAGAATATGCAAAGGTTGTTTTGAAGGACAAAAAATCATTTCTGTTAAACGTAATAACTGATGAGAGAGGAAAACCACATTCGTATGTAGCAGGGGATTTCTTGGAGGCCTGGAAAAAAGGAGTAAGAGAAGCTCAGGTTTTACAGACCATATGGGTGGATGAGCTTGCAGATGTAGCCTTTGTCTCATGTGGAGGTTATCCCTATGATTTAGAGCTCTACCAGGCGACAAAAGCGCTGACGGCTGTATATCATGGCATCAAAGAGGGGGGAGGCATAATTTTGGTCGCAGAACTCAGGGAAGGCATGGGCACCCCCATTTTCGATAGATTCATGAGGCTTGCAATGGGTAACTTAGCTGTAGCGATAGAGGAACTGAAGAAGGATTTTACAATTCCTGCTTATATAGCTACAAAAACGGTCTATGAGCTTCAAGGGCGAAGGTGTGCCTTGGTCACGAAAAACAAGAACGTTGCCTTTCCTGGACTAATAACAGACAATATAGAAGAAGCAGCAAATTACGTTTTAGGCGAGGCTTTTGCTGGAAGGGCTTTGTACATACCTACCGGGAATGCGGTTCACGTAGAGAAAATTAACAGGGAGGTGTGAAACGGTGTTATATATAGTTATCTTTTATATGGCGGTGCTTCTTTTAATAGGTTGGTGGGTTGGCAAGGTTTATGTCAAGGGGATGACTGACTTTTTGCTTGCTGGCAGAAGGCTCGGCATCATCCTTTGTGCTGCTACTCTTGCTGCAACGCATTTTGGAGGCGGTGCGGTCATGGGTGGCGGAGAGTATGGTTTCAGGTATGGGCTGTCCGGAGCATGGTATGGCGTTTCCTGCGGCATTGGATTAATTTTATTGGGTTTGGTCACGGCCAGGAAATTTCGCGATCTGGCCTTTTATACCGTCCCGGATTACCTGGAGAAGCGTTATGGTGGCAAGACTATTAGGGTTCTCGGTTCATTGCTTTCTATTGTTGCTTTAATAGGAATTTTAGCAGCACAGGTGCTTTCGGCTAGAGGAGCTTTGGGTATTTTAGGAATAACCGGAAATACCGGAGCAATACTGGCGACCCTTGTCTTCGTCATATACACCACTGCAGGGGGGATGTGGGCTGTAACTTTAACCGATTTAATACAGATGCTTCTTGGAGCTATCGGAGTTATAGTTGCAGCATCTGTAGTTTTAGGACATACCGGAGGTTTTGGAGGTCTGGAATCGCTTCTTCAGGCGAAAGCCGTTGGGCCGGAATATTTGAGCATATGGGGAATGGGAACCGCCAGCATCATGTGGTTGCTCGTCCCTACAGTGATGTACACTCTGATAGGCCAAGACTTTTACCAAAGGCTTTTTTCTGCTAAAAATGGGACAACAGCTAAAGGAGCTGCCCTGGTAGGCGGCATTGTTTTGGTAATAGTCAGCTTTTTCCCTGCCATTATGGGCATGGGTGCCAATGCTTTGGCAGATCTGGAAGATCCGGCGATGGCCGTACCCTGGATATTAAAGAACATGATGGGACCGTTGCTCGGCGGAGTGATCCTGGCTGCGCTGTTGGCTGCCATTATGTCGACGGCAGATTCGTTGTTATCTGCTGCCACATCTCATATTGTCAAGGACTTCTGGATTGAAATATTTCATGCTAGCGAAGCAGACCAAGAAAGGGAATTGCTTAAGATCTCCAGAATTTCGACGTTCGTCATTGGCATATTAGCCTTGGTCATAGCATTGATGGTGCCGGGTATCATAGATGCCCTGATTTATTCCTATACTATGTATACAGCAGGCGTCTTCGTTCCTGTCATTGGAGGATTTTTATGGAAAGGCGCCACTAAGGCGGGAGCCTTAGCTTCTTTGGTCGTAGGCTCGATCGTTGCTTTATGGGGAATAGTTGGCGGCGTTTCGCTATTTGGAGCCCCCGTAGAGATATTCGCTGCTCTAATTTCCCTTGTAGTTTTTGTAGTTGTTTCCCTGCTTACGAATAAATAGGGTGGGTAAAAAGTAAGAAAGTTTAATTTAATGTAGTAACTGTATACTTAAAGCCATTAAAGCCTCTATCAAAGGCTTTAATGGCTTTAAGTATGTAATTATAGTGTTTTATATCAACGTAGGCGGATTTTATTTCTTAACCGATCTATTCGTTTAGTTAGTTCAGCCATTTTTTCTTTTCTTATCGAAGATAAGAAAGGTCTATACCTAAGAAAATTATCCATAGCTTTTTCGGCCCAAAGCAGGGCTTCTTTTGCGTTCTTGAGTTGATGTTCATAGATTTTGGATATTTCAACGGCGACGTCGATCTTTTTGTATTCCATGTCATATAACTTTTTAAAGAGAGACAAAGCTTCGCAATGATCTCCCTGCCTCTTGTATTCAATTGCCAGCTTCCATATGGCGTTTTTTGCTGGTGGAGTTAGCGAGGAAGCCTTTTCCCATAAGCGGCTGGCCTTATTTAAGTCGTAGTTATACCAAGCATCTCCGGCCATATCGATTTCGTGTGGGTCGGTGCTCCTTCCGGAAAGGGTCAATGCCACTTTACTGAAGAGCATGCAAAGCGACAAAATATCCATCTCGTTGTGATAAAATACGCCACTTAATCCTGAAGCGTCTCCCGTTTTAAGAAATTGAGCATAAAGTTCAGGTATGAGAAATCCCGGGACATCCTCGGTTTTTCTGTCGATGCCAAGAATTTGTTTTTCCACATTGGATAATGTGCACGAGCCTATCCGCTTTTTCCAAAGTCTCCTTGCGAGGTGGAGTAGGTCTAAATGCCCTGTAGGTTCAATCGGTTCCATCCTTGATAGGATAAAGCGAGTGTTGATTAAGGGAAGATCGAAATTTTTGCCGTTATATGTCACGAAGGAAGGTTTGTAGGGAATTATTTCCATAAGCTTTTGGAGCCAGATTCCTTCGGCCCTTGGCGAGCACAAGAATAATTGACGAACGATAAATTGGTCTTGATCGAGCATGCCTATTCCTGCCAAAAAAGCGTAAGTGCCAGTCCCTCCAGAGAGCCCAGTTGTCTCCAAGTCAAAAAAGACCAACGGTTCCTTCGCTCCCCAATGGGAGAGGATCTGTAAGTGATTTTCCAACTCGCCCCGGTTTTTGTAAGGTAACATTTCATGCTTGCTCTCGCAAAAATATACGTCATCGTCCAAAAATTGTCCCGCGGGAAGGCCTTTTATAAAGGTTCTCTTCCTTTCTTCGTTCTTCCTCTTTGAGTTGTCTAGCAGAAATTTCATGTGTAACGGCATATAGTCGTTCATCTTATACCCTCTTGTGTGCTTAAAAGATTGAGCAAAGCGATGGTGGCATATTTTGCATTCATTGTTGCCCCTAAGGCGCCCGTACAGGCAGGACAGCCATTCTCGCAGGGACAATTATATATTGCCTCAGAGGCCGCATCTATTAGTTTTTTCTTTAAGGCAAAGGCTCCATCCGCTAAGCCAACTCCGCCAGGAACGTTGTCTGCAATATATATACTGGGTGTTTCAAAAAAGGGATCTCGAACCATGTGATGTACTCTTATATCGCCTCGATCGCACATTAAAAATAAAGGTGCGACAACTTTCATCAGATGGGAGACACCCAAAAGGCCAGAACTCAAGAAACTTTCATTTAATGAGTCTATAAATTCTTTTCCCAGTTTAAACCAACATGCGGTTGTGTGCATTTCTTCCTCGTCCATGTAAATTTGTCCGTATCCGACATTTTCGTGAGTCATGAGCTTGATCTTTTTGTAAACCGTAGGTCTAAAGCTCAATAAAACCTCGCCTAAACCCCAATGGCCGTCTTCTTTAAATATATCCAGAACCTGTAAACGCGTGGCAAGATCTGCATCTGTGTAATAGTCCACAGATACACGTTTCACATAGCAGCGCAAACCCTTAGTATCCAGTTCGGTGACCTGATAGCTTTTTCCGTCGTGAAAATATATCGCCTCAGGGTGGATCAGCATTGGCGCGCTTGGCCTGTCTACCTCTCCAATTACTTTAGGCTTATGTTTTTCAGTGATGTCGATGATCGTGTAATTATCGTTCGTCGCGCTTCTCAAAGAAATATCCTGTGCGGGAAAGGAATCGCTTTGCCAAAAATATCTTGATCCGGCTTTATGTAAGATGTCATATTGGGCAAGGTATTCGAGTGCCTCTTTTGGTTTCGTTGAACCAAAGGGTTCATCTTCAGAAAAGGGCAGCTCGAAAGCAGAACATTTTACGTGATTGACGTAAATGTATAAATTATTTGGATTGATCCTCGCCAACTCGGGCGATCCGCCAAAAAAGTAACTCGGTTTTGTGGCGATGAATTGGTCAAGAGGTCCGGAAGAGGCCACTACTATTGCCGCAGAATGTCCGAAACGTCTGCCGGCTCTGCCGATCTGTTGCCAAGCGGAAGAAATGCTGCCCGGATAGCCGTGTATTATGGCAAGAGAGAGGCTTCCTATATCAATACCAAGCTCCAGGGCGTTTGTGCTAACGACGCCCAAAATTTTTCCGCTCTTGAGATTTCTTTCGATCTTTCTTCGCTCCTTGGGCAAATATCCGCCACGATATCCACTGACGAGGTTTTCGTCTATGCGCAGCTTTTTGAGGCCTTCTCTGATATATGTCAACAAGAGTTCAACGTTTATCCTTGACCTGGTGAACACTATAGTGCTTATTCCATTGGCTATTGCCTGAGTTGCAATGTCTGCCGTTGCAGAAAGGGAAGACGCCCGTATCCCGAGCTCTTTGTTGATCAATGGAGGGTTGTAAATCATCACGTGTTTTTCTGCCCTCGGCGCCCCGTTTTCGACAATCAACTCAACAGGCTCCTCGATAAGCCCTTCGGCCAATTGCCCAGGATTCGAAATGGTAGCGGAACAGAAAATGAAGGTTGGGTGTGATCCGTAGAAAGCACAAATCCTTTTAAGTCGTCTTATCACGTTCGCCAGATGGGATCCGAAAATTCCTTTATATGTATGAAGTTCATCTATTACCACGTATTTTAAATTCTCAAAGAGCTTTATCCATTTGGTATGATGAGGCAAGATCGCTGTGTGCAGCATATCTGGATTTGTTATTACAACGTGACCCGCAGCCCTGATCCTCGATCTCTCGTTTGGAGGAGTATCTCCATCATATGTATAGGTCGCTATAGAAACATCGATTCCCTCTGTTATCGCGTTAATCTCAGCTAATTGATCTTGACTTAAAGCCTTTGTTGGAAATATGTAAAGAGCTCTTGAAGATTGGTCCTGTAGAATGGAATGTATTACCGGGATGTTGTAACATAATGTCTTTCCGGAGGCAGTTGGGGTGACGACAACTAGGTGCTTATTGGCCATTGCAAGGTCGATAGCCTTTGTTTGGTGTGTATATAGTTTCTCTATGCCTAGTTTTTTTAAGGATTCAGAAAGTCTGGGGTCGATTTTCGGCCACGGACCAAATTTTGCCTCTTGTGCGGGGATCTTTTCATAGGCAGCGATTTCCCCGGGAAGAATTTGAAGTGATTTTAAAAATTCCGTTAAATCTTTCTTGTGCATGAGCGCTTCCAAGCTTATACACCTCCGATTAAAGTTTAGCATTAGATGGAGGATCGGTAATTTATTTTTCTAAAAGTAGCTTATAATTTTTCGGGATCCCTGCGTCTTTCTTTGAGAGGAGTAGATGTCTTGTGAAGTATGTAACTGTGGTATTGCCCATATTTGCAATTATGGGATTGGGATGGTTTTTACGGCGAATAAAAGTTATAAAAGGCGATGTGGGTAATTTAGAAAACGTTCTATATTGGGGAATATTGCCGGCCCTTCTTTTCAGGAGCATCTTTTATTCAGGAGGATTTGCGAAAGAGGATCTAAATTTATTATATGTTGTGTATGTTTCTTTTATTATCATGCCCGCTGTATCTTTTGTGATGTCTCCGTGGAAGAAAAATCCTCAAAGGCGTGGGGTTTCCCTCCTGACCTGCATGAGGTCTAATAACATTTATATGGGGATACCCGTTGTTTCTTTAGTAATGGGGGAGGCGGGGGTTACGGCAGCATCTAAATATTTAGGGATATCACTTGTAGGTTACCATATTTTTTCCGTTGCATGCGGACAGCTCGGCCTTTACGGTAAACTCAACTTTAATGCTGTCTCAAAGACGCTAAAGGAATTAGCAAGAAATCCCTTAATAATTTCTTGTATTTTTGCTACGGTGTGTTCGGAAATATTTCGCATCAGCTTGCCCTTATGGATTGACGAATCCCTTAAGATGTTAAGCAATTCGGCCACAGCATTGGCGTTGCTTGCGCTGGGAGCAAACATACGGTTAAGTGAAATGGGCGAATCCTTGAAAGAGACCTGGATCGATACCCTGATGAAAAACGCCGTTTATCCTCTTTTGCTTATGTTTTTATTTTTCCTCTGGCCGGTTGCCCATAACGTCCGAAACGCTGTTATACTAGTTTCTGCAATGCCTGTTGCTGTAAACACCTTCATTGTTGCCAAGGGCATGAATATGGATCATGACTATGCAGCCAGGCTTATCGCAACTAGCACTTTTGTTTCGTTAATAACCATTCCTTTATGGGTTGCTATTTTGTTTTAAATTATTGGCAAATGGGGAGTGATACTTCTATGGATATCAAGGTTTATACGAGCCCGTCCTGTCCGGCTTGTGAAAAAGTTAAAGAGGTTCTATCTGAAAAAGGGATAGGCTTTGAGGTGGTGGATATTAGTCGCGATAGAAATGCGGCTATGGAGCTTGTCAGACGAACTCATCAGCTAGCTGTGCCCGTGGTTCAAATTGGGGACAAGTTCGTGGTTGGTTTCAATAAAGATCGTCTATTGAGCCTCCTAGAGGACGAAGGGATAGTCAATATATAGATCGAGATTGCGGAGGGAATGAAGATGGCTCGAAATATTACACCACGAGAAAAAGATTATTCGCAGTGGTATCTGGATGTAATAAAAGCTGCNNACGAACGCTTCAAGGAGACGGGATATGTGAATGCCTATTTTCCTCTGTTGATCGCAATAAAGTAATTTTTTCTATTGACTTAAAATTCTTATATAGCATAGGGCCTCAAATAAGGAGGCCCTATGCTATTAATTTAACCTAGCATAGGTTAGTCAACATGACAATGTGTATAGTTTAAAAGCCAGGTGTCAATTGATATTGATCATTCCGTATAATGAACCAATTGTTTACAATATGGATAATTATTCTTGACAATGACAGATCGTTTTTATATCATAATTATAAATAATATTGATTTCCTTAGCTAAAATTAACTTTGCCTTGTTTAAAATCCTGTGACTTTATAGACCAATTTTATTCATATGGGAGCGTGCCAATAGTGTTAAGAAGCCAGGAGATTAGAAAGAAAGCCCCAGAAATGGATCCTTTGAGGATTGGTATGGGCTGGAAGTTGGAGGACCTATCTAAGCCGCAAATATTGGTGGAGAGCACCTATGGTGATAGTCATCCTGGAAGCGTTCATTTAAACCGTCTTGTAGAAATAGCATGTCAAAATATAGATGCTAATGGTGGAAAGCCTGCCAAGTATTTCGTCACAGATATATGCGATGGTCAAGCACAAGGGCACGATGGTATGAATTACTCCTTGGCTTCAAGAGAATATATTGCCAATATGATCGAAGTTCATGCTAATGCCACTCCATACGATGGTGGGATTTTTATAGCAAGTTGCGATAAGGCAATGCCAGCACACCTCAAAGCTGTGGCAAGATTAGATATTCCTTCGATAGTAATCTGCGGTGGTGTGATGAAGGCCGGTCCTAATATGCTTACTTTAGAAGAAATTGGTAAATATAGCGCTATGTACGAGAGAAAAGAGTTGTCTGAAGAGGAATTTAATTACTACAAATGTAACGCATGTCCGAGCTGTGGTGCTTGTTCTTTCATTGGGACGGCTTCGACGATGCAAATTATGGCAGAAGCATTGGGAATTGCCTTACCCGGGACAGCGCTTATGCCGGCCACATCTGGCGATCTCCTGAACGCAGCTTCCGAAGCTGGACGCCGCATCGTTGATTTAGTGTATAAGGGATTAAAACCGTCTAGCATAATGACTTTAAAGTCTTTTGAAAATGCAATCATGGTGCACGCTGCCATTGCGGGTTCTACGAACGCATTGCTTCATCTTCCCGCTATTGCCCATGAACTTGGAATAGACATTTCTCCAGATCTCTTTGACAAAATACACAGGAATATCCCCTATATTACAAACATAAGGCCAAGTGGTTTTTATCCAGCTGAGTATTTTTGGTATGCAGGTGGCGTTCCTGCTGTTATGGAGGAAATAAAAGATTTTTTAAATTTAGATGTTCTTACGATTACAGGGCTTCCCCTTGGGGAAAATCTTGAAAATCTTAAAAGATCTGGTTTTTACGAAAGATGCGACGAGTACCTTAAAAATACGGGCATCTCAAGGGCAGATATTATAAAAAAGAGCTTCAATCCAATTCGAAGCCAAGGCGCTATTGCCATTTTAAGAGGCAACATTGCTCCCGAAGGAGCCGTAGTGAAGCATTCGGCCATAGACGAGAAGATGTTGACAGCGGTATTGGTCGCGCGAGTGTTTGATTGTGAAGAAGAAGCTTTGAAAGCAGTACTAGACGGAAACATCAAACCGGGCAATGTTGTTGTCATAAGGTATGAAGGTCCAAAGGGAAGCGGCATGCCTGAGATGTTTTATACAACGGAAGCGATAGCTTCGGATGAAAAACTGATCTCTACCACTGCGCTAATCACCGACGGAAGGTTTTCCGGCGCCACTAGAGGACCTGCTATAGGACACGTCTCTCCGGAGGCAAGCGAAGGAGGCCCGATTGCCCTAATTGAAGATGGTGATTTGATAAAAATCGACATCCCCAATAGAAAATTGGATTTGATTGGAATAAATGGTAAGGCTTTGACTAAAGATGAAGTCGAAAGGGTACTGGCCGAACGTAAAGAACGATGGGAGAAACCTAAGCCCAGGTATACTAAAGGTGCGCTTGCTATATATACGAAACTTGCGGTATCTCCTATGAAAGGAGCCTATATGGAGTAATCACTTAAGACAAATATAAGCGAGGGAATTGCGATATGGATGCCTCTCATGTTGTAGGGTTGGACATAGGTACGTCAAGTGTAAAGGCATCAGTGTGGGATACTGCGAAAGAGCAGATCGTTTTGCAGCTTAGCGAGGGCTACCCAGCCTCCTTCGACCATCAAGGTCAGGTTCGCCAAGACCCGGAGGCGATCTACGAGGCTGTTGTTGGTATATTAAAAAATATTGTTGCAACATTAGAAAAACAGGCAAGTGGATTTAAATCCTTCATAGTCGTTCTGGATACTGCCTTGCACTCTCTGTTGTTTCTTAATAAGGAAATGAACCCAATCAGCGACATAATACCCTGGATGGACACGAGGGCCGATGCGATAGCCGTTGATATATTGAGGTCTAAATACTGTTCGGAGATCCATAAACGCACTGGATGCCCGGTTGATTCCGTTTATCCCCTATATAAAATTATATGGTTTGTCAAGAACGATGCCTCCCTAATGAATGCAGTTGGGAAAATTGCAGCCACAAAGGATTATCTGCTTTACAGATTGACGGGAGAGCATGTCATCGATTATTCAGTAGCATCGGGAAGCGGCTGTCTTGATACTTCAAAGAGAACTTGGGCAGATGACTTACTCTTAGAACTGGCAGGAGTGAGCTCTGCAAAGTTCCCCACCGTTGTCTCTCCTAGCCAAGTCCTAAAACCGGTAAATGATATTCAAGAAATTTTTAAAAGCTACAATTCAGAGATCGCCTTTCTAGTGGGAATATCTGACGCAGCAGCATCGAGCATTGGAACTACATGTTATGATTTTGATGCCTTTACAATTTCTATGGGTACAAGCGCTGCGATTCGGAGGATGTGCAAATCCCCCTTTAATGATTCCAATGTTCCCAATGAAGGCATATGGTGCTATATCGTTGATGAAGAAACCTATATCATTGGAATGGCCATGAGGAGCGGCGGTTGTGTTATAGATTGGTGGTTGAAGAACTTCTTACAATCTAATGATTACGATGAAATCACAAACGCATTGCGATCGATGCTAATTCACGATCAGGAGATATCAACCGAAAGCATGTTGCCCATCTTTATACCTGCCGTTTATGGCGAGAGAGTGCCTCGCTGGATACCAGATAGAGCTGGTGCATTCATTGGATTCAAAGGTGCTACAACGATAAATGACGCAACTAAATCGGTAATGCAAGGTATTGCCTTTAACCTCAAGAGAGTTTTCGAGTCGGTTAAAAATTATTTCAATAGCCATGACAATGGGTCGTTCAGAGTCGTTGCAACAGGAGGTATGTGTCAAATAGAAAATTGGCTAGGCCTTTTGGCAAGCGTACTTAATTGTTCTATGACCGTTCGAGAGAGTAAATATGATGCCTCTGTTGGGTTGATAATGTTTTATCTTAAGGACAGAGCTTCTGCTGTGTTTAGAGCGATGTCTGCGAATAGTTGTATCATTTCCCCGGATAGAAAAATAAGCTTGCATTGCAATTCCGCATACTCTAAATGGTTAAATGAAATGATATCAATAGAAAAAAATATTTATGCAAAATACGGCCTTAATTACTATCTATGAAAATAGTTTTAACTCGGGAGGCGTTATTGTATTGAGAAAAGTGCTCATTAGTACCCGAACTTTTGGAAGATACTCTGATGATCCTGTAAATTTACTTAAAGAAAATGATTTCGAAATTATAAACGTAGATGAGAAAAATATTATTGATCATTTAGGGAATGCTGATGCCTTAATAGTTGGAACAACACCTATAACTGCAGAAATGCTAAGAAAATCAAAGCTTAAGATAATAGCTAAACATGGAGTTGGGGTAGATAACATAGACCTTAAGGTTGCTACCGAATTGGGGATACCAGTTACGATAACCCTTGGGGCAAACACTCCGTCAGTGGCAGAGTTAGCTTTAGCGTTTATTCTTGCTCTTTCAAGAAACGTCGTTGCAGCACACTGCGAGGTGTTTCAAAAACAATCTTGGCCTAATGTTGTGGGCATGGAAATCGGCGGTAAGATATTAGGTTTATTGGGCTTTGGACATATTGCCAGGCTATTAAACGAGAAGGCTCAGTGTTTGGGGATGAAGGTCATGGCTCATGACCCCTTCGTAAAAAGAGATGATATTATAAAGGCAGGCGTAACACCGGCTGACTTTGACGAGATCTTTAAAGAGGCCGACTTTATCTCGGTGCATGTACCATTAACTTCGAAGACGAGGAACTTAATAGGAGAACGAGAGCTTAGGAATATGAAGAGGACTTCTTTCCTCATTAATACAGCCAGGGGTCATATTGTGAATGAAGAAGCACTGGCTAGAGCCTTAAAGGAGAATTGGATTGCGGGGGCAGCATTGGACGTCTTTGCTGAAGAGCCGCTGAATCCACAATCGCCTCTTTTGGAATGTCAAAATATAATTGTTACTCCCCATATTGGAGCACATACTAAAGAAGCTATCTATAGGATGAACATGATGGCAGCTCAGGCTGTTGTTGATTTCTTTAAAGGGAACATTTCCGCCAGTATTGTCGTCAATCGAGAGGTCGTGTCAAGGGCTGTAAATACAAGGGGGATAAGTCATGAAAGTTAAATATTATGATTTCGCGGAAGCCATGATTCCAGATGAAAGAATTAAGGCAATACTAGAACCGCCCCATGGCCAGCAGATAAACAGAGAAACCTTTGAGAGGGATTTGCATCGTTTGCTTGAGGAAAAGCTAGCATCTAAATTATCAGGCGTAAGAAATTTATTAATTTTAGTTGATGATATCACCAGGCAAACCCCTACTTCCTGGATCTTGCCTATAGTTTTGGATCATGTCGCTCGCTTTGGAATTCCTAGCGAGAAAGTTGATATATTGGTCGCAACGGGTACACATCGCCCCATGAGCTTGAAGGAACAGATAGAGAAGTATGGTGAATCTATCGTCAATGCGGTAAACATTAAATTTCACGATTACAAGAATGATGTAGTAAATATAGGCAACACTCGAAGCGGCATCCCGGTAATGGTTAACAAACTAGTCTTGGAGCATGATTTCATCATGGGTGTAGGAAGCGTTATACCTCACAGGGTAGCCGGTTTTAGTGGTGGTGGTAAGATTGTTCAGCCTGGTATATCAGGAGAAAATACTACAGGCTTAACGCATTGGTTAAGTGCTAAATATGAAGGGCGGGAGATTTTAGGAAAGGCTGACAATCCTGTGCGCAAGGAAATAGAGGAAATAGCGGAATTCGCGGGTCTAGATTTTATCATTAATGTTGTTCCCGATAGCCAAGGGAATCCAATCAAGGTTTTCGCTGGCGAGCCCAAGCCCACCTTTTATGAGGCTGCTCAGTTTTCCAGAGAATACTTTTCTGTTAAGTCGTCAAAATCGAAGATAGTAATAACCGATTCTTTTCCTGCTGACTTAGAGCTATGGCAGGCCGCCAAGGGCGTATACTCTGGAGATCTCGTACTGGACGAGGGGGGGGCGTTGATATTGGTTACACCTTGTCCTGAGGGAGTTGGCGTAGAGTTTGGTAATTTAGTTCAAAGATACGGTTACAAAGGATACGAAGACGTTAAAGAGCTGGTAGAGAGCGGGGAACTTGATAATCTCATAGTTGCTGCACATTTGGTTCATGTAGGACGTGTTATAAAGGACAAAGGTGTGGGGATTATTTTATGTCCTGGTATAGAAGCTGAGGTTGCAAAAAAAATAGGATTTATTCCTGCTAATAATCTTAAAGAAGCTTTAGGTATTGCGGAATCCTTTGTGGGTGGAGATGACATAATTCTGTGCAAATGCGGGGGAGAGCTTTTGCCGATAGTGGATTGATAGTATGCGTCAAATACTCCTTCCCCAGAGAAGAAATTGTAGATTTAACCAAGTAACGTATTGAGATTAGTTTGGCAGGTGACGGAATATGGAGGCTTTAATCGGAACATTTCAAGTGGGCATGAGTATTCTCTTTCAACCTTTAAATTTTGTTATTATGGTGGTAGGTATCTTGTGGGGTATTATCTTTGGTTCTATACCTGGTCTTACAGCTACAATGGGTGTTGCTTTAGCAATTCCCATTACTTATAGCTTGAGGCCTGAGACGGCATTGATATTGCTTACCAGCATATTCGTAGGTGCCATATCGGGTGGTTTTGTCTCTGCGGGCTTAATTAATATGCCAGGAACGCCTTCATCCATTGCCACTACATTTGATGCATATCCCATGTCAAAGAGGGGAGAAACCGCACGAGCCTTTGCACTAAGCCTGGCATCCAGCTTTTTAGGGGGAATAGTGGCTGTTTTTCTCATGATTATAGCAACATACGGCTTGGTGCAAATTGCGCTTAAATTTGGGCCATTTGAATATTTTGCTTTGGGTATACTGGCCTTTGCCGGATGCATGGGAATGATGGAAGGCGGCCTCATTAAAAATGCCATTGGGATAATTATCGGCTTACTGTTGGCATCAATTGGTGCTGACATGTTGACAGGTGTAGGTAGACTGACATTTGGGATACCGGATTTGATAGCTGGTATCGACATCTTGCCCTTGCTTGTTGGAATGTTTGGCATTTCCGAGGTTCTTGTAGCAATAGAGCAAAGAACACAGAATGTGGTGCCCCTGGAAGCCAGGAAGTCCAAGATGGGTATCAAGGTTTTTATGGAGGCAATTAAAACTGTCCTGTTTGAGCAGCCGATCAATTTTATTCGTTCTTTGTTAATAGGTTTTATAATAGGCGTCTTCCCTGCAGTTGGCGGCGCAACGTCATGTGTTGTATCCTACGGATTTGCCAAATCGTCTTCAAAACATCCTGAGAAATTCGGTACCGGAATTCCTGATGGCATTATTGCCTCTGAAGTGGCAAATAATGCCACTGTCCCGGGAGCTTTGGTACCTTTGTTGTCTTTAGGGATTCCAGGGGATGCGACTACTGCAATGATGATTGGTGGATTTATGATCCACGGTTTATTTCCTGGGCCACTATTGTTTAGGGATACCCCGGAATTGGTGTACACGATATTTGCGGCTCAGTTTGTAGGAACGATAGTGATGGTGATCATGGGCCTTTTGTTGATGGGCTTCTTCATAAAGGTACTTAGTATAAAATCTTACTATTTGTTCCCCATTATCACGATTTGCATGGTTATAGGTGCCTATGGATTGTATAGTAGGTTTTTAGATATATGGCTGATGTTGGTCTCTGGAGTGATGGGATATCTTTTCAGAAAAATAAATCTACCTATTGTTCCCATTATCACAGCTTTCGTGTTGGGGCCCATTATAGAAAAGGGCTTACGTCAAGGGCTTGCCCATTCAGGTGGCAGTATAATGCCTTTGTTCATTAGGCCTATTTGCGTTATCCTCCTTATCGGTGCGGTATTCTTGTTCTTGTTGGGCATATACGTGAACACAAGACTTGCTGCCAAGTTGCAACCTGGCAAAGCGCAAGAGCAATAATAATCAAGTATTAGGGGGTGTAATGATGTTTAAGAAGTGCATTTTGGTTGTTCTTTTGTTGTCAATCGTTGTTGGCCATATGACTGTAGTTCCAAAGGCTGAAGCAAAAGATGCCTATCCGGAACAAGCCGTTACAGTCATCGTCCCTTACTCAGCTGGAGGAGCTAGCGATGTCGCAGCTAGGTTGATAGCTGAGTTTTGGAAAAAGTACACAGGTCAAGAAATGGCCATCGTAAATGTTGTTGGAGCAGAAGGTGCCGTAGGAGCAAGGCAAGTTAAGGGAGCCAGACCTGACGGCTATACCGTTTTATGGTACCATCAGGCAATTTTGGGCAATCTTTACTTGGGGGTAGCAGATCTTAACTGGACCGATTTTGTCCCTGCATGTGTCGTGACGAAGACATCAAGGGTTACGGCTACCAGACCCGATATGCCATGGGAAAACCTGAAGGATGCCATTGAAGACGCTAAGGCCCATCCTGATAAATACGTTTATGGTACGGGTGCTGGTGGAATCGCTTATCTTGAGTATGCCGCTGTGGAAGCTGCGGCACCAAAGGCCTTTCGCGTAGTTCCTAACGAGGGTGGAGATGCTCAAAGAATAGTAGCTTTACTCGGGAAACATGTCGACTTGATACCTGTTGGGTTGGTGTCGCTGGTATCCTATATTAAGACGGACGAGATCAAAGTATTGGCCGTTCATGATAATGAAAGGGATGAGTTCATTCCTAACGTTCCTTGTTCTGCCGAGCTTGGCTATTCCGACCTGGTATTTCCTATGACCAATACGTTTTTCTTCCCGCCTAAAACTCCTGAATCTGTTGTATCTAGCTTTAATGCAATAATGAAAAAGATTATCGATGACCCTGAGTTCAAACAAAAGCTTGCAGATATGGTTTACGCCGTTCCATTTTTCAAAACAGGCGACGAATTGGTAGAGTTTTGGCAAGAACAAGAGGTTACCTATAAGAAGTTAGCCGAATATATTGTAAATAAAAAGTAACACTGTTTACCATCGGTAGGGAATAACGTTATTTCCTACCGATGGTAACGCTAGCCTCTTTCTTTTAAAATCAATGCTTGAAACTTGGCGCATTTGGGGGTTGTTGTGTATGAATGAGCGGAAGTTGGATTTAATTGCCTCGATCTGCTTCATTATTGTCGGAATAATATTTCGGGTAGAGGCCGGGAAAATTCGCGCGCTGAGCTTTGGATCTTTGGGAGGCGATTTCTTCCCCAAGACCATATCCAGTTTGTTAATAATTTTATCGGTTCTGTGGTTTGTAACTGCTCTTAAATCGTTTATTAAATATAAAGGTAACATCAAAGCCAGCACTAATGTCGAAGCAAAAAAAGGAAATTCGAGAAAGCAGACTATCTCAATAGTAATATACTTGTTGTTGTTTTGCTTGCTGGTATATCTTCTTGATACTATAGGTTTTATCTTGTTTTCCCTTTTATTGTCTCTGTTAACCTATGCATTTTTAAAAACAGATTTGACCAAAAAGGGTTTTGTATTTGGTATATTGTATTCGATTATTACAACCGCAATTATGTGGTTTGTATTTGTTGAAGCATTGGGATTGGTAATGCCAAGGTCTCAGTTTTTCTGATTGCGGTATAAGATCTTTTTAAGACACACCCCATCTCTTTTTCAAACGTTCTAGGCGCTTTGAAAGATCAGACAGTCTATTTTGCCATGCCAGAGCAAAGGGACGATATTGTAGGAAATCCTCATCGCCTTGTCGGCCCAAGATAGGGCTGCCTTTGCATCCTTTAGTTTATGTTCGTATATCTTTAAAATCTCCACGGTTACGTTTATCTTTCTGTACTTAGTTTGTCAAATCAAGTGCAACGCTTTTGGCCATCCTGATGAAGTATTTCTAAAAAAAGCTTCCAGAGGAGTTTTTCAGCCAAGACACTTTCAGGGTCTATCGTTAAGAAGGCGGACAGCTGCGTCCACATCCTTATGGCTAACTTGAGTCATGCTTTTCCCCTTGGGGAAGAATTGCCGAAGCAGTCCATTCGTGTTTTCCTTCGTTTGTTACTCGCTCCCAGGGGCTGTTAGGATGGGAGAAGTAGACTTTGGTTCCCAGGGCATTTCCTATTTTCTGGTGTCGGGCAAATTCTTTGCCCTTATCGAAAGTAATGGTTTCGCAAGGTTTGCCTTCCAGAAGCTTCGTGACAACTTCTGAAAGGGGATCTGCATGCTTTCCGGAGAGTTTCCCCGCCAGAGTGACAAGGCATCCGGTTCCATGTTTTCCGAGCACTCGGCATTCCAGGTAACGTTTTTGAGCACGAACTCCACTGTATCCAGATAGGACTCCGTTACGGGAGAGCTTTATGCTGATAGTGCTTTTATGACAGCCTACTTCGTCGGTTATGTCTGCATAACTCAGTTTCTCCTTCAGGGAGAATATCTTTTCTCTCTGTTCTGCGGTAAAATGATGGTAGCTCATGGCAGGGGCTTTTTCATCAATAGGTTTTGTCCAGAAACAATATTAACTAAGTGTTCTGCTGTGGGCTATTCTTTTATACTTAAATCTTGGGAATCTTAGCCCCGTTGCACTTGTAGTTTACATCTAGCGCATAAAATATACTTGGGTAGATATGCTGATAAAGGTGGCTGTTTACCTACTTTTAGTATTGTTATTGTTTTTTTGTGTGGCCGATTGCCCATAACGTCCGAAACGCTGTTATACTAGTTTCTGCCATGCCTGTAGCAGTTAATACGTCTATAGTTGCCAAGGGGATAGGCACGGATCATAAGTACGCAGCAGAACTTATTGCTACAAGTACATTTATCTCCATATTGGTAGTTCCAGTATGGGTTTACATTTTATTTTAGGACAATAGAAGCGAGGAGTGATTTTGTAATGCATATCAAGGTTTACACCAATCCGACATGTCATGCCTGCGAGAAGGTTAAGGAAATCATGTCGGAAAGAGGAATTGTGTATCAGGTTGTTGATATAAGCCGCGATAGAGAAGCAACCATGGAACTGGTCAGGCGTACCCATCAATTGAGCGTTCCTGTAGTTCAGGTAGGAGATAGGTTTGTAATCGGATTTAACAAAGAGCGCCTCATCGACCTTTTGGAGGATGAGGGGATCGCAAGTCTATAGCGCTAGATTACGGAGGGATTGAAATGGCACGAAATATAACGCCCCGCGAAAAAGATTATTCGCAGTGGTATCTGGATGTAATAAAAGCTGCTGAGATGGCCGACTACGCCCCGGTGAGGGGGTGCATGGTCATCCGACCTACGGGGTATGCAATATGGGAATCCATACAAAGCCAACTGGACGAACGCTTCAAGGAGACGGGGCACGTAAATGCCTATTTCCCACTCTTGATTCCCAGTTCTTTCTTGGAGAAGGAGGCAAAACACGTTGAGGGATTTTCTCCAGAGTGCGCTGTCGTTACTTACGCCGGAGGCGAAGAGTTGGAAGAACCATTGGTTATAAGGCCCACTTCGGAGACGGTAATTGGGCACATGTACAGCAAATGGATACAGTCGTGGAGGGATCTTCCCATCCTGATAAATCAATGGTGTAACGTTCTTCGCTGGGAAAAAAGGCCGCGGCTGTTTTTGCGCACTTCTGAGTTTTTGTGGCAAGAGGGGCACACTGCCCATGCGACGAAAGAAGAAGCCCTCGAAGAGACTCTTCGAATGTTGGAAGTTTACCGTTCTTTCATGGAAGAGGTTTTGGCTCTTCCGGTGCTTACGGGTGAGAAGTCGGAAGGAGAAAGATTTCCAGGAGCGGAAAACACCTATACCTGTGAGGCCATGATGACAGATAAGCGCGCACTGCAGGCCGGTACAAGCCACTTTTTAGGGCAAAATTTTGCAAAGGCCTTCGATATAAGATTTCAGAATAAGGATGGGGAATTGGAATACGCCTGGACGACAAGTTGGGGTGTTTCCACGCGTTTGATAGGTGCAATTATCATGACTCATGCCGATAACGATGGCCTTGTATTGCCCCCAAATGTTGCGCCCGTTAAAACTGTAATTTTACCGATAACTCCTGATCAAAATCTGTTACAGGAGAAAATATTGCCCGAAGCACAAAAGATCTCGGAAAGTCTTAAGAAAATTTTAGGAGCAAATCGGGTTGTTTTGGATACACAATTTCATATGAGACCGGGCGATAGGTTCTTTTATCATCTTCAAAAGGGCGTTCCTCTGCGATTGGAGTTGGGAGAAGCAGAGATGAAGTCATCCCATTTACGTGCTGTAAGACGGGATACTGGTGAGGTGGTAAACATATCCTTCGATGCTGTAGAGAGAGAAGTTCCCAGGCTTTTAGAAAATATACAGAACACATTGTACCGGAAGGCAAGATCTTTCAGAGAGGAAAACACCTATCACGTGACTTCCTTTGAGGAATTTAATGAGGTCTTAAACAAAAAAGGAGGGTTTATCAAAGCATACTTTGCCGGCTCTCCCGAGGACGAGAAGGCCATAAAGGAAGCAACCACCGCTACCATACGATGTTTCCTGTTAAACGAGCCAACTGAGGGAACGTGTTTTTATACGAAAAAAAGGGGCGGCAAATTAGCCGTATTCGCCAAGGCCTATTAGCGATATGGGAATATTCTGGTATGTGCAATAGGCGACAGATGGTTTTATGCATAATTTAAAGCTATTGCAAGCCTCGATAATAATTGAGTCTATTGTCATGCGTGTATTATCATATAGTTAAACGCTATCTAATATTTCCCTTGGGGGGAGAAAGATGCTTACGGAGGCAAAGGTTAAAGCTGTTACGATAAGGCTTTATAAAGGAGATATAACTGAATACGATGGGGATGCCATAGTCAATGCAGCGAACAATCACCTTTGGATGGGTTCTGGGGTTGCTGGAGCGATAAAGAAAAAAGGAGGTGACGCAATAGAGAAAGAAGCAATCTCCGAAGGGCCGGTAAAAGTGGGGGAAGCAGTGGTTACTGGGGCCGGAAAACTGAAAGTTGACTATGTAATTCATGCTGTGGTGATGGGCCAAGATCTTAAAACAAATGAGCGGTCGATAAGAGAGGCTACTCAAAGCGCGCTAATGCGTTGTGACGAATTGAAGATCGAGCGCGTTGCCTTTCCGGCTTTGGGTACGGGCGTTGGTTCCATCGACTACGAGACATGTGCGGGGGCAATGTTGGAAGAAATGATGTATTACATTGAAGAAGAGGATACATTGCTAAAAGAAATTGCCATATATCTATATGATGATAAGGCCTATCAGATTTTTGTCGAAGCACTAGTAAAAATTGTTTCCTGAAAAGCTACTTAAACTATTGGGAGGTGGATTAATTGTCACAGCAAGAATCTCAGAATGGCATCGACAATGTAGGACAAAGGAGCAGAAAAGAAACGTTAAGCATACTGTTAGGTGCCGCATTTTTGATGGCCACATCCTCGATAGGTCCGGGGTTTCTTACGCAAACTGCGGTCTTCACCAACCAGCTCAAAGCCTCTTTTGCCTTTGCTATTTTGATTTCCATTATCATTAATTTGATAGTTCAGCTAAATGTATGGCGAATATTAGCCGTATCTAAGATGCGTGCCCAAGACGTGGCAAACAAAGTCCTTCCCGGTCTTGGATATTTTATTGCCTTTTTAGTTGCCTTGGGCGGTTTGGTGTTTAACATAGGAAACGTTGCCGGAGCATCTATGGGTTTAAATGTAATAGCAGGGATACCTATTGCATGGGGAGCAGTTATTAGTGCCAGTATAGGCATCATAATATTTTTATACAGAGAAATGGGACGAGCTATGGATCAGTTCACTAAAATACTTGGTTTTATCATGATAGCTTTGGTCTTATATACAGTCTTTGTTACTAAGCCGCCTGTTGGGGTTGCGACTAGAGAAGCTTTCATGCCCTCTCAAATCGATTGGATGGTCATCATTACGTTAATCGGAGGCACCGTCGGCGGGTATATTACCTTTTCAGGGGCCCATAGGCTTTTGGACGCCGGAATATGCGGTGTTGAGCATATCAAGGACGTGACGAGAGGAGCAACTAACGGCATCGTAATAACAGGTATCATGAGGATACTCCTGTTTTTGGCAATCCTTGGCGTTGTATGGGCAGGTCACACCTTAGATCCGCAAAATCCTCCGGCCTCTGCTTTTAGGTTGGGGGCAGGCGAGATTGGCTATAGAATTTTTGGAGTGGTGCTTTGGGCTGCCGGGATCACATCCGTCGTAGGTGCTTCTTTTACGTCCATATCTTTCTTGCAGACTTTATTTAAGGGAATTCAGAAGAATAATCGTTGGTGGATCATAGGATTCATCGTTACTTCTACTGTGGTCCTGATTACAATAGGTCAACCCGTGACGCTGTTGATCTTCGCCGGTTCGGTCAACGGATTGATCCTTCCTTTGGCTTTGTTGTCGGTCATGCTCGCAGCCCACAGAAAGGATATCATTGGAGAGTATCGACATCCTAAATGGTTAACCGTTACGGGGTATCTCATGGTGGCCATTACGTTGTGGATGGGCATTACTTCGCTGGGCAGAATATTTACTATGTTTGGATAGGATTGTTAAGGGCGGAAGGCGCTAATAGCCTTCTGCCCTTTATATTAGGGCATTAAGGGGTGTGTTTAATTGGCCGAATATCTTGAACCCAAGATCATGTGCGCCGGTGATAGTGCGGTAGTTATTGAATTCGGGGACAGTATAGATATGAAAATCAACGCCAGGGTTCAACAGCTTCGCCGATACATTGAAAACTCACATCTTTACGGCATTGTGGAACTGGTCCCAACATACAGGTCCCTGGCAATTTATTTTGATCCTCTTGCCGTAGGCGATATAGGCCTCTTCTTTGAAAAGCTCAAAAGCATGGCCCAAAGGACCAAAGGAGAAATTTCCAAAGGAGGACTTGTCATAGTAATTCCCGTCTGTTACGGTGGGGAATTTGGGCCCGATATGGAAAATGTTGCAAGCCATACGGGGATTTTGGAAGAAGAAATTATACGCAGGCATACAGCTCCGGATTACTATTGTTATATGTTGGGTTTTACGCCCGGCTTTTCCTATTTGGGAGGGATGGACGAGAGCCTCGCTACTCCAAGGTTGAAGGAGCCTCGAAAGGTGATTCCCGCGGGAAGCGTGGGAATAGCGGGAAAGCAAACCGGCATATATCCCATAGACAGCCCGGGAGGATGGCAACTGATTGGAAGGACTCCCTTGAGGCTTTTTGATCCTCAAGGCGAACAACCTTTTTTGATCGATGCCGGTATGTGGGTTAGATTTAAAAGCATCGACAGAGAGGAATACGACGAAATTGCATCCGAAGTAGCCTCGAGAACTTACAAGCCTGCAATATTGCAAAAAAGCGGTGATGTTGCATGATATTAGAAGTGCAAACTCAGGGATTGCTGACGACCGTTCAGGATTTAGGCCGATGGGGATATCAGGGAAAGGGGATGCCGGTGGCGGGGGCAATGGATCCACAGGCCCTGCAGATAGGGAATATATTGGTGGGAAACGATCCTAAGGAAGCTGCTTTGGAGATTACGGCCATGGGACCTAAATTGATTGTGACGGAAGGGGAAGGGCTGATTGCCTTAGTTGGAGCGGAGCTGGGGTTTAATATTAACGGTGTCGGTGCGCCTATGTGGCAATCGATTAGGGTAAAATCCGGTGACGAAATATCTGTCACTTCACCCAAGGGAAGAGGTTGCAGAGCCTACCTTTGCTTATCGGGCAGCATCGATGTCCCGATGGTAATGGGAAGCAAATCTACCTATCTAAGGGCAAAAGTAGGCGGCTTGGAAGGGCGCCCTCTTAAAGCACAAGACAAGCTTTCCACGGGTCCTCTTAAACCCTTAACATGGCAGACGGCCGATTTTCAATGCCCCGAGCATCTGAGACCGGACAGAAGCGAAGATTCTCCATTGCGCGTGGTCTTGGGGCCACAAGACGATGCCTTCACGGAAAAGGGAATCAGGGCTTTTTTGGAATCGGAGTACACCATAACTAACGAGGCGGACAGAATGGGTTACAGACTTGAGGGGCCGGTGATAGAGCATAAATCCGGAGCGGATATTATCTCAGATGCAATCCCCTTAGGGGCAATTCAGGTTCCCGGTCACGGCAAGCCTATATGTATGTTGGCCGACAGACAGACTACTGGAGGCTATACGAAAATAGCAGTGCTTTGTACCCCCGATATAGCTAATTTAGCGCAGCGAATGCCGGGACAAGGGGTACGTTTTAAGTCTATAACCCTTGAAGAATCCATAGCTGCCGTAAAGGTCGAAAGGGAGCAGATAGAAGAGCTTTTAAGGCTTCGAGCTTCATACAGGACTCGCAAGGTTTTTCCCGGAGAGGGAACGGTCAGGAAAGAAGCTTATCGCATGAGGCTGAAGATTCAAGAAGTGACTTATGATGTGACCGTTGAAGAGGTCGATTGAATTCTGTAAAGATGTTCTGAGGAGGTGTGTTTCATGTATGCCATAGATTTAAACAGCGATCTTGGTGAAAGCTTTGGGGCCTGGAAAATGGGCAATGACGATGCTGTATTGCAGTTCGTCAGTTCTGCCAATATAGCCTGTGGCTTTCATGCCGGGGATCCCGTAGTGTTGCTTTCAACAGTGAGGGCTGCCAAAGAAAAGGGTGTGGCCATAGGAGCCCATCCCGGTTATCCCGATTTAATTGGCTTTGGACGTAGAAATATAGACGTAACGCCAGATGAAGTATATGCCTACACTCTGTATCAGATAGGTGCCGTGCAGGCGGCATGCAATGCGGTGGGAGTTAAGCTGCAGCACGTCAAAGCCCATGGGGCTTTATACAACCAAGCAGCCAAAAATCGTGCACTCGCTGTCGCCATAGCACAGGCTGTCAAGGATGCAGGCCAAGGTTTAATTCTGCTGGGACTGGCTAATTCTGAATTCGACAAGGCGGCAGCGGAAGTTGGGGTGCTCTATGCAGCGGAGGCCTTTGCCGATAGAGCTTATCAAGCGGATGGCACGTTGGTGCCGCGCAAAGTCCAGGGTTCCATGATACATGACGTCAGCTTGGCTGTAGCTAGGGTAGTTCGCATGGTTAAGGAAGGCAAAGTCGAAACCATAGACGGTCATGTCGTAGACCTTAAACCACATTCCATATGTTTGCATGGAGATTCGCCCAAAGCCGTTCAGATGGCCACCGAAATCAGAAAAGGCTTGCAAGCGGCAGGCATAGAGATAATGCCCATATCAGAGGTGATTAGACGATGAAAGCCATAGATTACGCCTCAAAGAGTCCCAAAGAAGTCAGACAGGCGATCAGAAATAAGGAGTGGACGGGTCCTACTGCCGGGATGGCCAAGGGGCACGTGCAGGCAAATCTGGTCATATTGCCAAAGGATTGGGCATACGATTTTCTCGTGTTTGCACAGCGTAATCCGAAACCTTGCCCAGTGCTGGATATAACGGAACCTGGGGATCCCGAGCCCAAGCTTGTAGCAAGGGGAGCCGACCTTCGCACCGATTTGCCCAAGTACAGGGTTTGGGAAAGAGGCGAATTAGTTGACGAACCTACAGATATTATCTCTTGTTGGAGAGATGACCTTGTTGCCTTTTTGTTGGGTTGTTCCTTTACCTTCGAATCCGCTTTGCTTGATGCCGGAATCCCTGTGCGCCATATCGAATGCGGCTGCAACGTCCCGATGTATATAACGAACATCCAGTGCATGCCGGCCGGGAGGCTTTCCGGCCCAATGGTAGTTAGCATGAGGCCCATTCCCGCTCATCAGGTGCCAAAGGCCGTCTTGACGACGGGACGTTTTCCCGCAGTTCACGGATCTCCCATACACATTGGCGAGCCCTCTGTCATAGGGATAAAAGACATAAACAGACCCGATTTTGGCGATCCCGTTCCTATAAACCAAGGAGAGGTTCCCGTCTTTTGGGCCTGCGGCGTTACTCCTCAGGCAGCCTTGATGGCAAGTAAGCCACCCTTCGCGATAACCCATGCACCGGGCCATATGTTCGTATGCGACCCAAAGGATTCCGATTACGCCATATTTTAAGGAGTTTTTATAAGGAGCGAGATCTTTTTATCCTCGCTCCTTTTTATGTACGAAGAGAAGGGTCTTTGGGTATGATCAGGCGTTTAAGGTTGCAAAGCTGTTCTCAGGGCATCGATGAGTGCGGATGTAAAGACCGATACTTCGTTGACGATGGCCTTTCTTCCCATATCAGCCTTTTCAGAGATGATATTCACTATTGCGCTTCCTATTACTATTCCGTCAACGTAGGGCTTTACTGCTGTTATTTTATCGGGGCTGTCTATGCCGAAACCCAAGGCAAGGGGAACGGAGACATGGCTTCTTACTCTCTCCATGTAGGATTTTATCCCTTCTATGGGTCCTCTTTTATCTCCCGTTATGCCAAGGAGAGACACGCAGTACAGGAATCCCCGTGCTTTGCTTCCGATTTGAGACAGCCTTTCTTCTTTGGTGTTTGGCGTTACCATGTAGATGGGGCACAGACCCTTTTCAGAGCAAATATCGTAGAATTCTTTGCCTTCGTCGAAGGGAAGATCGGGTATTAGAACGCCAGAGACTCCGCAGGAGAGGGCATCTTCGATGAAGCTTTTTTCGCCGTACTTCATAATGGGGTTAAAATATCCCATTAAGACGATGGGTGTTTTGACGTCCCTTAACTCTTCCAACATCTTAAATATCCTCGATATATTAGTCCCGCCGGCTAATGCGCGCTGGGATGCCGCCTGGATAATCGGTCCGTCTGCAAGCGGATCTGAGAAAGGCATACCCACTTCTATAATCCCCACCCCTAATTTGTCCAGCTCTCCTATGATCTCGGCAGTCGTATCAAGGTCCGGGTCGCCGGCTGCTATGTAGGGTATGAGTATTTTGCCGGCATCGAAAGCCTCGTTTAATGTCTTCATAATTACATCTCCTCCTCGAAAAGTTTTCCCTTTATCGCTTCCATATCCTTGTCTCCTCTGCCGGAAAGGCATAGGACTGCGAGCGTTCCCGGCTCGATGTTTTTGTGTTCTCTCACTAAGAATGCAAGGGCATGGGCGCTTTCTAACGCTGGGATAATGCCCTCCGTTTCGCATAAGAGCTTGAAGGCTTCTATGGCCTCGTCATCTGTGGCATGGGTATAGTGAACTCTGCCAGTCTCATGATAAAAACTGTGCTCAGGACCTACCCCCGGATAATCCAAGCCTGCCGATATGGAAACTGCAGGAACAATTTGGCCGTTCCCGTCCTGAAGGATATAAGAGCGCGATCCGTGCAACACGCCAACGCTACCTCCCGTGAGTGCTGCGGCGTGCTGCCCTGTTTCTATTCCGTATCCTGCTGCTTCGACTCCGACCATCTTCACATCTTTATCGTTTACGAAGGGATAGAACATTCCCATGGAGTTGCTTCCCCCGCCGACACAGGCAACCAAAAGGTCGGGAAGGCGACCCTCCTTTTGCAGTATTTGTTCTTTCGTTTCATCTCCTATTACGCGTTGGAACTCGCGCACCATCATGGGATAGGGGTGGGGGCCGACGACGGAGCCTATGACGTAGTGAGTGGTCGACACGTTTGTTACCCAATCTCTTATGGCTTCGTTGGTGGCATCCTTGAGCGTCATCGTACCTGAAGTAACTGGTATGACCTCGGCTCCTAAAGTCCTCATCTTGTAGACGTTTAGGGCTTGGCGATGCATGTCTTCCAATCCCATGTAGATGTGGCATTCAAGGCCAAACTTGGCCGCCGCCGTGGCCGTGGCCAGGCCATGTTGTCCTGCGCCGGTCTCGGCTATTATCCTTTTTTTGTTCATGCGAAGAGCCAGAAGGATCTGTCCCAGGACGTTGTTGATCTTATGAGCTCCCGTGTGATTTAAATCCTCGCGCTTGAGGTAAAGCTTGATGTCGCCAAGGTGCTTCGAGAGGCGATCGGCAAAATAAAGCGATGTCGGTCTTCCGGAATAATCCTTCAACAAATATCGGTATTGTGCCATAAAGGCCTCGTCGTTTATGGCTTTGTAAAAGGCCTCTTCCAATTCCTCCAGGGCCGGAATTAGCGTCTCCGGTACGAACCTTCCTCCAAATCTTCCGAAATATCCTTTAAGATCCAATTTTATCCCTCCTAAAATTTATATTTCCAGTTTTTTAACTTTTCCATGAGTCCGTAAATTTTCTTCTCGTCTTTAATTCCCGGAGAAGATTCGACGGCGCTATTAACGTCAATTGCATGTGGATTTACAAATTCGATGGCCTCTTCTATGTTTTCTGGCCCTATGCCGCCTGCCAGTATAAAAGGTTTACCCGGGTCAAGGCCCTTGATTATTCGCCAATCGAAAGTCTTGCCCGTCCCTCCCGAAAGGGGTCCCGCTTTAGCATCGAATAGAAAAAAATTAGCAACATGGGCATAACGAGATATAGCCTTGAGGTCTTTTTTATCTTTTAAGGGTATGGCTTTAATCGTCTTTAGGGGGCAATCATATATGAGGTTTGGATCTTCTTGGCCGTGGAACTGGACCATATCAAAGATTTTGGACTTTATAACTTCATTCAAAAATTCAATTGTCGGATTTTTTACTACAGCCACGACTGAAACGAAAGGCGGAATGCAGCAGGCCAGTTCTTTCGCTGTGTCTAAATCTACTTTCCTCGGACTTTGTGCCAATATAAAGCCGATTGCATCTACTCCCGCCCTCAAAGCGGCCTCTACATCATCTTTCCTGGTCAGTCCGCAGATCTTTACCCTCATAGTTATTCCCCACCTAGTAAGGACCTAATGGTCTTGTCTGGAGAAGAAGAGCGCATCAAAGTTTCCCCGATAAGAAGACCGTCGAAGTTCAGTTCCTTTAGCCTTTTTACATCTTCCTTTGTCTTCATTCCGCTTTCTGCTACTACCTTCCTGTTGCTTTTTGGGTCGAGCTTTTTGAAAAAAGACATAAGGTGCTCGCATCGGTTGACGTCAACGGTCATGGTTTTCAAGTTCCTGTTGTTAAACCCTATTATCTTGGCATCGCATTTCAGGGCTGTTATCAGTTCTTCTTCGTCGTGGACTTCCACGAGAGCTTCCATTCCAAGTTCATTGGCTAGATTTAACAAATCCCTTAATTTCTTCTCCTCTTCGATCAGAGAGACGATCAAAAGAAGGGCATCAGCCCCTGCAAAGAGGCTTTCGTAGACTTGAATTTGGTCTATAATGAAGTCCTTTCGGAGAACGGGCAGAGAAGTCGTCCTTTTGGCCTCTTCAAGCATGCCTATATTTCCCTTGAAGAAACACCTTTCAGTGACTACCGAAATAACACTTGCTCCTCCCATCTCGTATTGTTTGACTCGCAATGGGACATTGATATCTTCCAAGATCGTGCCAGCGCTGGGCGAGGCCCTTTTGATCTCGGCAATTATTGAGATGCCAGGCTTGTCCAATGCTGCATAAAGCGATCTTTTAGGGGCCTTGAGGATTCTCAGTTCTTTAGTTTTTTCTCTTGCAATTTGATTAAGTATCATGCAGCCTCACCGAAGCTATTTGTGAATTTAACGATTCTGTACAGTATATCTGCAGCAAGGCCCTCGTCTATAACCTTTGCGGCGAGCCTTATTCCTTCGGCGAGATCGCCGGCTGCTCCGACAACGAAAAGGGCAGCACCTGCATTCAGCGTAACTACGTCCCTTTTAGGGCCGCGTTCCTTGCCGTTTAAGATCTCTAACGCAATTTTTGCGTTCTCCTTGGGTGAGTTGGCCAATAAGCTTGTTATGGGAGCTTTTTTCAATCCTACGTCTTCAGGAGCGAGGTAAAATTCTTTCATTTGTCCTCCCTTGAAATAGACGACGTGATTCGGGCCGCTGAGAGACAATTCGTCCAGTCCTCCATGGCCGTGAACCACCATTCCGCTTTTAAGCCCCAGGTTCATTAGGACCTCTGCAATCGGTCGAGTCAGAGAATCGTCATATACGCCCATTATCTGGTAGTTTACGAAGGCAGGGTTGCTTAAAGGGCCAAGTAGGTTGAAAAGCGTCCTGATGCCCAGTTCCTTTCTGGTTCTGGCCACGTTTTTCATAGCTTTGTGAAAGTTGGGAGCGAAGAGGAATCCGTAGTTAACCTGAGATATTGCTTCATTAATCATTTCAGGAGATGACAAAATTTTAATTCCTAAAGCTTCAATCAAATCGGCGCTGCCGCTTTTACTCGAAACGGAGCGGTTTCCGTGCTTGGCCACAGGAATTCCGGCGCCGGCTACTACGATAGACGCGATAGTTGAGATGTTAAACGTGCCCACCCCATCTCCGCCCGTGCCGCAGGTGTCTATGGCCGTAGAGGGGGCGGTGACTTTAGTTGCCTTTTCCCGCATTACCTTTGCTGCGGCAGTGATTTCCTCGACGGTTTCTCCTTTGCTTCTTAGAGCCACTAAAAACCCCGCAGACTCTATTTCGGTGGCGGTGCCGTTTAGGATTTCCACCACGGCTTCGTGCATCTCTTCGAAAGATAGGTTTTCTCCCATGGTAAGTTTTTCAATGTAGTTTTTAAGCATTGCTATCCCTCCTGTTTTTCGCAATTTTTAAAGCTTCGATCAAGCCTGCTGCTTTGTTTTGCGTCTCTAAAAACTCTCTTTTCGGGTCGGAAGCTGCGACTATTCCGGCTCCGGCCTGAATTGTCAGCCCTTCATCGGTTTGCATGAAGGTCCTGATGGCAATACTCATCTCTAAGTTGCCATTAAACCCCATATATCCTATTGCGCCACCATAGGGACCTCTCGAAAAGGGCTCCGCCTCGCCTATAATTCTTATGGCGACTTCCTTAGGCGTTCCCGTTACCGTCCCTGCCGGGAAGGAGGCTTGCAGAGCCCGGGTTGCGCTGATATCAGGTCTGAGCTTCCCTTCTACTTGAGAGACAAGATGCATGACCTTGCTGTACCTTTCCACCTCAAAGTACTTAGAGACTTTGATGCTTTCCCTAAGACATATTTCCCTGAACTCCTCCATTGAGAGCTCCAACAAAAGCAGGTGCTCCTCCCGTTCCTTGTCGTCAAACAACATCTCCATCTCGAAGAAATTGTCTTCATCGAGGTCTTTGCCTCGCCGCCTGGTGCCTGCTATCGGTCTGGTGACGGCTACGCCATTTTTGATCCCTAAAAGAAGTTCCGGAGAGGATCCGATCAGGCTTTTCCCGTCGAAATTCATGATGAACATATAGGGGGAGGGGTTAACGGTTTTTAATGTTTTGTACAACGAGAGAGGGCAGAAAACGTCTTTGGATTTGATTTGTCTTGATAGGACGACCTGAGTTGCCTCGCCCTTTTTTATTCGTTCCAATACTTCGGAAACCATGCTTATGAAGTCTTCCTTCGACGGGATGGACTCTAACTTGAAAGGCACGTTTTCATATCCCTGAGCTTCAAAGGCCGTTTCAAAGTGTAATTCATCAAAGAACGCCCTTTGGTTGGAAGAAATAATCTTTCCGGTGGTCTTATCTGCAACGCAATAAATCCCTGGCTCGAATAAAAAGGCATCGGGGAAGGGAGAAGATGAGCACGAGTCCGATATAATGTCATATCCTATGTATCCTAAAAGTCCTCCGTCGAAGGGCGCGTAGTTGTTCGGACAGGGTCTCTTTTCTTTAAGGTATTCATCTACTATTTTGAGGAAGTCTCTTTTTGGGAATTTGCTCTCTCTCCCATCCAGGTCTAATACGATGGTTTCGTCTTTTTTAGCTTGAAAGATTCTTTTTGGAGAAGTGCCAATAACGATATAATCATTGAATTCCATCAAAAAAGATGGTTCGTAGTATTTCAATATCTCGTATAAATCCCTTTTATCTTCGGCTATTAAGTTATCGTATGGTGATTTGAGGTTTGTATTGTCCGAAACTGTCGCCAGTGATTTTTTTCTTTGCACATACATTTCCCATCACTCCTCATATCAGTAAAATTAATCTCTAAAAATAAAACCGGAGAGTCCTCTTTAGAGGGCCCTCCGGTTTTATTACACCTGGGTATAAAGAGAGGGCCACGAAGACCGATCCTTGTGGGATCTGCCTCCCTGGCCCTCTTTAAAATTTATCTAGGCCACGGCAGGCAGACTCAGCGAGCCTGCCACCACCAATTATTGTTCTTTTTATTGAGATCATTGAGTATTATCATATTGCTATTGCCCCTTTCGTCAGGTTGGGTAGAATTTATCATGGCCTGATAACAATTGTCAAGTGGTAAAAACATTTTGACCGCGTCAAGTTTTTGTAGG
>NZ_DJHF01000027.1:151-88816 GCF_002433005.1 Acetomicrobium sp. UBA5826 | reverse complement strand
CCTACAAAAACTTGACGCGGTCAAAAGATTAAGTCGGGTTGGCAAAATCCAGCAAAACATGTAAAATCAAATTTGCAAATATAATTCACTTATTTTGTCGTACACAATAGATCGCCCGGAGGCGATCTATTGTGTTTTTAAGGCAGGCCAAAGGAAAATTTCTCTCTCCTGTAGCCATGAGTGCAATTTTTTTCAAGGAGGTTGTGATGATATTGAGACATTCACTGGATATTAGATCTCGAATCATAAAGATCGTAACTATATTTCTATTTTTCAGTATATTTTTATCCATAACGACACGAAGCGATAGTGTGGTAAACAACGAACCTGTAAAAAAAACGTTAAATCTTCAGGAACAAGTCATTAAAGCCCTAGCTGCAACGGGAAATACCCCCAAAGACGTACTTCGGTGGCAAGAAGAACACCCCAATTCGTCCCTCAGATTCTTGGAAGAAATGCCCCCTGAGGAACAGGAGAATGTAGCCAAGCTGGCCAGACACATAAAAAAGGCCAACCCAAAGCTGTCTTCAAAAACGGTGTGGAGAGAAGCCTGTGCTTTCGTTCACTATGGAAAAAAATATGGCATTTCGGAAGATCTGTTGGTGGCAGTCGCCAATACTGAAAGTCACTTTAACCCCAAGGCAGTGAGTAAAAAAGGGGCTGTGGGCGTGATGCAGGTCATGTGGGATATTCATGCAGGATTGTTGTCTGCCAATGGTATAACATCGAAAAACTTACTGCATGACCCGGAGCTTGGAATAGCTGCCGGAGCCCTGCTGTTATCCCGCTATATGAGAGCCTATGGCTCGGAACATAAGGCCCTTGACCGATATTATGGGAAAGCTTCTTCTAAATACAAAAGCGTAGTTAACAATCACCTAAGGACGCTTCAAGATATATTATAAACAAAAATCATCCCCCGGAATTTACAGGGGGATGATTTTTGTTTTAATTTGATTATTGTGATGGCTAATATCTACTTAACCTTTATCTCTTTGGAGTTTTCCCAAAGCCCGTGAATATTACAATAAGACATCGCCAAAAGCGTGCCAGATTTGTTGAGTTTAATTTTTGCCACCGCATAGGGCTCGCTATAAGCCGGGCCCGTATTAGGGCCGTTTACGTGCTCACCGTGGGCGTTGAACTCATATGTACCAACTTCAAAGGGAAATTTCTCGTCCTCTCCCTTAAAAAATAGCTTTATCCATCTTATATGATGTTCTGTAGTGTTGGGATGCGGTATCTCCTTGCCGACGCTCACTGTAACGGTAAAAGCTTCGCCCGAGGCCACCTCTTCGGGAGCTTCGATAACGGGAACGTGTTTTTCACCCTTCCAGTCGCCTGACTGTATCAATGTTTCAAATTTCATATCCAACCCCTCCCTCTATATGTGATAGGCTTTTAAAACCATTTTTATTTTAACATACTTTAAAAATTTGGCCATATCTCGTCCTCATTTCGCCCGCCTTTGACGTTGTATATCCTTCCCCTCGCCCTATCCCAGGCATAAACCCCGGATCCGCCTCTTGGCCTTCCAAGGGAATCGAGAAAGGTCATTTCATTGACAAGGGCAGTATCGACGGATATGTATCCGTATATTTTTCTCGCATAGGGAAGCCTCCCTAAGACCTCAGGGTTTGGCCACCCACCAATAGGCGGCAAGGGTGCCCTCACTTTCAGTTTTTCAATGATATCAACGACTTCTATTGGAGCAGTCCTTATTCCGTATATCCTGGCTCCTCTGGATTCATAAAGCTGAAGTAGTAAGCTCCTGGCAAGCCAGGCAGCTCCTTCGTTATTTAATGATAGCAACGATCCTACTGCTACATAAAGAGCATCAAAGGCTGCCAGCGGTTTTGGAACCAGCTGTGGAATCCACAGCCCCCCTATCTCGTCCCATTTTGCCGGATTCCCCTGAGGATAAATCTCGTCTATTAACTTCAAAGCTATAACAGCCCTTTCCTCTTCCGTTACATCCTCCTCGAAAAGGCCACGCCACATATCGTATTGCGACATATTCTTCGGAGCCTTTTCCAATAAATTTTTCTGCAGTATCAGACCTTGAGCCTCTCCCCGTTCTTTCTCGCCGTAAATTACAAAAAGATCTTCTATTTCCTCAGCACCTGATATTTTTGTCAAGTATGAAGGAGAGATAAGAATTATAACAACCGCAATAAAAGTCAACCTTTTAATCAAATTAAATAAGTGACTTTTTTTCATAAAACGCCACCTCTTTTTATTAATATTATTAAAATTATTTTAAGGAATTAAACCTTCTGTTATAGGCAATATATAGCCTGCAAAGTCCATATAACACATCTTTAGGCAGGCCTTTCTGATTGAATCTGTTTTTTACCCTTTCGATATCATCTGTAGAGTAACCCCTTAAAATCGGCTTAAACCGGTGACGGTTGCCTTCATTCAAAGATCGGGATCCGACTATAGGTTCCACTCTACCGATATTAACCAAGACCGACTCGATCTTAACGCCCTTTGAGAAGGCTTCGGAAATTATTCTCCCCGACATCATCATGATCTCCTGAGCCACAGATGGAGAATCGGCTACAATCTTCAGCTTTCCCTTTAATAAACTAACAGGTCTTGACCTGCTCGACACCCTGCCTGCAAGTTCAGGCCACGCACTGCTTACTTTATAAAATTCAAGAAAATTCTTCAGGTTTACCGATGAAGTCTTATCAATGACCTCGGCTATGTGTTTTGGTTCTCTTATTTTCCTCATCATGACGCTTTATTTTTGCTCCTCATCTCCAAATACATCCACAAAATTTGAAGGTCGGAAGGCGTTACCCCCGATATTCTGCCCGCCTGCCCCAAAGTGCCGGGCAGGATTTTTTTGAGTTTCTCCCTTCCCTCGGAAGAAAGGCCCTTAATTTCGTCATAATTTAAATCCGAAGGTATGCGTAATTGCTCTATCCTTTGCAATTTAGAAGCAAGGCTCATCTGTCTTTCTATGTAGCCAGAATACTTAACCTCGATTTCTATTCTGGATTTTATTTCTTCGTTTAAACTCTCTTCCAATGGAGCTATTTTATATAAAATATCGTAGTCAATTCCCGGCCTTTTGAGCAAATCGTAAGCGCTTACGGTTTCTTCTAACTTTGGTTGATTTAAGGAAGATAATAAAGTATTTACCTCGTAAGAAGGATAAATCTTCGTACCCTTGAGGCGATCGATTTCCTCGTCCATGGACTTCCATTTCTTTAATAAGAGGCTCCATTTATCGTCGTCTATAAGCCCTAACCTTCTTCCTATAGGCGCAAGCCTCTTGTCAGCATTGTCGTGTCTCATCAGCAGCCTGTATTCACATCTGCTCGTGAGCATCCTGTAGGGCTCTTCCGTCCCCTTGGTCACGAGATCATCGATGAGTACGCCTATGTAGGCTTCCTCTCTGCCTAGTACTATGGGGTCTTCTTTTCGTAATTTCAGTACGGCATTAATGCCCGCCATCAATCCCTGGGCTGCCGCCTCCTCATAACCGGATGTGCCGTTTATTTGCCCCGCAAAGAAAAGTCCCTCTACCAATTTCGTCTCCAGCCAGGGATAAAGTTGTGTCGGAGGAAAATAATCGTATTCGATGGCGTATCCCGGTCTCAATATGTGCGCCCTCTCACATCCTGGAACGCTTCTTACCATTTCCACCTGCACATCATAGGGCAAGCTTGTGGAGAAGTTTTGCATATAAATTTCCTTCGAATGACGGCAGGTGGGCTCCAAAAATATGGGATGAGATTCCTTCTCAGGAAACCTCATGACCTTATCTTCAATAGAAGGACAGTATCTGGGCCCGGGACTATTTATCTCTCCCTTTGCCAGGGGAGAACGGGTAAGAGAGGACTTTATTATCTCATGCGTCTTCCCCGTCGACCTCGTTAAATAACAGGAATAGCCACTATAGATCCGCGGTATCCCCCAGTGGCTGAAACATAATGGTTCATCTGCAGAATCCTGTTTAGTTAAAGAAGTAAAATCTATACTATCAGCATGAAGTCTTGGTGTGGTATCAGTTCTCAATCTTCCCATTATGAAACCTATTCGTTTTAAAGAGTTTGATAACTCTAAAGAGGCCATCTGGCCCAATGGCCCCGATGGAAAGCTGTGCGAACCTATAAATACCCTGCCATTCGTATAAGGACCCGTGGTTATTATCACACAGGGGGAATAATACTCCTCTCCCAACCATGTCTTTACCCCTCTAACCCTTCCCTTCTCCACCCAAAGGTCCGTTACCAGAGCTTGGTGGACATAAAGGTTAATTGTAGTCTCCAAGGTATTTCTCATGTATTTATGGTAATCCGACAAATCACACTGTACCCTAAGCGCCCTGACAGCAGGCCCTTTTGAACTATTCAGCCATCTGATATGAATGGTGGAGGCATCGGCTGCTTTTGCCTGTTCTCCGCCCAAGGCGTCTATCTCTCTCGTAATATGCCCTTTAGCCGGACCGCCTATCGAGGGATTACAGGGCATCAATGCAATATTATCCAGATACAAATTGAGAAGGAGGGTTCGCGCCCCCATCCTCGCCGAAACTAAAGCGGCCTCACATCCGGCATGCCCTGCTCCCACCACTATAACATCGAAATTCCTATCATCCTTATATATCATCTATGCGGATAAACCTCCTCGACATATATGCCAAACCTTTGCCGGAAAATCCTCAATATAGCCTAATTGTTCATCGGCCGTGGCAGTTATGACTTGCCAGTTGCTCTCAACCAGCGCCTTTATCAACTGCTCTTTACCTTCCCTATCCAGCTCGGCCGTCACCTCATCCAATAATATTATAGGACTTCTTTTCAGCTTATACTCGACGACCTTTGCCGATGCCATCATAAAAGCAACGGCAAGTTTTCTTCTCTGCCCTCTGCTTAAGGCCTGAAATGCAGGCCTTCCCTTTACCGTTATTCTCAAATCGTCTCTATGGGGTCCCACCAAGGAAACTTTTCGGGCAATTTCTTCTTTTTTAAAGAAGGCAAGAGATTCATAAAAAGCCTCTAAGGGGTCTTCATAATAATCCCTGTTTCCCTCTTCTATGTCGACCTCAAAGTCGAACTCGACCAAATGGGACGATACCTCTTTAAGTCCCACCTTTAACAGGTCCACAATGCTTCTCCTGTAAGACCAAAGCCACGCAGCAACGGGCGCCATAGCTTTAATCACGGCATCGTCGTATCTGCCCGCCCGTAGGATATAATTTTTATGGCGCAGGAGCTTTCTGTAGTCATATAATCTCCTGGCATACAGCGGAACTATAGTAGCACAGAGGTGATTTAAGAAATTCCTTCTGATTGCAGGAGATCCTTCTATCAACCGAACGTCGTCACTCCAAAAAGACAGACAGGGAACATGAAGCCTTAACGTCGAAGCGCTGCATTGTTTTCCCGCAACCAATATGGTTCGTTTGTCCTTTATCGAAACTACTACGGATATGTTCTCTTCTCCATCAAATTGCGAATAAAGCTTTGCCTGGTCGTGGCTATCCCAATTTACGAGATCCCTTAGCTTTCCCCGCTGAACCTGACCCCAACCGCAAAGCATGGACAAAGCCTCAAGCGTGTTGGTCTTTCCCGATGCATTAGGTCCTACGACGACATTTAAGCCTTTATACCAGGATATTCGCACTGGTTTTAAATTTTTATAATTCAGCCAATAGGTCTGGCTAAACCACATCTGCCTCTTCTTCCCCGCCTAACAGCTCTTCGGGCAACACTACAGGCATTAGAATGTAAAGAAAATTATCGCTGCTTATTTTTTGCAACCTCATTTGCCCGTGAGGACCATTAAAACTCATCCTTACCGATGAATCCCCTATGGCCTTTAATCCCTGCAATAAATAGGCGACGTTAAAGCCCACTTTCAGAGGTTCTCCGTCCACCTCGGCAGCCATTTCGACGAAGCCCTCTCCAACGTTTTTGGCAAAGGCAGATATTGACAAATTTCCGGCAGGCTTTAAGTCCATTATTATAACTTTATTGAAATCTCTCACTATTACCTCTACTTTCTCAAGTGCATCAATCAGCGCCTGACGATCGATCGTCATCCACGTAGTCCTGTCGGAGGATATAATTCTGTCGTAAGGGGGAAAAAGAGATTCAACCCTTCTAATGGAAAGCTCTATATCATCGCCTCTGAAATAACATTGGGAGTCATCGTATAATATCTCTATAAGACTATCTTCATCCAGTGTCGAAAGTATCCTCTCAAGCTCATTTATCCCTCTGATGGGTATTAGGATGCTATCTTCCTCGGTCGATCCTTCCATCAGATCCGCTTCCGAAAGGGAGAGTCTTTTGCCATCGGTGGCAATTAGTTTGAGGGAATTCCTTTTAAATTCAATTAATGCACTTGACAGATATTGAGGAAATTCTTCATTCGTTGAACCCGTAAAAGAACCTTCCTTTATCGATCTGGATAGATCCTTCGACTTTATGCGGCAGGCCAGCTTTGCCGATTCCGAAGAGGGTAGCTTTGGGAATTCCTCCGTAGGATAGGTTGTGAAGTTGAATTGGTTTTTCTCGTGTCTGATCGTTACTTTTGCGTTAGTGGCCTCTATAGTAAATCCGTGGGATAGCTTTTTTAATATCTCCCCTACTCCCTTGGTTGGAAATATGGATTCTCCTTCTTCCTCAATTGTAATATCGTGTATTAAACATTTTATGGATGTCTTGAGGTCCGTCGCCATTAAGATAACGTCGTTGTTGTATGCCTTTACATATACGCCTGACAGGATAGCCGATGTCTTTGGTCCTCTGGAGGTTCTTTCTGTAATTTGCCAGCTTCTTATTAATTTTTGGTCATCAATTTTTATCCTCATTTTACAATGGCCCTCCTATTTATTACTTTTATTTAAATAATATAAAAATAGTAGCGGTAGTAATAGGTACAGTGGATATTGTGGATAACATGGAACAAGGCTGATCTGCTTGAGTTTTCCACTGTGGATAAATGTGCGAAGAAGCTTGGAATCTATCCACAATATACGCATATTAGAAGGGATAAAAATTATATATGTGGATTTATGACAACTTATCCACCGACAGACCGCAAATTACCCAACAAGTTATCCACAATCTTTTTCATCTTCAAATCTTCCTTCAACATCTCCTCTATCTTTCTGCAGGCATGAAGGACGGTAGTATGATCCTTCTTGTTGAAGGCTACGCCAATCTGCTGTAAGCTGGATTCAGTCAATTCTCTGGACAAATACATAGCGACCTGTCTTGCTAAGGCAATATCGGCGGTTCTTTTTGAGCTTTTCAGGTCTTCAACGTCGAAGCCAAAGTAGGAAGCGACGGCATCCTGAATGGCATCGACCGATATAGGTCCCTGTTGTTGCACTTTTATTATGTCCTTCAGCCACTCCGTGGCATTTTCTACCGTTATCGGTTCCATGTTAAGTTGAGAGCACGCTATTATTCGGTTCAAAGCTCCTTCTAGCTCCCTTATATTGCTGGGGATGTTTTGAGCCAGAAAATAGACGACGTCCTCGGGGATGTCATATCCTCTAAATTCCGCCTTCTTTTGAAGTATCGCTATTCTAGTCTCCAGATCGGGAGGTTGTATGTCCGTTACAAGTCCCCATTCAAATCGGGAGACCAGCCTCTGTTCTATGCTCTGAATTTCCTTGGGAGGTCTGTCAGAACTTAATACGATCTGTCTTTTTGCGTTGTGCAAGCTGTTGAAGGTGTGAAAAAACTCCTCCTGGGTACTCTCTTTGTTGGCCAAAAACTGTATATCGTCTATCAAGAGGATATCCACATTTCGAAACTTAGCCTTGAATTCCTGTGTCTTGTTGTTTTGTATGGCCGATATCAGTTCATTAGTGAACTTTTCGGAACTGGCATAAACTACACGTGCGCCCGGCAGGTGTTCCAACACGTAATGACCTATGGCATGCATCAGGTGAGTCTTGCCAAGACCTACGCCTCCCCAGATAAATAAGGGATTGTAGGCTACTCCAGGAGATTCGGCCACGGCAAGGCTTGCGGCATGGGCTAACCTGTTGGATTTCCCTACCACGAAGGTATCGAAATAATAGTTAGGGTTGAGTCCATCGGGATTCGGAGGTGGTGGTTGTTTTAAGGCATTTTCAGCTCTCTTTTGTTCTCCGTCGCGGACCTCTGTCCCGACTACCAGCTCCACTTCCCTGGCAATACCCCTGTCGGCCACGAGATCTTTAAGCCCGCTCAAGAAGCGAGATTGAATTTGTTCCTTTACAAAAACGTTAGGAACATCGAGGACCAGTTTCCCTCTGTCAAGGGAAATGGGTAAACAGGTCTTAAGCCATATCTCAGTAGCCCCCTGAGGGAGTTTTTCACGAGCTATCGAAAGAATATCTTTCCACGTATCGTTTAACTTGTCGTCCACGAAAAGGCCCCCTTTGGTTATCCACAGGTTATCCTAAATATTACCACAGTTTTTCCACAAAAGTTATCCACATATGCACAAGTTATTGACCAAACATGTGGATAACTTTTTTCTTCATTGTGCGTCAACCACGGGATTTCGATTATTAAAATCAATTTAGTGAAATATATAATTTGTAGTAAGGAAGCGCAATTACATAGTTATCCACAGGTTATTCACCGACTGTGTATAAGTTTCTGTGAAGTTATCGAGACTTTATTGGCTAATTGATTACACCATAGTGGATAAATATGGGGATTCCTCATATCCGGATGATGTATTTTTCCACATCGCAGACGTTGAAATCGCAAGGGGGAAGATAAATAAAGCATCTGGGCCAGCCATATCCGTAGCTTGCGGAAAAGATGGTCATACATCTGTTGTCGAAATTGAGTTTATACCCTCTGTTCGGTACGTATTGGTGTCCCCTTACCAGGAGTTTGGCGCCTGTTATCTTCAAAAAAGTTTCCAGATCTTCGGCATTAAAGGATTTTGTTCCTCCTCCGCGGGGCCAATAGCCTTCGTCCAGAGGGTCGTTCCACAAAATTTGCATCCCCAAAGGATCGGTGGCCCTTATTCCGGAAAGGTCGTCTATATTTGAGGGAATCGGTTTTGGGACGCCACCGTGTAAAGCGACAATGTCATCGAAAAGGGCGATTAAGGGCAGAGACTCGTACCAGGAGAGAATATCTTCGATTACCCCTTCGTAGCCTTTGGCTATTAATTCGCTGGCGAAGGAATAGCGTATATTCATATCCCAATCTTCGTGGTTGCCTCGAAGCAATATCACTCTTTCTCCGTTGTTTATTTGAAAGTTGATGATGTCTTCAAGTAAGCCCATACAATCTGGACCCCTGTCCACGTAATCCCCTAGAAATAGAAAAAGGGAATCTCCTTCGTCGCTCGTTATTTCTAAGATTTCTTTCAGGGAATCGCGCTCTCCGTGGAGATCTCCTATAATGATCAAAGGGAGGTCTCTTCTTCTTTTGATCATATTTTCGTGACGGTCGGGACGTTTTATATTAAGCTCTATACTGCGTGATATGAGTTTTTTAAGACACATGCAAATCACCCCTTTCAAATATTGGAGGTGCAGTTTATTTTGATGAGGCCTTTGATTAATATAATAAGCCATACAGACCTCGACGGCGTAGTGGCCGCTGCCGTGGCCTGGCATGCCCTCTATCCGGATAACTCTCCCCTGCAGATTTATTTAATAGGATATGGGGATGTGGACAACGTTATCTTCGATTCGGTGAAGTCGGGAAGAAGCCTTGTCGTTTTGGATTTATTCTGTCAGAGGAGGGAGACGATCGATTTAATAGACAACTTTTTCGACGGAGGTTCGCCAATATGTTTTGATCACCACAAGACCACTCTGGAACGCTGGGGCAACAGGCCCTGGCTGAAGATAGATACATCGTGTTGTGCTGCCAAGGTTTACTATAATTGGCTCATGTCACTTGAACTTCCAAAAAACGTAGAGGAACGCCTCTTGCCGCTTTCTGACATAGTTGAAGTCGCAAACGACAGGGATCTTTGGCTGGGACAGATTCCCGAAAGCAGGCTTTGGCAGGCGTTGATCACGATGTGCGGACCCTGGAGTGTTTTAGGGAGGCTTATAGCCAATCCTTCCTCATCCCTCTCAGAAGGAGAGTACGAGGTGACCGTGACTTTCGTGAGGGATCAGGAAGAGCGGTTCGCAACGGCTCTAGAAAGGGTAAAACGCTTCGGAGACGATCTTGTGGCCGTAGGTCCGGAACTGTTGCAGTTTGGGGATGTCTCCGATTTTTGCGGCCTAATTTTGGATAGGAGCGAGGATCCCCCAAAAATGGTCGCCGTTGCGAATAAAAAGGTCACGGGCGAGTGGGCCGTTTCCCTTAGAAGCAGGACGGGATTGGCGGGAAAGATAACGGGGATGTTGCGCGATGGCAAAAAGATCCATGGAGGTGGTCACGGCGATGCAGCTGCCCTCTACTTCCCTTCCCATTATTCCCTTGAGCAGATTTGCGATTCCATTATCTCGGCGATCAAATTGATTTCAGAGCAGGAGACGCCCATTTCCATGACTCTGGGAGATATGCTTAAAAATAAGCTGAAGCAAAGCGAGGAGCGAAAGTGATTATGACAAATGAGAAAAGAAGGGCAGCTATAATACATTCGTCCATTGGGACGGGGCATAAGACGGCAGCAAATGCATTGTGTGAGTGGTTTTCGATGTTCGGTGTAGAGACGATATGCCTCGATGCTCTAGCTTACGTAAACCCGCTAATTCGAGGAATATATGCTCGCTCCTATCTGGAGATGGTTCGTAAGGCACCGCAGATTTGGGGATATTTTTACGAATCCACCGATTCGCCCGAAGGATCTATAGGGCTACTGATTGGACTTCACGAACTGACCGTAAAGTTAAACGCGAGAAAATTGCTCAAAATTTTATACGATTTTTCCCCAGATGTGATAATATTCACCCATTTTTTTGCCGCCTCCGCCGTTGCTCAGGAATTCAGGGGGAGAATTCCCATTATTTTAGTGAATACGGACTTTTTGAGTCATATCTTTCACCGCGATAAGGATGTTTACGACGAGTGGTTTATAGCTTCAGAAGAGGCGAGGTTACAATACGAAGCAGACGGTATCGACATGAACAAAGTTCACGTTTCGGGAATTCCTGTGAGGCGCTGTTTTGCAGACCCTCCGGCAAAGTCTTCCGCTCGTGCCGAGTTGGGCCTGTCGCAGGAGTCCGAGGTATTTTTAGTCATGGGGGGCGGTATAGGAGTTGGCCCTCTGGAGGATGTTGTCGAATCTCTGTCTCGGATAGATGGAGTCACAGTCTTGACCCTCTGCGGTAACAATGACGACCTAAGAGAGGCAATGGAGGAGAGGTTCTATGACAACTTCAAGGTGAAGGTATTCGGTTTTGTCAAGGATATGGTGAACATATATGCTGCCTCTGACGCTATCGTGATGAAGCCGGGCGGTTTATCAACCTCCGAGGTGCTGTGCATGAAACGCCCGTTCTTTCTTTGTGGAGTCATCCCGGGGCAGGAACAAAGAAACTCCGATTATCTGCTCGATCGCGGTGCTGCAAAAGCCATATTTGAACCCCGGAGGACAGCCCATACTGTATTGTCTGTCCTCAGAAACGATGCGGAGAGAAAAAGGCTTACGGATATTGCGGGCAGCTTGGCCAGGCCAAGGGCAGGGGAATTCATAGTTAAAAAGGTTTTGGAGAATATTTAGTTTTTACTGCAGGAGGAGTGAGGTTAGTGTCCTTATATCTTAACAACGCTGCGACCAGTTGGCCGAAACCAAGGGTGGTGGCGGAGGAGATGTCGAATTTCATTCTGAATGCCGGCGCCAATCTTGGCAGGGGAAGCGCTTCCGACAGAGACGTGAGGACCCTCGGTTTGGTCGCCGATGCGCGTGCCAAAATTGCGGCCCTTTTTGACGGCCACTCGGATCGGGATCCCAGGTATGTAACCTTTACTTCCAACGTTACGGAAGCTCTAAACGTCGTCATAAAGGGATTTTTGAGGCCCGGCATGACCGTCTTAACCTCCTCCATGGAGCACAATGCCGTGATAAGGCCCCTCAGAAGCTTGGAGAGAAGGGGCGTAAAGGTCATCGTAATGAGGTGCGACCGAAATGGCTTCCTGTCTCCCTCGTTTTTTGAAGAGGAGATAAAAAAACACAGGCCAAATGTGATCGTCTTAAATCACGCAAGCAACGTCTGCGGAGCGATTCAGGATATCGAGGCCTTATGCGGGACATGTATTGATTACGGCCTTCCTGTGGTTATAGATGCCGCCCAAACCGCCGGTCATCTGCCTATATCGGTGTCCAAAAGGGGCATAGCTGCTTTATGTTTTACGGGGCATAAAGGGCTGTTGGGCCCCCAGGGCACGGGGGGGATTGTATGGAGGCCCGACTTTGCCGAAGCGGTTTCTCCCCTTATAGAGGGGGGGACGGGAAGTTTCTCTCACGAAGAGGTTCAACCGGATAAACTGCCCGATAAATTCGAGTCCGGCACCCTCAATTTGCCCGGAATAGCTGGGTTAAGCGCTGCTGTCGATTGGATAGATGCTCGTGGGATAAAAAATATCGCAGAAAAATCCAACCGCCTCGGCGAGAAACTTTTAGATGGGCTGCTGGGCATGCCCGAAGCCATCCTTTACGGGCCAAAGACCATGGCAGGCAGGCTTCCCATATTCGCCTTTAACGTGAAGGGTTGGGATAACGCCGAGCTGGCGTTTAAGCTTAACGATAGGTGGAAAATTGAGACCCGTCCGGGGCTGCACTGTGCTCCGCTGGCCCACAGGACGCTCGGCACCTTCCCGGAAGGCGCCTTGAGGGTCTCGCCCGGCCCCTTCAACGAAGAGGAAGATATAGAGTTTTTTTTGAACGCTCTGTCGGAATTAGTTAAAGATAGCGGGGAATGACGATCTCTTCAATGGCTATGGCTACGCCATCTTCGTCGTTGGAGGCAGTTACGAAGGAGGCCTTGGATTTCACGTCCTCTCTGGCGTTTCCCATGGCGATCGACACTCCTGCCGCTTCGAACATCTCTACGTCGTTTTCGGAATCGCCTATGACGCATATTTCGTCTCTTTCTATGCCAAGGCGATCGGCCAGAAATTTTATAGCCCTTCCCTTGCTCGTCTCCGGATTCCCAAGATCGATATAAAGTGGTGATGAAATGGCCACGAAGAGGAGGCCGTTGAAATTCAGTTTTATCTCGTCCCTGATTTGCTCCGTCTGGCTTGGGTCGTTGGCAACGACGAGTAGCTTGGTCGGCTCTTTTTTTGGGTTGTATATCTCATCGCCCGCGACTTGGGGCGTTACATCCGAGTTTCTGGCATATATCAAGGCCTTTTGGTTCAATTCCTTGACGTAGAGCACATCGTCAATGTAGCTGTTTACGTGCCATTTCCTCTCCCTTAAAAATGACATCACGTCCTTGGCCAAATTCAGCGGTATCGGCTTATGCAACAACAGCTCGCCAGCAGCGCTTTTTACCAAGGCGCCGTTATAAGATATTACCTGAGTATTGGGTCCGAATTGAAGGGCATATTTTCTTGCAGAGGGAAACATCCTCCCCGTTGCTATTACAAAAATAACCCCGCGGGAGATCAGTTCTTTAATGGTCAGAGCCGTCCTTTCGGTAATGTTGTTTTGTGAAGTCAATAAAGATCCGTCCAGATCTATCGCGATCAGTTTTATTTTTTTTCTTACCGGATTTTTCATTCTTACCACTTCTTCTTTCCTTATCAGTGTGCTAAAGATTGCGGATCTGTCCTGCCCTTGGTAGCTTAGGACGTAAATAAAGCTATAGCAGCAAGGGCAAGGACTTCGCCCAAAACCTCCGTTGCCCCGAGGACGTCGCCGCTTATCCCCCCCAATCTGTATTGTGCCCAAAGGGACATAAGGACGCCTACGACCGTCGTCGCTAAAAAGGACAAGACCCACATCCAAGGTCCGAAGAAGAAGATTAACACAAAACAGACAAAAGCGTAAGCGGTTTCTTTGAGGGAAAAATTTTGAACGAAGGAAAAGGCCATACTGTTCTTCCAAGGACAATTGCCGATACAGGCAGCGCAACACATCGCCCATTTGCCCGATGCGCTCACTATCATTCCTATCGTTATCCATCGCCATGAAGGGAGGGCGAACAGGAGGGAAGTCCAGAGGCCAAAGGTCAAGATCAGGGCCATAACGCCATAGGGACCGCAGCGGCTGTCCTTGACGATCTCTCTCATTTCCTCACCGCTTTTACCGCTTGCCCAACCGTCGGCAATGTCGCTCAGACCGTCCAGGTGCAATCCCCAGCCCAAAAGGACGTATACTACTGCCGAGGCCCAGGCGGCACCGAGCGCAGCAAACCTCAAGCTGAGGAATGCCCCTATCCCTCCCCATATAGCGCCTAAGAACCCCCCCATTAGAGGAGATACGACGAGAATCATGGCATAGGATGGTTCTTTTTCGGGCAAAAGGGTTTTAGGCACGGGAATTCTGCTGAAAAAAGCAAATGAAGCCGCTATCAACTCCAATATGCGCAAGGCCAGCCCCCCTTTGGAATTTGTGAATTACCTCTACTTTATCTTGAAAAGATATTTTATATGCAAAATTTTTTTGCGGCCAGCCTCGCTCGTCTTTTGTCAAATCACTGAAGTCAAAAGAGTGGTTTGCCTTTAAGCCATAGGGGCAATCCGGCCATGATCATGGCGACCCTTTCCGCTCGCGAGGCTACAATTTGATTGGCTCTGCCGTGGAGGTCCCGAAATCTTCGTCCCATTAACGAGAGGGGTGTAATTCCGCAACCTAACTCGTTGCTAACTATGACGAATACTTCCGGTCCTCTGACTCCACATAAATCCTCTACATTGGAGAGAAGCTCTCCTTCAGCCCTTTTCCACTCCCCTTCGGAGAGGTTTTCGATATCGTAATTGTCGAATATGAGTTCCGACAGCCACGTGGTGAGACAATCCATCAAAGCGGCGCCTTTGATCGCGTCGGCGAAATCTATGAGATCCTTGGGATTGCCCTCCCAGGTGCTCCATGAGGCAGGCCTTTCTCTTTTGTGAAAAAAGATGCGCCTCCTCATTTCCTCATCACCCGGCCTTGCGGTGGCCAGAAAGGTGACGGGCCCTTCATATTTCTCCAATATAGCTTTAGCGAAGCTGCTCTTTCCGCTTCTCGCCCCTCCTAGGATAAATATCAGTCTCATTGAAGAGCTCCCTTGATTAAGTTGTCGTATAGTTTCTCTATTTTGTCGGTCAACCTATCAAGGGAAAGGCCCAGATAAGTTGCATACCACAGGGCGCCCCCGGCGCCAACGCCCTCCTTTACGTAACCTCTTTCGTAATCCGAAAGCCCTTTGAAGGCTGAGCGGGATAGGTCGACGGGAACGACATGAGTTTTGATTCCCAAGCCTTCAGCCAGATCGGCGAAGTTTGCCGTCTTGTCCGTGGCCACGTATTTCGTTGTGGCTATCTCGATTTCCCCATTGTACCCTTCATGCCTCAAGATGGCTGCTACGGCAAGCATTTGAGTTCCGCCTGCAAGGACAACGCGAGACCTGTTAAAGGACCCCATGGCAATCCCTGCTACCGCTGCCTGCATAGGATCTCCCAATAGAGAGAGGGCATCTAGCCCTTTATGTCTAAGCGAACCTTCGCTTATGCCGTAGACCTCACAACATTTTTCCCAAATCTCTACTTTCAGGTTCGTCGGGTTTTTGGGGCTTGCCGAGGAAACCATGCCGTCGTAACCCAGGGCCTTAAGAACGAGAAATGCGGAGGTGGTCCCTCCAGGTATGGATTCTCCTATGACCACAAGGGGCTCAATTGCCGATATGTTATGTCCCAAGGTTTTTGCCCAGGAATATATTCTCTTCGCTTCAATTACGGCAGGTCTTTCTAGGGGATTTGCGCCGGGTGTCGACGATATCTCTACGTAGGGACAGGCGGGGGGGATGAAGCTTCCTGTCCTTACGACCATGACGGGAAATTGGGCCTCTTCGTAAGCTGCCCTCGTAAGTATTGCAGGTGTGGGATGTCCTTCAGGGTCGACCGGCAGGGAAGAGCTTGTGAGGCATTTTCCCCAATAGACGAGTTCTGCATCGGAAGGCACGGTGTATTTTATGGCTTCGACGTTTTCTCCTGCGGCAGAAAGGCTAGGTATTTTGCTCAATTCGGTGTTGGCAATGCAAAGCAAAAACATTCAGCGATCCCCCTTCGTATGTTATTCTGATGGTTCCTCTACAACTTCATCTATAGATAATATTGAGTTTTCGGACAAGGATATTGTGGTTGGGTTTTTCATAGGCTTTAAATTATTATCGTAAAAGATCTTGACCACGGGATAGGCTACTTTCCCTGGCTCTATCGACGTGACCAATCCAACCTCGCCGGAGTTTAGTTTGACCCAAGTGCCAATAGGATAGGGGGCTACTATATCTAGGAATTTTTCTACCACGAGGGGGTCGAACAACAAGCCGGCTTTTCCCTTTATGTAATAATAGGCTTGATGAGGGAGCATGGATTCCTGATAGGGCCTTTTCGATATCAAAGCGTCGTAAACGTTCACTGGGGCTACTATGCGAGAATAGATGTGGATGTCCTCTCCTGCAAGGCCTCGGGGGTAACCCGAGCCGTCCCATTTTTCGTGGTGCTGCAGGACGACGGCCCTGGCCGTGGGCCAAACTAGTGAGCAATCCTGCAGCAATTCAAAACCTGTTTTGGGGTGTTGTCTTACTATATTTCTCTCTTCCTCCGTCAAAGGCCCTTCTTTGTTCAAGATTGACTTAGGAATTCCGACCTTCCCTATGTCGTGCAGGACCGCGCCCATGCCCAGATTGTGAAGTTGGTTTTTGGTCATATCCAGGCTCTTGCCGATCATGAGAGAGATGGTCATAACTTGGAGGCTGTGTTGGAAGGTGTAGGAATCGACGTTTTTAATGTCAATTAGGTGAACGATCAGGTCATTTTGTCTTGAAATGATTTCCACGATGCCTGAAACTATATCATTCAGATGTTCCAGCAGATGTTCCAGGTTCATCTGCGAGGAACGCCTGAGGCTGCTTTGAAGGGCTTGGTCAAAAGCTTTTTTGATGACGTATACTGCCTTTGCCGTATCATCGGGCGATATGAGGGGTTTAACGTCTGTATCTATCCTATCGTCCTTGACGTAAAGAAAGGGAATGCCCCTTCTTTTTATGAGCTCTATCAGGCTATCATTGAGTGTTACATCACTATTAAGCAAGAGGATACCTGCATCCGATATAATAGGACGCGCTACTATCATCCCCGGTTTCAGCTTTTCCGTACTTATTAGCTTCATTGGGCTGAAATCACCTCTACAAAATATCAATTTTTAAAACGGCGCACCCAAAAGGCCATTTCTGCCTCAAAGAGGACAGGAGCAGACGGTATCCTGCTGCTTTGACATGGAATTATTAATATTATAATATTACCATGAAGTGTTGTAAAAACCTTTATAAAATTAAAGCACACAAAGGAGAATCGTAAAAAAAATTATGATATGGCCTGAAATGAGGGACGTATTGAGGGCGGCGAAATTTTTAGAAGGCAAGGCGAGGCGTACTCCAACGGAAGAATCGGCCGATTTGAGCGAGATAGCGGGAGGAAGAGTTTTTCTCAAGTGGGAGAACATGCAACCTTGCGGATCCTTTAAGATCAGAGGATCTCTTAATAAAATGTTTCACATGTCCGAGGGCGAGAGAAAACGGGGAGTCGTGACCGCTTCAAGCGGCAATCACGCTCAAGGGGTGGCCATGGCTGCCAAAATGCTTGGCGTCAGGGCGGTAGTCTTTGTACCGTCGGTATGTCCTATAACCAAACGAAAGGCTATTAAAAGGTTGGGCGGGGATACAGTAGAGCTTAGGGTGACCGAAGGCCTGTACGACGAAGCGGAGGCGGCTGCAAAGGAGCTGTCGAGAACCGAAGGTTTGACCTATGTCTCTTCCTATGAGGATCATTACATCGTAAGTGGCGCCGGTACCGTGGGGCTTGAGATGTTGTTGGACGAACCTGAGCTCGATATGATCGTTGTGCCGGCAGGGGGCGGCGGTTTAATAACCGGCATCGCTACCGCTGCTAAGGCCCTTTCTCCCCGTATAAGGATCGTCGGAGTTCAATCGGTGGCATCCATGCCCTGGGTTGCATCTTGGCAGTCGGGAAGGGTCGTAGATGTATCCTATTCAGACACATTGGCCGATGGCCTGACGGGCGGAATACCGCAGTCTTTGCTCGATCTTGCCAGGGTTCGCGTTGATGATTTCATTGCCGTAGAAGAAAAGGACATTGCCGGGGCAATCTCTTTCCTTCATAAAAAACACCATCAGGTAGTTGAGGGAGCGGGGGCTATCGGCGTAGCTGCGTTGTTATCGGGACGGATATCAGCTGTGGGGCGTAATGTCGGAGTGGTTATATCAGGAGGCAACATCGATCACGAAGTTTTGATGAGAGTCCTGTCCGAAAATTGAGGCTAATCTCGACGTAAAGCGGGATCTTAATGATTTCCCTTGATTTCGTCCGCGCTGGAGAAGGTGCCTTTTTTACTGTTATTCTCTGAGGTGGGGTTGAAAATGCCGTTTAAAAGTCCTTCCAGGATCTGTGAAACGAACTGCTCCCCGAAATCCCCCTCAGAAGGTTTGCCGCTGCCCGTCTGGAAGTTAAAATGGAGGTTGAATCTCCACTCATCTTCGTCATCATCGAATTGGTAATATGATGGGCCTTTGGCCATGAGAGGTTCGTTTACCCTTAGATTTGAGATCGTCAGAGATGGCCAGTTGCCTTTTATGTACAGAGAAACGTCTTTAAAGTCGTTGAGGGAAAATCCGCCGATGAAGCCCTTTAGTAAATTTTGGGCAAGTTCTTGTTCCGTCGGATTTTCAAGTATCGCTACTTCCTTTAAGGCCCTGGTCAGGGCATTTAAAGCTTTGACATTTATATTTCCCGAGCAGAACAGATCGATCATCCCGTCTAAAGTTAGAATACCGTCAATGGAGATATATCGGTACAGGGAATCGTTGGGTTGAGAGGTTATCATGCTTCCCGGCAAAATGTAAAGTGACGGACCGTTGATATAAAAGTCCAGTGAGGCCTTCTGAAAATTCAGGCTATCAAGTCCAATACTTTTCAGCCCGTCGTTTTTTCCAGCAAATCCTACGATTTTACCGTCTGTCACATCTAATTTGCCGTAGCCCGACAGGTTCACCAATCGCGTACCTTCGCCCTTCAAATTGAGTGAAAGGTTTAAGGCGCCATCCGATGAAACTGATTCCGCCAGAAAATTTTGCAAAAATACGTTCAGTGGAGCGTTTTTTATATCTATATCGCTTTGCCACGTTAGGAGCTTTCCAATTTGAGCGAAATAGTTCATATTCAAGGTTCCTCCAAATAGCGAGGCCTTCAAGCCATCGATCCGAAGGGAATCGGAGCTAAAAACAAGGGGAATTTCCACGTCTTGGAACTTTACGTCGAAAAGAGAAAGCTCCTCTGATCGGATATGGCCCCGATAGGTTAAGGCTCCGTCGTATTCGCCGGCAAAACTCATCTTGGCCCTGCCTTTAAGCTTTCCTTTTAGATTTGGCGAAAGCAGTTGGGAAAACATATCTATGGGGACGTTGTCTCCGCCGACGTCGAATTCGAAGGACGGATCGGGCTTGATGTTGCCCTTAGCTTTCCCCTTTATTGTCCAATTTTCACCGCTGGCCTCCGTGACGTCTAATGCAAGATTGACCGTATCGCTTTTAGCCTTGAATTTTACGGTTTCAAAAGTTAAGCCGTTTATTGCTGCCTCTTTGATCACCCCATCTATCTCAATCTGAGGAGAGGTCAACTCACCTTCTATGACCAATTTCCCGCCCGTTATACCCCGAACAAACCAAAGAGAAGGAAAGGGAAGTCCCGAGAGATCGACGGCATTGAAATCTCCCGTTAAATGCAAGCTATTCCCCTCAATTATTCCGCCCAAGGAGACAATGCCATTGCAGAGACCGAAGGAGAGGGACTGCACTTCCATCGAAGAATTCTTTCCGCCCACGGCCAATTTTAGGTCCCTTAGTGGGATGTCTTTTACCGTTATATCCTGGCCGTACATCTCTGCATAGAAATTTAGATCTCCGCTGCGTTCTTCCGCTTTGAAATTTCCTCTTAACATACCATGAATAGGCCATGTTTTCGGCTCGAGGCGCAAATCGGAAATCGTCCCTGAGATGTCCGTAAAAAGCTCGCCCCTTTCATCTTTTATTTTTCCCAGAAACTCCACCTTTCCGCCATTGCACAGGGCCCGCCCCTTTAAGTTTAAGCCGCCTTCAAAGGAAGTTGCCTCGGCGTGCAGGTCTTGTAGCTTCAACAAATCGCCAAAGACTAAAGCAGGTGCGTCGGCCTCTACCGAAAAAATGGCCCCCTCCTTTTCCTTTGAAATGCTCCATTTCACTTCGGTTTTTCCCTTTATCTTTGGATTGATGGAGTCGAATATTCCGCCTAACTCGATATCTCTTGCAATTCCCGATAGGTCAATGTTAGGGCTCGGCGAAAAGAGATCTGAGACAGTCCCCTGCCCTGTCACTTTGCCATCGTAAAGTTTTGCCTGTAAAGACGAGATCTTTAATCCGTCCTTTTTAAGGGTGAATTCCATCTTTAGATCTCTCAAATCGGCGAAGCCTGCTTTGAGTTGATTAGATTTCGCGACCCCTTCTAAGGCCAATTCGTCAGGTTTACCCTGTACTTTGACGGTAATGTCGCATTGGCCCTCGAGGTTCACGTCCGAAAGGGAATTGAAAAGTCGGCCCAACTTACCGATTTCTAACCCTTCGGTAGAGACCAAGGCATCGAGCATCAAGGAGCCGTTATGCAGAGCCGATCCCTCCACAGCGATGGGGATTCCCTGCCAATATCCCCTGCCTTTGAAGGAAACCTCCTTACCGGATATATCTGCGGCAATTTCAGCATCCTTTAAGGTTAACCAAGTGGCGGTAAATTCGTCGGACGTGAAATGAATCCTTCCCGAGAGCTTCTTCGGATGTCCCTCCAGATGCAGGCGGACATCGTCTGCCGTTCCGCCAAAGGATGAAAGCCAGGGAAAACGACCCTGCCACATTTCTGTTGAAGCTTTATCTGAGAATAAGTCTAACTTCAAAATCAAAGGGTTAAAGGCGACTTCTATGTTTCCCGTAACTTCCGTCTCGAAAGACCTATTTTCGAGCAGCTCAAAGTTAAGTTTGCCTTCTTTGTAGATCATGGTGAATGAAGCGCTGTTTAAGGGTATATCGACAATTTCGCCGGAAGGCACGTAAAAACGTCCTTCAACGGCGAAGGAACCGCTATCGTCGTAAGATATAGCCATAGTGCCCGAAAGGAAGCCCCTAGGTTGTGCCGCTTTGAATTTTGGAAATAGGGCCACTATCTCTCCGGCGCCCAACTCCTCGACTTCACCGGTTAGATTGATGCGAGGTGCCAACGTCCCTTCAAGTTTTAGGTTTGTATCATTCACCTTAACATGGCAGTCTTCTAAAATTACCTTTTCGTCGGCCCTCAAAGCCCTGAATTTACCGGAGATTTTTAAGGAATTAATCTCACCGCGAAAGTCGACGTCGATCGAATCGTCATGAGGCTTAAACCTGGCTTGGCTTATGCTGTAGTTTCTTTTTCCTGAGATCTCCACATCTTTCAAGACGATCTCTTCTATCGGTGGAGGGGGCGATGCATTTGTTTCTTTGATTGCAGAGATAACAGTTGCTAATCTCGAAGCTTCATCCTTCGATATATCTATAGAATTTATTTCGATGCTTTTGACGGCGGGTTTCCCTTTGATAAGCGATTTGACGGATGGTTTGATTTCTATAGATTTGGCGAGCAGCAATTCATTGCCGTCCAGGATTATCTCGACGCCGCTACCTACGTATCCGGTGATAGGGTTGCCGGAAAAGGAGACAAAGCGAAGGTCAAGACCTGCGGCATTTTTCAGGGCCTTTTCTATCTCTTCAACGACAAAGGCCGACCCGAAGTCGCCTCCCCTTTTTAAAACCACCGAGGCGACCAATACCAAGGATAAGAGAAAAAGACAGAACAGGAATGCTATGGTTTTGAGCGTTCTTTTTGTCAAAAATTTTTTTGACATTTAAATAAAATCCTTCTAGAATGTCATAGTTTTTTTAAATATTAATTCATGACCCCGAAAAGGGATAAGGGTAATTTTGCCTACCTTTTTCAATCAATGGCTAAATGCATCAACCTAAAGACTGGACCGGCAGACTTTCTACACTTATTATAAGCCAAAATGTATAATAAACTGCGAAGCACTCTACGGCGAAAAGAGGTAATAGGATGTCCAAATGGACAAAGTTGTTGGAATACATAAATAAATACGACAACATCTTGATATTGTTGTCGGGCGGATTGGATAGTTCTTTTTTGGCCTATGCCTGTTCGAAGGCTGAAAGCAATGTCGTGGCAGTGACCTTCTCCTCTCCCTTGATTCCCGACGACGAAGTGGAAGAGGCCAGAAAAGTGGCAGAAACATTCGGGCTTGAACACCATGTGATATATTCAGACGACCTGAGCGTAAGCGAGATCAGGCAAAATCATCTGAGGCGGTGTTATTTCTGCAGAAAAAACAGAGACGCTTCGGTTATGAAATGGCTTGAAAAGTCTGTTTTAAAAGGGTATGTGGTAATGGATGGGGTGACGGAATCGGACACGATGGAATACAGGCCCGGCCTTGAAGCTGCAAAAGAGGATGGTGTGCTTCATCCTCTGAAGGAAGCAGGTTTAAGGAAGGAAGATATCAGAAAGCTTGCCCGTGAATTTGATTTGAAATTTTGGGACAAACCTTCTTCTCCCTGTCTTGCAACGCGTTTTCCCTATTACACAACCTTGTCTGAGGAGGAGATAGGTCAGGTCTCAGGGGCGGAAAAAGAGCTGGCTTCCTTGGGCCTCAGGGAGGTCAGGGTCAGGTGTTATCGTCCGAAAGTTGCAGTGGTTGAGGTATCTCGTGAAGATATGGGAAAGGCTTGGGCAGTCAGGGACGAACTGAGAAGCCTTCTGCAGGGACTTGGCTTTGTAGTCGTTGCACTGGATTTGGAAGGTCACAGAAGCGGCAAGATGGATTCTTTGGCGGGAGGGGTATAAAGTGATAATATTCGAACCTAATTTCTCGGGAGTTAGCGGAGATATGCTTTTGGGAGCGTTGGTTGACCTTGGGGCCGATTTTGCCCTCCTCGAACGGTTTAATGCCGTTGAAGGCGTAAAGGGCCTTTCCGGCGTAGAGATAAGAAAGGAAATAACAAAAAGGGGGAGCATAGAGGCGATAAAGATCAACATATCCCTCGACGAACACTTTCATGGTAGGCACGGGCATGAGATGTTGGAAATTTTAGATCGGACCTCCTATTCTGTTGGAGCTTCCAATTGGGCCAAGGACAGGGCGAAGGAGGCCATACTATGTATTCTTGAGGCAGAGGCCGAAGTGCACGGAGCAGAGGTCGAGGAAGTCCACCTTCATGAAGCGGGAAGTTTTGACACGATCATCGACTGTCTTGGTTTTTTTATGCTCCTTGAAAGTTTGGGAGAAAAAAGAATTGCCTCTACTCCCGTTTGTACGGGAAGCGGAAAAGTTAAAACTTGCCACGGCTTATTACCCGTTCCTGTACCTGCCGTGACGGCGATAGCATCGAAAAGAAGGGTTCCCCTTTTGGGGAGCGATATCGAAGGAGAGCTGGCTACTCCGACGGGCGTTTCCCTTTTGGCGGTATCTGCCACCTTTTACAGAGTCCTTCCTTCTTTCGTTCCTGCCAAAGTAGGATATGGTGCAGGATCTAAAGATTTCGAAGTGGCAAATGTCTTAAGGGCGACCATTGCCGAGGAGGAAGATCTGGAAGAGACGATCCTTATCGAGACATCGTTGGATGATATCACCGGAGAGGAAATCGGATATGCCATTTCCAAGCTGCAGGAGACATCGAAGGAAGTCCATCTTTTGCAAGGATTGGGAAAGAAAAGCAGGCCTCTCTTTGTCCTAAGGCTTTTGGTCGATGCTGAGAATTTGGATCGAGCTATCGAAGGCCTCTTCGAACATACCACTACCATAGGAGTGAGATATTGGCCGGTTTCAAGGGTTAAAATGAAACGTACGATCGAAGAAGTCCCCCATGAAGGCGGTTTTGTGCGAGTGAAGGTCTCTCGGCACGGGGACCTGCAAAAGGAGAAGATCGATTTTGACGACCTTACGGAAAATGCCGGGAGTTGATTTATTTTAGATAAGTTTAGCATCATTTTTGTTAGATTTATTTATCTATTAATAATTGTTGCTCAACTTGTGATGTTATGATAAATCGTTGCATATTATATTATTCGTTTATTTGAATTAGTAAACCGTCAGTTGTTATAATTATCTAAATGTCTTGACTTTTCTTCCGAGACTCAATTAATATAAATATGCCAAACATAAAAAATTATTCGAACAATCCCAGGATGTTCATGGTATTTTCGGATATCTCGACTTTGGGTTTTTCAAAATTCATAAAAGCATTATACCTTTTAGGCGTGTTTCTTATGTTTTGTCACCACCCTTATTACGTGAGGCTTTAATGCGACAAGCATTAAAATAAACGAAAGGTGGCGAAGAGTTGTGAAGAGACGGTTGGTTTGGTTCGTTATGGTCGTGATACTTCTTTCCCTGGTTTTTGTGGGGCAGAACGCGGCAGTTGCCCAGGAGCCGAAGTATGGTGGCGTGTTGAGGTGGCGTGCGGTAAACGATCCTCCCAAGCTCGATCCGGCGATGGCAACTGACACCAGCTCCTCGAGAAACGTGTACCTAATGTTCGATATGCTGGTAGATAACGATCCCGACGGAAAGAGCATAGTTCCCAGGCTGGCCGAAAGCTGGGAAGCAAGTCCCGACGGAAAGACATGGACCTTTCACTTAAGGAAGGGTGTCAAATTCCACAAAGAATCCCTCGGCAAGCCCACCGAAAACGGCGGACGTGAGGTAACTGCCCACGACTGGAAATATTCCTTCGAGAGGTTGGTTAAGGTCAATTCCCCAAGAGCTTATTTCATCGATATGGTCAAGGGATATCAGGATTTCGTCGACGGCAAGGCCGATGAATGGGTTGGAATCAAGGTAGTTGACGACTACACCTTGCAATTCGAACTGGACTACCCCTTTTCTCCCTTCCTCAGCGTACTGGCCTACAACTCCTTTGTGGTGGTTCCCAAAGAGGATGCCGAGAAGTGGGGCAAGGAGTTCAACTTCCATCCTGTAGGTACGGGAGCGTTCATTCTGGAGCGCTGGGATCACGATCAACGGTTGGTCTACAGGAAAAATCCCGATTACTGGAAAAAGGACGAAGCCGGCAGGCAACTACCCTACCTGGACGGTATCGAGATCGTCATAATACCTGATAACACGATTGCCTACGAGGAGTTCAAGAAGGGAAACATAGACGTCCTGCCTGCGCCTCCGGACGAATATTACGAAGAGATAAAGGCCCAGTACTCCCATCTGCTGCAAGAAAGGCCGGAACTTGGAACTTATTACTACGGATTTAACAACTCCAAACCTCCCTTTAAGGACAATTTGAAACTGAGGCAGGCATTCAACTACGCCGTAGACAGGGAAGCCATAAACGAACTCGTTATACACGGGCGTTATTACCCGGCTAAGGGAATCCTTCCTCCCGGCATACCGGGATACAATCCCAATTTGAGGGGATATGAGTACAATCCTGAAAAGGCAAAGCAGTTATTGGCTGAGGCAGGCTTCCCCGACGGAATAACCGTCGACCTGAACGTCAACAACGACCCCCGCCACACCCTCATATCTGAAGCAATTCAGGCGCAACTCAAGAACCTTGGCATCAACATAAATATCAAGGTTCTCGACTGGGGAGTGCATCTGGATCTCTGCGAACGGGGAGAGACTCAGATGTTTAGAATGGGTTGGGTAGCCGACTACGCCGATCCGGATAACTTCCTATACGTATTGCTCCATTCCGAAAACCACGGTTCCAAGGGTAACTATTCCTTTTACAGCAACCCAAAGGTGGATGAAATGTTGGCTGCGGCGCGCGTGGAAACGGATTGGGATAAGCGAATGAAGCTTTATCAGGAGGCAGAACAGATGATAGTTGACGATGCTCCTTGGTTGTTCCTGTTTCACTACACGACGAGCTTGCTGGCTCAGGATTGGCTGAAGAACATGCATCTTCCCGCCTTTGGAGACTACACTACTCCCCTTGAGGTCGTATGGATCGAAAAGTAAATTAATTGACAAATGTGGGCTAGTCGCAACTAGCCCACATTTGATCGAAGATGGGAGGCAAATGTATGTTTTCCTACATCGTGAGAAAAATGCTTTATGCAGTCCCCGTCATATGGGGAGTTGTGACCATAGTATTTATTCTGATGACGATAGTTCCCGGCGATCCTGCCAGGCTGATGATGGGCCAAAGGGGCGATCCCGAAACGCTGGCCCGCATCAGGGCCGACCTGGGGTTAGACCTTCCGATTCATAAGCAGTACACGAGGTTTTTGAAGGACCTGGTAAAGGGCGATTTGGGAGTGTCCTATAGGAACAATGAAAAGGTCGTAGACGCCTTGATGACCCGCTTCGGAGCTACTCTAAAGCTCGCCTTTTGGGCCATGGTCTTGGCGGCCCTTTTGGGAATACTGGCTGGAGTGGTTTCCGCCGTAAAACAATATTCAATATTCGATTATTCGGCCATGTTCATAGCGATATCGGGTATCAGTGCTCCCGTCTTTTGGGTGGGGCTTTTGCTTTTGTTGATCTTTGCCTATACGCTTCATCTAGTACCGGGGGTTGGTTACGTTCCAGGGGATTGGCGTTACTTCATACTTCCTGTGATCACATTGGGAGTCAGGCCGGCTGCCCTCATAGCGAGGCTCACACGATCCTGCATGCTGGAGGTCTTGACCCAGGACTACATTCGTACGGCCAGGTCAAAGGGATTGCGCGAAAGGATTGTAATAATGCGACATGCCTTGAAAAACGCGCTAATTCCCGTCGTTACCATCATAGGTACTCAGGTGGCCGAACTGCTTTCAGGTGCAGTTTTGACCGAGACCATCTTTGCCTGGCCTGGGGTGGGAAGGCTGGCCGTTGAGGCCCTGATAGCCAGAGATTTTCCCATGATTCGGGGCACGGTAATATTTATGGCGGTGATATTTTTGGTAGCCAATTTAATAGTCGACATTTCCTACGGGTTCATAGACCCCAGAATCCGTTACGATTAAGGTGGTTCGAAGATGGCTAAAAAGAGTAGATCCAGCGGTCTTTGGTATGAGGCATGGCTCAGGTTTAAGCGGAACAAGCTGGCGTTGCTGGGGCTTTTCATGGCTGCCTCCGTTATTTTAATTGCCATATTCGCTTCGCTTATAGCTCCCTACGACCCTGTCGAACAGCTCATATGGACGGAGGGCAGAGAAGTGCGGTTGGCTCCCCCTAGTGTGAAACATTGGATGGGGACCGACATATACGGTCGTGATATATTAAGCAGAATTATCTTCGGGGCCCGAATTTCGCTGCAGATAGGCATCTTTGCGACCATAGTGTCTCTTCTCATCGGAGTGCCGCTTGGGGCCATAGCAGGATATATGGGAGGATGGGTCGACGACCTCATATCTTGGTTGATCAACGTCGTCTTTGCCTTTCCTTTCCTGCTTTTCGTGCTGGCTGTAATAGCAGTATTTCAAAGTCCTAGCCTGCGGGTCGTTTACATTGCGATAGGTCTGGTCAACTGGGTTGGCATAGCCAGAGTGGTTAGGGCGCAATTCATTTCACTGCGCGACAGGGAGTTCGTCGAAGCGGCCAAGGCCTTGGGGTTGCCCAGAGGGAAGATAATATTTAAACATATCCTTCCGAACGCCCTTGCTCCCGTAATCGTGCAGGCCACGCTTGGTATGGGCAGCATCATAATGACAGAAGCGGGATTGGCCTTCCTGGGTTTTGGCGCTCAGCCCCCGACTCCAAGTTGGGGATTGATGATCTCCGAGGGCCAGAAATATCTAAGCATGGGCAAGTGGTGGTGGGCTATTTTCCCCGGTCTGGCGATCATGTACACCGTCCTTGCCTTCAACTTCCTCGGGGACGGCTTGCGAGATGCCCTCGACGTAAGGCTCAAAAGGTAGGTGGGGTTTGTTGAGCTTATTGGAGATAAAAGATCTTAAGACCTATTTCGATACCGACAGAGGACTGGTGAAGGCCGTAGAAGGAGTGACCTTCCACATCAATCCGGGCGAGACCTTGGGCGTGGTAGGTGAGTCCGGCTGTGGCAAAAGCGTTACCGCTCTTTCTGTAATGAGGCTTCTTCCAAAGCCAATTGGAAGGATAGCGGGAGGGAGCATCCTCTTTAAAGGCGAAGATTTAACCAAAGCTTCTGAAGCGAGGATGCGCCAAATAAGGGGCAACAAGATCTCCATGATATTTCAAGAACCGATGACGAGCTTGAACCCCGTTTTGACTATAGGGTTTCAGATAATGGAGCCCTTGATGCTCCACCAGGGAATGGGCAGTAAGGAGGCCAAAGAGAAGGCCGTAGAGCTACTTCAGCTCGTCGGAATTCCCGACCCAAAACAAAGGGTTGACGAATATCCGCATCAGCTTTCGGGAGGACAGCGCCAAAGGGCCATGATAGCCATGGCCTTGGCCTGTAAGCCCGAATTGTTGATAGCGGACGAACCCACTACTGCTTTGGACGTTACGATTCAGGCCCAAATAATAGACCTCATGAACGATCTGCAAAGAGAATTCAATGCGGCCATCATGCTCATTACTCATGATTTGGGCGTCGTTGCTGAGATGGCCCAGCGAGTGGTGGTCATGTATGCCGGTCTTATAGTTGAAGAAGCGCCCGTGGCCTCTCTCTTTTATGAACCCTTGCATCCCTATACACAGGGGTTGCTTACTTCAATTCCGAGAATTGATAAAGACCTCGATAAACTTCACGTAATCCCTGGGTTTGTGCCCAGCCCCTTTGAATTTCCCGATGGATGCCGTTTTCATAACCGTTGCGAAAGGGCCTTTTTGAGGTGCTCACGGGAAATACCTCCTCTCTACTCCCTTGGCGATGGGCGTATGGTCAGATGTTTCCTCTACGATTCCGACTCTGGGGGTGGGGCCAGATGACGCAAGCTCCCCATTTCTTAGAGGTCAAAAACATGAAGCAGTATTTTCCCATTCGCAAGGGAGTATTCAAGAGAACGGTAGGTTATGTTCGAGCCGTCGATGACGTATCCTTCTTCATTGACGATCAGGAAACGCTGGGGTTGGTCGGCGAATCGGGATGCGGAAAGACTACGTTGGGGAGGACCGTGCTCCATTTGCTTAAGCCTACCGAAGGAAAGGCTTTCTTTATGGGACAAGACGTGGAAACAATGCTTAGCGATAACCCGCGCGGCATCAGGCAAAAGATGCAGATAATCTTTCAAGATCCATACGGCAGCTTAAACCCTCGCATGACCGTCAACGAAATTGTGGGCGAGGCCGTGAGGTATTATGGCCTGTGCTCTAAAAGAGAGCTGGACGATTACATATCCGAGGTGTTGTCGAAATGCGGAATGCTCCCAGAGCATCGCTTCAGGTATCCCCATGAGTTTTCCGGCGGGCAACGCCAGAGGATAAGCATTGCTCGAGCTTTAGCTTTGAAGCCAAAGTTCGTAGTCTGCGATGAACCGGTGTCGGCTCTGGACGTCTCCATCAGGAGCCAAATATTAAATTTGTTGAACGAACTAAAGGAGCAGCTGAAGCTTACCTATCTGTTCATTTCCCACGATTTAGCCGTGGTTAGACATATATCGGATAGAGTTGCCGTAATGTATTTGGGTAAAATAGTCGAGAAGGCGCCAAAGCTTGAGTTCTTTAGCAACCCCTTGCATCCCTATTCCCATGCCCTACTTTCTGCCATACCGGTTCCCGATCCGAAGCGCCAACGTCAGCGCATTATTTTGGAGGGCGACGTGCCTTCGCCTGCCAATCCACCTTCTGGTTGCCGGTTTAATCCCAGGTGTCGTTACGCTATGGAAAGGTGCAAGAAGGAGGAACCTCCATTGGTGGATGTGGGTAACGGCCACTTTGTCGCCTGCTTCTTGCATTCTAAATAGAATATAGCGAGCGCCTTTTTGCCTGTCGTTTCAAAAGGAGCCGGGAATTTTCGGCTCCTGTTTTTTAAAAAGACGCGGTATTCGATGTTATAATATACATACACGGGTATAGGAGGTCAAAGATATGTCTGAGATATCGCTAACGATCGCTTTCGCTGCAGGATTGCTTTCCTTTCTTTCTCCCTGTCTTTTGCCGATGATTCCCATCTATATCGCCTATTTGGCCGGCGACGCTCTCCCGATATCGGGTAAAGCCGAGGCAAAGAAGAACTTTAGGGTCTTTCTTCACGCCCTGTTATTTGTTTTAGGTTTTTCTGTCGTTTTCGTCTCCTTCGGAGCTTCCGCCACGGCATTGGGGAGTTTTCTGATCAAAAACCAAGCTCTCGTTAAGAAAGCAGGAGCAACGATAATAGTCATATTTGGGCTTTATATGATTGGACTGTTTGATATAGCATTTCTTGAGCGGGAGCGCCGATTGAAGGCTGGATCGGGAGGTCATTCCTGGATAAGGGCTCTTCTTGCGGGGATGGCCTTTTCAGCCGGATGGACGCCCTGCGTCGGTCCTATCTTGGCGTCGATACTGGTCATGGCAAGCGGCAGTTCAACTGTAAGGGATGGAATGCTCCTTCTTTTTGCCTATTCCATGGGATTGGGGCTGCCTTTCTTGGCTGTAGCCTTATTCATGGAGTGGTTCGAGCGCTTTATACAGGCTAACGCAAGTAAGCTGGAATACATTAAAAAAGTAGCTGGAGTAGTTCTTATAGCGGTCGGGCTTTTAATGTACTTCGATCTTTTCTCGAGATTCGCATATCTATGGACCCCTCCTATGTAAATTTCTAATAAAGGCGAGGTGTTGTTAAGTGAAAACGAGGAAAACCTTAACATTGACAATATCTTTAGCTTTCTTGGTCGTCTTTGCTTTTAGCATTTCACCTCTTTCGGCCATAGAAAGGGGTGAAACCGCGCCGGATTTCGAAGCAGTGGACTTCGACGGAAGGCAGGTCAAACTCTCCGATTTCAAGGGCAAGCCCATTTTATTGAATTTTTGGGCCACCTGGTGTCCTCCCTGTCTCAAGGAGTTGCCCGAATTTCAGCGATTTTTCGACGAACATGGCGAAGATGTGAACATCGTAGCCGTCAATTTGACTACCTCGGAAAGGTCCGCCCTTCACGTTAAAAATTTTGTTCTCGAAAATAAGCTCGCCTTTCCTGTCTATCTCGATGAAGATGGATTGGCGGCTCAAGCATATCTTGTGAGGTACATTCCCACAAGCTACTTCTTGGACGAAAATTTGAAGATTATCGAGGTACATGTTGGCCCGCTGACGTATAAACAAATAAAAGAAAAATTTGGTTTATAGCTTTTCTGATACAAACTTTCTGATACAAACGGTGAAGCTGGGTGTCGATGCTGGATATGTTATACTTTCTATGAGAAATAGCTCGAAAGAGGAGATGATGAATTGATGAAGGGGTTGCTTCCTGAGATAGAAAGTTGGGCGAGCATAAGAAGGTATGACCCCCGTCCCATTCCGGATGATGTTTTAATGAGAATTCTAGATGCGGCAAGACGAGCACCCAGCTGGGCAAACGTACAGCCCTGGCATTTTATCGTCGTGCGGGAAAAGACGATGAAATCAAAATTGCGCCGGTTGGCGGTGGGCCAGCCTTTCGTAGAGACAGCCGATAGCGTCGTCCTTTGTTTAGGCGAGCGAAACGCCTGGTCAAAAGAGCAGAGGGTAATGCAGATGAAGGCCCTATCTCAAGCCCTGGGACAGAGCTTCGACGAGGAAAGGATCAAGAAATCCCTCGACGATCCTGCATACAACCCTCTTTTAAGAGGCGAGGAGATATTGGTTGCAAGGCTATACGAGCAGCTGTCTCTGGCCATTGCTTTCATGATACTCCAGGCCAAACACGAAGGCGTGGGAAGCTGCATAGTCGGAGCTTTCGCAAACGAGGTTACGGCTGTGAACGAGGAACTTTATGAGGAAGTTCGCCGCGATCTAAAGATCCCGCAAGATGCCATGATTTTAACCCTTGTAACATTAGGATATCCTGCCGAAAACCCCAAACCCAGGCCGCGGAAATCCTTTGAGGGTGTAGTGTCCCTGGGAAAATACGGGAACCCCTTCCCGGCATCCCTCTGAGAGGGGAGGGATCTTTATTGCGACTGGGTATTTATGGTGCTGCAGGAGAAGTAACAGGGTCCAATTATTTACTCGAACACGACGGGAAAAAGGTGTTGATCGATTGCGGTATCTTTCAGGGGAGGGATGAGGACAGGAAAAACAGTGAGCCCTTCCCCTTCGATGCCTCCACGGTGGATGCCCTTTTATTGACCCATGCCCATCTGGATCATTCCGGACGCGTTCCCCTTCTCGTGAAGAGAGGATTTCGAGGAAAAATTTATGCAACTACTCCGACCCTCGAGCTGTGCGAGATATTGTGGAGGGATTCGGCCCGTTTGATGAAGGAGGAGGCGGAGTGGAAGAGCAGAAAAAACAGACGAAAGGGGCTTCCGCCCGTATATCCTCTGTTTTCGGAAAAGGAGATAGAAAGGGCGTTGGAAATGTTCGTGCCCGTCTCCTACGATGACGTCATCGAGGCGGTGCCTGATATTAAGGTGCGCTTTCGCGACGCCGGACACATTTTAGGAAGTGCCATCATCGAAATTTGGGCCGGTAAAGACAGCATCAAATTGGTCTTTTCAGGCGATCTTGGCCAGCAGGTTACCGTCCTTGACAGGAATCCGGCCGTCATAGACGACGCCGACTACGTGATAATAGAGTCCACTTACGGAGACCGAAATCACAAAAGCCTGGATGAGACGAGGGAGGAGTTCGCCTCGGTCATAGCGGAATCTTTGAGGGACCGCTCCAAGGTCTTGATTCCTACTTTCGTTGTGGACAGGGTTCAAAGAATACTCTACGAACTCAACATCCTTCAAGAAAGGGGCATATTAAAGGACAATGTGCCCATTTACTTCGACTCCCCCATGGGCGTCAAGACTACGGAGATATACAGGAAATATTCTTCCCTCCTCTCGGCGGAAATACAAGACAAGCTCTTCAAAAATCAGGACCCCTTCGCCCCCATGGGTTTGAAGGAGGTCACCTCTCCCGAGGAGTCGAAAAAAATCAACGATGTATCTTTCGCCATTGTCTTGGCGGGAAGCGGCATGGCTAACGGAGGTCGGATTGTCCATCATTTGAAACATAATCTGTGGAACCCAAAGGCTCACGTGATATTCGCAGGATATCAGGCGGCCGGTACTCTGGGGCGCAAGATCATAGATGGAGCGAGGTTCGTCAAGGTCGCTGGCGAGGAGGTGGCCGTGAAGTCCAAGTATCACACGATAGGCGGCTTTTCTGCCCATGCAGACAAGGACGACCTCCTTGCCTGGGCGTCCAACTTCAAGACGAATCCGACTTTCATAGTTACCCACGGAGAAGAGAGGTCATCTAATTCTTTGGCAGATGAGTTGAGAAAGTTGGGCAGTCAGGCCCTTGTACCCCAAAGGGGATATGAGATGTCCCTCGATCGTGGACGTTCCACCGTCGAAAAGAGGGTCGAAGTTCCGGCGGAAAGGCCTCCCGTTGAGGTGCAGTCCATTTTAAAGGACATGGATCTTTTGCTGGCTAACATTAACGATGCCCTTAAAGAGGCGGAAGTTGCGGAAGAGATCGGACCTCTCCTCATGTCGGCCAAATTATTACTGGAGATAGCAAGTCAAAGGGTCGTTCGTTAACATCTTTATGGACTGTTTGAGAATATCGAAAAAAGGACCATCGCATTTTTAGCGACGGTCCTTTTTTCGTCGTCGTTTGCCTTCAGTTATCCTTATTTATCCTTATTGAATATCCTTTCAAGTATTGTCTTTTTGATCACATCTTCGGGACTCGATTTTGTATGCGTCTGGTCTTGAGTTAGGCCTTGCGACGTCTCTTCCGAGACGGGTCTGGAGACTTCCAGATTGGATATCTTCGGAGACTTAAAAGTGCCCGTGACGTTAAGGTTGACGTCCCTGAAGTCCGTCGTTTGAGAGCCATGCAGCAAGCCGCTTAAGAACCCCTCGAGAGTTGACTTGAGCGATTCCCCTCCGGAAAGAATGCCGCCCTTTATGCCGCCCACCAGGGCGTTTATGGCCTGTACGTTCAAATTGCCGTAACATGAGAGATTGAGGTTGCCGTTGTATTTAATCATGCCGTCGGCACCGAAGTAGGTATATATAGGATCTCCCTTGGGGGCATAAGCCTGAGTCCCAGGAAGCAGAGTTAACGCCATGGTATCTAAGACGAACCTTCCCTGGATAGACTTGTAATCTATGGTGCTTTTACCGTAGGCTGCTGCAATGACCTTAACCATTTTGAAATCGGATACTTTGCCGCTTCCGACATTAAAGGAACCATTGCCTTCCAGATTCTTGCCCAGCGTGCCGCTGCCGTCAAACTGTAGCCCTGCCTTTCCGGTGATGTGTCCCTCCATGGGAAAGAGATCATGAATGAGCGGATCCAAGTTTGCCTCGGAAACGCTTACGGACGTCGTCCATTTCAAATTCGACAAAGTGATGGATCCTTTGCCCGATGCATTCCCTTCGTAAAAGCGGGCTTTCATGTCTTGGCTTGTTATTGTGCCATCCTTCATGACGAAGGGGACTTTTATGTCACTGGCTTTAAGCCCGTAGACACCGGCTTCAGGAGATGTAATTTCTCCGTCGCCCATAAGGCCTTTGTCGTCGTAGGAAATCGTCGCCCTAAGGTTTACTAGACCCTGCATATTCAGTTTATTTGCCTCGTCCAATTTCTTGGATATCTCCTTCAGGTCGAGGTTGTTTCCCTGCAGGTCAAAGTTTAGACTTAACGCTTTATCATAAGCGATGTTTCCGCTGCCCGTTAGCGCCCCTCCGCCGGCCCTGGCGTTGAAGGATTTGATCTTCAGGGAGTTCCATGGGCCTTCCGCGTCTAAAGCTGCATCGGTTAGCGTGAAGCCGGCCACGGTTATCTCGGGCGACGAAGCCTTGGCTGCAATTATGACGTCCGGCAGCAAGCCGTCTGCCTTCGCCTCAAAATCGATCAACCCCTCTATCGGCAAAGCCAACCCAAGGTTTTGCAGGTTTGACAGTCTGGCGCCCTTCGCTGAGGCCGTCAAAGATATGGCAGGTTGTTTATCCTTAATGGCAATTTGGCCCGTGGCATTGAAGTTTCCGCCCAGAAGCAGGCCCTTGATCTCGGTCAAGTTGATCTTGTTAGCCTCACCTTTTATGGAAGCTGACAGGTCATTTATCAACGAAAAGGCCGTCGTCCCTACCGAAGAGGCCTTTATTTGAGCCGAAATTCCGGACAAGGGGTCTTTAGCCAAAGGTTTCAAAGAAGTTGAACCGGAGATGCCTTTTGCTGCTATGCCGGAAAAGGTTATACTGCTTGAATTAAAATCTAAAGAGAGATCTGGAGAGCTCAAAGGTCCAACTATATGCCATTCCGATGAAACGGTGCCTGCCAACTCATACTGCTCGAGCTGGGGGAGGAGTTGTCTCATGTTAGTCAAATTCAATCCCTCAACTTTTCCTTTTATATCCAAAGTTGGGGCCTTTGTAACGTTTACGACCTTCCCTGCGCCGTGGAACTTAGCTTTTTGCCATAATGCGGAAAAGCTCTTGATGTCCAGGGCGTTTTCTTTAAATTCGAAATTCACGGTGGGAGACTTTATCTCCTGGTCTAAAAGCGTGATGGCATCAGACCATACTTTGCCCGATGTCGAAAGGGAAGCAACGTCCTTGAGAGAGCCCTTGATCTGCACTTCTCCCGAGGCATCTCCCTTTGCTGGCAGATCCTTTAGGGATGGCACAAGGGCCTTTATCTTATCGATGGAGGCTTTTTGACAGGACACGACCATGTTAACAAAAGGACCCCTCGGAAGATCGACATAACCCGTCGCCTTGAGAGGCATTTCGTTCCATCGGGAAGTTGCGTCGATATCTATCCTTTTCCCTTTATCGATGTTCGCCTTAATATTGATAGCCTGAAGGGGTTGATTCATGACGGAAAGTTTTGACGCGGAAAGAGCGACCTTTCCCGATAACTCCATGGCCATTCCGGAGATATCAGCCTTGACGCTGTCCACAGTGCCGGATACTTTTCCCGCCAGTTGGGGAAATTCCTTCGACAGGAGGCCAACGTCGAGGTTTTTACCCTCCAAAGAGAGGTTTATGTGCGGCGGCAATGTCCTGAGAATCATGGTCAGGCTTCCGTGGACGTTGCCGCTTAAGACGTCAGCATCTATGTTTTTGAAGTCGAGGGTATTTTCCTCGTAACGCCAGTCGGATCCCGCCCGTTCGACGGATATGCCGACGATCATACCCTTTTCGAAGCTCAAATCGCCCTCGCCGCGAATGTCGGGCAGCTTACCTGATAACTTGATGGTGCCGCCGAAGGCCCCGGCCAGCTTTTGTTTCTCGAGGGGAGGCCAGAGAAGTTTCAACTCCTCTACCTGTATATTTTCAGCCCTTCCTTCGATATTGAGCTCGGGCATTATCTCGCCGCTAAAGGAGATCTCGCCCTGGGCGATCTTAAGGTTCATCTCATCTATTGCGACGCCTTCCTTTAGCGATATTACTGCATCTCCCTTTGCTGGCAGCCCGTTGTATGAAGCATCAATTTTTGCCTTGATGGTGGTCGCCTCGGGCTTTACCTCGATGCTGCTTAAGTCTATAACTCCGAAGGGGCCCTTTACCGTGCTGGACTTAACTTCTACTGTCCCTAAAGGCAAACCCTCCCCCGCACCTGATGGTTTAAAGCTCTTCACCAGCTCGAGCGTTCTCTCGAAATCGATTAAGGCTTCGTTCACAACCAGGGAATCGAGATAGACCTTCCCGCCTATCAGCGCGAACAAGCTTGGCTTGACATCCAGCTGTTTTATGGAAAGGACTTCCTCTCCTTCCTTTGAGAGCGCGACATCCCCCAATTTGTAACCCCTTATGGGGTTGCCCGAAACGTTCCCAAGGGCCAGGTCGGCTCCAAGGGCATCCTTCGCGGCCTGGGGAGCCATTTCTCGGATCATGCCCGTGCCGACGTCGATATTTGCGATGATCAGCAGAAGGATCACTATTATCGCTGCAACGCCTATCAAAATATATTTCTTTTGCACTTTCACCTTCAATCACCACCTTACAATTGTAACAGGCTCATTTAGAAAGCAACGTTTTTAACGGAGACCATTATCTTTTTGTTCTTTTGGATTTTCACTTTGGGGCCGTTGAGCTTTTCTCCCTTATTGCCCACTATCTCCCTGACCTTCTTGGGTTGATCGTCGGGATCGAATATCGCCTTAAGGGACAGAAATTTTATCCATCCACCGTTTTTCCATTCCTTCGGAAGGTCGATCATTACGAAGAATTTACCCGGGGTTATCTGGACTTTTACATCGTGGTCCTTTCCCTTGTCGTCGTCCAGCTTAGGGATCGATAGCTTTATTTGCAGGGTGGACCCTGGGGCAGGTCCGTATCCCCGCGAATGTGCAATTTGTGTCCCTTAAGGGAGATCTCATCGATGTCGAGTTTGCTGAAAAACTGATCGGCGTAGAGATTTGTAACGGATGTCAGAAAAAAAGAGATGAGCATAAAAGACGATAGAATGAAAAGAAGGCCCTTCCTTTTAAATAGTATTAGTTTAAACATAACTCACCGCCTCCATAGTAATATTTTACCATAATTTTACATTCTCAACTTGTATATTATCATTATAAATCATAAAACCCTAACCGCTCTTTTACTTACTCGACTCTTAGCCTTTACCTCGATTTCTATTTGAGATGTATCGGAGATGATCATCTCGGCGCCGTTGTAGGAGGCCGTTATTTTGCCGATCGCCCTTATCTTCCTGCCTACAATGAAATCTTTTGCTCCAAGAAGGTGTTCATTGTTATCGTATATGACCAGTTGACATCTGCTTTTCCTTTCATACAGCAGCCATCGGGAGCCCGATTTTTTGGCCTCCTCGACTCTCATGACAAGCGTTATATAACGGCCTGCAATATATGGCAGTGCCGCGTAGACCTGGTCAGGAGTGTAAACCCTCTTCCGGGCGATCTTCCAAAGCCCGACATCTCTGTCTTTTGCCCTTTTCGCGGCCTCCGAAATCCTGTCGAGATATTTCCCGTTTGGTGGTATGAAATAGGGCAGAGCCAAACCTTCCTCGACCAGCATCTCGTTTACCATCTTTTCTTCTCCCTTTTCTTCAATCCATGCGTAGGCTAGCAACCTTCCGTACCTGTCTCTTTTTTCTGCGTCCGGCTCAAACTTTATTTTTCTGCCGGCTACTAGTGAAGCGTTGAAAGCTTTGGCTTCTCTTCCTAGCTCTTCCTCTCCGCGGCTGGGATGATGAAGCTCCGGGGTATCTATGAGCAGGTATCTTACAGTTTCTTTTTCGCCACCCTCCGTCACCGCTACAACAGTATCGCCATCGATGACGTCTATTACCAGAGCTTCCTTTTCTCCTAAATTGCCCGAAAAGAGGTAAAGACATATTAAAAAAGCGGCAAGAAGCGCCTTTCGAATCAAGCGCCTCTTGCCCTTTGGCGAAACCAAGCTCTTCATGGTCTTGTTATTTCTTGCGCTCGGGGAAGAGCCTGAGCAATCCCTCTCCCTCTCTCAACCGCTTCAAATTTATATTTGTCGGCAGCAGGAATACCAGTTCGTTCGTCTGGTGCACTGTAGCCTTGAACAAATGACCCCCTGCAGTCGTCAAATCCGAAGACCCTAATACCGCGTGGAGGTGTAAGAATATTTTCCCTTCCTCCGTCTCGTTTACGGAACCCGTGAGCGAAAGAAGCTCCATCGGCTCTTCGAAGGATTTTTTTATGTACTCTTCCCCGCTAAACCAGCCCAACTCTACGTCTCTCATCATTCCTACGGAAGAGACTAAAACGGCTGATTTAATGTCCTCTTTTTTGAGCAAGGACAGAAGCGTTTCAAAAAAATCATCGCCGTCTCTCAGACGGACTATAAGATAATTATCGTCTCTAGCGTAGATAATTTTATCGGACATGTCGATCTCCCCTTTCCCTTCGTCTTCTATTCCTCGATAATTTTGTCACGCTATAATAATGATAACATAAAATCACGGAGGCATCGCAAAAAGATCGCCTGTTGTTAGGGTTTTGAAAAATAGTATATCATCGATAGGAGGTGATGGAAGATTTGAAAGTTATGACGAAAGAAGTAGCATCGGACGTCTTAGAAGGCATAATAGATGCTAACAGAGATAAATTGATGGACTATGCAAAGCTTCTGGGATTGGCAAATAGCCGTGCCCGTTTGACGGGGCCTGCCGACCCAAAGTGCATATTCGACGAACATATCGTGGACTGTCTCGCGGCCCTACAGCTTATTCCTTCCAATGTCCGAATAGTGGATATCGGGACGGGAGGGGGGTTGCCGGGGCTCGTATGGGCTGTCTGCAGAAGCGACGTATTTATCGATCTCCTGGACAGCGTCGGGAAAAAATGTCTCGTCCTGGAGGAGATGGTCCGCAGCTTAAACCTGGAAAATGTCAGGGTTCATTGCTCCAGGGCGGAGGAATTCGCATCTTCAAATAAAGGTCTCTACGATTTGGCTGCTGCCCGCGCCGTCTCCCACCTGGGCGTCCTTCTAGAATATTTTTCCCCCCTCGTCAGAAGGGGCGGCAGCTGCATGGCCTTCAAGGGGCCAAAGGGATTTGAGGAGCTGGAAGAATTCGAGGGAAAAGAGGAGAAATTGGGGTGGTCGGGGCTTGAGATATGGAGCTATGAGGTGGCGGGCAAGAAGCTTTACTTATTTACATGGAAGAAGGTAAAGGACGCACAAATAAGCGTTCCCAGAAGGGTTGGCATCCCCGAAAGAAGGCCATGGTGGAGGTGAGCCTTTTGCGTATTATAGCCGTAGCAAATCAAAAGGGAGGTGTGGGCAAGACCACCTCCTGCGTGAACCTGGCGGCAGCCCTGGGAGATAAAGGGAGAAGGGTGCTCGTAGCGGATCTCGACCCTCAAGGGCACAGTACCAGCGGATTGGGGATCGATAAGGGAAAGTTGTCTCGAAGCGTGTATGACGTGTTGATCAACGACTCGTCTCCCGATGAGGCGATCTCTTCGACGCCGTGGAAGGGGGTTTACCTCTTGCCGGCCAGGCTGGAATTGGCGGGGGCGGAGGTCGAGCTGGTGGGACTGTTGAGCAGAGAGACCAGATTGGCTAAGGCCTTATCGAAGCTGAAGGATTTCGACCTGATCCTGATAGATTGCCCTCCTTCCTTAGGACTTTTGACCGTGAACGCGCTGGTTGCTGCCGAAACGGTGGTAGTCCCCATACAATGCGAGTATTACGCACTGGAGGGGCTGTCTCAGCTCGTTGGAACCGTCGAACTGGTGCGACGCCACCTCAACGAAAGGTTACATATCGGGGGTGTCATCCTGACCATGTACGACAGCCGTACAAACCTCTCTAAAGAGGTGGCGGAGGAAGTGCGAAAGCGTTTTTCGGATGCCGTGTTCGAGACGACAATTCCGCGAAACGTTAGGCTTTCTGAAGCGCCAAGTTACGGTCAACCTGTAATTTACTATGATCCCCAGTGCATCAGTGCCAAGGCCTATATGGCATTGGCCGAGGAGGTGGAAGAAAGGTGGCTAAATCCAAGAAAGCTTTAGGAAAGGGATTAGAAGCGCTAATAGGATCATCCTTCGAGGATAAAACGGCGATGACCCCTTCAAAGGATCGGGGGTTTTTGCCCATCGACGAAATTAAACCCTCTTCCTTTCAGCCGAGACAAAGCATAAACGACGAGGGCTTGACGTCTCTGGCCGAGTCCATCAAAGAACACGGCATTTTACAGCCCCTAATAGTTAGGCGTGCCGGGGAAGGTTACGAAGTTGTGGCTGGCGAAAGGCGTTGGAAAGCTGCGAAAATCGCGGGACTTAAGGAAGTTCCCGTTGTAATAGTCGATTTGGATGATGCTCAGTCCCTCCAGGTGGCGCTCGTAGAAAATCTCCAAAGGGAGGATCTGTCGCCTATAGAAGTGGCCAAGTCCCTTTCGGAGATGATAAAAAGGTTTGAGATGACACATGAGGAGGTGGCCTCCCGCCTGGGATGGAGTCGCCCCCTTGTGTCGAACAAGCTACGTTTACTTGACTTGCCTGTAGAGGTGCAGAAGCTGCTCGAGGAGGGAAAGATATCGGAAGGCCATGCAAGAGCTCTTTCGGGATTGTCCTCCGGAGATGACCAAACAGTCCTTGCCCGAAAGTGCGTGGTCCATTCCTGGTCGGTGAGAAGGCTTGAGGATGAGATAAGCAGGCTTAAGGCCTCGGGCGATGCAAGAAGAAAGAAGACCTCTACCGTTGAACTGCCCCTCGGCAAAAGCCACGGCCTTAAAGTAGTCGTAAAGAAAAGTCAAGACGAAAGCAGGTTGATCATAGGAGGTTTGGACGACAAGAGAGTCGAAAGGCTTGTAAAGTTTCTCGAGGAAAACATTGATTCGCTGTTCGATCGGGGCGTATAATTTAAAATGAATTTTAAATTAAATTTCGAAGATATAGCGATTTTCGCAAAGGTTGTCTCTGCTGCCCTTTTGATCGTAGGGTTCGTCTTGTTGGGATACTATTTGGGCCTTTATTTTGAGGACAGATATGGACTGGGCAGGTCGATACCCCTTTGGGGTGCCCTTTTGGGCGCAGTCCTCGGGTTATTACAGTGTTGGAACATGATAAAGTCCATAGCGGATAAGCTTAAAAAAGATAGAAGGGAATAATTAGAAGGGGGGCTAATCGCATGAACATGGGGCTTGAAGGAAAGGTAGCATTGGTCCTGGCCTCCAGTTCTGGCTTGGGAAAGGCCATTGCGACGGAGCTTGCGAGTGAAGGAGCGAATGTAGTAATTTCCTCCACGAACGAAGAGAAGCTGAAGATTGCAAAGAAGGATATAAAAGAAAGCACCGGAAAAGAGCCTCTACATTTCGTCTGCGACGTAACCAAATCTGGCGATATAGAAAAGCTTGTCAGCTTTGTCGTTCAAAAGTATGGCACCATTCATATCCTGGTGAACAACGCCGGCGGACCTCCCCCGGGAAGGTTCGAAGATTTTCCTGACGATGTCTGGCAAAGGGCTTTCGAGCTGACTCTCCTGAGCTTTGTTAGGACGACCAGACTTGTATTGCCCTACATGAAAAAGATGCGCTGGGGCAGGATACTCAATTCCACCTCATCTTCCATCAGGGAGGCAATTGATAATTTAATACTTTCAAACACATTCCGCCTCGGCGTTGTGGGCATGACGAAGACCTTGGCCCGCGAAGTGGCACCCTATAACATATTGGTCAACGTTATCGGCCCAGGAAGGTTCAAAACGGATCGCATAGAGCAGTTGGATAAAGCTGCGGCAGAGCGCCAGAACCTCTCGCTTGAGGAAGTTCGCTCTGCCATGTTGAGACAAATTCCTATGGGCAGGTATGGCGATCCCCGGGAATACGGCCGTCTGGCCGCGTTTCTCTGTTCCGATGCCAACAGCTACATCACGGGACAGACGATTATCGCTGACGGAGGGATGCTCAAGGCTGTGCCCTAAGGAATCTGTAAAACCACTTACACCGATTTTTGTTCCGGCCAGGTCCAGCCTTGCTCTAAGTGGCATACATCGTCGAGAAGCAAGATGACTGCCTTACCCTTATCGTCTTCCTCCACTATGGATACGCTGCAGTTTGAGAACTTGAAACTCCAGTACTTCGAGAGGGGAAGCTCGAGCCAATGGCAGAGAAGACATTTGATCACGGCGTCATGGGTCATTATAATAGCCTGCTCTTCTCCGCTTTCCCTTGTTTTGGTCAAAACCCTTAAGGCCCGTTCCTGAACGTCCCTCAGGCTTTCGCCATCGGGCATTACGACCTTATCGGGCTCTTTGTGCCACATCTCAAAGGATTCCGGATAAAGACGTTTCACCTCTTCCACATGAAGGCGTTCCCATTTGCCGTGATCTATCTCCATCAGGCCCTTTTCTGTGAGTATCTCATATCCGCCGCTTTCGGCCAGGAGTTCTGCCGTTTGCAATGCCCTCTTAAGGGGGCTGCACCATATCCTTGCCTTTCCGATCCGGGAAGCGAGGCTCGCAGTAAGCTTGGCTTGAAGCAGGCCCTTTTCGCTTAAAGGCGTGTCCTGCTTTCCCTGAAATACGTCCTTGGCGTTCCAGGTAGTTTCTCCGTGTCTCATGAGGTAGTATCGCAACATCTTCACTCTCCTTTGAGGTTTATCAGGTGGGCCCAGATTAAATCTGCATCTTTTTGGATCTTTTCCATTACCTCTTTTGGAATGCTGCTGTCAAGTTGAAGGGCAGCGATTGCAAGCCCGCTCCCGTTTTTCCTCCCCAAGGCAAAGTTTGCGATGTTTACTCCGTAATCTCCCAGCAATGTGCCTATCTTTCCTATGACCCCAGGCCTGTCATGGTTGGAAAAAAGAAGCACCCACCCCTCGGGAACGAAATCTATCTCGTAATCATCTACGCCTACTATTCGCTTTTTGCCCTCCTCCGTCACCGTTCCCGCCATGAAAAAGGTCCTATTTTGAGATTTCACTTCGATGGCAAGTACATTTTTATACGTCCTTGCCTCTCGCCTGCTCTCGAAGACGCTTATACCATGTTCTTTTGCGAGAAGAGGCGCCGACATGGCGTTCACTTCAGGGCCCAGCCTCACCTCGAGAAGCCCCTTAAGAGCCGCTGCCGTGAAGGGCATATATCTGTAGGGCACTTCAAAGGGCAAGCTTATCTCTACCTCTTCAAGTAAGGGTCCGGCCATGGCCACGGTGATCTCATCAACGTGTTCCTTGATGACACAAGCCGCTATCATGCCCATCCTTCTGGCAAGCGACAGAAACTCCCTTTCCTGAAGGGTCATCTTGTTTTCCATATAGGGGAGGTTTACGGCATTTTCGTAGGGTTCGCCCGATAGCGCTTTTATGAGGTTTTTCACCACGATCTCGGCGACGGCTCTTTGGGCCTCCCTGGTGTTTGCTCCTATATGGGGTGTTACGACGACCTTCTCTATTAAGGAGGGGTCGAAAAGGGGGCTTTCCTTTGCCGGTTCGACGACGTGGACGTCGAAAGCAGCCCCAGCCAACCTGTCTTCCTTGAGTGCCTTCGCACAGGCTCCTTCGTCTACGATCCCTCCTCTGGCACAATTTATCAGATATGCCCCTCTTTTGATCGATTTCAGAGTTTCTTCGTTGATCATGTTTCTGGTCTCGTGAGTTAGGGGCACGTGAAGGGTTACAAAATCTGCGAGGGATAAAGCTCCCCTTAGGTCGCCCAGACGTTTAACTCCGAGGTTTTCGGCCTTTTTCGGATTTATGTATGGATCGTAACAAAATATCTCCATTCCCAACGCTTTTGCCCGTGTTGCCACTGAGGAGCCTATTCGCCCCAGGCCAACTATCAAAAGGGTCTTTCCGTAAAGTTGTGTCCCGAGAAACTTCTCCCTCTTCCACTCCCCCGACAGCAGTGAATTGTTCGCCTGCGGGATTTTTCTTGCGATCGAAAATATCATCCCCATGGTGAGCTCCGTGGCGGCAAGAGTATTACCCGTGGGCGAGTTGAGCACTATGACCCCCATCTTGCTCGCAGCGCCTAAATCGATATTGTCTACCCCCACTCCGACTCTGGCCACCACTTTCAACTTTTTGCCTGCTTCCAGCAACTTTTTGTCCACGGCAGTTCCGCTCCTGGTAATAAGGGCGTCGATGTCTTTGACGGCATCGTAAAGCTCATCCTGCGACATGTTCAATCGAAGTATTGCCTCGATGTCAGGTGCCTCATAGAGTTCCTTCAAGCCCTCTTCGTGAATATGTTCTGTTATTAAGACTTTAAACATAAATTCCCCCCCTTTTAGAAATATAAAAATGGGCCGGAAGATGTCGCCTCCGGCCCATTTTGTAGCTTAAAGTAAAAATTACGAGATTCTACGAGCTTTCATGCGGCCAAAAGCAACACTCTTCCCTATCCTGGTTTCGGGACCAGGATCGAGAGTTGCTACCGTTGCCGCATGACATGGAAAATATTATTTTTTTAGGCATCATAATATTGCCTCACCACTTCGTCGAACCTTAAATTTCGTTTTTTATAATACTCAAGAGAAAAGTTGTCAAGCCCCCTTTGGCTTTTTTCTGAACTTTAAATATACCTCTGCTGCAAGATAACCGATGGCGGCGATGATTATTATCGCTGCGCCCGACGTTAGATCGAAGGTGTAAGCTGCCGCCAGGCCCGAGACGGAAAAGAACATGCTCAAGAGAAAGGACGTGGCCATCATCCCCGCCAGGGACCGGCAAAACTTTTCTGCTATGTAGGGAGGGATGGAAAGAAGGGCTATTACGAGAATAAGTCCGACGATCCTTATCGTAAGCACCACGGAGAAGGACACCAATACTATAACCGTGAAATGAAGGACGTCCACAGGCACTCCCCTCGTTCGGGCGTAGTCTTCATCGTAGGAATAGGCCAGTAAATGCCCGTAAAAGAGTGGTACAAAAGCACAAAGTGCCAGGCTCAGTATTGCCATGTACAATATGTCTTCTTTAGCGACCATGAGTATGCTGCCAAAGAGATAGCTCATCAGGTCTGCCCCATACCCTGGAGTGAGGTCCGAAAATATCACCCCTGTAGCCATCCCCACGGCCCATATGATGCTGATCACCGTATCGGCCCTGGAGGCCATCCTCAAAGTCGTCCAAGCCATGAAAAGAGAGGAGGCAAGGGCAAAACCGATTGCTCCAAGCTGGGGCGAAAAGCCTAAATACAATGCCATTCCTATGCCCCCGTAGGCCGCATGAGCTACCCCTCCAGCCATGGATACCAGTTTTTTGCTGACTACAATCGTTCCCATGATCCCGCATATGACGCTTGCCAGGACAGCAGCAGCCAGTGCGTTTCTCATGAACTCGTATTGGAGGGCCTCAAGCATCGCGATCACCGTCGTGTTTGGCCAGTACTCTGTGGGGAATGCCGTGGGCTACCAGCTCCACGGGGCAGGATCCGTAGGCCATCTGGAGCATCTCAGAAGTTATCTCCTTTGAACCGTGATAATAGACCGTGCCGTTGATGCAAGCCACGGCTGTGGCATAGCTCGATATCACGGTCATATCATGACTTACGAGTACTATGGTTATCTTTTCGTTCAGCTCCCTCAATCTGTCGTATAGTATCCTTTGCGCTTCGACATCAACGCTTGCCGTCGGCTCGTCCAACAACAATATCCTTGGTTGAGAGACCAGTGCTCGGGCGATTAACACGCGCTGTCTCTGTCCCTGCGAAAGCTCTCTCATCTTGGCGTTGGCATATTTGTCCATGCCCATGATTTCAAGTGCCTCCTCGGCGGCCCTTCTGTCCTCTTTCGTGTAAAGGAATTTCAAACCCCGCAACCTTCCCATGAGCACCACGTCGATGACTCTGACGGGAAAATCCAGATTTATATTTGTGTTTTGGGGGACGTAACCCAACAAGTGCGAAGCCTCTCTTGGCGTGTATTCGCCAAAAAGGATGATCTTTCCCCTTTGAGGGGAGCAAAGCCCCAGCATCAGTTTCAGAAGCGTGGTCTTTCCTCCTCCGTTTGGACCGATAATGACCAGAAATTCCTTTGTCGGCACTGAAAAGGAAGCCTGCCGGAGCACGAAGGTACCGTTGTATGAAAACCAGACGTCTTCGAAATAGATATCCTGTGGGCCTGTCATCTTGAAACCTGCCTAGAGAGCCTCGCAGACAATTTCAACCATGTATCTTAAGTTTTCGTCCCATTTCTTGGAGAGGGGGTCAATCTCCACGATCTCCGCTCCTATGGCGTCAGCAATGGTCGTAGCGCTTCTTTTCGAATGCTGAGGAGAGACGAAGAGCACTTTAATTCCTTCTTTTTTGGCATCTTCGATTAAACGGGAAAGTTGAGCACCCTTGGGTTCCTTGCCTTCCTGTTCCACGGAAACTTGAATTAAACCGTAATCTCTCGCAAAATAACTCCATGCAGGGTGAAAGACCAGAAATTTCATCCCCCTTGCTGACTTTGACCTTTCCCATAACTCCTCGTCCAGTTTTGCTATGCTTCTCAGCAGTTCCAGATAATTTTTCCTGTAGATTTCTACTTCTTCTGGGTTTGCGGAAACTAGCCCCCTGTAGATATTTTCCGCTATCTTAAAAGCGTTTAAAGGTGAGGTCCAAATGTGAGGGTCGAAGCCATCCTCCCCTTCATGGCCTTTATGTGCTGCATCTTCCATATATGAAATTCCATAACCGGTGTTGGTTATTGTCAGATTAGGGTTCGTGGCCTTTATTTTCGTCAAAAGGTTCCTCTCAAAGGGAAAGTTTGTGGAAAAATATAACCTTGCCTTTGAAAGGTCCGCCATTTGTTTCGGTTTTGGCTCATATACGTGAGGATCGTCGCCAGGATTTATGAGCGATTCCACCCTCATCGTTTCCCCCACTATTTTTTCGACAAAATAGGCAATAGGCGGCACCGAAACGAAGACTATCTCTTCATTATCTGCAAATGCAGATGTGTTTTTGCCCAAAAACAACGATATGCTTAAAAAAAGCAAAAGTATCTTAATCAGACCTCTGCGTCCTATCGTCCTGCCCATCCTTAGAATGTCCTCCTTTGCTACATTGTGCACATAAGCCCTCTACCGTAAGGAGCAAAAACTGAGGCTCGAAGCCCATTTTTTCGAGATTTCCTATATCCTTCGAGTCCAGCTCCATCGTTTTAAGGCAAAATAATCGCCTGCATTTCCTGCAATAAAAGTGGGGGTGTTCAAAGCCGCAGTTGTCGATCATCCCGTAGTATCGACAACTGCCGATCTCGGCCACGCATCTGAGCAAGCCTGCTCTTTCAAAGGTCTTAATCGTCCGATAAACGGTGGCAAGGTCCACCCTTTCCCTGAATTTATCTTCAGCAAGCGTTCGATGCAATTCCCCTGCCGTGAAGTGACAATTGCACTCCTCTATTTTTAGAAAAATTGCAACTCTCTGTTTCGTTGCTGCCAGGCCCTTGCTCCTTAAAATTTCACTTGCTGTATTTTCGTTCATGAGAAATATTTTATGTCATTTGCAAATAATTTGCAAAGAACCAATAAATTTCCGATAGTGCCTACGGAAGTTGATTATAATAAAGGAATAAATGCGAAGGAGGTTTCGCCGATGTCCGAACACGATCGCCATAGGCCAAGAAAATCCGGGGATAGAACATTCGTTATAAATTGGTACAGCTTCCAAACTTTACTGATGCTACTGAGTTTTCTCTGTATTGTGGCCGGAGGTGCCGTCTTGCGCTCGGCCAGAAGTGTTGTCATGCCTCTGGTCATTGCATGGCTAATTTCTTTTATATTTAAACCGGCGCTGTTGAAACTTGAAAAGAAGAAAATACCTCGAGGTCTGGCCGTCTCTCTGATCCTAACGCTATTTTTTGTCATTTGTCTATTGGTCTTCGCATTGCTTTACAGGAGGATACTGCCCTTTGTCAATGCCTTTCCGAATTATTATGGCCGCTTAATGAATATAGTTCAGGAGATAGGCCAAAAAACCAACCTGCCTACGGATCTTTTGATGGAATTCGACCTCGGAAAGCGACTTACCCCGTTGCTTTTTGCCCTTCCCGGTACAGTTATCTCGTTGATTAGCAATTTTTTCCTTATAGTAGTTTTTTTGGTGTTCATATTGCTCGGCACTCCGGCGTCCACGGAGAGGCTCAGGCGCGCCTTTTCTTTAACCATGGCGGAGCGGGTTCAACAAATAATAAATTCAATTTCATATCAGATCAGTCGATACTTGCTCACGACAGTCGTCATAAGCGCATCGACGGGTGTAGCCGTATGGCTTGCTCTCTCAGTCATAGGTGTCGATTTTTCCGTCAACTGGGGAGTGTTGGCCTTTGTGCTTAACTTTATACCCTACGTCGGCTCTTTGATTGCTTCCATTCCCCCCATATTGGTGGCTTTAGTGCAGTTTTACCCCGACATAAAACCTGCGATAACTACATCAATTGCCCTTTTGGTCATACAGATGAGCATAGGGAATTTTCTTGCACCCAAAGTAGTGGGAGACGCCCTCAACATCAATCCCATCGTCGTACTCCTGTCGCTCCTTTTTTGGGGCTGGCTCTGGGGGGGAGTCGGTGCGGTTTTAGCCGTTCCTATAGCAGTAGTTATTAAAATCACCTGCGAAAACGTGCCCATATTACGCCCAGTTGCAATTCTAATGGAATCAAGGCGCACAAAAAAATAAGGCAGCCTCGAGGGCTGCCTNNGCCGTAATTTACCGTCTTTTAAGTTTTTCTATCATTTTGGGTATTATCTCGTAAATATCGCCGATGATCCCCATATCGGCGTATCTGAAAATGGGGGCCGACGGGTCGCTGTTTATGGCCACTATCATTTCGGAGTCCCTCATTCCGGCCAGATGCTGCGGACTTCCCGAAATGCCGCAGGCGATGTAAAGTTTTGGCTTGACCGTATTGCCACTAAAACCTACTTGATGTTCCTTCCCTATCCATCCTTCGTCCACGAGAGGCCTGCTCGATCCTACGACTCCTCCCAAAAGCTTCGCGAGCTCCTCTAACATTTTGAAGTCCTCCGCCCTTTTGAGTCCCCTTCCGCCCGATACTATGACTTCAGCGTCGGGAAGGTTGATGCCCTCGATAACTCTTTCGTCAATTACCTCCCAGGAGGGGGCATTGGGCAGCGGCGTCATCTTCACGATAGTGCCCTCTCTTTTTTCGTCCCTTTTGGCGCGCTGCATGACCTTGTATCGCACCGTTGACATACTTGGAGAGGTTTTGGTCTTTATGTGGGCCAATATATTTCCCGTGAAGGCTGGCCTTATCTGGATAAAGGCCCCATCTTCGTCTATTGAAAGATTCGTACAATCTGCCGTCAGGCCGGTTCGCAAGGAAGCGGCAACCCGAGGAGCAAGGGACCTCCCTATATGGGTCGATCCAAAGAGGATGGCGTAGGGATTTATCTCCTTTGCCAAAGCTACGATATTCGTCTTATATAAAATCGGATCGTAATTATACAAAGATGAGTCTTCGAAGAGATAGACCTTTTTTGAACCATAATAAATTAACTCCTGCGCTTCGCCTTCCGCGTCTCTCCCCAGGAGCACCGATGAGACCATGAGAGGAAGGCGATTGCTCAATTCAATGGCCTTGCCCAGAAGCTCAATTGTGACGGGGTGAACTCTGCCTCTGCGTTGCTCGGCAAAGACCAGTATTTCTCTTTTATCATTAGCGGTCATATCAAATCCCTCGATTCCAACATGATCATGATCTCCTTCAATCCGCTTTCGGGGTCTTTATATATTTTGCAATCCCTCTGCCCTTCCTCTGGCACCTCTATCTTGTATACCCATGTTGGTGATCCGTTAAAACCCAGCCGACCTTCGTCGGCTTCGATCCCCTTGGCATCCATCTTCTTTACCTGGGTCTTTCTGGCATTGAGCTTTTCCCTGAACCCCGGAAGGCGTGGGGTGTTTATGTCCTTGGTGACGGAGACAAGCAATGGAGGGCTGGCCTCCACCTCGTATATGATGTTCTCAAGCTCCACTCTTGCCTTGAATTTCCCATCTTCGTAATTCAACTTAGACGTATAGGGGAGGTATGGTATGCCAAGCCACTCCGATACCTCGCCTCCCACTTGTCCCGTGTCGCCGTCCACGGTCTTTTCGCCGCAGATCACTATGTCGAAGTCGCCTGTGGACTTAATCGCCTGAGACAGGGCATAAGAGGTCGCCAAGGTGTCAGAACCCGCAAACTTCTTGTCCGTGAGCAAAATGGCTTCGTCGACGCCCCTGGCTATGGTGTCCTTGAGGGTTTGCTCTACATCGCTCGGGCCCATGGATATGGCTGTTATCCTCCCGCCGTGACGCTCTTTAAGCCTTACGGCCTCCTCTATGGCGTTGAGGTCGAAGGGGTTGATCTCCTGTGGTGCCGAACTTCTGTCCACCACTCCCCTGACTGCGTCGAACTTCACCCTTTCTATGTCGGGCACGACCTTTGTCAGCACAATTATATTCATGGTTTGCTACCTCCAATTTTTCGCGATAACCTGTAAATTGCCACATATTATAGCACAATGTCATGTTCTCATAACTCATTAGTTAAGTCTTTGAAATACTCCTTTGGATCGCTGGACCCGATATTCCACGATCATGTTATAATCCAGGCGGAACCATATATAATGTGGACCTCAAAAATGTTTCACGTGAAACATTTTTGAGGTGGAAACGGAAGGGATGGAGGGAATTGCGATGGACGTTCTCCATGCACCGTGGCGAATGAAATATATAGACAAATCGAACAAGGAAAAGATAGATTGCATATTTTGCGAGTTCATAAAAGAAAGGGAAGACGAAAAAAGGCTAATATTATACAGAGGCAAAAAAGCCTTCGTAATGTTTAACGCCTTCCCTTATAACCCGGGGCACCTAATGGTGGCGCCCTATCGCCATACGGGCAATTACGACGAATTAAATCAGGAGGAGATACTGGAGATAAACCTCCTCGTCCAAAAGTGCTTAAAAGCTCTTAAAAAAACTATGGATCCCCATGGATTCAACATCGGAATAAACATGGGAAAAGTTGCAGGAGCCGGTTTCGAGGGCCACGTTCACGTGCACATAGTCCCCAGATGGGAGGGTGACACTAACTTCATGCCCGTCGTCGGAGAGACAAAGGTGATACCGGAAGCCCTGGATGTCACCTACAGGAAGCTAAAGGAGGCGTGGGAGGAATAGTTGACGGAAGATCAAGTTTACCTGGAACCCAAAAAAGGAGCCGCGGTAGAGATTGTTATAAAGAGGTCTCGCTTCATCGGCCATCTTGAAATAGCGCGCTCGACCGAAGATGCAAGGAAATTCATAAGGACCATATCGAAGGAGCACGCAAATGCCACTCACAATTGCTGGGCCTACAGGGTAGGGGTAGATCTTCTTCGTGGTGAGCACTATTCCGATGCAGGGGAACCTTCGGGTACGGCCGGCAAGCCTATATTGGGGGAGATCGCCCGGGCCGGCCTCACCAATACGGCGATAGTAGTGACTAGGTACTTCGGCGGAGTCAAGCTGGGAGTGAGGGGACTCATAGAAGCTTACAGCCTATCCGCAAAAGAAGCGATTAAAGCAGCGGGAACGGTCAAAAGAATTAAAAGCAGAAAAATAAAAATAGAGGTGCCCTACGACAAACAAAGCCTAATTTACTCCAGGTTTAGATCCATGGGGGTGGAGGAGTCGATGTGGGAAGCCCACTATGGGGAGAAGGTGCTTCTTCTCGGTCACATTCCCCTTTCTCTCGTGAAGGAGGCCGAGGAAATGCTAATCAGTTATGCGGGGCAGGGTTGGGTAGTTAGATGGGAATGGGTTATCGACCGATAATTTCTGGAGGTGAAAGCCCCTATGTCTAATTCTGAAATTAAATCTATAATCCTGGCGGGATTGTTCGTCTGTCTGACGGCAGCGGGAGCATGGATTAGAATTCCCTTTCCTCTCGTTCCTTTAACTCTACAGGTATTTTTCGTTCTGCTTTCCGGTATGTGTTTGGGACCGAAGTGGGGTGCCATGTCTCAGGTCGTATATATAGGCATGGGCTTGATGGGGTTGCCCGTCTTTGCTGGCACGAGCGGGCCTCATATCATATTTTCTCCTACCTTCGGCTACTTGATAGGCTTCATAGTCGCTTCCTACTTGGCCGGAAGCGTTTCGAGGGGGAGTGGGAAACTCCTTCGTTTTCTTTTAGGGTCATTTCTTGGCGTGGGCGCGATATATTTTTGTGGAGTTACGGGTCTTTACCTGAATTTAAACTACGTGTTGGGGAAAGACATATCATTGTTGGGTGCCCTTAAAATCGGAGTGCTGCCTTTTTTGGCGGCCGACACGCTAAAGGCAGCTGCGGCTACCATACTTGCCTACAGGATCGTGCCGCAGCTCAAGACAATTGAGCCTCGGGTTGGGTTGGAGACAAAGCGTTGATCTATGGCTTTTGTTGGATCAGAGGTTCGATGAACTGAATCTCCGAATCCCAGGGAAACAGAATCCAGGTGTCCTGGCTGACTTCCGTCACGTAAGTATCAACGTATGGCCTTCCGTCCGGCTTGGCATAGACGGTGGCAAAGTGGGCATGAGGAAGCATTTGCCTCACGATCCTCGCTGTTTTTCCCGTGTCCACCAAATCATCGATTATGAGCGCGTTCTCGCCATTCAGCCCCTCTATACTTTTTATGATCTTCAATTCTCCTTGTTCCTTTAATGTGTAGCTTGAGACGCATACGGTATCCACATAGTGTATATCCAACTCCCTGGCAATTATCGCAGCCGGAACCAAGCCGCCCCGCACGACGGCGATTATCTTATCCCACCTCTGTCCTGTATCTATCAAGCGCCAAGCCAAGGCCTTGCTATCCTTGTGCAGTTGGTCCCACGATACTGGGTAGGTCCTTCTGTAACGATCTTTGTCGGTCATTTTGCATCTCCTCTTCTTTGTTATTGATATTATTGCGATTTGAAATGCCCTGATCCTTTTAGTGAGGTTATATTTTAGCATTAATTTTCCATTTGAAAAAGCGATATCCTTCGCGATGCTATGTTTGTATATATTATAATATCAGCGTATTAGGAGATATTATATGCCGATTGCGAGGCTAGTTTGATAAAGAGCGTCATTGATGAAGTTATGTTATAGTTTTATTAAAGTTTTTCCTTAATTGTAGAGCGTTGGAAAAGAAGGTAAAATTTTATGTGAAGGTTTTTAAATTTTAATTGGGAGGTTGATGTGGAATGAGGAAGATGGCTCTTATTGTCGCTCTCTTAACACTCTGTCTTTTCAGTACCGCTGCCATGTCCTTCGAAGCCGTACCCGCAGACAAGCTCAAGGCTGCCTGGCTTTACAACGGTCCCATAGGCGATGGTGGATGGACCTACATGCACGATCTTGGAAGGCTCGAAGTGGAAAAGGCTTTTCCCGCCGTGACTACCATGTATGTTGAATCCGTTCCGGAGGGGCCCGATTCGGTCAGGGCAATGGAGAACTTCATAAGAAACGGAGCAAAGGTGATCTTCGCCACCTCCTTTGGATACATGGATTATGTGCAGGAAGCGGCGAAACGCCACCCTGACGTCATTTTCATGCACTGTTCGGGCTTTAAGATGGCTGATAACGTGGGCATATATTTCGGCAGAATGTACCAGGCAAGATATTTGTCCGGTTTGGTTGCAGGCAGCATGACTAAGAAAAACGTGATCGGTTTCGTTGCAGCTCATCCCATCCCGGAGGTGATCAGGGGGTTAAATGCCTTTACCTTGGGCGCCCGCAGAGCCAACCCAGACGTTAAGGTAAAGGTAGTATGGCTATTTTCCTGGATCGACCCCGGAAAGGAGAAGGAAGCAGCCAAGGCTCTGGTCGATGCTGGAGCTGACGTGCTTGCAATGCACGCCAACACCGGATCCGTACCTCAGGCTGCGGAAGAGGCCGGGGTTTACGTCGTAGGTTACAACAACGACATGTCCCAATATGCTCCCACAAAGCATCTTACGGCGCCCGTCTGGAATTGGGGAGTGGTTTATAAATACACCGTCGAAAAGGTGATCAACGGCACCTGGGAGCCGGAAGACATATGGTGGGGTTTGGATAAAGGCATGGTGGCGTTAGCTCCCTACGCCAAAGATGTTCCCGATGCCGTTAAAGACCTGGTGGAAGGAGAAAGACAACGCATTGCGTCCGGCGAGTGGGATGTGTTCGAAGGGCCCATTAAAGACAACAAGGGGAATTTGATCGTTAAAGAAGGCCAAAAACTTACCGATCAGGACCTCTTGTCGATGAATTGGCTGGTCGAGGGCGTAGAAGGAGAATTACCTAAATAAACTGCAAAGAGCACGCAAGCATTTGCTTACGTGCTCTTTTTTTACCGATTGGGCGGAGATTAAATATGGCTGAAAAACTTCTTGTAAATATGCGTGGAATAACAAAGACCTTTTACGACATAAAGGCAAACGATAATGTGAATTTTGACCTGAAGGTAGGCGAGGTCCACGCCCTGCTTGGGGAAAACGGTGCCGGAAAAAGCACGCTCATGAGCATATTGTGCGGTTTGTACCAACCTGACGAGGGCACGATCGAGCTGGAGGGTCGTGAGGTGGTGTTTCATTCGCCCAAAGATGCTATAGCCCAGGGCATAGGCATAGTTCATCAACACTTCATGCTGGTGCCAAGCCTCACCGTCTGGGAAAACATGGCTCTGGGCAGTGCCGAGAGGAATTTTACAGTAAAAGAAAGCGCTACATGTGCCAGGATAAGGGAGCTGTCGGCCAGATACGGCCTTGACGTGGATCCTTTGTCTCCGGTATGGCAGCTTTCCATAGGTGAACAACAGCGGGTTGCTATCCTGCGGATGCTTTTTCATAAAGCCAAAATACTGATATTGGATGAGCCCACCTCGGTGCTGACTCCGCAAGAGACCGAAAAATTGTTCGAGACTGTTAAGCATATGAAAGAAGAGGGTTTTGGCATAGTTTTCATATCACATAAGCTGAAGGAAGTGTTTGAGATCTCCGACAGAATAACTGTCTTGAGGCGCGGCAGAGTTGTTGGTACTTTGCCCGCCCGCGAAGTTACGGCCGAAAAGCTGGCGGAGATGATGGTAGGAAGCGGTGGGGTAGGGGAGATAAAAGTCGGCGTAAGCCGTAAGCCCCCTGGCAAGCCTATTTTCATCGCAGAAGAGATTAGGGTCAGAAACGACAAAGGTCTTGTCGCGGTTGACGGCGTTTCGCTGACCTTAAGAGAAAACCAGATACTTGGCATCGCAGGCGTCAGCGGAAACGGACAGGGCGAATTGGCCGAGGCCCTGGCAGGTATGAGACACATAGAAAGAGGAAGGCTGTATTTTACAGTGGACGATGTAACTTCTGCATCGGCTAGGCGCATGGTAGATCTCGGAGTTAAATATATACCTGCCGACAGGAAGGGCGTTGGGCTGGTCCCCAATATGAACGTCGCAGAAAACGTGGCACTGAGAAAGTATTGGCGCCCTCCCTACAAGAGAGGTTTTTTCATCGATTGGGATGAGGTATACAGGGACTCAGGATGCCTCATCGAAAGTTACGACATCCTCACTCCCGGCATTGACGTTGCAGTCAGGATGCTCTCGGGAGGTAATCAGCAAAAGCTCATATTGGCCAGGGAGTTATCGGACAACATGAAGGTCGTGATTGCGATGCACCCCACTTGGGGGCTCGACGTAAAGGCCACTGCATTCGTTAGAGAAAAGTTGCTTGCAGCTAAGGAGGAGGGTGGAGCAGTTTTGCTTATATCCGAAGATCTGGACGAACTTCTCATGCTGAGTGACCTGTTGGCTGTTATGTATAGGGGCAAGTTGATGGGAACTATTGAGGCCCCCGATAGAAGCCACATAGAAAAAATAGGGCTTATGATGGCAGGAATAGCCTCGGATGGACAGGGGGCAAAGGAAGAGCATGATTAAAATTGAAAAGAGATTTTACATATCCAAAGGACAGGAGCTTTATATAATACTTGCCTCCATTATTTTAGCCCTTCTAAGCGGAGCCTTGATGCTTGGACTTATGGGCGTAAATCCGTGGGAAGCCTACGGAATGATGCTCAAAGGCTCGTTAAGCGACTTTTACGGAATCAGCGAAACACTTGCGAAGACGATACCTCTTGCCATGTGTTCCCTGGCTGTTGGTCTCGCCTTTACCATGGTGGTATGGAATATAGGTGCCGAAGGGCAATTCGTCATGGGTGCATTGGCTTGCACGGCCTTCGTGAGGTACTTTTACACCGACAGCGCCATAGTAATGTTAGTCTCCATGGTCCTTGCCTCGTCCCTGGCCGGAGGGTTCTGGGGGGCTTTCGCTGGATTCTTAAAGGCGCGCTGGAACGTAAACGAAATTATCACGACTTTGATGATGAACTATATTGCCATCCTTTTGTTGCAGTACTTCGTCTACGGCTCCTGGCGTGATCCGACGAGTTTGGGCTTTCCCATGACCCCGGTTTTTCCCGAGAGCGCACGCCTTCCTCAGTTTTTTGCCTCCAGGGTCCACGCCGGCCTGTTTTTTGCCCTTATTGTCGCCCTGATCCTCTGGATTGTCGTTAGAAAGGGCGTATGGGGGTATGAGATAAGGGTTAGTGGCCAGAACCCCAGGGCAGCGGATTACGCGGGCATCAAGTCAGCCAGAAATGTGATTTTAGTCATGTTCCTGTCCGGAGCCATAGCCGGACTGGCCGGTATGGCAGAGATGGCCGGCTTGCACCGCAGATTACAGCCCGGTTTTGCCGTAGGGTATGGCTACACGGCGATAATTATCGCATGGCTTGCTAGGCTTCATCCCTTCACGATTATTTTCGTCTCCTTCTTTTTCGGAGCGCTCTTCGTTGGCGGAGAGAATCTCCAAATAGCCATGCGTCTCCCGCTTTCGACGGTTCAGATACTCCAGGGTTTGATACTCTTTTTTCTTCTCGGCGGGGAGTTTTTCAGAAGCTACCGAATTAGCCTGACCTTCAAAAAGAGGTGATCTGCGGTGGAATTGATCGTTCCAATCCTTGCTGCTGCCGTAAGAAGCGGTACGCCAATTCTGTATGCCACTTTAGGAGAGATAATAACCGAGAAGTCCGGCGTTTTGAACCTGGGGCTCGAGGGCATCATGCTGATCGGCGCATACACCGGCTTCATAGTGACCTTTAATACGGGATCGCCCCTTTGGGGTTTGGCGGCGGCCTTTTTAGCCGGAGTGGCCGTAAACGTGATACACGCATTTTTGTGCATCAGCTTAAGGGCAAATCAGGTCATATGCGGGCTTGCCATGACCATGTTCGGAACGGGGATGAGCTCGCTTTTGGGTAGAAGCTACGTGGGTCAGACCATTTCGGGACTCGGGGTCATGCCCCTACCGGGGCTGTCTTCTTTGCCCGTTGTGGGGCCTGTTTTTTTCAATCAGGACCCCATGGTTTATATGTCCTATTTTCTCGTCTTCCTCGTTTGGTTTTTGATCTTTAAGACAAAATTTGGACTGAAGATGAGGGCCGTGGGCGACAGCCCTCTTTCCGCAGAGGCGGCAGGAATATCAGTGTCCACAGTTAGATATATTTCGACGCTTCTTGGCGGAGGATTTGTTTCCCTCGGAGGCGCCTACCTTTCCGTTGTCTATAGCCACATGTGGGTGGAGCTCATGACGGCGGGAAGGGGTTGGATAGCAGTCGCGCTCGTAATTTTTGCTATATGGCACCCCTTCAGGGCTGCCCTTGGGTCATACCTTTTCGGTGGAGTAGAGGCGCTTCAAATGAGAATTCAAGCAGGAGGTACGTCCATTCCGGCCCCCCTTCTGATGATGCTTCCCTACATATTGACCATAATGGTATTGGTTATGATATCTGTCTTAAAGGGCAGAGGAAGGTTCCTGGGTTCACCAAGCGCCTTAGGGCTTCCCTTCTACAGGGAAGAAAGAGAATAAAAAATAAATATCCCCTCACAGAAGGGTCGACAGGTCTTTCTGTGAGGGGTGCAAAAAGCTAGTTACAGTTTTCCAGCAAAGGTCTTCGCTTGTGGACATGCCGCCCTATAGAAAAAATAGCAATATTTCCCTTATAAAGGTCAATATAAGTCAATCATTTATTACCCTTAAGAAATGTCTCCCTTCGGGAAACTCTTCAGTGATTCTTCAATATCCTCTGCTACATCCTCATATAGCAAGAGTAAGGTCGGAAGTATTCATTATAGTGCATCAGCTGCGACTTTAATTGATCATCCTCAGGCATTTGGCTGAATGCTCCTTAGGGTGTTTTATACAACCCACAGTTTGCCCCCTTCATAAACTATAGATGGGGCAATTTATTTTGTCATGCCTCGGGCGATTGGGTGAGATTGCGCAGTAGCATATGGAAAAAGTTTTTGCTAATTTTGGGCGTCAGTTTTATAACATAAAGCGTAAGAAATAACTGATCAATATTGATCTATTGGGACGATGGTAAAATGGACTTACTTCAATTTGACCGAAGGACGAAGGTGAGGGGCACGAAACACGAAGCTTTAAACTATAAGATTTCTGATGGCCCTCTGATCTTGGGCCATTTTCTAAGGAGAAAGAATCGTTTCGTAGTTCAGGTGGAAATCGAAGGCGCTGCGACCTTTGCTTACCTCCCAAATCCCGGAAGGCTTTGGGAGATCCTTTTGCCCGGCGTTTCGCTCCTTCTTGCTCCTTCGAAGGGAGAGCTGCCCTTTGTGGTTATGGCTGCAAAACGCCGGGGTGATTGGGTGTTGCTGCACACTCATGTAGTAAACGACGTTGTAGATTGGATGATACGCCACGATCTCGTCCCGGATTTGTCAGGTGCGAAAATTTTGGAGAGGGAAGTGGCTGTCAATAAAAGCCGTATTGACTTTCTTCTTGAAAGATGCGGGAGAAAGATCTTCCTCGAGGTAAAGTCCTGCACACTCTTTGGCAGTTATGTCGCCGCCTTCCCCGATGCCGTTACGGCAAGGGGTAAAAGGCACATAGAAGAGCTTGCCTTGCTTGCGAAGGACGGCTATGAGGTCGCGCTTTTATTTTTAGTTAATTCCTTACGGCCGAAGTTTTTCCTTCCCGATTACCATACCGACTTGGCCTTTTCGGAGGCTCTGGCGGGAAACCGCCATGCGGTCGACGTTATGCCCCTGGGGGTGCGTTGGAGTGAGGAAATGAAGATGGGCGATTTGCCGGCGAAGTTGCCCGTTCCCTGGGGTTTAATAGAGGAAGAAATGGCTGATAGAGGCGCCTACTTATCTATCTTTGAAGTCGACGGCTTCAGGGAAATAGAAATAGGCGCTTTGGGAAGGGTACAACTGCGCCCAGGTTTTTACGTCTATGCAGGTTCGGGAAAGAAAAACCTGACTGTTCGTATAAACCGTCATTTACGAAGACGGAAGGCGCTTCATTGGCATGTAGATTATTTACGGGAAGTTTCCGAGAGCGTTTTAAACCTACCCATAAGGACCGCCGATGATATCGAATGCGATTTGGCAGCCTCCATGAAAGAAATTGCCAACGACATCGTTTCGAATTTCGGTTGCAGTGACTGTCGGTGCGATTCCCACCTCTTTTATTTTTCCTCCGACCCGTTGAAAAGGTCGGATTTCATGGATAGATTGTTGTATTTTCGCTTTGACAGGCTTTGGGATAAAATAAATACTCGACAATGGGAAGAGTGCAAGTAGAAGCTTGCAAGTATTGAGCCCAATTCGTGAGATATGGATATGAAGCTTTTTGAGTCTCAAATAATGAATTGCGAGAGGTGCGATTTGGCTTTAAAGCGAAAAAGGGCGATCCCTGGAGAGGGTCCTTTGGGAGCAAGGGTGTTTTTGCTGGGGCAGGCTCCCTTTGACGCGGAAGAGATGAACGGGAGGCCCTTTTGGGGGGTGACAGGGGCTTTCCTGCGTTATTTTCTCGGGAGGGCAGGAGTGAATTTTTATGAATGCTGGAGGACGAATTTGCTGAAATGCCCTTTGCCAAGGTACGGAAGGCCAAAGTGGAGGCAGATCGATGCCTGCCTTCCCTACTTGAAGGAAGAGATAGAATGCGTAAGGCCAAAAGTTATAGTCCCCCTGGGCAAGTGGGCTTTAAAAGGCCTGTTTGCCCTGTTTGGCCTGCCGAGGCCGGAGAAAAATTCCTCGATCCCTTCGATGTTTGGGAAACCTTTAGACGTGGGGGAGTACGTCCTTTTTCCCTTGCCTCATCCGGCATCTTTAGTGTACAGATCGGCGCTGTGGGGTCAGACGGTGCAGATGTTCGATCTCTTCGGGTTATTTTATCAAACGATAAGGGGAGGCGATTTGCCCGATGAATGAGGCAATCTGGTTTTTAATGCTGATTTTTTGCACATCCTTTATATTGATATCCTATAGGATCTTTGGGAAGTACGGGCTATATGCCTGGGTGGTGATGTCGGTCATTTTGGCCAACATTCAGGTCATGAAACTCGTCACTCTTTTTGGTATGACGGCTACGCTCGGGAATATTTTGTACGGGACTTCTTTTTTGGCCACCGACATATTGAGCGAAAATTACGGCAAGAGGGAGGCCACTCTGGCCGTTCATCTGGGCTTTTTCACGCTCTTTATGATGGTCGTGGTGATGCAAATGGCCCTTCTGTTTGCTCCCAACCCGAACGATCTGGCCCATGACGCCTTAAAGGGGATATTTGGTTTGACCCCAAAAGTTGCAGGTGCCTCCTTTTGCGCATACGCCCTGGCGCAATACCATGACGTCTGGTTGTTTCATTTGTTGAAGAAATTGACGGGCGACAAATATCTTTGGTTCAGAAACAACGTTAGCACGATGATCTCCCAGGCCATAGATACGGCAATATTCGCCGTCGTGGCCTTTTACGGGGTATATCCTGCAAAGGTCCTCCTGTCGATCATATTAAGCACTTACGTAATAAAGTGGATAGTGGCCCTTAGCGATACATGGTGTATATACCTGGCAAAGAGATGGTTTTGCCAGGGAAAGGTTGGCGGCGAAGCAAAATACGCGGCGGATTAAAGCTGCCTTTCCCCGCCGCCCTTCGACGCCTCATATTTCCACGCTGCGTCGAAGAAGTCATATTCGCATATCATTGCATATCGGTAAGCCTTTCTTGCTTCGGAGACGTTTGTGGCGTAAAGGTCTATTAGGCGCTCCGTCTCCCTTGCCAGGCTCTCAAAGGAATCGCTGGAGTAGGTTCTTATCCAGTCGATAAAGGGATTTTCCTCGTTTTTCGCATATTCTTTCAGGTTTTGCCCGATCCATGCGTAGAGGCGGTTGCAGGGAGTGGTCGCTGCTGCTATGAGGCCGACGTCACATCCCCATGCCGTTGAAAGCAAAAAATCGGTATACATGCGCGTTGGCTTGCTCGCAACGACGCTTTCCACTTCGGCTCCAAGGGAACTCTCAAATCCTTTATGAAGCTTCATTTCGTTCAAAGCGCCCTCGGCCAACTTATGAAAGGAGACCATTCCCCGCGTATCTGGCGCCTTAGCCGCGGCAAGGCAAAAAGCCTTTGCGAAGGCGTGAAGATAGAAATAATCCTGCCCCACGTACCAGTTGAACTTCTCCCTCGTCAATTTCCCCGAGGCAATACCCTGCACAAAGGGGTGGTTGAGGCATAAGGCGGCTATGTCACGGTTTTCTTCCCAAAGAATCTCCGAAAGGCTTTTACCCATTGTCGTCCCCCTCTTTTTGAGATGTGTTAAAATTTCAGGCTCCGCCGTCGTAGGCCTTTAATGAAAGCCCGAAAACAGCGAAGCCTGTTTTATTGCTACCGTAAGCTAAATTTTAGCCTCTTCCTTTTTATAGAAATACCCCTCTCATCTTAACGGCATCGGCTACGCGCTTTATGGCGACCATGAAGGCGGCTCGACGCATCTCGACCTTCTTTTCCTTGGAGTATTCCCATACCCTCTGGAAGTTCGACTTCATTATTGAAGTCAGCCTCTGATTGTATTCCTCTTCGCTCCAGAAAAATCCCGCGAGGTTCTGGCACCATTCGAAGTAGGACCCTATGACGCCGCCACTGTTGGCAAGGAAGTCGGGTACAATGTAAATGCCTTTCGGCCTCAATATTTCGTCTGCCTCCGGAGTAAGGGGACCGTTGGCTCCTTCGACGATGTGTTTCGCTTTGACCTTGTCGGCGTTGGATTTGTTGATGGCTCCCTCCATGGCGCAGGGGAGCAAGACGTCTACGTCCAAATAGAGGAGGTCGTTTGGATCGCTTTTTTCGAGCCCCGGTTGAGTATACCCCTCGAGCAACCTCTTAGGATTCTTTTGTGTGTGCTCCATGGCCTTGTTTACATCGATTCCGTCTTTGCAGTAATAGGTTCCGGTGATGTCGCAGATGGCTACGACTTTGACGCCGGCATCGTGCAAGAACTTGGCGGTGAAGCTGCCTACGTTGCCGAAGCCCTGTACGGCTACAGTGGTATCCTTGGGGTCCTTTCCGAGGACTCGGAGAAGTTCGAGAGCGCAAGTAGCCACGCCAAGTCCGGTGGCAGCGTTTCTGCCCTTGGAACCCCACAGGGGGACGGGCTTTCCAGTGAATACGGCCGGTTCAAGCTGGCCTCTGATCTTGCTGATGGTGTCCATGAACCATACCATTTCCTGAGCTCCCGTGTTTACGTCCGGGGCGGGAACGTCCGTCCACGCGCCTACGAAGGGCTCTATCCTGGCTGCGAAGGTTCTGGTAATCCTCTCCTTCTCCTTCAGTGAAAGCTCAAGGGGCTCGCAGCAAACTCCGCCTTTGCCTCCGCCGTAGGGAATGCCCGCGAGGGAACATTTCCAAGTCATCATGAAGGCCAGAGCTTCCGTCTCGTCAATAGAGACCTGGGGATGGAAGCGAATGCCGCCCTTTGCCGGGCCCAGAGCGCTTGAATGGACTACCCGATAGCCGTCGAAAACCCTTACGGATCCGTCGTCCATTTCCACAGGTATGGATACGCAAACCCTTCTCTCGGAACGGCTCAGTATTTCGACCAAATCGTCCTCCAGTCCCATCTCTTCAGCTGCATTATAGAAGTTCTCAAGGGCAGTGGAGAGAAGAACATCCTGCGAGGTGCGCCTTTTTACGGCCATTATTGACCCCTCCTATTGTATTGTGTAATTATATGAACACTAATGGGCGCGATGCCCATTGTATCCCGTATTGTTATTACATTGGATTTCATAGATGGTAATGTTTTCACTATCACATCTTCGAAGATCCCAAAAATGCCATCTATGCATGCGATAATATCGAATCTATTATAACTTATATCATACAAAAACCAAGAGGTGTTCAAATTTGCGTAATAATAAAAAATATTCTGTCGTTATGTTCGATTTTGGAGGCGTAATAGCTGAAGAGGGATTTGTTCAGGGCATGAAGGCTATTGCGGAAAAGCACGGCCTTGATCCTTCTTTTGTGGAAAAGACAGCCACATCCGTACTTTATGATTCGGGATATCTCTGCGGCAAATCGACTGAAGAAGCCTTTTGGGAGTCCTTCAAAAGGAAGTTCGACTTGAACGAATCGGTTCAAGACTTGAGAAATGAGGTTTTAAGCAGGTTCGTTTTGAGGCCTTGGATGCTGAAGCTAATGCGTACGTTGCACGACCTAGGTTACGCCACGGTCCTGCTGACAGACCAGACCAACTGGATTGAGGAAATTAACGAGAAGGCCTCTTTTTATGACATCTTCGACTATGTATTCAACAGTTATCGCTTGGGGAAAAGCAAACATGATGGTACTATATTTCAAGACGTGTTAAATACGCTTCACGAGGACCCGGGAAGCATAATTTTTGTAGATGATAAAGAAGAAAATGTGACTCTGGCAAAAAAATTGGGCATCGTGGGCATTTTATATAAAAACAAAGCCGAGCTTTTAAGGGATTTATGTCTTCTTTTGCCGGAGCTTTCGCGGACGTCCTTCGATTAAAGAGGACGATAAAGACAGGGTCGCCTTGAAAGTTCAAGGCCCGAGTAAATCTCAATGAAAGGGGGATTTTCTATGAACGGCGCAATAGAAGTCACAAAGGGCATTTACTGGGTGGGAGTAAACGATAAAGAGACAGATCTTTTTGAAGCGCTTTGGCCCCTTCCAAGGGGAGTTGCCTATAACTCCTACCTGGTGATAGGAGAAAAAATTGCCCTCATAGATACCGTCAAGGCCTTTTATCTCACAGATTTAGTGAGCAAGATAAGGCGCTTGCTCGGGGAAGACAGGCCCATAGACTATTTAGTGGTAAACCACATGGAGCCTGATCACTCGGGTTCCATAAAAATCCTCAAGAAGCTGTATCCCGACTTGAAGATCATTTGTAACGCCCAGACCGTTAAGATGCTGGAGAACTTCTACGCCGTCACCGAGGGGGTTATTCAGATAAAGGACGGGGAAGAGTTGGACCTGGGCGGCCACGTGCTCAAATTCTTTTTGACTCCCATGGTACATTGGCCGGAGACCATGATGACCTACGACAAGACTGCTAAGGCGTTGTTTTCCTGCGATGCCTTCGGCGGGTTCGGTTGCCTCGAGGGAGGGATCTTCGACGATGAAGTCGATATGTCTTATTACGAGGGAGAGATACTCAGATATTTTTCCAATATAGTGGGTCGTTATTCCGACCAGGTTCAGGCCGCTATATCGAAGTTGAGCGGAACGGATATAAGAGTCGTTGCTCCTTCTCACGGTCCCATACACAGGAACAAACCCGAGCATATAATTAGCCTTTACGACAGGTGGAGTCGCCACGAAACGGAATGCGGTGCCGTCGTAGTATATGGATCGATGTACGGGAATACGGCAAAGCTGGCTCAGGCATCTGCCAGGGCCATGGCCAAAGAGGGCATCGAACACATCGTAGTTCACGACGCGTCAAGGGACCACGTTTCCTTCATTATTAGAGACATCTGGAGATATAAGGGGCTTATCATTGCCTCTTGCACCTACAATACCATGCCCTTTCCTCCTATAGCGGATCTCATGGCTCATCTGGAAAATAAAAAAATGAGAAACAGGTTGCTCGGCATAATGGGAAACTACACCTGGAGCCCCGGCATTTTGAAGAAACTTGAAGATTTTGCCAAAAACTCGGGCAAATGGGAACTGCTCGATCCCGAGATAGTCATACAATCCTCGTCTAAGGACGAAGATTACGTCAGGGCCGAGGAGCTTGGCAAAGCTATGGCAGAGCGCCTCAAGGAATGCGCCGGATAAAAAACTTGTCGGATCATTAAAATACGCTCAACTTCATGAAGTTGAGCNNGGACTAAAAAAGACGCTTAAGCAATCCTGTGGCAGCTTTCAATCTTCCTTTTTTTCTCCTGTTTGCCGTATTTTTCGGCTGCATACCTGATCCGTCGGGATTCTTTGTCCTTCCCCTTGCCGTCTTTTAGGTGTTTTTCGAACTCCAGCAACAACCGCTCTCTTTCGGATAGCCTGTCGCTGCTCTCCGATTCACCCTCGAGCTCAAGGCGCTCCATATCGACCAACGCCTGAATGTCCCTCGGATCGACATCTAGCTCTTCTGCCAATGCTTTCACGTTAAGCCTGAGGTCAGGGTTGTCTCTTATGTAGTTCCTCGCATCTATGTAAAGCTTATCAAGGCGTTTCATGCAACTTGGGCAAACCTTGGGTCCTGCGCTGACGAACCCCTTCCCGCAAAGAAAGCATTCAATCATATATATATTAATCTCTTCTCGTTAAATTATAGCAAAAGATATATCGATGGTCACTTGTCTTTATAGAGCTCCAAGAAGTGTGGACTTATAGATCCCGCTATGATAGCATCGTTTTTGCAGGGTTGCGTAGAAGAGGCGCAAACAGTAGTTTGAATTGTCTTAATATTTCCTAAATGTTGCAATGCATAAAAATGTGCGAAATAATAAATACAAATGTGCAAATTACTAAAAGGCGGAATTTCTTGGGAGGGTGAACTTAATGTTCAAAGAGGAAGAACTGGAAAAGATATCTGAAGCTCGCCTTAAGCATGAAGAAGAGGTCAAAAAGACAGTTCAGAAGTACCCCGAGCGTAAAAGCACCTTTACGACGGGAGGCGGGGTTCCCGTAGAAAGGTTATATACCCCGGAAAACATAAAGGACCTCGACTACACAGAAGATTTGGGTTTTCCAGGCGATTACCCCTACACCAGAGGCGTTCAGCCGACCATGTACAGAGGGCGTTTCTGGACGATGCGCCAGTACGCGGGATATGCCTCAGCCGAGGAGTCGAATGAAAGATACAAATACCTATTGCAGCAGGGACAGACGGGGCTTTCGGTGGCCTTTGACCTGCCCACCCAGATTGGCTACGATTCGGATCACCCCATGGCTCAGGGGGAAGTGGGCAAGGTCGGTGTTGCGATAGACAGCCTGGAGGACATGGAAATTCTCTTCGACGGCATCCCTCTTGACAAGGTCTCCACATCGATGACTATAAATGCTCCGGCATCAATCCTGCTTGCCATGTATATAGCTGTCGGCGAAAAGCAGAACGTCCCGGCGGACAAATTGTCGGGAACCATTCAAAACGACATATTAAAGGAATATATCGCAAGGGGAACTTATATATTTCCTCCAAAGCCCTCCATGCGATTGATCACGGACATATTTGAGTTTTGCAGCAAACACGTCCCGAAATGGAACACCATATCTATTTCAGGATATCATATCAGAGAAGCGGGATCCACAGCAGTTCAGGAAGTTGCCTTTACTCTTGCAGACGGGATAGCCTACGTAGAGGCCGCCGTCAAGAAGGGGTTGGATCCAAATGTATTCGGGCGCCGGCTGTCCTTTTTCTTCAACTCTCATAACGACTTCCTCGAAGAGATAGCCAAGTTCCGGGCTGCCAGGAGGCTCTGGGCAAAGATCATGAGAGAAAGGTTTGGAGTCACCAATGCGGACGCGCAAAAACTTCGTTTCCACACTCAGACGGCAGGATGCACACTAACCGCTCAACAGCCGGAAAACAACATAATACGGGTGACTATTCAGGCCTTGGCTGCAGTTTTGGGAGGCACACAGTCGCTTCACACCAACAGCTTCGACGAAGCCTTGGCGTTGCCCACGGAAGAAAGCGTCCGAATAGCCCTTCGCACTCAGCAGATCATTGCCTACGAGTCCGGGGTGACGAGCACGGTCGATCCCCTGGCCGGAAGTTACTACCTAGAGTGGCTTACAAACGAGATAGAAAGAAGGGCTCAGGAGTACATAGATAAGATAGACGAAATGGGAGGCATGCTCGTTGCCATTGAAAAGGGTTACGTCCAGCAGCAGATTCAGGATTCGGCATACGCCTACCAGAGGGCCATCGAAAAGGGAGAGCAAATAGTAGTTGGAGTAAATAAATTTCAAATAGAAGAAAAGGGGACATCTCGCAAGATATTGAGGGTAGATCCTTCCATGGCCGAAAAGCAAATCACAAGGCTTAAAGCTTTGAAGGAAAGCAGGGACAACGTAAAGGTCAAAGAAGCATTGGAAGAAATCAGGAAGGCTGCTAAGGACGAATCGGCGAACATTATGCCCAAGATATTGGAGGCCGTGAAAGTTTACGCAACCTTGGGAGAGATCTGCGACGTATTGCGGGAAGAGTTTGGCGAATACAGGGAAAGCATAATCCTCTAAATGTATGGAGGCAGGGACGATGGACGAGAGGAAGATACGCGTAATAGTAGCAAAGCCCGGTCTTGACGGGCATGACAGAGGGGCCAAGGTCGTGGCCAGGGCCCTCAGGGATGCGGGAATGGAAATCATTTATACTGGTTTAAGGCAGACGCCCGAGCAGATAGTTGCCACCGCAATCCAGGAAGACGCCGATGCAATTGGGTTAAGCATATTATCGGGCGCTCACGAACACTATTTCAGGGAAGTAATAGAGCTTTTAAAGAAAAGGGGGGCGGAAGACATCATAGTCTTTGGCGGCGGCGTGATCCCCGACGACGATGTGCCGGTTCTAAAGCAGATGGGAGTTAAGGCCGTTTTCGGACCGGGAACCCCGACGCCCAAGGTCATAGAGTGGCTTCAAGAGGCGGTCCAGGAAAGAAGAGCAAAAGAGCATGTATGACGGGTACCTTTAAAGATATAGAGAAGGGAGCGTGAGCAGGCGGAAATGAAGACCATAGGTGTAGATCATATTGGAATAGCAGTCAAATCTATCGATGAAGCATTGAAGTTCTGGGAGGAAGCCTTGGGCATCAAATGCACAGGTCGGGAAGAGGTGGCAGAGCAGAAGGTCGTAACTGCCTTCTTGCCCTTGGGCGGTACGGAGATTGAGCTTTTAGAACCCACTTCCCCCGAGAGTCCCATCTCCAAGTTCATCGAAAGCAGAGGAGAAGGGATCCATCATTTGGCCCTTAAAGTAGAGGACATAGAGGCAGCCTTGAAAGAGCTCAAGGATAAGGGTATTCGGCTCATCGACGAAAAGCCCCGTTGTGGGGCGGGGGGAGCAAAGATAGCTTTCGTTCACCCAAAGGCTGCCGGTGGCGTTTTGCTCGAGATTTCCGAGCGTTAGATGCGTGGGGAGGATATGATAATGGCCGATAAGACGATAGATCAATTGTGCGAAGAGCTTTTGGCGAGAAAGGAAAGGGCGCGTTTGCCCGAGGGAAAGGAAGCTGTAGATAAACAGCATAAAAGAGGCAAATTGACGGCCAGGGAAAGGATAGATAAACTGCTCGACCCCGGTTCTTTCGTCGAGCTTGACGAGTATGTCGAGCATCGTTGTTCTCTCTTCGGGCTGGAGAATCGAAAAATCCCCGGCGACGGGGTCGTAACGGGCTATGGAACTGTCGAAGGTCGCCTTGTATACGTCTTTAGCCAAGACTTTACCGTAATGGGCGGTTCCTTGGGAGAGATGCACGCGAAGAAAATTTGCAAGGTCCTGGATATGGCGCTCCTCAATGGCGCTCCTGTCGTTGGAATTAACGACTCAGGCGGTGCGCGCATTCAGGAGGGAGTGGACTCCCTCTCCGGTTACGGAAACATATTTTTCAGAAATGTGAAAGCTAGCGGCATAGTCCCTCAGATATCCATAATAGCGGGTCCCAGTGCGGGAGGTGCCGTTTACAGCCCTGCCCTGATGGATTTCGTGTTTATGGTGGACAAGATTGGGATCATGCACATAACCGGCCCTGCAGTCATCAAGGCAGTTACGGGTGAGGACGTCACCAGCGAAGAGATCGGTGGAGCGATGACCCACAACCAAAAATCCGGTGTGGCCCACTTCTTTTCAGCCAACGAGGATGACTGCTTTCTCCAGGTGAGGAAGTTGTTGAGCTTCTTGCCGAGCAACAACATGGAAGAGCCGCCCTTCGTAGATACCGGCGACGATCCCGAGAGGATCGACATGCGCCTGAGAGAGCTGGTTCCCACCAATCCCAATAAAGGATACGATGTTAAAGACGTCATAGGTTGCGTCGTCGATAATGGGGATTTCTTCGAAGTGCAGCCCTATTGGGCACAAAACATAGTGACAGGTTTTGCGAGAGTGGGAGGCAGGGTTATCGGCATCATAGCCAATCAGGCACGCCACCTAGCAGGATGTCTCGATATAGACGCCTCGGATAAGGCCAGTCGTTTCATCAGGGTATGCGATGCCTACAACATTCCCGTCGTCAACTTCGTAGATGTTCCAGGTTATCTCCCGGGCAAAACTCAGGAGTTGGGCGGGATCATACGCCACGGAGCCAAGATGCTCTACGCCTATTCCGAAGCCACCGTGCCGAAGATAACCGTTATCCTGAGAAAGGCCTATGGAGGTTCTTACCTTGGCATGTGCAGCAAGGACCTGGGCGCCGATGTGGTATTGGCATGGCCCCAGGCTGAAATTGCCGTAATGGGTGCCGAGGGTGCTGCCAACATAGTCTTTAAGAGGGAAATAGATCAGGCAGAAGATAAGGAGGCCGTAAGGCGTCAGAAGATCGAAGAATACCGGGAAGCCTTTGCGAATCCCTATGTAGCTGCATCGCGAGGGTTCGTGGATCGCGTTATATTGCCCGAGGAGACTCGCAGGGAAATTTATCAGGCGTTGCTGCTTTCTGAGACGAAGAGGGAGCTTCGACCCAAACGCAAACATGGCATAATGCCGAACTAAGGTGGTGTGACAGATGATCTCCGTTTTTGAGCAAGGCTTTCGCGGAGGGCTCATCCTTTCGATTATAGCCTTTAGCGTGGTCTTCTTGGTGTTAGGGGGTTTGACCCTTATTATAGTTGCCATCAAGTTAGTTGGAGGGGCGGAAGGGAAAAAGAAGGACGCGATCCCCCCGTCCGGTGGTGAGACAACTCCGGTGGAGACGGTTTCCCCACCGCCTGCCGAAGAAGTCCTTTATGGTGAAGCGACGCGAGGAGAAGGCTCCGGCATTAACGAAGAGGAAGTAGCAGCCATAACGGCAGCTGTCGCTGCCTTCGGCGCTGCGCCCTTCACGGTCAAGTCGATAAAAAGAATAACGCCTCCCAAGATCAGCCTTTGGCGGAAAGCCTCTTTCTACGAAAGTCTTGAAGGTATGGAATAAAATCAATAAATTCTAGGAGGAAGCGCGAAATGCAGAAAAAATACAAGATAACTATAAACGGCAGAGAATACGAGGTGGTAGTTGAAGAGCTTGAAGGATCGGTCGGCGCAAATTATTCTCAAAATTTTGCACCCCTTCCGCAGGTTTCACCTGCTCAGGTTCCCATGCAGCAGGCTGCTCCCGCACCCATGCCTGTTCCCCAGGCGCCGGCCCCGAGCAAGCCGACTCCTGCTCCCAAGCCCTCCCCTGCGGCTCCTGCGCCTTCCGCAGGCGGAACGGTCGTATCGGCGCCGATGCCGGGTAAAATACTGAAAGTTCTCGTTCAACCGGGCGCTCAGGTCAAAAATGGCCAGAACATAATGGTCTTGGAAGCCATGAAGATGGAAAATGAAATTTTGGCCCCCTCGGACGGCGTGGTCAGGGAAGTGAAAGTCAAAGAAGGTGACAACGTAAACACCGGCGATACGCTGGCCGTCATCGGATAGCCCTTTAAGGAGGCTTCAGGCTATGGAAATATATCTCAATGCTTTGTTTGGCATCTACAACCAATCTGGTTTTGCAGGGTTGTCGTGGGGCAACCTGGTGATGATCGGTGTGGCATCGATCCTCCTTTATCTGGCAATAGGAAAGGGTTTCGAGCCGTTGCTTTTGGTTCCCATATCTGTAGGATGTCTGCTCGTCAACCTTCCTCTATCGGGAATAATGGAAGAAGGAGGTTTTTTAAAATACATTTCCTTCGGCATAGAGCACGAGATATTTCCCATAATAATATTCATGGGAATAGGTGCTCTCACCGACTTTGGACCGCTGATAGCAAACCCCATTACTTTCTTGCTCGGTGCTGCCGCTCAATTGGGCGTCTTTATAGCGCTTTTGGGTGCCGTGGCTTTGGGCTTCACCGTCAAGGAAGCAGCTCCCATAGCCATCATCGGTGGTGCAGACGGCCCTACGACGATATACCTTGCCGCCAAATTGGCTCCTCATCTGCTTGGAGCGACGGCCGTTGCAGCTTACAGCTACATGTCCCTGGTTCCTATAATTCAGCCACCCGTGATCCGACTGCTAACCACTAAACAGGACAGAAAAATTCGAATGGAGCAGTTGAGACCTGTCTCTAAAAAAGAGAGAATATTGTTTCCCATCGTCTCTACGGTTGTGGCGGGATTGATCTTGCCTGCTTCCGTTCCTCTTATCGGGATGTTAATGTTCGGCAACTTGCTTAGGGAGTGCGGAGTTACCGACAGATTGTCCCTTGCCGCTCAAAACGAAGTGCTTAATGCGACTACTATCTTTTTAGGTATAAGCGTTGGAGCTACCATGGACGCAACAGTCTTTTTGACTCCTGCAACGATCAAGATAATCCTTCTGGGATTGGTTGCCTTTGCTGCCAGCACGGCAGGAGGCCTGCTTTTGGGACAAATCATGAAAGTGCTTTCCGGCGGAAAGATCAACCCCATGATTGGTGCTGCAGGAGTTTCGGCCGTTCCCATGGCTGCCCGCGTGGTTCAAAGGATTTCCCAGAAAGAGGACCCCGGCAACTTCCTGCTGATGCACGCCATGGGCCCTAACGTCGCTGGCGTTATAGGCACAGCTGTTGCAGCCGGAGTCATGCTCACCTTGCTTTCGTAAGTGACGTGACGTCTTTATTGCGAATTAAGAATTTAAAATACCCGGAAAGAGGAGCTCTTTCCGGGTATTTGACAAGAAGAAGGGAAGTTTAATTGAAATATCTGGATTCATTTGAGGTCGTAAAATTAGTCGAAGAGTTATGTATAGAGGCCAACATTCGTCTTCCGGAGGATGTGGAATACGGCTTAGTTAAGGCAAAAGAACACGAACAGTCCCTCTATGGACAGGCCGTCCTGGACGATCTGCTTCAAAACGTTGAGATCGCTCGGAAAGAAAAAATGCCCCTCTGTCAAGACTGCGGGATGACCGTAGTCTTTGTGGATTGGGGGCAGGAGGTTCTTCTGGTCGGCAAAAGCCTGCAGGAATCGGTCGATGAGGGCGTGCGAAGGGCGTATCTCGGATCTTACCTTAGAAGGTCGGTAGTAAGCGATCCCCTGTACGACAGGAAAAACACAGGCGACAACACGCCGGCCGTCGTGCATTTGAGGTTCGTCGAAGGAAGCGAAGTGAAAATTACAGTGGTTCCCAAGGGCATGGGAAGCGAAAACGCCTCGGCCCTGGCCATGCTGTCTCCGGGCGAAGGAGAAGAGGGCGTGATCGATTTCGTTAAAGACGTCGTTGCAAGAAAGGGCCAGAATGCCTGTCCCCCTCTCGTGGTGGGAGTGGGAATCGGGGGAAACTTTGAAAGTGCACCCATATTAGCCAAGAGAGCGCTGCTTCGGCCGATTGGCTGCAGAAACGCCGACGAACGATATGCCGGGTTGGAAGAAAAGATGCTTCGCCATGTGAACGAGTTGGGCTTGGGCCCAGGCGGATATGGAGGAAAGGTGACCGTCCTTGACGTTCTGGCAGAGTTCATGCCCACCCACATAGCGGGTCTTCCCGTGGCGGTTAATATTTCCTGTAACGCTACCAGGCATGCCGGCGGTCGTCTGAAAGGAAGAGAGCTTTAAGATGAAGGGCAGGAAAGTTCGAACGCCACTCGAGGAAGATATCGTTAAGGATTTGCACGTTGGCGAAAGGGTGCTGCTGTCAGGCGTTATATACACCGCACGCGATGCTGCCCACAAGAGGATGGCAGAGACCTTGAAGAGGGGCGAAAATCCTCCCTTCGACCTTCGGGGGCAGGTTATTTACTATGCAGGACCTGCTCCGGCCCCACCGGGCGTCCCGATCGGTTCCATAGGCCCGACCACAAGCGGGAGAATGGACAGATACACGCCCATGCTTCTAGAGATGGGGTTGAAGGGCATGATCGGAAAGGGGCGAAGGAACCCGGAGGTCATTGCCGCCATCAGAGCAAATGGGGCAGTATATTTTGGGGCGACGGGCGGTGCGGCAGCGCTTCTTGCCAAAAGGGTGAAGGCCTCCAGGGTTATAGCTTACGAAGACCTCGGACCGGAGGCAATTTACGAATTGCTGGTCGAGGACTTCCCGCTGCTGGTGGTCGCAGACAGTGAGGGCAACGACCTGTATGAGATTGGGCCAGGGCAGTGGTCGTCTTCCCGCGGAGAAAGGATAGGCGAAGACAGATGAAGGGCGAAAACTACAGAGCAAAGATAGGGATCACTTTGGGAAGCGGCGCGGCAAGGGGGTGGGCCCATATAGGCGTCTTGAAGGCCTTGGAAGAGAGGGGGATATACCCTGATATCGTTTGCGGCTGCTCCATGGGAGCTTTGATCGGGGGTTTTTACGCGGCTTCTAAGCTCGATGCTCTCGAGGAAGCTTCCGGCTCCTGGAGCAAGATGGGTATGTTCAGGATGTTGGGACGGCTGATCTTTCGTGGTGGTTTTTTCGACAACGACGGCATAATGAAATGGCTTCGAGATGCCTTGGGAGATGTTATGATCGAGGATCTGCCTGTGAAGTTCGGCGCCGTCGCAGTAGATCTTTCCACCGGGATGGAGCTTTGGTTTACCGAAGGAGACCTCGTAGATGCGATTATGGCAAGCATTTCTGCCCCGGGCATGTTGATTCCCTATCAAAAAAGGGGACTGCTTTTGGGGGACGGTGCATTGGCTAACCCCGTCCCCGTGTCTTTATGCAGGGCTTTGGGCGCCGATATAGTTGTAGCCGTAGACCTGAACGGAGAGAGGGTTGGGAGGTATTTCGGCCCTCATTGGGGTTTGCCCGAAAGGTCCGGCAACTTTACAAACGATGACGAGGGCCAGAGGATGCCTCATTTCCTGGAAGTTCTCGCCGTATCCAGCCAAATCATTCAAACCAGGTTGACCAGACATCGCCTGGCGGCTGACCCTCCCGACCTTCTCATCTCCCCCAAGGTAAAAAACGTCCGCATGTTAGAATTCGATAAATCTTCCGTCGCCATCGCCGAAGGCAAGAAGGCGGTAGAAAGGAACCTGTCGGCCATTGGGGAGTTGTTCGAATAGGGGGTGGCCTATATGGCCAAAGCGTTGAGCCTGTTGATTTTATGTTACTTCATAGGCAGCATCCCCTGGAGCGCGATTGTTGCCAGGTTTTTTAGCGGGCCTTCGGTGGACCTTACAAAAGAGGGGACAAAGAATGTGGGAGCCACCAATGTGTGGATTTTATCCGGTCCTGCCGCGGGCTGTCTCGCAGTCCTGGGCGACGCGGCAAAGGGCGGTTTTGCCGTCTTGATGGCCAGGTGGGCCGGGCTTTCCGCCTTTTTGTGGCCAATGTGTGCATGGATGGCCGTCTTGGGCCATACGTGGTCAATTTTTCTGCGTTTCAAGGGAGGCAGGGGAGCGTCAGCTACTGTGGGAGCCTTTGTGGCTTTGATGCCCTTGGAGGCGATGATCTCCGGCCTGATGGTGGCAACCGCCCTTTTGACCTTTGGCGGATGCCTGCTTTTGTCACTGGCTACGCTTTGGCCTTTTTGTATTTTGGTGTCTCTTGCAAGAGATACCGTCGATCTCAAGACGGCTTGCACGGCCACCTTTTTGGTCCTGTGGGTACTGGTATTCGGATGGAAGCGCCTTTCTAATGACCTTAACGATTTTGCCAAGGCAATGGAACGGCATTTGGTAAGGCGAAAATTATACAGATATTCCGCTTTGGTATTTCCTGCATTCTTCTATCCTGTGTTCGGTTACGCTACATATCGCAGCGCACTCTTTGCCTTTGCAGCCCTTGCCGTTTTTGTGGAGTTTCTGAGGTTTCGCAAACCGCAAGTAAACGAATATGTGAAGTCCCTCTTTGCCCCCGTCGGAAGAGCGCAGGAAGCAGAACACCTTTCCTCTACGACGATGTTTTTAGCAGGATCGGCTTTGGCCACTCTTTTCCCGGACCCGCTGGGCGTTATCGCCATGATCATGTTGATCCTGGGAGACGCCTGGGCGGCCCTTTGCGGTTCCCGCTTTGGGAAAAGGCCATTGATCGAAGGCAAAACCTTGGAGGGAAGCGTCGGCTGTTTTATTGCATGTTTTCTCTCCTGTCTTTTAGTGAGCAAATTGTTATTTCTTCCTCTGCCAATCTTAGCGGTAGCAATTGCCTCTCTTGTCACCACCGTGATAGAGAGCGTAACACCCAAGGGACTCGACAATTTTACTATGGCTCCAGCTGCTGCTTTGGTCCTGTTTCTTTTCTCCGGAGGTTTTTAATCCTTTCTGTCATATTCCCCGCTAAAGGTTATAAAGATGAAGCGTTTAGCCTTGACAATTGTCCATTTGAAATGTAGCATCTCAATATGAAGGATATCCTTCATATATTTTACGAAGAGGTAGCTTGTACATCAATGTATACGTTACTATAATGTGTTTTTTACAAATCGAACCCCGGAGGCGAGAGAAATGGGTGGCAAGGTTTTTCAGCGCAATTTCAAGGCGATTATGCCAAGGGTAGTGAAGGGTGAGGGGATATACCTTTACGATGAAGAAGGAAAACGTTATCTCGATGGTTGCAGTGGGGCCTTGATCTCCAACTTAGGCCATGGTGTTCCTGAAATTATCGACGCAATAACCGAGCAGCTGAAAACTATAGAATTTGCCCACACTTCGCGATGGCGTAGCGCTGCATTGGAAGAGGCGGCCGAAGAAGTCGCAAACATAGCTCCCGAAGGGCTGGATTATGTATGGTTTGTGAGCGGCGGAAGCGAAGCCGTAGAATCCGCGATCAAGCTGGCGCGTCAGTATTTCGTCGAAAGAGACGGCGTCAGCACTTCTAAAGCACTTGTCGTAGCCAGATGGAATTCCTATCATGGAAGTACAATTGGTACCATGGCAGTCGGAGGTAGCATACCCCGACGTCGCATCTACTCTCCGCTCTTCAAAGAGTACCCAAAGATCGTGGCTCATTACTGTTATCGCTGTCCCTTTGGCAAAAAATACCCCGGGTGTGGCATTGCCTGCGCCCATCAGCTAGAGGACATCATAAAAAATATCGGCTCCCAATATATCTCTGCCTTCATAGCCGAGCCCATGGTCGGTTCTGCCATTGGGGCGTTGGTACCACCCGACGAATACTGGCCTATAGTTCGTGAAATATGCGACCGTTATGACATTTTGCTCATCGCCGACGAAGTAATGACGGGCTTCGGCAGAACCGGTGCCAACTTCTGCGTGAACCACTGGAACGTAACCCCTGACATAATCGCAACGGCGAAGGGCATGGCCGCCGGTTATGTCCCCACGGGTGGAATCATCATTAGAAATGAGATCGCCGAGACAATACGCAACGGAAGCGGTGCCTTTGTCCATGGCCACACCTACAACGGAAACCCAGTAAGCGGTGCTGCTACGGCTGCCGTCATACGATATATGAAAAAGCACGATTTAGTAACTAACACTCGCCTTCAGGGCGAAAAACTTGGCAGGGGCCTTAAAGAGATAGAGGCTTCCAATCCAATAGTGGGAGATGTAAGAGGAAGGGGGCTTATGTGGGGCGTAGAGCTGGTCATGGACAAAGAAAGCAAAAAGCCATTCCCTAAAAGCAAAGGCGCTGCCGCGTTGGCGATGAAGGAATGCCTCGATAGGGGGCTTGTCATCTATCCGGGCGGAGGGATGGTGGACGGTATAGATGGCGACAACTTCCTCATAGGTCCTCCTCTCGTCATAACCGCCGAGCAGGTAGATGAATTGTTGAACAAGTTAGAAGAAGGATTAGCGGCAACGGCTGAAAAGTTGCTTTAAAGAGCCCCTTTGGGTTTAAGTTGCCCATAGGTATAGAGTGATTAGTTAATTTTGATGTGTCAAAAAAAAATAAACAAGAGGGAGGAGAGAAGATTATGAAAAGAAGGACGTTATTGGCAGTTGCTTTGTTATCTTTGGTAGCCTTTGTGGGTACAGCTTACGCCGTCACTTATATCACCATAGCATCAGGAGGGATTGGAGGTACATACTATCCCTTAGGAGGGGTTATGGCGGAAATTTTGACAAAGGCCGGCATCGACGTAAAAGCCACATCCAGGGCTACTTCCGCGTCGAGGGAAAATTGTCGCCTTGTGGCCTCAGGTAGAGCGCATATAGGGATGTCCATGGGCTCCACGCTCTACCAAGCCTACACTGGAACGGAGGCCTTTGAAGAAGACGGTGCTTTGCCCCTGCGAATACTAATGCATATGTATCCGGCGCCTCATCACATCGTGACGACAAAAGGCACGGGAATAACCAAGTTCGAGGACATTATTGGTAAAAAAGTTTCCGTCGGCGCGCCCGGCGGAGGTGACCAGGTTCTTACGAACATGATCTTGGAAGCGGCAGGAATAGATCCGAATAAGGACATTAAAAAACAACAGCTGACTCAACCTGAGGGCGTAATGGCCCTTAAAGACGGAAATGTGGATGTAGTCTTTTGGAACTTCGCCACACCCGGGTCTGCGGTGCTGGAAGTGGCCGCTGTTCGCGATATAGTCATGATACCCATTCCACAGGATGTCGTCGATAAGGTAGTAGAGAAATTTCCCTTCATGTTTCCCTATAAGATCCCCAAAGGAACCTATCCAGGTCAAGAAGAAGACGTCCTCACCGTGGCCGACGGTAACTTCCTGGCTGTTAACAAGGACATGGATGAAGAACTGGCCTACAAGCTCGTCAAGACCATCATAGAAAATAGGGAAGAGATCATGCAATCCATTCCACAGGCCGAGCATTTTGTCCCCGAAGAAGCAAGCATTGCTATTATACCTGTCCATCCGGGGGCCGCAAAATACTTTAAAGAGCACGGCATAGAGGTACCTGTAGAATAAGAACAATTCAGAGGCCCAGCCGGCGGTATATCGGTTGGGCCAATTTTTCCTTCACAGTAAAGGGGGCATTTTTATGGTAACCGAGGATCGCAATAATGACCCTAAAATATCTTCATCCCTTGATGAGCCCAACAAGACCGAGATTCTGGAAGTAGAATCAAAGGCACGTCAATTGAAAGGGTGGCAATGGTGGCTAGTGGCCGGAATTGCCATATCTGCATCATTATTTCATCTATACACTGCTTTATATGGTCTTTTGCCTGCCATGTATCAAAGGGGCGTGCACTGGATGTTTATGGGTGTCCTCCTCTTTTTGCTGTACCCCATTTCAAAGGGAAGGCCGAAGAATAAGATAGATATATGGGACTGGTGTTTCGCCATCCTTTTGGCCATAGGTTGTTTAAACATACTTATAAATTGGGACGCCATATCTCAACGCGAAGGGATGCCAACCTCATCCGATATATATCTTGGCGTAATGATGATAATTTTGGTCATCGAGGGAGCGAGGCGTTCAATGGGTTGGCCTTTGCCAATTGTCGCCATAGTTACTCTGATATACGCCCTTTTCGGTCCCTATTTCCCTGGGCTTTTAGGTCATGGAGGATTTCCTCTCAAGGAGCTCGCTCCCTTCGAATATCTTCGCACCGACGGCATTTTCGGCGTTCCCTTAGGCGTTTCTGCCTCATTCATATTTCTCTTCGTTTTGTTTGGCGCTTTTTTAAGCTCCTCAGGGGCAGGCAAGTTTTTTATCGATTTAGCCGTTGCTCTCACCGGTCGAAGCCAGGGAGGTCCCGGCAAGGCGGCGGTCATCGCAAGCGGTTTAATGGGGACCGTCTCAGGAAGTTCCGTTGCCAATGCAGTTACAACGGGGGCTTTTACAATTCCCCTTATGAAGCAGTCGGGTTATAAAAACGAATTTGCCGGAGCCGTCGTCGCAGCTGCATCTACGGGAGGGCAGGTCATGCCTCCCGTTATGGGGGCGGCAGCATTTATCATGGCCCAATTTTTAGGCGTTTCTTATTGGGAAATAGTTGTAGCGGCAGCTGTGCCGGCCACTTTATATTTCGCCTCGATATGGTTTATGGTGCATTTCCGTTCGGGAAGAATTGGATTACAAAAATTCAGCGCTGAAAACATGCCAAAGCTTAAAATTGTCTTAAAAGAAGGATGGCATTTGCTCTTGCCGATAGTAACGCTTGTCATCTTTTTAGCCCTGGGTTATTCGCCCGTAAAAGCTGTCTTCTGGTCTTTGGTGCTTTTGGTTGTGGTGTCCTGGGGAGGCAAGAAAGAATATCGCATGACACCAAAAAGAATAGTAGATGCCTTGATAAACGGTGCCATTGGAGCAGTGGAAGTTGCTGCAGCTTGTGCTTGTTCGGGATTAATCATCGGAGTTATCGGCATTACCGGTGTGGGGCTTGCCTTTTCTTCATTCGTGTTGAGCCTCTCTCACGGGATCCTTCCCTTTGCCCTGATACTCACCATGATTGGCTCGATCATACTCGGCATGGGAGTGCCGACGACGGCTCAGTACATTATTACTTCTACCCTTGCTGCTCCTGCATTGGCGCAGATGGGCGTTCCAATGTTTTCGGCTCACCTTTTTTGTCTTTATTTTGGAGTTTTGGCAGATGTCACACCACCCGTTGCTTTGGCTACCTATGCCGCTTCGGGCATAGCTAAATCTAATCCCATGAAGACCGGTTTTACTGCGTTAGCTACCGCTGCGGCCGGTTTTTTGGTCCCCTATATGTTCGTATACAATCCTTACTTGCTTTTAAAGGGAGACATATTGCACATCATATTGGGCTGTGTAACGGCGATACTGGCAGTCATTGCCTTATCTGCAGGAATACAGGGCTATTTCCTTTCGAAGCTCAACATTATCGAAAGACTCGCTTTTATGATACTACCCTTCGGAATAATATATCCTTCTTTATTGGCCAATTTGTTGGCCGTAACGGTTATCGCGGTAGTTTTCTTGCTTCAAAAGGTTCGCTTAAAGCAATATGTCGTATAAATATACGGATAAATATTTGCCCATTGGGGCAGGGAGGTGCAATATTTTGGCTAAAAAGGTAATAAAGCCTGTCTTATCGGCGGCGGAGGCCGTGAAATGCATCAAGCCAGGAATGAGCGTAATAATAGGTGGATTTAATTACGGAGGCATTCCCTATACTTTGGTCGACGCATTGGTGGAGTCCGGCGTTGGGGAATTAACCCTGATAGCGAACGACACTGCTTACGAAGATGTGGGGCATGGGAAATTAGTCGCGAATGGACAGGTAAAAAAGGTCGTTGCTTCCCACGTTGGACTTAACAAAAAGACTGGGCAGTTTTACATGGAGGGGAAGCTGGAACTGGAACTCTGTCCCCAGGGGACTTTTGTAGAGAGGATAAGAGCAGGTGGCTTCGGTTTGGGCGGCATACTTACTCCAACGGGAGTAGGCACTGTAGTGGAGGAAGGAAAGCAGGTCCTGGAGATAGATGGAAAGAAGTACCTTCTGGAGCTCCCTCTCAGGGCCAATGTAGCCTTAATAAGAGCATATCAAGCAGACAGAATGGGAAACCTTACATATTTTGGTACCAACAGAAATTTCAACCCTATAATGGCTACCGCTGCCGATTATGTGGTAGCGGAAGTGGACAGCGTGCTGGAAGTGGGAGAGCTGGATCCCAATGAGATCGTGACCCCGGGAATTTTAATAGATGCATTAGTCGTAAAGGGGGATAACTATTATGCCAATAGAACTTAATGAAGAGATGGTTAGACAAAGGATAGCCCGCCGCATAGCTAGGGAATTTCACGATGGCGATGTTGTGAACCTGGGCATCGGAATACCTACCCTAGTTTCCGACTATATCCCCGAAGATGTGCGGGTTATCTTTCAAACGGAAAATGGAGCTGTTGGCGCAGGACGGGCACCGGACAAACCCGATCTCAGGTTCATAGGTGCAGGAGGCAGACCGCTTACCATACTGCCCGGAGGTTGTTTCGTGGCCAGCGATTTAAGTTTTGGCCTCATTCGAGGAGGGCATGTGGACGCTACGGTTTTAGGTGCCCTCCAGGTGAGCCAAGAAGGAGATCTTGCGAACTGGATGGTGCCCGGCAAAATCGTGCCGGGCATGGGCGGTGCCATGGACTTGGTGGTTGGAGCGCGCAGGGTCATCATCGCCACGACGCATACCACCAAGAAGGGTGAGGCCAAGATATTGAGAAAGTGCACCCTGCCTTTGACTGCCAAGGGCGTGGTAAAACTAATAGTGACTGAATTTGCAGTATTTTCCATCGAGAAAGGACAAATGAAATTACTCGAGATAGCCCCCGAAGTCACCCTGGAGGATATAAAAGCAATGACTGACGCGGACTTTACTGTGGTTGATCCTCTCATCACCATGCAGGGAACAGAGGAGGAAAAGGCATGAAAAGGGTAGTTATACTGAGCGCATGCAGGACCGCGGGAGGCAAGTTCGGCGGCGGATTATCAAGGTTTGAGGCTTCGGATCTGGGAGCCATAGCTATCAAAGAGGCTGTAAAGCGCAGCGGAGTGGCAATAGAGGATATAGAGGAAGTTATAATGGGTAACGGTTGGCAAGCAGGCGTGGGGGCAAATCCTGCCAGGATTGCAATGTTCAAAGCCGGGTTACCTCAAAAAATTCCTGCTTTCACTGTCAACATTCGTTGCGGATCGGGCATAAGGACGATAATGCTCGGCGCCGACCGTATACGTTTGGGCGATGCTAAAGTTATAGTTGGAGGAGGGATGGAGAGCGCTTCCAACGTCCCCTATATTTTGCCGGAGGCCAGGTGGGGCATGAGGATGGGAGATAAAAATGCCCTGGACGTGCTTCAAAAGGACGGTTTTTTATGTCCCCTTGCAGGGATGTTGATGGGAGAAGCCACCGAAAGTTTGGCTGAGGAGTTTCACATCACGAGAGAAGAACAGGACGAATTTTCTTTAAACAGCCACAGAAAGGCCTGCAAAGCGACGGAGGAAGGACTTTTTAAGGACGAGATCGTTCCTCTGTCTTATAAGGACAGGAAGAAAGGCGAAATAGTTATCGATAAGGACGAGATCCCCCGGCCTGACACGAGCATGGAAGCATTGGCCAAGCTTCCGCCCGTATTTAAAGAAGGAGGGACCATCACTGCCGGTTCGAGTTCCGCTTTGTGCGATGCGGGAAGCGCCCTCGTTATAGCAGATGAAGATTTTGCGAAGGTCAACGGTTTGGAGCCCATGGCCGAAATCCTTGGATATGCGGCGGTAGCGCTCGAAGCCGAGCGATTTGGCCTGTCTCCCACTTTGGCGATCCCGAAAGCGCTTGAAAGAGCGGGGTTATCCCTGGATGATATGGATTTAATAGAAATTAACGAGGCTTTTGCGGCTCAGGTCATAGCCTGCCACCGCGTCATGCCCTTCGATATGGAAAAATTAAACGTCCACGGCGGTGCCATAGCTCTGGGACACCCCATCGGAGCTACGGGGGCTAAGATACTCACTACCTTGCTTTATGCTTTGCGAAATCATGATAAGGAGTTGGGAGTTGCAAGTGCCTGCATTGGCGGCGGTCAGGGAGTTGCCATTGTCGTTCGACGCTTGAAGTAAAATATAGGAGAATTGTAAAATGAAAAAGCGGGGCATTATGCGATTATAATAAGCGTCATGCCCCGCTTTAATATTAGTCGCAAGGAGAGATGATTGGTTGCCTCTAAGGGAAATAATTCAAAGCAAGATGGAGCAATTGCCCAGAGGCCAGAAAGCGGTGGCACTTTATGTCCTGGAGCATGCCCGTGAGGCCGTTAGCCTTACCGCCTCTGAATTGGGCAAAGTCGTTGGCGTTAGCGAAGCCACGGTCATAAGGTTTGCCTGTTCTCTGGGTTTCCCCGGTTACCCGGAGTTCAGGGAGGCTTTGCAGGAATCGTTGTTGGACCAGCTTAAGGCTTTGGAAAGGCATCAGCTTTACCAGACGGTAGGCGAGGGAAACAACTTTATTCAAAGCGTCCTTCGTCAGGATCTTCAAAAGGGAATAAATATCCTGGCTACTCTGGACGACAGACCAATAGAGGACCTTGCCCGGGCAATTTGCGGGTCATCTTGCATAAATATCGTAGGGCTTAGAAGCGCTAAGGGGCTGGCCTACTACTTTAGTGCTTACCTTTCTTGGTTTATCCCAGAAACTCATGTGCTGAATGCCGATATGTTCCTGGAAAATGTCATTAATGCAAGGGGCGATAGCCTCTTTATAGGAATAAGCTTTCCCCGCTACACGAAAAGGACTGTTCAGTGTTTGGCATTAGCACGTGAATTGGGAAAGAAGACGGCTGCCATAACGGATTCCCCCTTAAGTCCTCTTGCGCCCCATGCCGATATTTTGGTCTATGCGCCCTGTTCTCATATTTCCTTCATCGATTCCTTTGTAATACCCGTTGGACTCGTCAATGCAGTTCTTTTAAAGGTGGCCGATAACTTAGGAGAGCTCACTACAAAGCGGTTGCAGGAGCTCGAAAGAGCTTGGGACCAATATGGAGTTTACGAAGACCGAGAGTAAGAGAAAATGGATTTTATTGCCCCTCCCGACAGGGAGGGGTTTTGTTTTAAGAAAGAAGGCGCATTAATGAAACAATTACAATTTCTTGAAACACTGGAAAAATTGACGATTAAGTATTATAATCGGCAACTAATTTATGATAAAGATGAAAGGGAGTGGTGTCATTGGGAGAAAATTATAACAAGGTTACACCAGAAATTATTGCAGAGCTTAAGAACATTATAGGACCGGATAACGTAGCAACAGATGAGTCAGCCATAGAGGCCTATTCCTACGATGAATCGGGCAAGGTCTATGCCAGGATGCCGGATGTGGTGGTAAAACCTGAGAATGCTCAGCAGGTATCTAGCGTGATGAAGCTGGCCAACAGGGAAAGAATACCCGTTACGGCAAGGGGTGCGGGAAGCGGGATCGCCGGAGGTGCCATTCCCATAGAGGGCGGGATAGTTCTCTCCCTTGAGAGGATGAACAGGGTGCTTGAGATAGACAAGATAAACCGAGTCGCCGTAGTCGAGCCGGGCGTGGTCACCAACGACTTATGTCAGATGGTCCTGAAGGAGGGCCTCATGTATGCAGGATACCCCATGAGCACGGAGACGAGCTTCATAGGGGGCAACATCGCCACCAATGCCGGAGGGGCCAAGGTCATCAGATACGGGAGCACGAGGCGACACGTCCTTGGAATCGAGGTCGTGCTTCCCACGGGAGACGTACTGGAGCTTGGCGGCAGGATAAGAAAGCAGACCTGGGGCTACGACCTGCTTCAAATCATCATAGGCTCCGAGGGGACGCTTGGGGTGGTCACCAAGGCCATATTAAACCTGGAGCCGGCACCGGGAGACACCGTCACCTTTCTCGCGCCCTTCCCATCAATCGAGGAGGCCGTCGAGGCAGTCGCTGCAATTTTAAGAGCTGGAGTGGTGCTAATGGCCTGCGAGTTCATGGACCAGCTCTCCGCGAAATGTGCCACCCAGTACCACAACACTACGTTTCCCATGCAGGATGAGGCGAAGGCCTTCCTCATAATCCAGGTGGAGGGACAGACGCCCGAACAGCTGGATATGTACATCGAAAAGGTGGGCGAGACCTGCCTGGAACACGGTGCCATGGAAGTCTTCACAGCCGAAAGCAGCACGGAGTCGCGGAACATCTGGAAGGTAAGGGAAAGCTTCGCAGAGGCCGTACGCGCTGTGGATCCCAACGCTTCACTTAGCGGAGACATGGTCGTACCTATGTCCAAGATATCGGAGATGGTTAAGGCCGTAGAAGAGGCAGCCAAGAAATACGACATTACGATCGCCCTGGGAGGCCATATCGCCGACGGCAATATCCACCCCTTGTTTTTTAAGCCCGACCGCATCCCTCTTGAGGAATGGCCTGATTTTGTAGAGAACATAGTCGAGGAGCTCATTGGGGTGGCCATAAGCTTGGGAGGAGTCGGAAGCGGCGAGCACGGCGTAGGTTTCTTAAAGAAGCATACCTTCATGAAATACGAGGCAAAAAGCAAGCTGGAGGTGATGCGAGGGATAAAAAGGGCCTTCGACCCCAACGGGATCTTAAACCCAGGCAAGCTCTTTGAATGATTTAAATAGTTTTAGCATCTGCAATAATATTCTGAGAGATAAGAGTAAGAGGTGATGAAATATGACGAAGGGGACAGGGACGAGGGCTGCTGCGCTTTCGTTGGCCTTTGTATGGTTTACGACACATTTTGGCGGTGGTTTTTCTTCGGGCAGGCAATTGGTTGATTTCTACGTATCATATGGCTGGTATGCCATATTCACACCCTTTATTGCCCTGACGATAATGGCATTTGTCTATTATTTCGCCTGGAAGGGCTCGGTCGTTCATCGGGCTTTCGACTATCATTCCTGGGGGAAGAAGTTTTACGGACGTTACAGTGTTGTTTTCGGGACGGCAAACTCCATAATGTACAACCTGATCCTGCTTACTGCCACATCCGTAGCCTTTGCAACGGGAGGGTCGGTTCTGAAGGAGCTTTTCGGCTCTCCCTATGTCTTAAATACCATTATAATTGCGGTTTTAATACTTTTGCTTACCATATTTGGCGCAGAGGTGGTAAGACGCGCCGCGACGGTTATGGCCGTTTTGATAATAGGCGGTATGGTGGCAGTTTATGCCACTAACCTTGTGGTAAATTTCCCGCTATTAAAACAGGTAATTCTTCAAGCCCCTTCTCCCAAGGGAGCAGGAGGAGCCGTATGGAAAGCGATTACCTATGCGGGCTTTCAGGTTTGCCTCATAGGGGCTTTTGTATCTGTTGCCGATGTGCTTAAAACAAAACAAGATGTCTTTAGAGCTTCTCTTTACGGTTTTATCGTAAATGCTGTCATTTTATGGCTGGCAACTGCGGGGGCATTGACACATTATCCTGCCATAAACAACGAAGTGGTTCCCATCATTTACATAGCCCGTCATTCCGTCGGAGAGGGGGCAGCCGGTGGAATAGTATCGGGGCTCATACTTTTGGCTGTCATATCTACGGGGGTCAGTTGCGTTTACGGTGGAGCTAAAAGGATCGTTGTGGCGCTGCAGGAGCGTTTAGGCGACAAGGCTACGGCTAAGGGAGCCAGGGCCACGCACATCATGTCCTCACTGGTATATGTGGCGGTAACGTGGGCTATTGCGCTTTTTGGCCTTCTTCCGTTGATCTCCAAAGGTTACGGCACCCTTGGGGTGCTTGCTATTCCTCTTATCATCATTCCTGTATTGGTGAAGGGCTTTTCAGAGACAGAACCGAAGGCGATCCCTGCCACCGAAGTGGTGACCAAATAAAACCTGAAAATGCCTAACATAAAAGCCCTACCCTTTAAAGGGTAGGGCTTTTATGTTAGCTGGCGGCGCTTTTTAAATTACCTCGAGTGCAATCCCGTGGCGGCTACGAAGGAAAATCCTCTCTTGGTGAGCTCCTCGGCCGTGCGGTTTAATGCGATGTGCTTGTAGATATAGTTTTGCTCCAATTTTTTGAGGTCTCCGGCCTCCTCAACCTCGGCCTTGGCCCTGAAGTAGTCGAGTATGTCGGAAGGATGATCGAGCTTTTCCTCGTCTTCCGGATCGCCGCCTTCGTGCTTGGCAGATATATTTGGTATCCCCTGCTCGACGGCGATGAGCAGGTCCTCCCTGCGGCAGTAGGGCTGTATGATGATGCTTTTATAAGCCTCCGTTATGTGGTGTTCTATCCTTACCTTATCCTCGAGGCCCATTTCCCTTCGCATCCTGGCCATGTCTAGGAAGGTCTTTACGTTTACGGAGTTTGCAAGATTTATCCCCGACAGGGCAGTGGATCCGTCCTCTCGGGCCAGCAGCTTCGCAAGGGCGAATATGATAAAGAGGTAGTAGGGGTTGTCCGTTCCCATGAAGACGGAGATCTTGAATTTTATGTCTACTCCCAACCTGTAGAGTATCAGCCCAGCCAGCACCGAACCGGGGTTGATGTTCAATACCTCACGGACCCCGTAGTTGGTAGCGTAATATAAGTATTCGTCTACCCACTGAACAGGGTGGTCGTTGGGTTGACCCACGCCCGTGAAATAGCCCGTTATGGTCTCAGGTCCTCCCAAGTGTATGTTGGATCCGTCCGTTCCCTTTGTGTCCAGGGTCTCGACCCAGCTCGCCCCGGCTATCTGGGCAGCGGCTGCGACGGCCATAATGTCGCCCTTATCCTGCTCCTGCTCCTTCATGTTTCTTACCCTAATGAAACGTCCTGGCATTAGCTCGCGCTTTTCGATAGCCCTTTTTGCCTCGCTTATGAACCAGGGGAAGTACTGCAGTGCGCTTATCTCCAAGGTCGGGGCAGTGGATTCGTCGAACTGCATTGTTTTGGCTTTCTCTCCCAAGACCTTTTCCCGAAACTCGCTTATGGACACGAAGGCCCTCTTTTCCTTTTGTTCCATGAGCCATTCCAGGTCCTTGAGGTAAGGCGAATTTATCCTGCTCAAGCGCTGGAGAAGGTTGGAGACCTTCCTCGCCTCGCAGGCCCTTTCGTTTATCTCGCAGGGCGAACCGTATTTTTTTATGACGTTGGCTATATCTCTCACTAGCTTGCTCTCGGGGTTTGCCAAGTAGCAGTTCAAACCCTTTAACGCCTCCTGACACAACATTTCTCCGCAACTCATGACAGCAACCTCCCTATCTCTAATTTCGCTTCTTTTATGACTTCTATCTTCTTAACTCCTCAAGCATCT
>NZ_DJHF01000027.1:0-120 GCF_002433005.1 Acetomicrobium sp. UBA5826 | reverse complement strand
TCTCGGGCAGTATGTGGTAGCAATGCTGATCCTCCGGGAATTTGCCCGTCTTGACGTCCTCTATGAAAGCCTTGAAAGCATTTGTCTCAACTTCTGCAACGTTTGCGTACTTCTTTACGA
>NZ_DJHF01000016.1 GCF_002433005.1 Acetomicrobium sp. UBA5826 | reverse complement strand
GCCTTCGGGGATCGACGCAGGTGTTAGAAGCAAACCCAAGGTTATATTGTCAAGGTGCTTTGGAGAACGCGGCCAAAACCAGGCCTTCAGGAAATCCCCATCTTGACTCAGGCTAACCTCTAGCCTTCACTACGATATATATGCTAGCTATTGGCTTGAGATAAGACAATAGGTCTAAAGTCCTAATTTGCGGTACAAAGCCGCATATTGCCCTGCGATTTCACTGACGTCAAATTTTAAAGCTTTTTTGGCAGCGGAGGCTCCCTTTGCCTTTCTTGTTTCCTCAAAGCTTAAGGCATCCTTTATGGCGGCGGCTAACTCGCTTGGGTCGTTTGGCTTGACGAGCCAGCCGCAGGTTTCGTCGGCAAAGTCAAGCACCCCTCCTGCCTTCGTAGCAACAAGGGGCAGGCCGCTGGCCGCAGCCTCCAAGGCCACTATGCCAAAAGGCTCAGGTGTCTTGGAAGGAAGCACGAAAAGGTCTGCTTCCCACATCAAGGGCCTTATGTCTTCAAGAAATCCCCAAAAGGCCGTGATGTCTTTTACGGCAAGCTTTGAGGCCAGGTTTTGTAGGTCTTTACGCTCGGGCCCGTCGCCAGCAAGCCAGAGGCGAAAATCGAAAAATTTGGCAAGATCGGCGCAGGCTTTGATCAACACGTCAAAGCCCTTCCAGTCCACGAACCTGCCCGCGGCCAAGATGACGAAAGTTTCTTCAGGGGTGCCCGATTTTTTTCGCATCTTTGGCACGTAACCTTTTGGCCTTTCGTAACGGGAGACGTCTATGGGATTTGAGACCACCGTTACTTTATTTTCGTCAAAGCCCTGGGAGATCATGTGGCCTGCCACATCGCTTGAGCAGGCTGCCAGGTGCGTAGCGTACCTGTAGTACTTGGCCTTGGGGTATTTATCTACGGTGCAAAGCACAGGTATGTCAAGCTTTCTCCCCCAATATCCGCCTATCAGGGCGGCCTGGGAGAGGCGAGTGTGGATGACGTCAGGCTTAGCTCTTTTAATTGCGTCTTTTACGCTGACACAAAAGGGGGGCGCCCAGGGCAAGAGGGGCTTGCAGGCAGAGGCGGTAAACCTTCGCCCGGCGAGCATGTCCTGCAAGGTGCCTCCGGGGCGGCATAGGACGAAGTTTTCTATATCCCTTTGTCTTAAGGCTTCAAGCAGCTGTATCCAGGCCTGCGCCCAGGACAGCCTGTTTTCGTCGACGTAATGAAGTACGTGCATGCTACATTCCTCTCAAAATCTCATTATATATTGATAACACCCGATCTACCATGACGTCCTTTGAAAATTTCTCTGCTCTTTCATAGGCCAGCTTTCCATATCGCGATCGCAAATCTTTATTGTCCAACAATTTTTTCAAAGAGCAGGACAGCTTCGCGATGTCCCCGATTGGGACCAAAACAGCAGCACCGTCAAAAACTTCCAAATAAAATGGATTGGCATATGCAACTACAGGAAGATGTGAAGCCGTTGCCTCGAGCACTGACAAACTAAATCCCTCAGTGTACGAAGGAAAACACGCTATATCCACTGATTTCCAAAAGGAAAATGCCTCTTTCGGGTCCACAAACCCCAAAAATTTTACCTTATCAGCGAGATCCAACTCTTTGGCAAGGTTTTGTAAATATGGCATAAGTTTACCATCCCCGCCGATCAACAATTCAACATTTTCGCTTCTTCCAAGATTTGCGAAGGCTTTTATTAGATCTTCGTGGCCTTTTCCCTCGCTCATGCGTGCCAAATAACCTATTCTGACTTTATTGGAAGAAGGTAAAAGAGGGCAAGAAACAAGAGCTTCTTCCAAGTCAATGCCATTATACACACACCACGTACGCATCCACGGCATCTTTTCTCTAATAAAATTTTCTACGGCATTAGAAACGCAAATACCATGCATGAACTTTTGATAATGTTTAGGGTTTGCTATAAAACCATGGAAATGACATACTACCTTTCGTCTATAATATTTTGACATAAAGAGCAAAGCAACGGCACAAAGGACTGCCGAATGAGATAAGTGAATATGAACAATGTCATACTTTTTTAAAGCACGATAAAAATGTATCATCGATATGATATCAGCATCATTCGAGAGGGGCAATTCTTTCACTTTAACATCGTTTTTCAGTTTTTCTCTAAATATATTTGCACAACCGCCCCTTCTGGATGTCCAAATGCTGACGGAATTTCCTCTTTCGCGAAGACCTGAAGCCAACATCGCTACGACTCTTTCTGCCCCTCCCCAGGCTCGGCCATCAATCGCGTGTAACACCTTGATCACCAAACGCAATCACCCCTTATTATCTCAAACACCCTTTCAGGCCGTACGCTCGAAAGACATCTCCTATTACAACCCCATTTTTGACAACCCTTCAAAGGACAATCAACAATGAGCTTAAATCTTATATCGCTTAAACCAACCTGTTCTGGCAGTGTTGGACCAAAAAGTCCTATCGCGGGTTTTTGCAGAGCTAAGGCCAAGTGCATTGGCCCCGTATCGCCACCCACGACATAATCACAACCATCTATTAGAGCAGCCATTTCATCAAGCCTTAGTTTACTCACGAGATTTAGGATTTTATGATTGCGTTTTTCTTGCAACGAATCTTCTATTGTTTGCGCTAGAGCTTCTTCATCACTACCGTGACCTAATAAAATAGCGCTTCCGCCAAATGACGTGATCATAGTTATAAAACCAACCCAATTAGAGACAGGCCACCTTTTGACCTTTTTACTTGCACCTATCACGCAGGCAATATGTGGTCTGTTAAGATCCTTTAATAAAGCATCAGTCAAACTTTTAAGCTTCTGAGTAACTTTATAATATCGGCGATATTTGTCTATCTTTATTGTACGACCTAAAATTTCCTGCAAGTCCTCCCTTGGTAAATTATATACAAACGATGCCCAATCGTGCCTCCCAGCCCTGTTTTCTATGCCCGACAGCAGAGCTATCACGGCAGATCGATCTGTACCCTGAAGTGAAACTAAGTGAGTAAAGCTCGATTTTCTTATTTTTGAAATAATATTAAAAAAACCCTTACAGCCAAGGCCCCTGTACCAAACGATGACATCATCTACGAAGGGCTGACCTTTCATCAAATCTTCGTAGGGATGTGTTAACAGCCAAGTAATGTGTAAAGATGGAAAAGTTTCCTTTATGGCAGCCACATAGGGTATAGCTCTTACAATGTCACCTAAAGCGCTATAACGTATAAAAAGCATCTTTTCTTCCCCTATGCCTTTGGGGGGACGGTAATCAGCCAAGATCTATCACCTATATTTTCCTTTTATTGAATTTGTAACGGACATAAAATGCTTTTGGATAGCAGAGCAATAAAAAACACTTTAAGGCCAGCCCAGGATTGTATTTGAATGATACCAACCCCCGTTTTAATGTATTTCTTATTTCTTCAATCTTTAGGCTGTCCCAAAAAAGATCTTCAATATCGTAGGTTATATAATTTCTTAACCTCCTAACTGTAAATAGGGGTATCACGTAACCCCGGAGAGTTTGCAACAAATCCTTATCTTTTTCCCCCATAGCTTCCAAATAACTTAAAAATTTATGGGGATCGAGCCAACTTGAAGGGGGAAAACGATTTGGGTCCAAAGCGCGTGTAATTGAGGAACTATGTTGGATATAATGAACCAGTATATCAGGAACAAGGGCTACTTGTCGTGCATGGTAAAAAGCACGCCATCGAAAGTCAATATCCTCTCCCATAATTACGTCTTCGTCAAAAAAGACGTTGAAACGAGTAAGCAAATATCGGCTGTACATTGCGCTCCCTGACCAAACTTCGAGTTCTTCTCTTAAAAGGTGGTTTAAAGCTTCTTTGCCGCTCAAAACCTTTTTTGCGCTTTTAATAATACGAGGCTTAGATCTGCCATCCTCATATAACAGGTCAAACGAACAGCAAGCTATATCAACAACGGACTTACTTTCTATTGCATTCACCAATTTCTGAATGAAATCCTTTTCTACTATATCATCGGCATCCATAAATATGATATATTTGCCTTGAGATAATTCAATTCCCCTGTTTCTGGCATTTGCTCCGCCTCTATTAGGCTGAATATACACATGCAAAGGGGCAGGAGAGTCTTTTTTTAGTAATTCACAAATTTCATATGTTCTATCAGTAGATCCGTCGTTCACAACGATAATCTCAAAATCCCGAAAACTTTGGGAAAAAAAGCTATTTAATGTCCCCCTTATAGTAGCAGCAGCATTATAAGCTGGAATTACCACGCTGACTCTCGGACATTTCATCACTCACGTACCCCTTCTTTAGCCGCTGAGCCAAGAAATAAACCCACAGTTCCCCAGAACAGAGGAATTATTTCCTCGTAGAGAGGGGCATTGTCTACTGAGCCATAAATTACATATATTGCCCACAATGCAAGTGTCGCCAACCTAAATGTCGCATTTGTTGTATTAGCAGGGGAATTAAATATTGCCCTAAAAATAGCCAGGAGAAAGACGACGAAAGTTGTTCCAGCGATTACTCCATGAACAGCAAAATTTTGAAGAAATAAATTGTGAGCATGCGCAAATGTCGTATAGGGAGTTGTATTATTAATCTCCTCCAAAATTGCCCCACATACAGTTCTGAAGTTTCCTGACCCTACACCCCAAATGGGATGTTGGCCTATCATTCTTATAGTTGCACTCCATACATATTCCCGTTCATTAAGGATTTCCATCCACCAGTTCGGATGAGTTACATCAACAGATTTAAATTGCGCGAAAACATCAGGGTTGAATGCAAAAAATATTATTAAAGCAAATACTAAAAAGCTAACTAAATACATCGCCATTTTTTTTGTAGATAATATCAACATAATAAATGCACATGTTAGATATAAATGAGCTAAAACGTCTGAAGTAGAATATCTATAGGATAAAATAAAAGAGAATAAAACTAAAATACATGAAAATAAATATATATTATTTTTGATGTTAATATTTTCAATTATATGAGCCATATTTATTAAACTTATCATTATCAAACCACTGAATAGAATATGTGGAGAAGCAAATATTCCATGGTGGTATCTGTATATTCCTTTATAATAGATTATTATAAAAGCGAGTAATACTAATAACCAAAATACAACCCAATAATGAGCCGTGCTCTGAATTTCTTCCGAAGAGAAAGATCTGGCTATTAAATATCCGAGCAGCATATATATCCCAATGGCCATTTTATACAAAGGACCATCAAGATCCGTAAAATTACCGTTCATCACAATATCAGAAACAATAACTGCTACTACAAACAGCAAATAATAAAAAACAATCCATTGAATTGTATTGTTCTTTGTCAAATCCCTTATAATAATATTCTTGCTTTTCCTGACACTATAAATAAGCCAAAAGAGTAAAATCAACAACGGTAAAGTCGCATAACCCACTCCGAACAAAGTAATACCTTGGCTTATAAAAAAAACGTGCATAGGCCATTTGTTTTTTATGTTGTTCATATTCATTGAAAATCCTCCAGTACTATATACTACACCTTATTATTTAGAGCATCTTCGTAGACTTTAATTATCTGTTTAATCATGTTTTCTTTTGTAAATTGTTTACTGCGCTTTAAACTCATATCGCTCAATTTAACCCTCAACATTTCATCTTCAATGACTTTCTTAAGAGCCTTAGCTAATCCGTCAATGTCTCCCACGGGAAGCAATATACCCATATCGCCTATAGCTTCTTTAATACCAGGTTCTTCGTACCCAACAATTGGCAATCCACAGGCCATTGCTTCAAGCAAAGATAAAGGAAATCCTTCAACATTTGAGGGAACACATGCTACATCCAAAGACCTCCAAAAGTTGAATACTTCATCAGGAGGGATATGGCCTATAAATTTGACTTTTTCCGATATGCCAAGACTACCCGCAAGGTTTTTCATTTCTTGCAACAATGGACCGTCACCGCCAAGCATCAGTTCAACTGAGAAACAATCACAAATTTTTGCAAAGGCTTTTAACAAGTCGGAATGTCCTTTTTGAGCCTTAAAAGTAGCCAAAAGTCCTATTCGTAATACATGATCATCCTTAGAAAACAAAGGGGTTACATTTTTTGCGTCTTTTATGTCAATCCCGTTATAAACTACCCAAGTCCGCTCTACCCAGGGCATAGCCTTTTTGACATAATCTTCTACCGCTTTAGACACGCATATAATCTGCTTATGTCCCTTGTAGTGCTTCGGTTTGTGATACGAATGCATATGACAAAATAATCTCTTTTTGAATTCCGCAGAAAGAAAAGGCATAATATATCCGCTCAACTTAGCTGCACGTCCTAAATGCACATTAACTATATCATGCGTTTTAAGCGCTCTAGCGAAGAGCCATGGTGTGATTGGCTCGTAATCGTTAAAAAAAGGCACAACCCTGACTTTGACCTCGGAAGACAAATGCTCTACCAAGAGGGAGCCCCTTCTGACCCAGACTTCCACGTCATAGCCCATACCTGCGAGCCCGTTTGATATCATAACAACTACCTTTTCGGCACCACCCCAGCCTCCCGCGTCAATGGCTTGAAGGATCTTTTTCATTGCTCCACCTCCTCGCCTGCAAGCAACATTGCTACAGCCTCGTATAAAATCTGCGGCGTAATCCCTTTTGCGCACCAACGCTTTCCCCCGCAGGCCTTCATGTTTCTGTCGGGACAGGGCGAACACTCGATCCCGGGATAAATGCTCCAAACCTGCCTCCCCACAGGCATAAACTTATTGACGCGCGATAGCAAACTGATCACCAATGTCTTCGTGCCCAAGGCGGCGGACAAATGGGCCCCGCCCGAATCCACCGATAGGGTTAAAGCTGCCCTTTTAAGCAAAGCCATGGAAAGATACATTTCCTGGTCTATCGAAAGATCCGTTAGAAGGTAAGGGACATAAGCTCCTTTGCCCATGAGATCGGCCAGGTTCCTTAATTTTTCAAATTCCCTGGGACCGCCGAACAAAAGCACCCTGAAGCCCTCTTTAAGCAGCATGCGGCCCAGGAAAACGAAATATTCGCTGTCCCAATCCTTTACTGGCCTGGCGCTGTAGGGAAACATGGCAACGGCCTCGCCAAAGCCATATCTTTCCCACAGATCACCGGCAATCTGCTCAAAGTTTCCGGGTATGACAATGCGGTGCAGCGGATCGGGGGGTTTGATGCCAAGCCTTCTTGCCAGGATCAAAGTTTGAAAGCTGTCATGCACCATGTGCCTGTCGGGCTCCTCGAACTTCCAGTCGCTGAAGAAACATTTGCTCGAGTAGCCTATGCGATGTCTATATTTAAAGCACAAAGAAAAAAGCAAAGACGGTACGAACTGACGTTGGGTGTCTATAAATAAATCCACCTCGCCAATTCGCCTTCCCTCGCGCCACCACTTGGTGTACTCGGGAAAAGCAGAAGGCCTGTGTTTTCTTACTACACTATAAAGCACGTCGTCTATAAGTCCGTTATCCTGCAACAAACACTTAACGAAGTTGGTAAAACCTCCTATCCAGGTGATATGGCTTTCGGGCCATGCCTGCCTTAAAGTGTTGAAGAAGGGGTTTATCATCACTATGTCGCCAATTCCACCACCTCCCACGTATACTAATATCCTCTTTACATCCAAAGTCTTGTATAGGGGGTCCTCATACCATGGACTATAAAGCTCTTCAGGATAATCGTTCGGTTCAATCTTAAATAAACGTATCGTAAAATCATGTCCAGATACTGACGTAGGCCATTCTTTTACTGTCATCAACATGTGCGCACATAACTCCCCTAAGCTTTGTATTTAAGTCTTTCATTCTAAATTAAAAGAAATTAAATTACAGAACTTTTAAATGTACATTTTCGATATACTTCAAAGACAAGCTCGGCCATCTCTGCAACTGAGCGTATTTTATTCCGGTCAAAATCTTGAACAGATTTCCTTTCTGATAATAAAAGCTTAAGTGCTTCTCTCCAAGCTTGTTCGTCTCCAGGCCTTAATAAAGTATCAGGATTAAGGCATAACTCCCTCACTGGAGGAAGATCCGACGCCAAAACGGGAACGCCCATCTGGATGGCACGCATTAAGGTCATGCCCATTCCTTCCTCAAGAGAGGGGAATAAGAAGCAGGAACATCTGGCATGCCATTCATCAGTATCTTCTCGAAAGCCCCAAAAGCGGACTTTATCCTCAATCCCCAGATCAACGCTTAGCCTTTCAAGTTCCTCCCGTTTAGGTCCATCGCCCACAACATCTAAAACCCACTTCTCCTCTACACCTGCCAAAGCCTTTAAAGCAACTTGCAAACCCTTTCTGGACGTAAGACGACCAATAAAGAGAAACTTAAATGGATCGTCTTTCAAACTTCCCTGCCAACTTTTCTCCGTAGGCAGCAGTCCATTGTATATTACATAAGTCCTTTCGGGAAGGTATGAACTCAAATGCTCTTTAACCGAATGGCTCACACTTATAGCCGCACAGGCTTTTTTTAAAGGATGCAAAACAAAGGAATGTTTAAAGGTGTCGTGAGTGGTCGCGACCCAGGGAACGCCGCTAAAAGAGCTTGCCCACCGAGCGATCCAAAAGGGAACGCGCGAGTGGGCGTGAATTATCTGCCAGCCTTCCTTTCTTGCCCTTCGGGCGACGAGCAAAGCACACCAAAGAGCGGTAAAGGGGTTTTTGGCGTGAACGGGAAGGTGCCATACCTTTACCGCTTCGTCGAGGAACTTTTCGAGCTTTCCCCCCTTGCTTACGACCATGACCTCATGACCCTGCTTTGCCAGCGCACCCGAAAGCCACAACACGTGGCGTTCCACACCGCCTTCGTGCAATTCCGGAAGCATCTGAATTACCTTAAGCAACTCCCTTTTCACCTTGTCGACTCCCCTTCTTCCCAAGCTGAGGCAATCCATTCTGCCGCCCTTTTAGCCTCGCAAAACTGCACGCCGTGTTTGCCCGAAAAACTTCCTTCGACGAAACTTTCGAAGTCGGCAAAGTCTTTTATAAAGCAGGCGAGACCTCGCTCGCAAAACCTCTCTATGGCCAGGACGAATTTCGGCACGCCGAAGAGGCACCCGGCCGACAGAATTTTCCAGTCGACAAGATGTTTGCAAAAGCCTTCGGCAAGTCTTTTTACGCTTTTTTTGCGTTCCGCCAAAAGGACGCCCACCCGAAAGCCAGCAGTCGCTGCCTCGGATACCATGGATACGGAGTCCTCGGTGGCCAAAAGGTGGGTGGCAAGGCCGAAGATGCCGTAAAGAGGGTTGTAGGGATCGCGGGAGGCCAGACAGAGATACCTGACGCAGGGATGTTTTTGCGCCAGGCCTTCCAGGGCCTTTTCGCTTTCTTCGGAGGTGCGCCTGGAGGTCGTAACGTAAAGGTCGGCTCCGTTTTTATCGGCATACTCGAATACAGGCTTTACGACTCCTTCGATCCAGCGGGGCGTGATGCGGTAGTTTCCGTCGTCTCCCCCCAAAAGAAGCCCTATCCTTTTTTCAAAACGGGGAGGAAAAAGCTCTTTTAGCCTTTCGGCTTCCTGTCTTATCTTTTCTTCGGTGACGAAGTTTGGGGCTCCCAGGGTGACCAGGACGTTTTTAGAAGACTTCGGGAAGTCGTGTTCCGGGACGACGGCAAAATCAAAGGGCCTCGTCCCCAGCACGGCGGGAGTCATTATAGTAGCGCACCCGCCCTTAAAAAGCCGTCCCAAAGAGAGACAAAGGGGCGCAACTCCGCTTCCTGCGGAAAGAAAAAGCACCTCTTCGCCCGCCGCGTTGAGGGAGCGTAAGGTTTCTTTTACGGCTTCCTGGAAAGACACCCCTCCTGTCCCCTTAAGCCAACGCACAAGCGCTTTTCCGTTACCCTCTTTATCGATTGCCCTTTTGGCCTTAATTTTTACAAGAAATCCCGCAGGTCTTGCCTCCAGTTCCCGCACCTCGCACCCGGTAATAAGGGACAGAAAATGAGCGACGCCGCGGCTTTGGTTGACGTGCCCGCGAATGCCGTCGCTTATTACGAACACCGCTTTCAATCTTTTGCCTCGGGACATGTCTACATGACCTTCATTCTACTCGTTGTATATGGTTTCCCTTCTGTCAGGACCGACGCCGAGGATTATGACGGGAAGGCCCGTCTCCTCTTCTATAAATTTAACGTAGTCTCGTGCTGCCAATGGAAGGTCTTCCATGGTTTTAGCCTTGCTAGTGTCTTCGCTGAAGCCCTTGAAGGCCTTATAAACAGGCTTTACTGAATTTAAAATCTCCGTATCGGCGGGATATTCCTCGAACCGTCTGCCCTCCTGTTCGTAGGCGACGCAAACCTTTATCTCCTCGAGGCCTGACAGAACGTCAAGCTTAGTTAATGCCAAATGGGTAGCGCCGTTGACCCTGATGGCGTACTTCAAGGCCACCATGTCGAGCCAGCCGCACCTCCTGGGCCGTCCCGTCGTGGCGCCGAACTCTTTGCCCTTTTCTCTAAGGAAGTTGCCCTTATCTTCAAAATCCTCCGACGGGAAGGGCCCCTCGCCGACCCTGGTGCAATAGGCTTTGGCCACTCCTATAATTCTGTCCACGCCTTTCGGCCCCACACCCGTACCCGTAAAAACCCCTCCACAGCTGGGATTGGAGCTCGTCACGTAGGGGTAGGTTCCGTGATCTATGTCCAGCATGGTGCCCTGGGCGCCCTCGAAAAGCACCCTTTTTCCTTCCTCCAGGGCATTGGCCACGACCAGCGAGCTGTCTCCGACGTAAAGGGAGAGGCGCTCCTTCCACTCCATGGCCCTTTCGAAAACGGAATCGAAGGATATGGGCTTTTCATCGTATATCCTTGTGATTATCTGGTTTTTCAAGCCGAGGATGTAATCCAGCTTTTCACGAAGTGTCTCGGGATGCATCAGGTCGTAAACCCTGATGCCCGTCCTGTTGAACTTGTCCACGTAGCAGGGGCCTATGCCCTGCCCCGTCGTTCCAATGCGTTTTTCGTCCCTTCGGCTCTTCTCTTCCAGCTGATCTAATATTTTGTGATAGGGCATCACGACGTGAGCGGAACCGCTGACGATCAGCCTTGCCCTGTCCATGCCTTGAGAGGAAAGCTCGTCAAGCTCCTCAAAAAGCCTGTCGGGGTCTATAACCACGCCGTTTCCCACAACACAGGTCTTTCCGGAATAGAGCATCCCCGAAGGGAGGATGTGAAAGACGTATTTCTTGCCCTCTACTATGACGGTATGCCCTGCGTTAGCTCCTCCCTGATAACGAACCACCACATCGCATTTAGACATTATGGCGTCGACGACCCTGCCCTTTCCTTCGTCGCCCCATTGCATTCCTAGGATTACTTCTGCCTTGCCCTTCATTTTTACACATCCCTTCCTTGAATTTGGTGGGATTAAAAACGCGATTAATTGCCGTGAGATTTGGATAAAATACGAACGAGTTCGTCGACGGTCACTAATTTTACACCTATGTCGGGATTCGAGTCCAGTTGATTTAAAAAAGTCAATGTGACGGGGCGGGCGTGGCATATGGCGACGGCGTAACCCCGCCTCTGCGCCTGACTCGCCGCACGCTCAAGCTGGGACCACATGAACTTAATGTCCTCCAGATGATCGATGAAGGCTCCGTTTTCCAAGGCAAAAATGCCCGCCTTTCTCGCCTCTATGGCTGCTACGGAAGAAGCCGCCGTCCTGCTGTCCAAAAATATCATGTTATCCTGTCTCAGCTCTTCCATGAGAGCTCTCATCGCCCTCATGTCGGAAGTCGCCGCAGAGCCCCTGTGGTTGTTCACGCCGATGGCGCCCGGAAGAGACTTTAAGGCCTCCCTTACGTTTCTTCTTATCTTTTCGTCATCCATGGAAAGGGCTACGAGATGCTTTTGACTTTCCTTGTCCCCGAAAGCCTGCATAGGGACGTGTACGAGAAAGGGGATGCCCTTTTTTCTCGCCAACTCTGCCGTAGCTTTGCTGCTCCTCTGGAAGGGTATTATTGCCCAGGTCAGGGGAATCTTCAGCCCGGCAAGCTCCTCGGCCCTGGCATAGGAAAAACCCAAATCATCGACGACTATAGCAAGATAGGCACCCTTCAAAGATTTTGCCTTTGGGGGTTCCTCAGTCAAGGCCTGTTTTTCCTCTCCCCTTTCTGGGAGATGTCCATCCTCTGCTGTATTTGGATCTACGGTGACTTTTTCGCCGCTAGCAGAAGATAAGCTGTCACTTACTTCCGCCCTGACAGTCGCTGTCGGATGGTCCTTCGATGACACATCTTCTCTTGTGGCCGCAAAGATCAATCCTAGCCCAGTCGCCATGACGAAAAGCAAGATCGTCCAAAGGTGTTTTTTCGAAAAGTTCATCTCCTACCGCTTGGCCTCTTTGGCTTTAACTAAAAAAGCTTCGACTTCTTTCAGCGCTTCCTTGAGCTGTTCGTCGTCTTCGAGCTTTCCCGTATACTTTCCTTCTATCTTAACGTGGGGCTCGATGCCCACCCCGTCTATCACGACGCCCGAAGGGGTGTAGTACCTGGCAATTGTGACGAAAAGGCCCGAACCGTCGGGAAGTTTAAAAAGGGTCTGAACTGACCCCTTGCCGAAGCTCTTTTCGCCGACGAGGACAGCTCTGTCCCTGTCTTTAAATGCCCCTGCAACTATCTCTGAGGCGCTGGCGCTTCCTTCGTTTATCAAGACGGCAACGGGACCTTTAAAGAGCGCACCGGGGTTGGCATTAAAGACCTCGTTGGCCCTATCGACCCTCCCTCGTATGCTCACCACTTCGCCGCCATCGAGGAAATAATCCGCCACGGCCACACAGGCGTCGAGCAAGCCGCCGGGATTGTTTCTCAAATCCAAAACAAGCCCCTTCGCCTGGGTATCCCGGGCTACCTTTAAAGCGCTTTTCATCTCTTCAGGTGTCTTTTGCGTGAAATGGGAAATCCTGATATAGGCAACGTCGCCCGTCAGCCTTTTCTGGCTCACGGAATCTATCTTTATAAGCTCCCTGGTCATCTCAAATTTTAAAAGCTCGTCGTGCCCTTCGCGCCTGACCCAAATGGTGACTTTAGTGTCAGGCTCTCCGCGCAACATCTTGACCACATCGTTTATGTTCCAGCCCAATACGATATCGTCATCGACCTTGACTATCTCGTCCATGGGCTCTAAGCCAACCCTGTGGGCAGGGGTGCCCTCTATAGGGCTTATTACGAGGATTTTGCCGTCCTTGCTTCCTATGTATATGCCCAGGCCACCATATTCTCCCTCGATATCTATCTCTTCCTGTTTTAACTCGTCGGGATCGACAAATCTACTGTAGGGATCTCCCCAAGCTGACACCATCCCCTTCATGGCGCCGTAGAAAAGCTCTTCATCGCTTTTTTTATTCTGGTCATTCACATGATAGGTCTCAAGGATCGACCTGGTCTGCTTCATCATCCATACGTATTGGGCCTCAAAGGGAAGTATGTCCTTGAACTGAAACTCACCCCTAGCCCCAGTTACGAGAAGGCCTAAGCTGCCGAAAAGAATCAGGAGCAGCAGCCCTAATAGGAATCCCTTTTTCTTGCTAATGAACTTTTTCACTCCCATCCCTCGCCTTCATTTGCATCATGGCAAATATCTAAGAGGATCAACTGCATTGGCGTTTATGCGAACCTCGAAGTGAAGATGCGGGCCGGTGGCTACGCCGGTATTTCCCACCCTTCCTATGACGGCGCCCTGGTTTACGACCTGCCCCTCCCTCACGTTTATGGCGGAAAGATGGGCGTAAACGGTAGTCATATCGCCGCCGTGATCAAGTATTATAACCTGTCCGTAACCTTTAAGCCAACCCGTAAAGAGGACTTCCCCCCTCGCCGCTGCCTTCACGGGCGTGCCGTGAGCAGCGCCGATGTCAATCCCCGTATGCACCGTCTTCGTCTTGAAAACAGGATGGACCCGCGTCCCGTATCTGTCGTTTATGCTCCCCCTTACCGGCCAGAGCAGTTTGCCCTTCGGCGCGACCAGTGTAGTTCGGCCGCTCGAAGCAGCTGCCCTTCGCCTTTTTTCAGCGATGAGGGATTTTATCTTTTCCTGAAGCTCCCTTTGGGAAGCTGCAAGCTCGGCAGTGGCCTTCTCGTGAAGGCTCTTTTGCTGCCTTATGTCCGAAATAAGTTTTTTCTGTTGGCTTTGCGCCTGAAGCAGTTTTTTTCTCTCCGACTCAAGGTCCTTCTTGTTGGCCAAAAGGTCCTGTTTTTGCCTTTGAAGTTCAGCCTTGGATTCCTCGAGGGAGCGTTTCCTTTCCCTGACTTCACCTATAAGTTCGCTGTCGGCCTTGGCGACCCTTCCAAGAAGATAGCTCATGCTCATGGCTTCCTGCACGTTTCTTGCCGAGAAAAGCAGCTTATACTGGCTCACCGAACCGAACTTATAAAGGCTAACCACGCGACTGCTCAAAGCCTTTTTCGCCCTGGCCAGAAGCGCCTCTTCTTCCTCGATCTTTTTGCTTAATTCCTTTATTCTTTCGTTGAGCTTTCTTTCCTTCAGCTCCAAGACCTTTATCTTCTGCCTGGCGACCTCCTCCTTTTGGTTTATCTCCTCAAGCTCCGCGAGGAGGCTTTTTTCCTTTTTCGCGTAGGAAGCTGCTTCCTTTTTGTGTTGTTCGATCTTTTTCTGTATGTATTCGAGCTTTTGCTGTTCCTGATTTATTCGGGCATCGAGATCATCGGCGAAAGAGGGACCGGTCAAAGCCAGGATGCCCAAAAAAAGGGCGAAAATAAAGACGAAACAAACAGGGAGCTTCTTTCTCTCAAAATTCACCGCCCTCACCTCTCAATTTTTTCATCTTGGTTTTAAAGCCCTGCGGACATATTTATACACAGCCGTCCAACTGCACAGCCACCCAAGCGCCACCCCGCCGCCTACAAGGAGACAAAAAAGCCAAAGAGATATATCGGGCGAATCGAGCATGGTAAAAAAGGGCAATACCCTTGACAAAACATCTATTAACCATCTGTAGGCCCTGAGCAGTAAAAAAAGGGCTATCAACGCTCCAACTCCCCCCAATATGACGCCCTGCAGGAGAAAAGGAAGTGATACGTAGCTTGGAGTGGCACCCACCAAAAGCATGACGGCTATCTCCTCTCGCCTGGAGTAGAGAGCAATCCTGATGGTGTTCATCATAATAACGAGGCTCGTAAGCAGCGCCACGAAGAACACGGCCATGGCGAACCTGTTTAAAAAATAAGCCAGTGAAGCCAGCCGCTCCGCTACCTCTCCTGCATATATTACGTCTTCCACCTCCGGAAAGGCCTCTATCTCTCGCGCAATGGGGGACAGGTTCTCTGCCCTGTCCACCGTTGCGATGACGCTCGGCGGAAGGGGGTTGTCACCTAAAAGAGATATTATCTGTTCTCCCTGGCCGATCTTGGCGTCCAGGCGCTTCAAGGCCTCTTCGGGAGATATGTAGCGCACCTCTTTGATTTCAGGCATGTTTTTCAGTTTTTCAAGGACCGCCGACCTCGCTTCCTGATCCTTGAGATATGCCTCTACGGTGAGGTCGCTTTCGATCTGGGAGGCGAGGGACGCTACATTTACGGAAAGCAGGATGCTCATCCCCACGGCTAAAAAGACCGCCACCACCGTAACGAGCGTCAGTAGAACGACGCCAAAATGGCGTGTCAGCAACCTCATCGTGTCTCTTATTATATACTTAAAGGTCGCCATAGAGCTCCACCTCTCCTCTCGGCTCGTCGCTTACGATTCGCCCCCTGCTTAACCTGACCACCCTCGCCCTGAAGGCGTCGACAACATATTGATTGTGGGTTGCCATCAGTACGGTCGTCCCCGAGGCGTTTATCGAAAAAAGGATGTCCATTATCGACTCGGCCGTCTCCATATCGAGATTTCCCGTGGGCTCGTCGGCTATCAAAAGCGAGGGCATGTTCACCACAGCCCTGGCTATTGCCAACCTCTGCTGTTCTCCTCCCGACATCTGCTCGGGATACAAAAAACGCCTCTTCCAAAGGTCCAGCCTGGTCAATATGGCCTTGACCCTCTCTGCGACCTGCCTTCCGGGCATGCCTATGGCCTCCAAGACAAAGGCGACGTTTTCAGCTGCGTTGAGATGGGGCAAAAGCTTGAAATCCTGAAAGACCACACCGACCTGCCTCCTGTAAAAGGGAAGCTGTCCCAATCTCATCTTCCTCAAGTTGTACTTTCCGACAATGATTTGCCCCGACGAAGGAGAAAGCTCCCTGTTTAACATACGCAGAAGCGTGGTCTTTCCCGAACCGGTGTGCCCGACGAAATAGACGAATTCGCCCCTTTTTACGTTGAGATACACGTCCTCCAAAGCTACTATGTCGGGGTGAAAGATCTTCGTCACACCGGCCATCCTTATGTCCATTCTATCACCGCCTTCTGGTTGCCCAGACTTGAGCGACAGCCCCGACTATCTCCCTATGGGTTAGGGAATAGTACTCCTGAAGTTCCGCAGGCGCCCCGCTTTCTCCAAAGCGATCCCTTATGGCGACGAACCTCAGGGGAACAGGATAATTTATTCCGAGGCTTTCCGCTACAGCGCCGTAAAGGCCTCCTACCTGATTATGCTCCTCGGCAACAACACAACACCCCGTCCTTCTTACCGAGGACTGTATGAGGTCTTCCGGCAAAGGTTTAACGCTATAACAATCTATCACCTCGGCCTCTATGCCCTGACGGGCAAGTATCTCGGCTGCCTTCAAGGCCTCAAACAACATAATACCACAGGCGATGACGGTGACGTCCCTGCCTTCCCTGACGATCTTTCCCCCGCCCGGCTTAAATTCCTCCTTGGGCGAATAAAAAAGAGGAACGTCCATGCGCCCCAGCCTGATGTAGAGGGGTTTATCGTATTTGAAGGAAGAGACTATCAAATCGCGAGCCGACCAGTAATCGGCCGGTACCATTACCGTCATGTTGGGAAGGGCTCTCATCAAAGCCAAATCCTCGAGCATCTGATGGGTCCCGCCGTCCTCCCCCACGGTGATGCCAGCATGGGTGGCTATGAGTTTTACGTTCAAATCGGGCATGGCGACGCAGCACCTTATCTGATCATAGGCCCTCCCGGCCAAAAAAGAAGAGAAGGCGACGGCGTAGGGCTTCATTCCCGCCAGAGCCATGCCGCTTGCGACTTCCACCATGTTTTGTTCCGCTATGCCCACGTTGTAATATCGGTCGGGAAATTCCTCCGCAAAGGTCTTGGTGTAAGTGGAGGAAGCGACATCGGCATCAATCACCACAACGCCTTCGTCGAGCCCGGCAAGCTCAGGCAAGGCATCTTTAAGCGCTTCGCGTGTGCTTTTTCTCTCCATTATGATCGCTCCTCCCCGTCCAAAGAGACCAACTCCTTGTTGAGCTCGTCGAGCAACAAGGTTACGTCGTTTCTGGTGAGGCTGGCCTTTACGGGAATATCCCCTCTTTCTGCCAAAGTAACGCCCCTTCCCCACTTGGTACGGGCGATTATGGCTTTAGGCATTCCCCTGCTGTCCGATGCCTCGGCGAAGGCCCTATCGATGGAAGGATAATCATGGCCGCAGGTCTCGCTGCTGAAAAATCCGAAGGCCTGGAACTTCTCTATAAGAGGTTCCAGGGCCTTTATCTCTTCCGTCCTTCCTTCCATTTGAAGGCCGTTTCGATCAACGATCACATAAAGGTTATCGAGATTCCAATGGGAAGCCGTCATCAAAGCCTCCCAACAGGAGCCCTCCTGAAGCTCGCCGTCTCCCACCAGGCAGTAAATCCTGCTTTGGGGCGAAGTTTTTCTCAAAGCAAGGGCCATTCCGCAGGATATCCCGATCCCCATGCCCAAAGATCCCGACGGCGCGTCTATTCCAAGGGCAGTCATGTATGCGGGGTGGCCCTGCAGCAACGATCCCAATCTCCTGTAGTTCCAAAGCTCCTGTCTCTCGAAATACCCCCTTCTGGCCAAGACGGCATAAAGGCTGGGACAGGCATGCCCCTTGCTCAAGACGAACCTGTCCCTCTCCCGCCATCCAGGCTCATCAGGATTTATATTCATAAGATAAAAATACAGATAAACCAAAATGTCCACGCAGGAAAAGGCCGATCCCAAATGGCCCGAGTCGGCCATGGATATCATGCGCAATACGTCCTTTCTTATATCCAGGGCTATACGGCGCAGCTTCAGCTCCTGTTCACGTTCCAATGCTCCTCATCTCCCAACGCAATCTTTAAAGCCGAATCGAAACTTTTCCGCAACGCTTCTTCCGCCTCGGCAACCTTTTGCCCTTCGGCCGACCGTGCCTCCAAAAATAGGGAGTCAAATCTTTCGCCTCTCTCCCAAAGGGGAATATTCCAGGTCAGGGCAAAGGACCTTACCTTCGGATCGTAGGGAAAAGCGACCAGGGGAATGCCTTTCAGCAGGGCAAGAAGGCAAAAATGCAACCTCATCCCTACTGCCTTTGCCGCTCCCTCAAAGGCAGGCTCTACGTCACCGGCCTTTTTCAGCAAAAAAACCTCGCAATCGGGGCTAACGCCTGAAGCCTTCAACTCCTCCAGATCTTCCTCGGCCATGCACACCGCCCTAAGCTTATATCCTTGCATTTTAGCAAATCGCTCCGCTTCCCGCACCAGCAATTTTACCCCTTCCTCTCTTTGAGGCAAGGGCCTCACGTTGAAAACTAAAACGTCCCCGGCCGAGGTTTTTGCGGCTTCTTTGAAAGAAAGTGCGAATACGGCATCGGGCGCCAAAAAAAACTCAAGCCCCCAGGATGAAAGGAGCGCTGCCGAATTATCGTCCCTGACGTACCTGGGACTGCAATGCTTTAAGGCGTTTCTAGCGAGTTTTGCCGCCAATTTAGAACGAAAGGGCCCTAGGGACTGACCGAAAGCCCAGGGACGGGCTCCGGCCATTCGGGCAAGAAAGACCACACCCCAGTAGTAAAAAGAGGACCTAAGGCTCGTAGAATCCTGAAAGAGCCCGCCTCCCCCAAGAAGCAGGCTCCTGCTCTGCCTTAAGGCACGAAACACCTCAAAGAGGTTCCATCTATCAACGGCGGCAACACCAAATTGCTCGGACGTCTCCTTAGGATTTGCGGAGAGCACGCAGAGGCGGGACTTGCCAATTCCCGCCTTGAGGGCCATTTCTATCAATGCTCGGCAAATGAGTTCATCGCCCAGATTACCGAAACCGTAGTATCCACTAAGCACTACATCATATACCTTCGCCACCAAAAAATAACCTCCTAAAGGCTTTAGCCCTTAGGGCCAAAAGAAAGACTCCTATGACAACAAGCCCGAAAAGGGACCCCACCCAAAGGCCGTTGAACACCCTCCAACAGATGAAATATATCCTCGTGTGAAAGTGGCAAAAGCTGTTTACGGCCGATGCAAAAGCAAGGGAAGAAGACATCCTAAGCAAGAGGTGAATCTGATGTCCAAACCTCGTAAGGGTATACTTCGACTTCATGATACCAATAAGCAGGGCCAGCCAAAGTGCCGGATAGCCGACGAATATCTCCTTGTTTCTCGGCCGAGCCACCAGGTAACGTTCGAAGGCATCCCTCAAGGCCACCTCCCACTTTGGCACGAAGGAGACGTTTCCGCTTCTTATTAATAATACAGCAGCTGCGGCAAGAAGAAAAAGAAGCAGCAAAAGCTCCCCCCATAGGGGCGGCCGTTTCAATACATCTATCGGGCTTTCCGGATAGCGCCGCTTGGTCATATCGTAAAGCAAAACAAAAATCGGCGGGAGGACAAGCGTCGCCTTGACTCCCGAAAAAGTCAGCAGGCGAAGCATATAATGAGGTGTCCCGAAAAATGACGAAAGGGCAAGGCCTACGGCAAGGACAAGCGCCATACCCTTAAGCAACCCGTAAAAGGGCTTTTTGTCCTCGAGAGCCGCTACGGTTGCGACGGAAGCGCCAAAGGCAGCGAGCATGGCGCCCATTATCCTGGCAATAAAGCTCGCGTAATTTGCTCCAAGGGCAAGCGCTGCTATGACGGCGGCCGCTTTCAAAAAGACTCCCTTCGATTTAAAGCGCTCTTCGGCCATGGATACCAAAAGGGCGAAGACGAGCAGGTTGGCAGCCAAAAAAGCGATCACAGACCATATGTTTCGCTGCCAGCTCCCGTAAGGCTCCCCAAGTTTTATCTCAAAGCCGTCCCTCTGGAGCAAACCTTTCAGAGAGAGCAGATCTTCCTCGAAACTGTCGATCCAGGGGGCGGAGGCGATATCGTAGGGCCTGAGCAGCAAAACCCTCACGGAACGCTCCCTTGCGGCCCTGGCAAAGCGTTCCACCAGGACGGGACGGGAGAGGTTTCTTGTTATAACCTCCTGCGTAGTTACGCTGTGAAGGGGAAGTATGTTGGGAAAGGACTGCCAACTTAAGGTGTTGTCCCCAATTTGACGGACGAACTCCGGCTGCAACAATAGGGCATCGTATCGTCTCATGACTTCTACGACGGCAGGCGTATCGGGATATCCGAAGACCACCGTTCCCTGGGGCAAGACCCCCCTTAGCCTCCAAAGGGAGGCAAAAAGCAGGTCAAGGGACGAGGCCACATTTTCCGAAGCTATGCCGAAGGTGGGAGAGGGCCTGTAAACAAGGGGGACGTCCAGTCGGGCGAGACGCTTCATTGCCTCCGGGTCCGGCACTATGCCCACTTCCAAAAACTCCTTTGGCTCCCCAGGGAGGACATAAACTCTCCCCCCCGGTGCATCATAAACTTTGCAGCCGGGAAAGCGAGCGTGCAAATACTTTCTGAAAAACCAATCGTCGTATTCCAGGGGGACGAAAAGGGCCGCCTTTCCCGATAGGCCGTTGAACCTCTCTTGGGGCAAAATATCTCTTAACGTGCCCCACAAAAAGGGCGAATCGCCGTCCCGCAGGTCCGCTCCCGTCAAATCTTTAAAGGATATGGCCGAAATTCCCTTTTCGAGCAGTCGATCCAGCATATCCTCAAAGCCAAGACCTGTCTGCCGGGCCATAATCTCCACATCGGAGTATTCCATGAGAAGGGCGACGTCTTTTTTTGCCATTTCTTCCCTGAATCTGTATTGCAAGCCCAATATTCCCGAGACAACAGCGCACAAAAGCAGGACGAAAGAAAGCTTCCTTAAAAAAGAACTCACTTGACACACCTCCACTGGGCCTCGAGGGGCCAACCCATGCGCTCAAAAGCCTTAGACAGAGTAGCGAGCGGCAGGCCTACCACGTTAAAATAACATCCTTCGATCCTTTCCACCAGTAATGCACCCTTGCCCTGAATTCCGTAAGCGCCAGCTTTATCCATGCCTTCCTGGGTGTCGAGATAGGCCAAAATGGCTTTTATGTCCATCCTTCTGAAGGTAACCTTTGTGACCTCATGATCGGAAATTATCCTGCCGGCTTTTGCTACGGCCACTCCCGTATAGACCTCGTGCGTAGAGCCGTTGAGGAGGGAAAGCATGTCCAGGGCCTCTTCTTTGGAGGAGGGTTTGCCCAGGATACGTCCGTCCATATAGACCAGGGTATCGGCGCCTATGACGTAATGCTCCGGATAAAGATTTGCTCCAAAGAGGGCCTTCTTTTCGGCCAAAAGCTCCACGGCCTGAGATGGAGAATTAAAATCACCGACATTCTCCTCCACGTCTGGAGATACGAACAAAACATTCCAGCCTAAAAGATCGCTCAGCAAGCTCCTTCTTCTTGGGCTGTTCGAAGACAACACTATCGGCACCGATCGATCCATGTTTTCGCTCCTTCCGACAAAGGTGATTAGGCTAAATAATGCCGATCGCAAACCCTAAAGCCGCAACGAAAAGACAGTAGAGAGCAAAATATTTCCACCTTCCGAATATCACGACTTTTTTCATGAAATGAAGCGACAAAAGTCCGCAAAAAAAGGCCACAATGCAGGCTAAAACCCACCCGTCGGGCAAAGAAGTTCCCATTTTCGACGCCTTCATTCCTTCAAGGAGAGTGGCCCCCATTATGGCCGGAAGAGACAGCAAAAAGGAAAACCTGAAGGCTTCCTCTCTTTTGGCGCCCGTCATTAAAGAAGCCACTATGGTGCTTCCCGACCGCGAAATCCCAGGCATCACGGCCAGCCCCTGGGCAAGCCCCGCCGCAAGCCCCGTCCAGAGGCTTACCTCTCTGTTTCCCGCCGGAATGCGGCCGGCCCACCTCAAAAGAGAGGCCGTCACAACCAACCCGCAGGACACCGCCAAGGGAAGGCCAAAGGCCTTCGTGGCCACATCTTCCAAGGCGAAAGCAATGACGGCCGTCAGGAAACTTCCCAGTATTACTGCCCAACCGTATATCCAGCCCTCGCTTTTTCTTCGTTCCCTGAAAAACAAGCCCAGGGCCCATTCTTTCAAAAGACCGACTATGTCAAAAAAGAAATAGACAATCGTTGCCATCATAGTAGCAAAATGAAGATAGACATCAAAGACGATAGGTAGTTCCTCAAGACCGAACAGGTGCTGCGCCAGGGCCAGATGTCCCGAGCTGCTGACGGGCAAAAACTCCGTGACGCCCTGAAGCACAGCGAGGACTATTGAATGAAGGGCGCTCATTTAGCAAACTCCCTTCCGGCAAGCCCTGACAAAATTGCTTTTTCCTTCACTTCGTTGACTAAGACTAATATCACGGGAGAAGAAAGGGAATATCTTTTCAACACGCCCTTTATCGCGCTTCTGATGCGAGAGGCCAGGTCCTCATCCTTTCTTTCGCATTTTTCGCGAGCGAAAGCTTTCACGGCCTTTTCCACGGCATCTTCTATCTGGCGGTAAAGTTCGTCAGCATCGACACGATGCAGAAAACCCCTACTTTCAATTGAAAGTGGGGCGATTACGTTGCCCGACGAATCCAGCACCACCGATATACAGAAGACTCCCTCTTCGGCCAAGTCCTTTCTCTCGCCAAGGAGCCCCCCCTTCATATCTCCGTAGGTGCGACCGTCCACAATGTAGGCCCCAGCCGGGACTTTGCCCGAGATCTTAGCCTGCCTTTTTGTGATGCTTAATACATCGCCTTCCTCCATGACGAAGGCATTTTTGGCGGGCACCCCCATCTCCTCGGCAAGTTGCTTGTGCTTCACGAGATGCCTGTATTCGCCATGAAGGGGAACGAAATAGGTGGGCTTTATAAGGCTCAGCATCATCTTAAGCTCTTCCCGAGAGGCATGCCCCGAGACGTGTATATTCTGTTCCGCCTCGTATATAACCTCGCATCCTTGTTTGAAGAGGTCGTTTATCGTTCGGTGGACGAGCCTCTCGTTTCCCGGAATGGGGAGAGCGCTTATGACCACCAGGTCCTTCGGTCCGAGCTTGATGAACCTGTGGTCTCCGCGGCTCATGAGCACCAGCCCCGAAAAGGGCTCTCCCTGGCTTCCCGTCGTTATGACCACCAACCTGTTGCTGGGAAAGCCTTCGATCTCCGAGGGCTGGATAAACACGTCATCATCGACATCCATATATCCCAATTCCCTCGCCCTGGCGACGTTCGCTATCATGCTCCTTCCTATTAGGGCCACCTTTCGGTTGAACCTAACCGCCGTCTCTATGACCTGCTGAACCCTGTGGAGATTGCTGGCAAAGGAAGAGATGATGATTCGCTTGTTCCTGTAAAGCCTGAAAGTCTGCTCCATCGTTTTTCCCACCATTCGCTCCGAAGGGGTAAAACCGTCGCGCTCCACGTTTGTAGAATCCGACAGCATTAAAAGCACGCCCTTCGTACCCAGGGATGTAAGCAGGGCATAATCCGTCGCCCTTCCGTCTATTGGGGTTGGGTCGAGCTTGAAATCCCCTGTATGAAGCACCACGCCCAAGGGAGTGTGTATAGCGTAGCCTACGCCGTCAGGAATGGAGTGGCATATGCTGAAGGGCTGAACCTTGAAACAGCCGAGATCGATCACGTCTCCCGCCTGGATTTCTTTAGCCTTAAGCTCGTATTTTGGAGCCCTCTCTTCCATCCTGCTTCTTATGAGCCCCAGGGTGAGCCTGGTAGCGTAGATAGGGCAGTCCAGCTCCGGGAGGATGTAGGGTAAAGCCCCTATGTGGTCGTCATGTCCGTGGGTGNNGTGATTACCATCCCCCTTATCCTTTCCTTATTGGCCAAAAGGTAGGCCGGGTCGGGTATCACAAAATCGACACCCAACATCTCCTCGTCGGGAAACATAAGCCCGCAATCGATTACCAGGATATCGTCGCCGTATTCCAGGACACTAATATTCTTTCCTATTCCCCCGACACCTCCCAGGGGAATAAACTTCAAAGAAGCGCCTTTGCGCTCGTCCGGCGAACGCCTTCTGCGCTTTGTCGCATTTTTTTGCACCAAATATTTCACCTCCACGTCAAAATGGAGGGCGACAAAGTCTCCCTCCATAGCCTACGCAGTCCGTAAGCTCTTTCTTGTCGTTTTTAATCTGAATAATCTTTATCCTCTTTCTTCTTCTCTCTGTTTGCATCGGGAGCCTTCTCGGGAGCAAATTCGCTCCTCGTATGGAAGATCTTTCGCTCGGGCGTAGAATTGTAATCCCTCCTGGAAGACGCTACCTCCAAGACCAACTCCGCCGTGCCTTCGCTTCCAAAGGCCTTTATAAACTTGGTCGCCCACTCCTCTGTCTCGGCCACAATCCGCTCCTGTATCTCTTCCGACAGGGTCATTATTTGGTCGTGGAAGGGCTTATTCGCCTTCTTGTAGTCTCCGGATTTCCTGTTGAAGCCCTGTTCGTCGGCCCAGGCAACTATTTTATTCCAGAGCTCCACTGGAATGCCTCTGTTGGGATCCTTGACGTAGGAGCCGTCTTTTATGACGGCGTTGCCCGTCTCGGGCTCCATCTCCAGCCCGAAAACGATATTTTGCCACAGTGTCGCTACATTTCCCTTGTTTATGCCGTATTTCGAGAACATCGAAGCCTTGTCGAAAGGCGTTCCCGATATGCCATGCTGGGCTATTGAAACGCCGTAACGAGCGACGGCATCGGCTATCTCCTTCGTGCGATTCAAATCTATCCCCTCTATCTGTCCGGCAGTCTTGTCGTATGTGCCATGCATGCTTCCATTTGAAATGGCAAGCAGGTCGGGGAATATACACCATGAGTTTAGACCGCCCACGAAAAACAAGGCCTCTTCCACAGTCGTCAGTTCTCCCGCTCCTTTTATCTCTCCTACCTCGACTTCCAACCCGAGGTAGGCCGGTATATGCTGAGCCACGTCACGGGTGAAAGTCAGGTTTTCCCAGTCGGGATTGTGAGAGGCATCAACGGCGACGGATGTCCAGCCTCGCTCTACGATCTGCCTCAAATGGGCTATGGCCTTATATACGTCGGAAATGGATTTAATGGCGTAATGATCCACATGGAGACCGAATACCACTCCATGCCCCAACTCCTTCGAATACTTTACCGCGTAATCGGGCACGTTGTCATAAGTGCACCCGCAATAGGTGGATTCCGACTTGGCAAGCTCGATCAAAACGGCAGAATTAAGTTTCTTAGCAGCTTGCAATACTCCTTTTACTGTCAGGGGGTTTCTCGCGTTGGCAGCCAATATGACGGCTCCTTTTTTTCTCGCCGCCTCGATGATATCCCTTCCGCTTACCAGCGCTACCGGTTCGTCTCCATATATGGCCTGCACATTTAACGGTCTTTTCTTGAGCAATTCTTTGTAAGACAGGCTTTCCGTCTTCAATTGATACACCTCCTGCTTTACTTTTCGCCCTCTCTGAAATTAGGAGCGAATAAATTGTAACACGCAAAACAAAATCCGTCCTTAATGATTTTCAACAAGCCCCTTGCACTGCAGCTGAAGTCATGATAACATAGCTTTCGCTAAAGAGAAGTTGGGGGATCGTCTAATTGGCAGGACGCATGACTCTGGATCATGTAGTGGTGGTTCGAGTCCACCTCCCCCAGCCAAATTCAAAGTGGCCCCATCGTCTAGAGGTCTAGGACTCCGGGTTCTCAGTCCGGCAACAGGGGTTCGAATCCCCTTGGGGCTACCATTTTTCTTTAGGGGCATTTCAAAGATGGCCAAAAACTACCTCTCTCTAGGTATTATAACGATAATCATCATAATAAGTTTCACCATAGGTATCGTCGTGGGGTTTTCCGTAAACTTGGGAAACGCTTTATTTGCCCACCCCGACAGATATAAACTCATTATAAACGATGACGGAATGATGAAGTTCGACTCTTCTTCCGGTAAGCTCTGGATATACGACCCCTCCCGAGAGAAGGACGAAGAGGGGCCCTGGATTCTGATGAACGGAGATTGATCACCTCCGCAACATCACTTCTCCCTGGGGTTCAAAAAGCGTCTCCTTTTGTACTGCAATTTTACCGCCTAAGACCACGTATTCTATCCCCTTTGGCGGAAGGTTAGGCTCTTTGAAGGTGGCACAATCTTCTATCTTTTTCGGATGAAAAACGACTAGATCGGCCTTGCAGCCCTGCTTGATTACCCCTCTGTCCTCAAGCCAAGACGCCTTGGCAGGAAGATAGGTCGCCTTGCGCACGATCTCGGGCCAGGGAAGCCCTTCCTTTAAAAGGATCCTGAAGGCCCTAGGGAAGGTGCCGCAGGCGCGGGGATGACCCTGGCCATTTTCCATGAGTGCGTCGGAAGCTATCATACAATCGGGGTGCTTCAAAGCGACCTTTACTTCCTCCTCGTTCATGACGTGGGCTATGATCAGGGTGTCGGGCTCTTCTTTTCTAAGCTTGACGTAAAGTTCCTGCGTCAGCCTTTTGCCCCTATTTTTCCCCGATGCAACCTGGAGCGAGGAAAAACCCTTTTTCCACCGCTTCTCAAATCCAGGATCGAAGACAGCAGATCCGATGCGAGTGCAAAATGCCCTGTAGGGATAGGAATCGAAGGTAATGTCGGCATGAGGCTTAGCCTCCTCTATCATCTCAAGGGCCTTGTCGAGACATCCGAAGGAAGCCATGCTGGCCAGATGGGATATCTGCACCCTGACGCCGCACTCGCTTGCGAGGGATATTGCTTCCTTAACGCCTTCAAGCGATCTTTCGCCGTCGTATCTTATGTGTATCGAGACCCACTTCTTGTCGTATTGCGCCACCACCTTGGCAAGCTCGCTTATCTCGCTGTAACTTGCCCCGGGAACGTATTCAAGTCCGAGAGAAAGGCCAAAGCTGCCCTTGGACAACTCCTGCTTTAAGATCTCGACCATCTCTTTTATGGACTTGGAATCGGCAGGCATGTATACGTCATTTAGCCCCACTTCTTGCCTCAAGGTCTGATGGCCCGTAAAAAAACCGATTCTAATATAGCGAGGTTTCGACAAAAGCTCATCGCTTAAAATGGGGCCCAATCCGCAGTTTCCTGCCACAGCCGTAGTAACGCCCTGAAGAAGCAGAGCCCTTTCGACGTCGTCTTCATCGAGCTTTTCGTCGTGAACGTGAGTATCTATAAAACCCGGCGAGACGTAAAGCCCCTTCGCGTCGATCGTAACCTTTGCATCCGGGGGAGCATCGCTTCCGACGTAAACTATGCTACCGCCTTCAACGCCTATATTTGCCTTGTATATCTCGAGCTTTTCCGGATCCACAACAGAACCGTCGAGTATCAAAAGATCCAACTTCATCCTTCCTCCTCGCCCCAATGGGATTCAACATATTTCGGACAATGCTTCCGTCAGCCTTTTTAGGCCTTCCGAAAGCGTATTTCTCGGACAGCCTATGTTCATCCTGGCAAAACCGACGCCGTTTGACCCGAAAGCCGAGCCGTCGTTTAAGGCCAACTTCGCCTTCCTGACGAGAAAGTCCATTAACTCCCCCTGCTTCAAGGCAAATTTCTTGAAATCAAGCCAAAGCAGGTACGTTCCCTCGGGCTTTACGACATCAATGCCCGCCTTTCGCAGGATCGGGAGGGCAAAATCGCGATTTTTCTCCAGATAAAGTATCAGCTCATCGAGCCAATCCCTCCCGTATTTGTAAGCCGTCTCAAGGCCCAGTATACCAAAAAGGTCTCCCGAACCGAAATGAAGGCCTCTTAGCACCTTGGTAAGCTTTTCTCTCATATCGGGATTTGGAACTATGGCGTAGGCGTTTTTAAATCCCGCGATGTTGAAGGTCTTGCTGGCCGACATAAATGTGACGCTGTTCATCATGGCCTCGCTGTTCAGCGAGGCGATGGGTATGTACTTCCTTCCGGGGTAGACGAAATCGCAATGTATGTCGTCGGAAATGATAGGAATTCCGGCCTTTGCGCAAAGGTGCGAAAGGGCAGAAAGCTCATCCTCGGTCCAGACCCTGCCCACCGGGTTGTGGGGGTTGCAAAGGAGCAGCGCTTCGGCCGAAGGAAGAATTTTTTCGAGGTTTTTAAGGTTCATATGCCAACCTTCGTCCTCAACCAGGAAATTGAGCAAGACCTTCCTGTCAAGGGATTCCGTCACCTCAAAGAAGGGAGGATATACGGGAGGCTGCACGACGACTCCGTCGCCTTTGGAGGTAAGGGCAAGCAGGCTTGCGGCGATGCCGGGCATGACACTGGGAACGTCAACTATCCACTCCCTTTTTATTTCCCAACCGTGGCGCTTTGAAACCCAATCGACTATCACGTCATGGTAAGACTTGCCTTTGGCAGGATAGCCGAACACGCCATGCTTCGATCTCTCGATAAAAAACTCCACTACTTTAGGAGGAGATTTGAAGTCCATGTCAGCCACCCACATGGGAAGCAGATCTTCTGCCCCAAAGTTATCGAGCAACCCGTCCCACTTTTCGCTACAGGTTCCCCTGCGGTCCAAGACCTCATCAAAATCGTATTTGGACATTTCCATCCCCCTCTTCTTTGGACTAACGATCCTTCAACCCTTATCGCACTAACGCCGCCCCATAGCTTAACATGATTACGATTATTTTAAAATGCATTTAAAAATTCTAAAACTATCCGAAGGCCTTGGTAATGGCTTCGACAATCCTCTCGGCGGAGGCAACGTCATTTTCGGCTTCCCGAGGAGTAATGGCTGGCCAGTCTCCGGGGTGCCCAGCCTCGACGGCCCATTCTGAAAACTTCGCAAGCTCTAGGGAATCAAGCTTCAGGCTTTCGACAGATATGTGTTCGGAAATAAGCCTGTAGAGGGCGTTTAAGTCATGGCTTCGCGGAAAGGGGATGCCATTGGAAATTAAAAGGGCTTTTAACGCCCTCTCGGCACCCATGGCGGACAGCCAGCAGGCGTGGCGATAAAAGCCCAAGTCCAGCAATTTTTCCGCGGCACTTAAGTCGTCGGAGGCACATTCCAGCCAGATGCGGGCCTCTTCGATATAAGGAGTCATATCTTCATACAGGACCTTACCCTCCTTTAACATGGAATAAAGCAGGGTTCCGGGAATGCTGCCTTTAACAGTCAACTCTTCAGGTGTGGCGATTACCACATCTTTCCCGCAGGGATAATCGCTCAAGGCAGCGCGCATGGCCACCGCCACATCCCGCTTGTTCACTTCCTTTTCGACTACGACGAGAAAATCGACGTCGCTGTCCCATGTTTGGGTGCCCCTGGCGTAGGAGCCGTAAAGAATGATTTTAAGAGGGTTAAACTTACGTCTTATCATTTCTGCAATGGAGCGAATTACTTCCTCCATGTCGCTCCTCCTATTCCGACCCTTTTGAAGCAGGTTGACCTTTCAGGGATACGCTTATCGGCTCGGCTCCTGAGACGTAGATCGTCTGAGTCGGGTAGGCAAAGACTATATCCCTCTTTTTAAACTCCTCGAAAAGGGCAAGGTTTATCCTCTGCTGGATGTCCATGTAGACAGTGTAATCGGAAGAGAGAACGTAGTAAACCACCTCGAAGTTCAGCGAAAAGTTGCCGTAGCTTGCAAAGTGCGCCCTGTCAAAGCGGGCGTTTTCTATCGAAGTGATTATATTTTTGACTATGTCGGGGATTTCTTTAAGCTTTTCGAGAGGTGTTTCGTAGAGCACTCCAAAGGAAAAGACAACGCGCCTCTCTTGCATGCGCTTGTAGTTTCGTATCCTGCACTTCAACAAGTCGGAGTTGGAAAATATGAGCTGTTCCCCGGTCAGGCTGCGCAATCTCGTCGTCTTAAGGCCTATGTGCTCCACCGTTCCCGAATAGCCGTCTATGACTATGAAGTCACCCACCAAAAAGGGCTTGTCCAACACTATGGACCAGGAAGCGAAAAGGTCGCCCAATATGTTCTGGGCCGCCAAAGCTACGGCGATACCGCCTATCCCTAAGCCTGCAACTAGAGCCGATACTTCTATACCCATATTCTGCAGAGCGATTAAAATTATTATCCCCCAAAAAAGGAGCCTTCCCATGAAGCCAAGGGCCGAAAGCATGGTTGCCCCCGAAGGGTCCTTTTCGACCTTTCTTTTTATATTCGACGTCAGCCAAAAGTTGATCGCCTTATTACCCCAGAGCCCAACCTGTAAGAGCAAAAAAAGAACCACCAACATGGAGATGGCCCTGGATAGCCTCAGCGGCAGGGAAAGAAAGGAAGAACCCGCGAGTATGGCAAGGAGGACCAAAAAGTATACATTTATCTGTCTTACAAGGTCCAAAACCAGGCTAATGGCCGTACTTGGCCGTCGAGAAAACAGAAAAGAGATATATTTATCGGCTATCTTTTTCAAGTAGTAAAATGTGAAAAAAGAAACAACACCAGCAACAAGGGCAACTATCCATGCCCCCACGCTGTTGCCCCAAATCATAGTATCCATCGACATGACCTCCTTTGGTAAAGGCTAAAGATTTTCCCGATCCTAGGACTTGGGCTTCTTGTCTCTCTGTCCATCGTCGTTTTGACGAAGTTGTTCCTCCCAGGTTATGAGGGAGTGATAAAATTCCCGATCTCCGTCATCAAGACCTCGGGTTATTTCCGTAACGTGGGTGTGTTTTGCCTTCACTTTCTCCAATACATAGTCCACTGCCACGTCGGGTCGGGTATCGCTTCCGCAGGTGTATATGTCCAAGGCCATATATTCAAGCTCGGGCCATGTGTGTAGGGACAGATGGGACTCGCTTATGACCACCACGCCGCTTACCCCGTTCGGTGGAAAGCGATGAAAGGAGACGGCCCATACCTGGGCGTTCGCACGGCGCGCCGCTTCGACGAGGATTTCCTGCATTTTGTCAACTTCCCCAATAACTTCCGCACAGCCGGAGGCTTCAACGATATAGTGATGTCCCCTCGGATTCATGCAAAACACCCCCCTTTGTTTATTGTTCACGAATCGGTTTTAAGTTTAATACAAAGGAGCGGATATAAAAAGCCTTTTCGCATGAGAATAAACAAAAAACCTCCTTTTACATATGCAAAAGGAGGTTTTATTTTCACTGGTGGAGCTGAGGGGATTCGAACCCCTGACCTCTTCCATGCCAAGGAAGCGCGCTCCCTCTGCGCCACAGCCCCAGGACAGTGCCCATTATAGGGAATCGACCGGGCTTTTGTCAACGAGAATTTTAAAATTTCTTATACTGACTTATTGCATTCTTATAGAGGGCAGAGCTTAATATTCAAGATGCGAACCCCGAAATTTACCCTAGTATTTTAAGCACTTCGTCCTTGGACTTGGCGTCAAGGACGGCTTCTGCTGCTGTGTCGAGTTTAACTTCGTCGGCGACGGAGCGGATCATCTTTTCTTCTTTGGGTGTTATGTTAAATTTACGGCGAAGGAACTTTATAAGCAGCTCTTGCTTGCCCTCTTTTTTACCTTCTATTTTGCCCTATATTTTCCCCTCTTTTTTACCTTGTTTTATCAGCTTTTCTGCCAGAGACGGCATAAGCTCTTCACCTCCAAGTTCTTTTACTATCCGTTGCATTGTAACCTTTGATCTTCGGTGGGGATTAGCTTCATTTCCTTTAAATCTATCTGGTTTGAAATGTCTTTTGGGAGATACTTCTTTATAAACTGTCTTACATTTGCTTCCTCTGTCATTACCCTTTTAAAAAGCCTGTCGTGGGGGTCCTTGGGCGTTAGGTCGTCTTTGGGCACAAGGGGAACCTCCTTTAAAAGAAATTGGGCAATATAATTTAGTAGCTTAGAATAACATTTATAAGCCTGCTGAAAAAGCAAGCATATATTGCGTTACTTGCTAATCATATCACAAAAAAATCGCAGGTAACTTGATCTTTACTCTAAATTATGTCTTGGGCATTTACATACAAAAGAAACAATTAAGCATTTATGGCAGCATCGTTAAACTATTAAACTAAAATTCAAGATTAAAGATCCGACCCTGGGGTTTATTTCCTTTCTGTTAATTTTATCGGCACATTTGCGGGAAATCTTGATTCAAATTAATTATATGTTCCTTTTCGTCCAAGGGTAAAACTGAGGGAGGCCACCACTTGTATTCCACCCTCGCGAAGGGCCGTCGCCGCTTTGAAGATAGTAGCTCCTGTTGTGCAGACGTCATCGCATAGGATCGCGGTTTTTACGCCACGGGGAAAATATTTCATCTTAAATGCATTTTCGGGGAGAGGGTCTCGGTCCTTAGCTGCCTTGGGCGCCCTGGGAGACACCCTGACGTTCCAGGACAGGCAGTCCTGTAGCGGTATTTTAAGTTTACAGGACAACCCCTTAACTATTTTCTTGGATTGATTGAAAAGCCTAGGGCTTCCCATGTGAAGCGGAATGGGAACCAGAGCGTCTGCCCTCGTTTCGGCAAGAAAAAAAGACAGTGCGACCCCCAAGGAAAAGCCTATGGCGCCATCGTGACCATATTTGAGAAGATGCACGAGCTTTCTCGCCTGGCCTTCGTGAGCGGCGCCGTAATAGTGGGGGAAGGAATCGCTGTGTTTATCGCAGGGATAGGGTCCAAAACACTGAATGCATATAGGTAAATTTGGGGACAGCAAACCTTCCGCGCAGTTAACGCAACAGGAAGACGCGATCTTTCCGCAGATGGGACATGTGACGGGAAAGATCAAATGCAGGAACAGGTCCGCTATCCCCGACACGACCGTTTCCCGCCTATCGGGCTGCTTTTTTCATCGCTTCCGCCTTGTCCGTCCTCTCCCAGGCGGGAATGGGGTTCAAATCGATCCTGCCCATATGGCCGTAGGCAGCCAGGGGCATATATTGAGGCTTCCGCAGGTCGAGATCTCTTATCATAGCCGCGGGTCTGAAGTCGAAATGCTCCCTCACCAGATCCGTAATCCTTTCGTCGGAAATCACGCCTGTTCCGTATGTCTCTACGGAGATGGAGACAGGTCTTGCAACCCCTATGGCATAAGCAACCTGAATCTGACACTTGCGGGCAAGGCCTGCGGCCACCACGTTTTTGGCGGCGTACCTTGCCATGTAAGCCCCGGAGCGATCGACCTTCGTCGGGTCTTTGCCGGAGAAACAGCCACCGCCGTGGGGCACAACACCGCCGTAGGTATCGACGATTATCTTTCTGCCCGTCAGCCCCGTATCTGCAAGGGGCCCTCCCAGGACGAACCTTCCAGTGGGATTGACGAGCACTTTAGGGGAATCATCCATGAGATCGGGAGGCATAACAGGCTCTATGACGTGTTCCACGATATCGGCTTTGATCTGCTCCTGCTCTACCGACGGGTGATGTTGGGCAGAGACTATGACCGTGTCCACTCTTACGGGCTTTCCGTCCTCGTACTCAAGAGTCACCTGGGTCTTGCCGTCGGGACGGAGATAGGGAATTATCTTTTCCTTTCTGACGTAGGCAAGGCGTCTGGCCAGTTTATGCGCCAACGCTACGGGCATGGGGAGAAGCTCTTCCGTCTCATCGCAGGCATAGCCTATCATCATGCCCTGATCTCCAGCCCCTATCAAATTTATTTCGTCATCCGTCATATCGGTTTCCCTCACCTCGAGGGCCCTGTTGACTCCCTGGGCTATGTCGGGAGACTGCTCGTCAATGGCCGTTATGACGGCGCAGGTATCTCCGTCGAATCCGTACTTTGCCCGGGTGTAGCCTATATCTTTGACGATGCTTCTTACAAGGCGGGGAATATCGACGTAACAGCTGGTAGTTATCTCCCCGGCTACCATGACCAGCCCCGTGGTGACCAAGGTCTCGCAGGCAACTCTTCCCATGGGGTCTTGGGCGAGTATGGCATCCAAAATGCCGTCGGATATCTGATCTGCCAATTTGTCGGGGTGCCCCTCGGTTACGGACTCCGACGTCAGCAACAGCCGCTCTTTAGGCATCAATTCCACCTCCGGTTATCAAAAATAGTGGACCCCGATGCCGACACGATAAAGCACCAGGGCCCAAACGGGCATTAAAATAAGGGTGCAAGTTCTTATAACCTGCAACGGGCCTTTCTGTCAAGTGCATTTTAAGAATATTCTATAGGGCTTCGAAGCAAAATTACCGCTCCGGGCATCTCCTTGAAGCCCCACTTCTCCAGGAAGGGGTAAAGGTCGCTCGTATAGGTAATTACCAGCGGTATATCCTTTATAGCCGGATGTTCGAGGACGTAATTCATTAGGGCAGTGCCCAATCCCTGTCCCTGATGGTCGGGATGGATGATTATATCCCACAGCGATGCTCTATAGACGAAATCCGTGAGAATACGGCAAAAACCCACCAATTCACCCCTGTATCGCACGGAAAAACACATACTGCTGCCTTCGAGCATGCGAACTATGCCTTCATCGGTGCGACTTTTTCCCCACCATATGTACCTATAGAGGGCTTTTATCTCCTGCGGCGAAACGGCGAGTTTGTTATCGTAAAAAGTGTATTCGCTAAGATCCATATTTCAGTCGCGGTCGCCCAAAAAGACGTATTCACCTGACGAAGCGTGAAGGGTCATGCCCTTTAAAATTTTTCTCAAATCCACACCTCGGGCATCGCTGCTCACGGGCAACTGCACCAGCTGGCCCNNGGCCCGTTCCGCACTTGGCGCATATCCACGACGCCCTGGCCATGCCATCGTAATCGGGGTCACCGGCCAAAACCTTGACCTCCCCGCAAACCTGACATTCCACTATGAGCATGGATCCAGCGCCTCCTCTTTGCATGATTTGCATTTAATCAACCTCTATTTTAACGCGAACCGGACCTTCTGTGTAGGTGTCGGTGGCGGCGATGACGTTAACCTTGAAGGGGGGCGTCGTGTTGCTCAACTTCTCCACGGCATCGAAGAACTCGGTGGCCTCAAGGTTGCCCACCGTTCCCGAAATGGGATCGGGAAGTATGCCGTCCCTTTGAGCCTTCAAGTTAACTTGCCTTAGCAGGTTATAAAGCTCGATCTCGGCCTCTTCTTCGCTCAAGGGCTTCAGAAAAACTTCGCTGACCAGGACCTCTCCGGAGGCGTAAATTTTCACGCTATCGTGAACGCTCACGACGCAATCGATCTTCTCACCCACCACGGCATTAGTGGCAACTTCCAACCTGATGACCTTCCTTCCTTTGCTTTCTCTTATCTGCTTTAAGGCATCCTCAAGCTCGCCTTCGTCTATGCGAAGGTCTATGGCTTCGGGTCGCAACCCCGTTCGCAGTGATAAGACCAGCCGGGCATTCTCCTTCAACTTGCTTATAGCGTCGCCTATTTCCAAATCCTTCGCCGAAGCGGGATCGATTGGCATCTGGGTCAACAATTCCCCCGCAAGGACCAATATCCTTCCTTCCTTGACCTTTTCCAGGTTTTCTCTAAGCTCCGCAGCTTGGGCCTTAAGTTCGGCTATCTGGCTTTCGAGGTTGTCCCGTTCTTTTTTCATTTCCTCGAGCTCGTCGCTCAGTTTCCTTTTATCAGCCTCAAGTTCCCTGGCTTTATCGTTAAGCCTCGCAACCTCTTCTTCCACCTGACGCAATTTGTCCAGGTTGTCGGCGAGATCTTTTTCAACTTTTTGCAACTGCCTTTCCTTTTCGGAAAGTTCCGCCTGGCTTTTGAATAAATCTATCTGAAGGTTTTCGAGCTCGCTTCTGCTTTTGCTCAGCTCGGCGGTGAGGTTTGATATCTCCCTTTGGATGTATTTCATGTTAAACAAAGCCACCCTGACCGTGTCGGATGCTACGGCCATGACGAAAAGCGTGACAAGGGCAATGGAAACACCCGTCACGACTGTTATAAAACGAGACGTATATTTGGGCCTCATGCCGAAGAGGCTTATCCTCTTTTTGCCAAGCTTCATTCCCAAAATATCGCCGATGTAAGCGACTATCGCGCTAGCAATGACGAGGGAAAAGACCAACTCCCAGTTAAGTTCGCTCAAGCCGTATCTCAATTATCCACCTCCCATTGAAACATACCACGAAGGATAGGAATTTGCCATATGCGAAATGTGCGAAATGCTAAAAAGAGGCAGATGTGCACATCCGCCTCTTTTTAGCATTTCAAAAACCTAAGGCCTTTCGGAAGGCTAAACTTCTCTGTCGAGCTCTGCTAGTGCTTCCTTTGCAAGGGAAAGGCCTCTGTCTATCTCCTCAGGCGTTATGTTGAGCGCGGGGCGGAACCTCACAGAACGAGTGCCGCAGGGGAGGATCAGGACGTGTTTTTCCTGCATCTTCTTTAAGAACTTTGCCCTTATGTCGGCGCAGGGCAGATCGAAGGCACACATGAGCCCCTTGCCCCTGATATTCGACAGAAGCTTTGGAAATTCCTCGCCCAGCGCTTTCAGACCGTTAAACAATTGAGGTCCGGCTATGTTTTCGACGTAGTGCAAGACGTTGTCGTCGCGATAGATCTCCAGGTACCTGGTGGACCTTACCATGTCACAGACATTGCCGCCCCAGGTGGAGTTGATGCGGCTTGAGACGGTAAAACAGTTTTCCGGGACCTCGTCGACCTTAGGACCGACCATGATGCCACAGACCTGGGACTTCTTTCCGAAGGCTGCTATATCGGGGGTGATGTCGTGATGCTCGAAGGCCCACATCTTGCCCGTTATGCCCATGCCGCACTGGACTTCGTCCAAAATGAGCATGAGGTCGTATTCATCGCAAATCTTGCGGAGCTTCTTGAAGAATTCGGTCCTGAAGTGGTTGTCTCCCCCCTCGCCCTGGATGGTCTCCAGTATTATGGCGCAGTAGGCGTCGGGGTCATCCCAGAGGTGCTTTAATATTTGGCTTTCCGAGACTTCCTCCTCCCATCTCACGGCATCTATGTGTTCCTCGAGTGGCCAAATTATTTTGGGGTTTAACACCCTGGGCCAATCGTATTTGGCGAAGTACTGATGTTTGTTGGGATCGGCGGTATTGGTCAATGAAAGTGTGTAGCCGCTCCTTCCATGGAAGGCATCCCTAAAATGAATGACCTTCGTTCCCTTTTTGCCGTCCATGGCCACACCCTTGGTGATCTTGCCCTGGGCAAGGAGCTTTCTTACCTTCCGGTCCATCGCCACTTTCAAGGCGTTTTCTATGGCCAAAGTTCCGTAGTCGATGAAGAAGAGGTGATTAAAACCTTTCGGCAGGGCCACCTCGGAAAAGGTCTTAACGAACTCGGCCATCTCCACGGTATATATGTCGGAATTTGCCACCTTGTTTATGGCCGCCCTGAAGATCTTTTCCTTGAATTCGTCGTTGGCAAGCTTGGGATGATTCATCCCAAAGGGCGCAGAGGCAAAGAAGGTGTAAAAATCAAGCCACTTCTCTCCCGTTCGGGCATCGACTATCCAGCTGCCCTGGGACTTTTCCATATCGACCACTATGTCGAATCCGTCGCGCAACACCCACCTTTCCAATGTCGGAAAGACTTCTTCCGGCGTAACCGACCATTTGACATTTGCCATGCCTAACGCCTCCCGTTTTATAATGATCTTTAACTCACATGTTGCATCAGTTTACATTTTACATTCTAGCTCGGAAGGCAAATATATACAAGTAAATTAGGCACGGTTAACTTATCGTCAAAGTCCCGAAGCGGAAGTATGGGAAAGAAGACGCTCAATGGTCTCTTGCGGGTAAAAGCTTCCCTGCCCGATGCCAGGGCATCTTTGTCCTTCGAGGCGCCACGAGCGTGGGCTTTGAAGCACCGAAGGCCAAAAGGGATAGGTCCGACACTGAAGCGGCCTCACGGGGTATATCCGACACCTTCCATCGGCCAGGAACACGCAGTCTCCGTTTTCAAGCTCCATGAGGCTGATGCGGCCCGATACCCTTCGGGCAAAGGAACGGAGGGTATCGGCAACGTCCATTTCGAGGAAGTTGGCGATAGCAAAAATCTCATTTGTATCAAGCCAGACGTAACCCGGCTCTCCCCCGCAACACCGCCCGCATCCAAGGCAGGAAAAATATAAACCGTCCATCCACCACCGTTTATTTTTATACTCCTTCATCGTTCCTCCTGCCCTGACATCTCCTCGTAGAGAAACTTCCACAAGCCAAGGCCGCCGCTGTTTGAGATCTCATCACAAACCATCTCGATGGCAACCTCCTCCATTTGACGAAAGGGTCTTTTGGTGTTTGGTCCAAGGGCTCTGGCGTTAGCCATCTCGGATTTCACGATCTCGGCAAGAAGCAACCCCTCGAAGGACTTGCAGGCGCTTTCCAACTCCTCCTTCGAATGCCTCCCCCCGGCTTCGGCTTTATCCAAGGCCTTGACGTAGAGGTGTTCCTTCAGATATTCCCTCGTCAGGAGACTTGAAACCTCGACCACGGACATTATCACATCACCACCAGTTCGCCGTGAAGGGCGCCTGCTTCGTTGATAGACTGGAGTATGGTTATGACGTCTCTGGGAGTTGCTCCGATGGAATTTAAAGCATCTACAAGCTCGGTGACCGTTGCCGTGGCAGGCATGGATATAACCCTCGTTGAGCCGTGGTGAAATCGGGCTGGCGAAGGAGGAGTGAAAGCTTTGAGTCGCTTGCATATTCCATGGCAACGTCACGCTCTACAATCGCTCCCCCCGGTATTCTTCCCATAGTGGTGATGTTTTTCGACACCTGGTAGGTTGGATTTGCGAAGTCAAAAAGCTGAACCGCACCCAATATTTCGCCGTCGGCCACCACGGTGCCCCTATCATCAATTGCCACAGAAGAAGCATCCCCCACGTTAATGGGAACGCCGCCGTCGACAAGGAGTGTGAGGCCTTCCTGGTTCACAATAAAGCCGTTGGCATCTAAAGTAAAGTTCCCCGCTCTCGAATAAAAGACGTTTCCCGCTCCATCCCTAAGGGAAAAGAAGCCCCTGCCGGAAATGGCTACATCCAGCGGATTGCCGGTGGATATCACTTGGCCCTCGGAGGGATCCACGGTCGTCTCGGACAAGACCACGTTGAGGCTTGCTGAACCTATGGGCCAATAAACCTGCCTTTCAAAGGGCCCGACAGCCTCCCTTCTTTCAATCATTACCTCGGGGAAGGATTTGTTGACACTAATCCTCCTTTTGAAACCTGCAGTATCCACGTTTGCGAGGTTATTGGAGGCGACGTCTATGACCTTCTCCTGAACAAGCATTGCCGACGAGGCTCCATAAAGTCCGCGAAACATAGAAATAACCACCTTCTTTAATTGTTAGATGCAATCTTTAAGACTAACGCACTGAACTTTTCTTTATTGCCGAATACACCGAGCCCGACTCTTTGAGGGCCTTTAGTTCGTCCAAAGCCTTTCCTGTTCCCAGGGCTACGCATTCAAGGGGCGAGTCGGCTACGTAGGTCTTTATGCCCGTCTGGTCGTGTATGAGCTCGGGAAGCCCCTTAAGGAGGGCTCCTCCCCCGGTAAGCACTATTCCCCTGTCAATAATATCGGCAGAAAGTTCCGCCGGCGTTAGCTCCAGTACGCGCCTTATGCTCCTGATTATCGACGAAACTATGTCCTCTATTGCCTCCCTCACATCGTTTGTAGTCAACTCTACCTGCCTTGGGAGACCGAGGACTACGTCCCTGCCCTTGACCGCCATCGTCTTCTTTTCTTCCTCAGGGATATTGCAACAGTTGCCAATCGCTATCTTCAATGCCTCGGCCGTTTGCGACCCTATCTCCAAATTGTATTTCTTTCTGACGTACCTTATTATCGCCTCATCCATGGCATCTCCGCCCATGCGCAGCGACTCGGCCACTACGAGCCCTCCCAGGGATATTACGGCTATATCCGAAGTCCCGCCTCCTACGTCCACCACCATGTTGCCCCGCGGTTCCTCTACTGCCAGCCCTGCACCAATAGCTGCAGCCATTGGTTCTTCTATGAGGTAGGCCTCCTTGGCGCCAACTTCGAGGGCTGCCTCCAAAACGGCCCTTCTTTCCACGTCTGTAGCTCCCGAGGGAACGCCTATCATCACGCGATGGCGCAAAAATTTGTTCAATCCCGACATGGTCTTTTTCAGGAAGTGCCTTATCATGGCCTCTGTCATGGTATAGTTGGCTATGACCCCGCTTTGAAGCGGTCGAACGGCTACGACGTTCCCCGGAGTCCTACCGAGCATTCTCTTGGCCTCCGAGCCAACGGCCAAGATCTTGTTGTTGTTCTGATCTATTGCCACCACCGACGGCTCCCTCATAATCACGCCCTTTCCCTTTACATAGATCAATATTGTCGCCGTTCCTAAATCTATGCCTATATCTAAACCCAACACTTGAGGTAACCTCCTTTTGCCTTAAAGAATAAAATTGGCTGTTACAGCGCTGTATTCTTCGCAACCGAAGGGCATGGGATCGTAGCGAACTTCCCAAAGAAACAAGCCCTCCGCTGGAGCCGTAGGACCCGCTTCACCGCGAGAGCCGCCATCCAAGAGACGACAGATCTCTTCCAAGCTTTTTCTCCCCGTCGCTATCTCATCCATTGTACCAACGATTATCCTTACCATATTCGTCAGGAAAGACCTCCCCGTTACGGAAATCTTCAAAAGGGGACCCTTTTCTTCGATTCCGGCTTCCATTATAGTACGCCTCGCATCGGAAGGACGATCGGCCTTTCTGCAAAAGGCTCCAAAATCGTGGAAACCCTTTATCTTCGTTAAAAACTCCTTCGCCAAGTCCATGTCCCAGCCTCTTCGGTTCCACCAGACATATCTGTCTAAATGGGGAAGTCTGCAATCGCCTTTCCAGATAAAATAGGCATACCTTCTCCATAGGGCGCTCTTTCTGGCGTGGAAGGTAAAGTCCACAGGAACTACTTCATATATGCCTATGGAGGTAGGCAAATTTGCCTCCAGTGCTTTTCTCAAAGCAGCAGGGCCGTGGGGCCAGGAGATGTCAAAATGAACTACCTGCCCCAGGGCATGCACTCCCCTGTCGGTTCTTCCGGCTCCTGTCACCTTCACTCTTCTTCCCTTTTTATCAAGCAGGTTCAAAGCTTCTTCCAGAGCCAATTCCACGGTGGGCAGGTCTTTCTGCCTTTGGAAGCCGTGAAAGGCAAAGCCATCATAGGATAGCAGCGCAGCGAAACGACCTATAGTATCCACCTATCCAAAATCACCCCGCTTGCTGAGATAAAAAGAATGGAACTCAAATAAAGGCTGTCACAGACACCCCACACAAGCGGCCTCATCCTGCTTCTGCCATAGTCGCCCCTGTAACATCTGGCCTCCATTGCTACGGCAAGTTCTTCGGCCCTTTGGAATACGATCACAAAAAGAGGCACCAGCACAGGGATCAAAGCCTTAAACCTCTTTATAATTCCGCCGCTGTCCAGATCGGCTCCACGGGCAAGCTGGGCCTTCATTATCCTGTCCGTTTCGTCCAAGAGGGTCGGTATGAACCGCAGGGCTATAGTCATCATCATGGCAAATTCATGGGCGGGAAGCCCGTAACGCTTGAAAGGCGAGAGCAAAGACTCAATGCCGTCGGAAAGCTCTATCGGGCTTGTAGTCATCATCGTTATATTGGCAAACAATACTAGGTAAAAAAGCCTTAGGCCCATTTTAATTCCCGTCAAGAGGCCTTCCTCGGTAATTGAAATAAAGGCTATCCTGAACAACTCTCTGCCGTCGGCGAAAAACAGGTTTATCGCCAGGGTAAATACGATCAATATTAGCACGGGCCTCGTCGACGTCACGACTGTCTTAAAAGATATATTACTCAAGGCGCTGATAATAACGATCAAGACAAACCATATGACGTAAGGCCACAGAGTAGTGTTCGCCAGAAAAACAGAGGTGATCAAAAACATGACGGCCAGAACTTTGCTCCTGGGGTCCAACGAGTGGATGAAAGATTTAGCGGGGACGTACTGTCCCAAGGAAAGATGCTCTAGGAAATGCACGAAGAAACCTCCCTCTCTATGGCTTCAAGCAAGGACTTCTCATCCCACGTCAAGGGAACGTTCAGTCCAGCATTTCTCAGTGAATGGGCAAACTCCAAGACATCGGGAAGGACAAGGCCCTTTACCGGCTTTTCGGCCAGCTCCTCTATCGCTTCTGCGGGCGTTCCCCACAACTTTTTTCTCCCATTCTCGAGCACCAACAGCTTGTCACAGTGATCCAAAACCATCTCGATGTCGTGGGTTATCTGCACGATCGCGGTCCCTTTACTTCTGAAGTCCTCAAGTATTGAAAACAGCGCTTCCCTCCCCTTCCAATCCAACCCTGCCGTCGGTTCGTCCAAAACGAGATAGTCAGGCTCTACCACCATTATCGAAGCAAGAGCGACCTTTCTTCTCTGTCCTCCTGACAGCTCAAATGGATTTTTTGAAAGCACATTTTCGTCGAGATCGAAAAGCTCTAGAGCCTTTTCGATATTTCTCCTCGCTTCATCTTCGGGGATGCCGAAATTTTTGGGAGCATACATCATCTCGTCCAATACGGTTTCGGCAAACAGTTGATGCTCAGGGTATTGAAATACGAGACCTACCTTTCTTCGAAGGGACTTTAGATGAGGAGCCTTGGGATAGAGCTTTAACCCGTCGACGACGACTTCTCCCGACGTGGGGAAAAGCAACCCATTGAGCATTTGGGCCAGAGTGGTCTTTCCGCTCCCCGTATGCCCCACAACGGCTATCCATTCTCCAGGATCGACATCGAACGAGACATCCCGAAGCGAAACCGTCTCCAGGGGAGTATCCCTATGATATACATAACTTACGTTGCATACCCTTATAGACATAGCCTTTCCACCAGGTCTTCGACCATATTCCGAACAGTGGGATAGGTAGATTCTTCGAGCAACCCCCTGGACTTCAAGTTGCGCCACAACTTAAACAAGGAGGGCTCTTTGATACCCAATCGGGCAAAGGTCGTGCTATCCAAAAGGTCTTTCGTCTCTCCGTAGAAGGCCAATTTACCCCGAGAAAGCACGGCCGTGAGATCGGAAAACAGTATCTCCTCCAATCTGTGGGTAATCATGACCACCGTCATCCCTTCGTGGTGCAATCTGGTTAAAACTTCGACCAAATCCTTTCTTCCTTCTGGGTCCAACATGCTGGTCGCCTCATCGAGGACAATACATCTAGGCTTCATGGCAAGCGCTCCTGCAAGAGCAAGCCGCTGCTTTTGCCCGCCGGAAAGGGCATAGGTTGGCCTATGTGCAAACTCAAAAAGGCCTGTAACCTTCAAGGCCCACCTCACCCGCTCCTCAATTTCCACGCTCGTTAGTCCCAAATTTTCGGGTCCGAAGGCGACTTCTTCTTCGACCACAGAGGCGACTATCTGATTTTCTGGGTTTTGAAAGACCATGCTGACGTCTTTTCTGATTTCCCATTGCAGGGAGGGGTCTTTGGTGTCCTTGCCCATGACAAAACAAACGCCCCGCGTTGGCACCAGCAGGGCGTTCAATTGCTTTGCCAGGGTAGACTTGCCCGATCCGTTGTCTCCTACGACCGAAACCCACCGACCTTCCTCTACGTCCATCGTTATGCCCGATATGGCGGGTTTGTCCGAGCCGGGATAACAAAAAGTCACATCCCTTAAAGAAAAAATTGTCCTTGCAGTCATATCGGATTACTGAACAAATTCAATTATGGCCGTTGGGGCAGCGTCTCCCTTGCGGTATCCAAGTTTCACTATTCGAGTATAGCCTCCCGGGCGATTGGCATAACGGGGCGCAAGCTCGTTGAAGAGCTTTATCGTCGCTTCCTTGTTGCGCAATCTCGATATAACTATCCTTCTGTCGTGCAAAGTCCCCCCNNTTAGCGCGAGTAACGAGCTTTTCAACATACCTGCGAAGCTCTTTCGCCCGCGGAACCGTGGTCTCTATGCTCTCGTGAATTATAAGGCTTGCAGCCATGTTTATGAGCATCGCACTTCTATGTGCTCCGTATCGCCCAAGCGTCCTAGAGCGCATCCTATGCCTCATCCTCTATTCCTCCTTGCCTTCGTTTTCATCGTCCAAGTTACCTTCGGCGTCATTTTCCTGGGAATCTGTTCCGATCTTCGACCCTGCTTTGGGAGCGCTCAAAGACAGGCCGAAGTTATCCAACTTTTCCTCTATCTCTTTCAGGGAAATCTTTCCAAGATTACGTATCTTCAAAAGATCGTCCCTAGTGTATTGGACCAAATCCCCTATGCTGCGCACTCCTGCGCGAAGCAGGCAGTTTTCGCTTCGTATGGAAAGTTCCAGATCCCGAATGGGCCTGGAGAGAAAGGGGTCTTCCTCCGCTACAGCCTCAACAACAGCTTCAGTAACCTCCGCCTCTACGGAAGAGACGGGCTCTTTCAGCAACAGGGAAGCTATATGGCCGAAATATTGGTTCAATATCTTGACAGCCTCAAGAAAGGCTTTAGCGGGCTCGACCGTCTCGTTTGTCCACAATTCGATGAGCAGGCTCTCGTAGTCGGTTCGCTGGCCAACCCTTGCAGCCCCGACGTTGTAGTTCACGCGCAAGACGGGAGAAAATACGGCATCGACTAGTAAAACGTCTATGGGCAAATAGTTAGGTCTTGGCCTGTCCATTGTCAGATAGCCTACGCCCCGCTCGACGTAAAGGTCCATTCCCAATTTATGACCTTCTTCCAAAGTGCATATGTAAGCCTCGGGGTTGGAAAACTCCACCTCGCTGTCGGGGATTATATCGGCGACCGTCACGACCTTGGGCCCCTCTGCCTCCAGCCTCAACATGCGAACGTCATCGCTGTGGGACACGACGGCCAGCTTCTTTATGTTCAATATTATCTCCAATACGTCCTCCATTACGCCGGGCACTGTACTGAACTCATGCAATACGCCATCGATCCTGATGGCGGAGACGGCAGCTCCCGGGATGGACGACAGCAGGACTCGCCTAATGGCATTCCCAAGCGTTACGCCGTACCCCCTGTCCAGGGGTTCTATTCTAATCCGTCCATATCCCGAACTGCTTTCTTCTATATGGATATCCGGCACAACACGTTCCAAACTGATCCTCTCCTTAATAATTATCGAGCGTAGTATTCGACGATGAGCTGTTCGTTGACGGGAACGTCGATTTGCTCCCTCGTCGGAAGAGATACTACTCTACCCTCCATCCGCTCGGCATTGAGTTCAAGCCACTCCGGTATGGCCCGGGCCGAAGCGACTTCCAAGTTTTCCCTTATAGTAGGAATGTCCCTGCTGTTGGGAGCAACGGCTATGACATCGCCGACTTTCACCAAAGCGCTTGGTATGTCAAGTTTTTTGCCGTTGACGGTTATGTGGCCGTGGGTCACGAGCTGTCTAGCTTGAGCTCTGCTCGAGGCAATGCCCAAGCGATAGACCACGCTGTCAACGCGCCTCTCCAACAACTGCAGAAAATTGTGCCCTTTCTGTCCGGCCATTCTGCTGGCCTTTTCGAAGAACCTCTCAAACTGCCGTTCCGTCATTCCGTAAAACCTTCTGAGCTTCTGCTTCTCGTGCAACCGCAAGCCATATTCGCTGAATTTCGCTCGCCTCTGCGAGTGCTGGCCAGGCAAGGAGTTCCTCCTTGCTATGGCGCACTTCTCAGAGTAGCATCTGTCTCCCTTTAAAAATAACTTTGCTCCTGCCCTGCGACACAGCCTGCAGGAAGGTCCGGTATATCTGCTCATATCGCGATCTTTCCCTCCTTCAATGTTCCCCTGTTGGGCTTATACACGTCGTCTTTTTGGAGGACGGCATCCGTTATGAGGAATCGGCGTGGCGTCCTTAATCATATTGATCTGCAGTCCTGCGGCCTGCAAACTTCTAATAGCCGACTCCCTCCCCGGCCCGGGACCCTTGACGACAACGTCTATTTCAGTGACGCCGTGATCCTGTGCCTGTTTGGCCACAGTCTGTGCTGCCATCTGAGCAGCATAGGGCGTCGATTTACGGGTGCCCTTGAAACCTACTGTCCCCCCCGATGCCCAACCTACAACGCCGCCCTGCTTGTCTGTTATGCTTATGATCGTATTATTAAATGTAGAGTGGATGTGGGCAACGGCATAATTTATATTCTTTTTTTCCTTCCTTTTTGTCCGTCTTTTGGTGCTCTTGGCCACTAAATTTCCCTCCTTAATTTATAGGCTCCCTTTACTTTTTCATTGTGGCTTTCTTCTTGCCAGCTATCGTCCTCTTCGGACCCTTGCGCGTCCTTGCGTTGGTGCGCGTCCTCTGTCCCCTTACGGGAAGGCCGAGCCTGTGTCTTAAGCCCCGATAACAGCCTATGTCTATCAGGCGCTTGATGTTCGCGTTGACCTCGCGCCTCAAATCGCCTTCCACCTTATAGTTGTTTTCAATCTCTCTTTGGAGCTTGTTGATCTCGTCTTCGGTGAGGTCCTTAACCCGCGTATCGGGGCTGATCCCCGTAGATGCCAATATCTTCTTCGCCGAAGGAAGACCTATGCCGTAGATATAAGTCAACGCTATCTCGACTCTTTTGTCCCTGGGCAGATCAATACCTGCGATTCGAGCCATGCTCGACTACCTCCTTGCTCCCTGTCTTTGTTTATGCTTAGGATCTCTTTTGCAAATTATCCATACCTTGCCGTGACGCCGAATGACCTGGCAATGTTCGCAAATAGGTTTAACGGAAGGTCTGACTTTCATCGTTTTACTTCCCCCTTTAAAGCTATTTATATCTATATACAATTCGTCCTCTTGTCAAGTCGTAAGGTGAGACTTGAACCAAGACCTTATCCCCGGGCAATATGCGAATGAAATGCATGCGCATCTTCCCCGAGACATGGGCTAACAAAATATGACCGTTTTCAAGCTGCACTTTGAACATCGCGTTGGGCAACGGTTCAAGCACCGTACCTCGTAACTCTATTACATCTTCCCTCGCCATGCGCGCTGGCCTACCCCCTCTTAATTTGAGCCCCTTCGTCTCGAATCAGGTTTAGCAGTTGCTGACGTAGCCACTCATCGTTATTTTTCGAGCTGTCCCTCAAACGTTCCTTCAATCTTGGCAAAGACCAATTTGTCATCTGAAGATGCTTCGGGTTTTTGGGCTTGGGACGAGAGACCGAGTGCCGCCTCCCGTCTGCCACGTATACCCTGTTTTTCAACCGATCCATGCCAATCACCGCATAAAAAGTGCCCTTATCCTTCCCCTTGTGGGATATGACGACCCTTCCCGTTTGAAAGTCATCTAAGTCCAATATCGTCACTCCCAAGGCGTGAGTATGATTCCTCTTTCGTCGGAAATGAGCACCGTATGTTCAAAGTGAGCTGCATCCGAGTGATCTGCCGTTACAACCGTCCATCCGTTTTCCAATACCGCCACATCTTCGTTTTTACCGGCGATGACCATTGGTTCGATGGCGAGGGTAAACCCCTTTTTAAGGGTTATGCCGTCCCCCCGTCTTCCGAAGTTGGGAACCTGGGGAGCCTCATGGAGGCGCTTCCCTATCCCGTGGCCCGCATAGTCGCGGACCAGACCGTAACCCTGCGAGATGACATACTGTTCCACGGTATGTCCTATGTCTCCGACGGTATTGCCGCTTTTAGCTGCATCGACTGCCAAATAGAGGGCCCTTTTCGTAACTTCAAGCAACCTCGATCTGCTATCGCTTATGAGTCCGACGGGAAAGGTACAAGCAGCATCGCCATAATATCCGTCGATGCAGACTCCCACGTCGATGCTCACAATATCACCTTCGACCAAAACCCTCTTATCATCGGGAATGCCGTGAACTATCTCATCGTTGACGGAGACGCATATACTACCGGGAAAGGGAAAGGGTGCTCCGGGAAAGGAATATCCCTTGAACGCCGGAATCCCTCCGCTCTTTAATATCATATTTTCGGCCTCTGCATCGAGGCTTTTGGTGTCCACCCCTGGTTTGGCCATATCCCTCATAAGCTTTAAGACGTCTGCGACCACGAGTCCCGCCCTTCTCATCTTTTCTATTTCCCAATCTTTCTTAATTCGAATCATCTTTGCCTCCGCACAAACTCTCTATGGTGTGCAATACGGCGTCGCTTTCGGAAGAGGCATCGACAGATATCAGGCTGCCCTTATTTCTGTAATAATCAAACAAGGGGGCGGTCTCTTCCTCGTAAACCTTGAGGCGCCGCCTTACCACTTCAGGTTGGTCGTCATCGCGCTGTATAAGTTCATTACCGCACTTTTTACAACGACCGTCCTCAGGATAATCGCTGTTATGAACGTTGTAAATCGCATTACAGTTTGAGCAGATGCGCCTTCCGGAGAGGCGTCGCACCAAGGTCTCTTCGTCAACGTCGAACAACACAACGGCATCGAGGGCAATTTCCTTGGACTCTAGAAGTTCTTCTAGAGCTTTCGCCTGATTCACGGTCCTGGGAAACCCGTCCAGTATAAAGCCCCTCTTCGCGTCCTCTTCTTCCAATCTCTCCTTGACCATCTCTATAATCAAATCATCGGGCACCAACCGGCCCGAGTCCATATAGGCCTTCGCCTTCTCGCCAAGATCGGTGCCGTTTTTAACATGATAACGCAACATATCACCCGTTGAGATATGGGCTATTCCGTATTTGGATGCCAATTTTACCGCCTGCGTTCCCTTTCCTGCTCCCGGTGGCCCAAGAAATATCATGCGCAACTTATCTTCCTCCTAACTAGTCCCAGAGCTGTTCTATAGTCTTAGTATTCCGCCAGCTTTGTTTCTTCTTTTCATAATCCCTTCATAATGGCGCATCAAGAGCTGGGCTTCAATCTGCTGTACCGTCTCAAGGGCAACGCCGACGACGATCAAAACTGCAGTGCCTCCAAAGTAGAAAGTAGTTATGCCCAGCATTTGCGTCAAAAGCGAGGGAAGCAGAGCTATGCCCGCCAAAAAAACCGCTCCTCCCAACGTAACTCGTGACAACACCCTTTCGATGTAGTCTGCCGTAGGACGTCCCGGCCGTATTCCGGGTATAAAGCCCCCGTATTTCTTTAAATTGTTGGCCACATCGACGGGATTAAAGACGACAGCCGTGTAAAAGTAGGTGAAAAATATGATCAGCAATACGTAAAGGATCATATATATTGGACTGCTCGGCGAAAAGATCCTTGCAATCGTCTGGGCAAATCCAGCCGAAAAAAACCTGGCCACGGTAGTGGGAAAGAGTAATACAGAGGATGCAAAAATTATAGGTATTACCCCTGCGCTGTTAACCCTCAAGGGAATGAAGGTCGACTGTCCTCCGTACACCCTGGTTCCGACAACTCTTTTCGCATACTGAACCGGTAATCGCCTTTGGCCCTCCTGAAGGAGTATGCATCCGGCAATTACGACGATCATTATTGCAATGGCAATTATCAGAGTTAAGAAGTTCATCTCGCCGGTACGAAGCAATGTAAAGGTTCGCATTATGGCCTCCGGTATACGAGCAACTATTCCGGCGAATATGAGCAGCGATATTCCATTGCCTATGCCGTGGTCAGATATCATTTCACCCATCCACATAACGGCTATCGACCCTGCAATAAGAGTTACTATGGCCACCACTATAGAGATGCCGCCTACATAAATGATGCCCATGCTCCTGAGCCACAAAACCATTCCTACCGCCTGGATGCCTGCGAAAAGGATCGTAGACACCCTTGTGTACTGAACGATCTTGCGCCTTCCCTCTTCGCCCTCTTTTTGCATCTTTTCTATGGCGGGCACGACAACGGCCAGAAGTTGCATGACGATACTAGCATTTATGTAGGGCGTTACGCCAAGGGCAAATATGCTGAATCGTCGCAAAGCACCTCCCGCAAAGAGATCGAAGAGACTCAATACCCCGCCCTGTTCAAAGAGGCTTGCCATTGCCTTCGCATCCACTCCGGGAGTTGGGATGTGCGCCCCCAAGCGAAACACCAGCAGGACCCCGAGGACGAACAAGATCCTGCTTTTAAGGTCGGGAAGGCGAAACATGTCACGCAAGGCGCTAAACACTTAAATCACCTCTGCCTTGCCGCCAGCCGATTCGATCTTGCTTTTCGCGTTGGCACTGAATTTGTGCGCCTTTACCGTAAGCGGTTTCGCGATGTCCCCTTTCGCTAATATCTTAACAGGCGTTTGGAGATCTTCTATGATGCCAGCCTCGTACATCTGCTCAGGCGTGACTGTTGCATTTTCTCCGAACTTATCGTCGAGGGTCACAATATTGACATACTGATATTTTCTTGCGAATCTCGCATTATTAAACCCTCTCTTCGGAATTCTCCTCAGCAGAGGCATCTGCCCGCCTTCGAACCTAGGCGATATGTTTCCACCGGCACGGGCTTTTTGACCCTTATGCCCGCGCGTAGCCGTACCGCCGTGGCCGCTTCCCTTGCCCCGACCAACTCTTTTGGGCTTTTTTTTGGCCCCCATAGGGGCGCGTAAGTCATGAATTCGCATACTATTCCCTCCCAGCTATTCGACGATTTCCCAATCTATGAGATGCTCGACGGCTCTTATCATTCCGCGGATTTGAGGCGTATCGTCATGGGTTACGCTATGGTTCAGCCTCTTCAGGCCCAATGCTCGGATAGATTTTCTCTGTCTTTCCGGGCGTCCTATGATGCTTTTTTTCCAAGTAACTCTAATTTTGGACATAACCTCATTCCTCCCCGCTAAGCCTGTTGTTGGTCTTTCCCGCGTAATTTCATGATCTCGTCGGGGCTTCTCAGAGCCTTGACCGCCTCAACAGTAGCGTAAGCAACGTTGATAGGATTGGACGTTCTGCCTATGACCTTCGTCAACACGTCCTTTACGCCGCCCAGCTCCATAATGGCGCGCACAACTGCCCCCGCAATAACTCCCGTTCCAGGAGCGGCAGGCCTGAGCAGCACTTGGGCCGCACCGAAGTTCGCAACTACCGGGTGGGGAATGGTATTTCCTACTTTTTTTACCTCTACAAGGTTCTTCTTTGCCCTTTCAATGCCCTTACGGACCGCTTCAGGTATTTCCCTCGCCTTACCCAGGCCTACTCCTATGTATCGTTCACCGTCTCCAACTACCACCAGAACGCTGAATTTAAATCTCTTGCCGCCTTTGACGACTTTGCTGACCCTGTTTATGGCGATAACCCTCTCGGTTAGCTCCACGCCTTTCGGTATCGTTATCCTGACCATGCAAAGACTCCCCCTTTATAACTTCAAGCCGGCTTCGCGAGCGGCATCGGCAAGCGCCTTGACCTTTCCGTGATAGGCGTGTCCGCCACGGTCAAAAACGACTTCAGCAATGCCAAGCTCTAGTGCTCGTCTCGCCACAAGCTGCCCCACTGCCTTGGCCGCCTCAATGGAGCCGGAGCTCACCTGAAGAGGCCTGAGCTCCTTGTCTAAGGTGGACGCGGAAACCAGGGTATGCCCACGCTCATCATCAATGACTTGGACATAAATGTGTTTCAGGCTCCTAAAGACGCTCAACCTAGGTTTTTCCTGTGTTCCCAATAGCCTTCTTCTGATCCTGCGATGCCGAAGAAGGCGCATATCGTTACGCGATTTACGCTTAATCAAAATGGTCCACCTCCACTATTTCGCACTAGCTTTACCGGTCTTTCGCTTGACAACTTCGCCAACATATCTGATCCCTTTGCCCTTGTAAGGTTCAGGGGCCCTGAAGGATCTTATTATAGCGGCGACCTGTCCGACCTCTTGCTTATCTATGCCCGAGACCTTTATCTTGGTCGGGCTATCTGTAGTAATCGTTATCCCTTTAGGCGGAACGTATTCAACGGGATTTGAATACCCGAGGTTCAGGACCAGTTTCTGCCCTTGCATCTGAGCTCTGTACCCCACTCCCACTATCTCGAGCTCCTTTTCAAACCCCTGTGTAACGCCCGTGACGATATTGCTCAACATAGCCCTTACAAGGCCGTGAAAGGCCTTCGTTTTTTTGTCTTCCCTATTCCTCGTGACCATTATCTGCTCATCGGCCAACTCAACGTTTATGTTGGGCAACAAATCAAAACTCATTTCTCCCTTTGGACCTTTTACCCTAACGGTGCGACCGCTCAACGTCACATTTACCCCTTTAGGGATGGAAATCGGTTTCCGACCAATCCTCGACAACGTCTTTCCCCCCTTACCACACGTAGCAAAGGACTTCGCCGCCAAGGCCCTTTTTTCTGGCCTCCGCGTCAGTCATCAGTCCGCTTGAAGTCGATATTATCGCTACCCCCAAGCCCCCCATGACCTTCGGCAAGTCTCTGCTATTAACATATATTCGCCTGCCGGGCTTGCTGACCCGACGAAGACCCTGTATGACCCTTTCCTTGTTTGGCCCGTAGTGCAAATATATCCTCAGCATTTGATAGGGCTTGCCGGGGTCGTTTATCACTTTATAGTTTTTTATATAACCTTCGTCCTTCAGTACTCGCGCAATACGATGCTTCATGTTGCTCATGGGGATGTCCACCACTTCGTGGTAAGCTATGTTCGCATTGCGGATTCGCGTCAACATATCAGCAATCGGATCTGTAACATACATCGCCGATCCTCCTTTTGTTTCATAGGGCTACCAGCTGGACTTGACGACTCCAGGGATCTTGCCCTGTCGCGCCAAATCTCTAAAGCAGCACCTACACATGTTAAACTTCCTCATAAATGCCCTCGGGCGACCGCAAAGCGGACATCTGTTATATTTTCTCACCTTATACTTCGGTTCTCTTTGAGCCTTTATCTCAAGAGCTTTCCTAGACATCGGATTTTAACCTCCTCATCGCTACTGCCTTAAGGGCATACCCAGCTCTTTTAGCAGTCCGTAAGCTTCCTCATCGGTTTTCGCCGTAGTCGTAATGCTTACGTTCATACCCCTGATACGCATAATGTCATCGTATTCGATTTCAGGGAATATCAGCTGTTCCCTCAACCCCAAGTTATAGTTTCCGCGTCCGTCGAGGCCCTTCCTCGAAACGCCCTGAAAGTCCTTTATGCGGGGCAAAGCTAGAGAGATCAACCTGTCCAAAAACTCCCACATCTTAGCTCCTCTGAGCGTAACGGTGCACGCCACGGGCATGCCCTTTCTCACCTTGAAACCTGCAACGGACTTCTTCGCTCTTTTCAAAACCGGCCGTTGCCCTGTGATGAGGGCCAGCTCGTTAATAGCAGCGTCCAAATATTTTATATCCTGTTTCGCTTCGCTTACGCCGATATTTACTACGACCTTTTCTATTCGTGGAACCTCCATGACGTTTTTGTAATTAAAGGCCTTCATCATTCGCGGAACTACTTCGCTTCTGTATTTTTCAAGTAATCGCGGAACCATTTGCCTGTTCCTCCTCAACCTAAAGCTTATCCACTATTTCGCCGCATTTCTTACATAGGCGAACCTTGCGTCCGTCCTCCAAAAAGGCCCGAGATACCCTCGTCGCCTCACCACAGGCAGGACAGACCAGCATGACCTTGTCCGCATGGATAGGGGCCTCTTGGCGCAGGATCCCGCCCTGGGGATTTTTCTGAGAGGGACGCGAATGCTTGGTTACGACGTTCACTCCCTCTATCAGCAACATGTTCCTTGTGGGTATGCGCCGGAGGACCTTTCCTTCCTTTCCTTTATCTCTACCGGAAATAACGCGGACCATATCTCCCTTTTTTATTCGCATCTTGGACATATAAACACGCCTCCTCATACGACCTCAGGAGCAAGCGATACTATGCGCGTATAACCCTTGTCCCTCAATTCCCTGGCTACAGGGCCGAATATGCGCGTACCGCGAGGGTTTCCCTGGTTATCGATTATAACGGCGGCGTTGTCGTCGAAGCGAACGTAGGAACCGTCGCGACGCCTTACCTCTTTGCGAACGCGCACAATTACGGCTTTGACTACATCGCCTTTTTTGATATTGCTGTTCGGTATGGCTTCCTTAACGGAAGCCACTATTACGTCGCCAACTGTCCCATATCGCCTGTAACTTCCCCCGGTCACCTGAATGCACCTTATTTTTTTCGCTCCCGAATTATCGGCCACATTAAGCATAGTATGTAACTGTATCATGGCCTTTATTCCTCCTCGACTGGTCCAGTGTATTCAAAGAGAGGAGCACGCTCCAGGATCTTTACGACTTTCCATCTTTTCTTTCGCGAAAGAGGTCGAGTTTCCTCTATTAAAACCTTGTCTCCTATGGAGCAAGAATTTTCCTCGTCGTGAGCCATGAATTTCTTGCTCTTGAGAACGGGTTTGTCGTATAACGCGTGCTTCGCCATCCTGTCTACTCTGACCACTACCGTCTTGTCCATTTTATTGCTTACGACAATGCCTCTTCTGACCTTTTTTTGAGCCTTGCGCTCCTCCATAGAACTCCCTCCTTTAATTCAACACCGAGGAGCGATCTCGCCCGGTCTCTTTCTCGCGCATGATAGTGAGTATCCTGGCGATCGTCCTCTTCACTTCCGCTATCCTTGCCGTATTGGAAAGCTGACCAATGGCATGCTGGAAGCGAAGATTGTATAGTTCCTTTTTATATTCCCTGTGTTTTTCCTTCAGTTCTTCGACAGTCAGGTCGCGCAACTCCTTAGGATTCATTATGCTTCACCACCCATTTCTTCCCTTTCGATAACACGAACCTTGATGGGCAATTTATGTGCGGCAGAGCGAAAGGCCTCTTCTACCACTTCTCTGGAAACACCGGCCACTTCGAAGATAACCCGGCCACGTTTAACAGGAGCAACCCAATACTCAGGAGCGCCCTTACCTTTGCCCATCCTGGTCTCCAAAGGCTTTTTGGTATATGCGACGTCGGGGAAGACTCTTATCCAAAGTTTTCCGCCCTTTTTCATTTTTCGCGTGATGGCTATACGGGCAGCCTCTATCTGCCTTGCAGTGAGCCACACGTTTTCAAGAGCCTGCAACCCGTAATCTCCAAAGGCTACAGTTGCGCCACCCTTCGTCCTGCCTCGCAGAGGCTTGCGAAAAGGTTTTCTATACTTCACCCTTTTTGGCATCAACATAATCCATTCACCTCCTCTCGCTCGAAACCTCGTTGTGAGGCTTCTCTTTGAGCGAGGGTAATACATCGCCGTTGTATATCCATACCTTTACTCCGATAACGCCGTACATCGTCTTGGCCTCGGCAAAACCGTAATCGATATCCGCCCTTAGCGTGGACAGAGGCAAGCGACCTTCGAGATACCACTCTCTTCTGGCAATTTCGGCGCCGCCCAACCTGCCGGAACACTGAGTCTTGATGCCCAAAGCTCCTGCCTTCATGGCACGGAATATGGCCTGTTTCATCGCTCTTCGGAAGGACACCCTCCGTTCCAAGGCCGATGCTATGCCCTCGGCGACTATTTGGGCGTTTTTGTCGGGATTTTTTATCTCCTGGACATTGATCATTACCTTGGATCCCGTCATCTTCTGAAGCTCATCCCTGACTTCCTGTATTTCGCTGCCGCCTTTTCCTATTACGACACCGGGGCGGGCGGTCCAAATCGTGAACCGGATTACGTTTCCGATCCGCTCTATTTCGACCGTAGCAATGCCGGCATGTCCCCATCTGTCCTTTATCCATTTACGCAGTTTGATGTCTTCATGCAATTGCTTGGCAAAATTTTTCTTGTCGGCATACCATCTCGACTCCCAATCACGGATAACTCCCAGACGATAGCCAACGGGATGTACTTTCTGTCCCATCTTAGTCAATACCTCCTTGCCTTTCGCCGACTACTATAGTGATATGACAGGTACGATGATTGAAAGGATGGGCCCTTCCCATGGATACAGGTTTCCATCTCTTCAAAGTAGGACCTTCATCCGCGATGGCCTTAACTACATAAAGTTCGTCGACGCTCATGCCCAGGTTGTGATCTGCGTTTGCAATGGCGCTGGTCAAAGTCTTCTCAATATATCGCGCGGCCTTTTTGGGACAATAGCGCAATATCAAAAGAGCTTCGCCGGCTTTCTTGCCTCTGATCAAGGACAACACCTGTCGCACCTTAAAGGGTGAAATCCTTATTTGTTTGGATATAGCTTTCGCTTCCATCATCTCTCACCCTACCTTACCCTGGTGGTGCGTTCCTGCCCGGCATGCCCGCCAAATTTTCTAGTCGGGGCAAACTCTCCGAGCTTATGGCCTACCATATTTTCGCTTATGTAAATCGGTATGTGGGTGCGTCCGTTGTGAACCGCGATAGTATGGCCAATCATGCTTGGCACTATTGTAGATCTCCTTGACCATGTCTTGATCACTCTCTTATTTCCGGACGCGTTCATTTCCTCTATTCGTTTCAACAATTTTTGATCCACGTAGGGACCTTTTTTTACCGAACGGGGCATAAGTCAGTTCCCTCCCTTACTGAACGTTCCTGCGACGAACGATGTATTTGGTCGATGCCTTTTTAGGCTTACGGGTTTTATACCCCTTAGCCGGAACGCCCGTTGCCGAAACGGGGTGCTTATTCGACTTCGTTTTACCCTCGCCGCCACCTAGGGGGTGATCGACGGGGTTCATGGCCATAGGACGCACCCTTGGCTTCCTGCCAAGCCACCTCTTCCTGCCGGCCTTGCCATGCACCTCGTTTTCGTGTTCCACGTTACCGACCTGGCCAACCGTAGCCATACACTCCTGCAGAACATACCTTATTTCACCGCTCGGCATGCGCAGCAAAACGTATTTTCCTTCCTTTGCCATTATCTGCACCTGTGCGCCGGCAGATCTGGCCATCACACCGCCTCGCCCCGGCTGCAGCTCAATGTTATGGACGAAGGTGCCGACGGGAATATCCCGTAGCTTTAATGCGTTGCCAGGTTTAATGTCAGCCTTTTCTCCGGACATAACCACGTCTCCCACGCTCAAGCCCATAGGGGCCAGAATATAGCGCTTCTCACCGTCGGCATAATGTACGAGCGCTATCCTCGCCGATCTGTTGGGATCGTACTCTAACGCGGCTACTTTTCCGGGAACGTCGAATTTATCTCTCTTGAAATCTACGATTCTATAGAGCCTCTTGTGGCCCCCGCCGCGATGGTTCGCAGTGACCCTTCCCTTATTGTTCCTTCCGGCCGTCTTCTTTTTTAACGAAACTACCAGGCTCTTTTCAAATTCATCTCTGGTAATTTCCGAAAAGTCCGATGTGGCCATCTGGCGTCTACCGGGAGTCGTCGGTTTGTATTTTCTAATTCCCATTGGACTTCCTCCTTTAAGTCGTCCGTACGCCTTCAAAGAACTCAATGCGTTCGCCTGGCGCTAATGTTACTATCGCTTTTTTCCACCTTCTCGAGCGTCCTAAAAAACGCCCGAGGCGCTTCGGCTTTGGCTTGACGTTTACCGTATGGACCTTTTCGACCTTCACGTCGAAGATCTCCTCTATTGCCTTTTTAATTTCCACCTTATTGGCGCTCGGATGCACTTCAAAGGTGTACTTGTTGTATATCATATGACGGCTGCTCTTCTCGGTTATTACCGGCCGCAAAATTATATCATAGGAAGTCAATTTCACGCTGAGTACACCTCCTCCAGCCTTTGTGCCGCGCCCTTAGTCAATATGAGGTGTTCATGATTTAAAATTTCGTATACGTTAATGCTGTCAACATGTAACACTCTCGTTCCGGGTATGTTTCTCGCCGCCATATAGATTGAAGGCAACGATTCGTGTATGACGATCAACGGTTTGGCTTGGGCTTGAGCGTTTGCCAAAAAGGCACACATATCCTTCGTCTTGGGCGACATTGTTTCGATTCCCTCGACCAAAATAAGCTTATTTTCCTTAACCTTAAGGCTCAGAGCGCTCTTAATCGCCAACTGTTTCACCTTTTTATTGACCTTTTGATCGTACGAGCGCGGTTTGGGACCATGGACAACTCCACCCTTTATCCACAGAGGAGAGCGTATGCTTCCATGCCTTGCCCTTCCGGTGTGTTTTTGTCTCCAGGGCTTCCTTCCGCCGCCGCGCACCTCTCCTCTGGTCTTCGTCGAATGCGTTCCTTGCCTTTGTGCTGCCAAATAGGCTACGACGACCTGATGCATAGCGGGAACGTGAATTCTCGCCGCAAAAACATCATCGGCAAGGGCAACTTCGCCCACCTTTTGTCCATCGATTCCAATAACATCGACAGTAGGCATAAACTAGCCCTCCTTTTTATGCACCATAACAAGGCCGTTACGCGGCCCTGGGATGGCTCCTTTAATCAATAGCAAATTATTTTCTTTATCGACAGCAACGACTTTGAGGTTTTTCACGGTCACTCGTTCGTTACCCATCCGACCGGGCATCGTCTTGCCCTTAAAGACATGGCTCGGAAAGCTGCTGGCTCCCGACGAACCGGCTCGCCTGTGAAAGAGAGAGGCACCGTGACTTGCTGGGCCGCCTCCAAAACCGTGTCTCTTCATGACACCGGCAAAACCTTTGCCTTTGCTGGTGCCCGTAACATCGACGACTTCGCCTACTTCAAAGATAGTTACGTCGATGGTCTGTCCAACTTCATAACCCGTAACGTCATCGAGGCGGAACTCCCGCAACCATCGTTTGGGTTCGATCCCCGCTTTCTTGTATACGCCTAGCATGGGCTTGTTCAATCTATGGGCTTTCACCTTCCCAAAGCCCAAGACTATGGCCGAATACATCTCTACTTCAGGCCTTCTTAAAGCAACCACCTTACATGGACCTGCCTCTACGACAGTAACGGGCACAGCCTGACCCTCTTCGTCGAAAATCTGGGTCATTCCAACCTTAACACCTAAAATCCCTAGACTCATCAAATTTCTCTCCTTTCAGCTCAGAGCTCCCCTACAGTTGTATCTGTATATCTACTCCTGAAGGGAGGTTCAGCTGCATCAGCGCTTCCATGGTCTTCTGCGTAGGATCGACTATGTCTATAAGCCTCTTATGAGTGCGCACCTCGAACTGCTCTCGTGCATCTTTATCCTTGTGAGGCGACTTCAAAACCGTGTACTTATTGATCGCCGTGGGCAATGGTATGGGGCCTGAAACCTTAGCCCCCGTCCTTTTCGCCGTTTCGGCAATCTGTAGCGCTGATGCATCCAGGACCCTATGATCAAAGGCCTTCAACTTAATCCTGATATTTTGAGCCATTCATATCCCCCCTTTCA
>NZ_DJHF01000004.1 GCF_002433005.1 Acetomicrobium sp. UBA5826 | reverse complement strand
GGATAACATGGGATCTCCTCCTAGTAAAATAGTATTATGCTATTTATTCTTTCCTAAGAAAGGCCATGGCCGTTCTTATGTGCATTTCAACTCCAATTGGCAGTACATCCTCGTCAATGTCAAAGAGAGGATGATGATGAGGGTAGATTATGTCTTTTGTGGAGTTTCCCGCCCCAACAAAATAAAAGCAGCTGGGAATAATTTTGGCGAACTCGGCGAAATCCTCTCCCGCCGTTCCTATGTAACTTGTGATGTTTTCAGGGCCCACTACATCTTTAGCAATGCTTGAAACCAAATTCGCCATCTTATCATCGTTGATCAGGGTAGAATTGCTGGGGATAAACTCCAGTTCATATGTGCACTGATGCGCCTCGCATACCTTTTTTAGTATCCTTTCGAAACGAACGAGAGGCTTTTCGGGACTTTCGGAGCCTCCCTCGTAGAGATAGCGAATTGTGCCGCCCAGATCGATGTGTTCCGGTATGACATTTGTAGCCGTCCCAGCATTTACCAATCCGAACATTATCAGGGTAGGTTTTAAAACATCTATTTCCCTGGTTTGTATCATCTGCACCGATTGAATAAAGTCTGCTGCAGTCAATACTGGGTCGATAGCAGTATGAGGAGCCCCGGTGTGTCCTCCCCTGCCTTTTATCCTGACCTTGAACTCGTCTAAAGCGGCCATGACCGGTCCGGCAGATATTCCCATCTTTCCGCTTTCTATGGGAGTCCAGAGGTGAATCGCAAAGGCGCCATCAGGATGTGGGTCATCTAAGGCTCCCTCCTCTATCATTTGATGGGCACCGGCTACTTCCTCATTAGGCTGAAAGAGAAACATGATCTTGCCAGAGATTTCCTCTTTATGGTGCGACAATATCTTCGCCGCTACCAGCAACATCGCCATATGTCCATCGTGTCCGCAGGCATGCATGATTCCTTCGTTTCTGGAGCGATAGGGTACTTTGTTTTGCTCTTCAACGGGCAAAGCGTCCATATCTGAACGAAGCATCACTGTTTTGCCTTCTCCTTTACCTTCTAATATAGCTACAACGCCGGTGTGGGCTATCTTTTCCCTCACTTCAAGCCCTAATCGCTTCAAATATTCGGCTACCCTTTTTGAAGTCTTTACCTCCTTAAATCCAAGCTCGGGATACATGTGAAAATCTCTTCTCAATTCGATGAGTTCGTCCTTTAACTCAGTAATCTCATCTTTGAGTTTATTTAGGAGATTCATCTTAGACCATCCTTTCTATGCTATAAAAAATAAAATTTAGTTGTTTAAAAATTCTAAAGCTGTTCTTTGGTTGAAAAAAACAAACTTTATTTTCCCTTTTATTTTAGATCTATATTTAGATAAGATCTTTGCTGCGATCAAAAGAATCGCGACATGTACGTCATGCCCACAGGTATGCATTACTCCATCATTATTTAATAACAAAGCAATTTCTTCTGCTGCTATTAATTCTTTCCTTTGCCGTCCTAGAAATACAACTTCGTCTCCTATTTGGGGATTGTTTATATCAGTTATATCGATCATAAACTGATCCATGCAGATATTGCCTATTATTTGACAACGCCGTCCATGTAATAACACATTACCTTTATTTGAGAGCTGTCTGGATACACCATCTACATATCCCATAGGAACTACTCCAATTACGGTAGGCCTTTTTATTTCAAAGGTTCCAGAATAACTTACTTTTGTTCCAATTGGCACCGACTTAATGAAAACTAGTTTTGCTTTAATTGACATCGCCGGGATTAGCTCTACTTTAGGGTTAACAGCCATTTCTGGACCAGGATATAGGCCATTATGTTTAATGTCACCATATGCCTTAGTTTATGCATCTCCCAGGCAATTGTAGGTTTTTATGTATGCCTGGGAGATGTATGATTATGTGCTTTAAACTATCAAGATACTCTACTTGGTGAAAATTTTGCGCGGGAAGTTTAGGAACGTCTCGCACCCCTTTTCAGTCACCAAGAAAGGTTCACTGCACTCAAACCCAAACTCATCAAGCCATATACCCGGCATCAGGTGAATAGTCATTCCCGGTTTCATTATGGTCTTATCTCCAGGACGTAGGCTTACAGTGTGCTCGCCCCAGTCGGGGACGTAATTTAAACCAAAGGCGTAGCCGAGCCTCGAAGGCTTGACTACTCTGGAACCCGATATGGCTTCCCGCCATTTTGCCTCGATCTCCTCTGCTGTAACGCCCGGTTTTATGAAATCCAGTGTTTTAGCAATACCATCGATCACGACATCTGCTATTTCCTTGAGTTCCTTGGGCGGATCGCCTATATAAACCGTTCGTGACAGTGGGCAATGATACCTGAATCTGACACCGCATAGTTCGAGAAGAACGATGTCACCGGGTGCGTATTTTCTATCGGGTTTCCAGCCTAGGTGAGCCGCAGACGTCCTTTCGTTGGAAGGCATGATAGGGAATATCGCAGGATGATCCCCAGTAAATTCATCAGTGCCCTTTATCATGGCATGATAGACATTTGCAGCTGCTTCGCTTTCGAGTCTGCCAACTTCTATGGAGTCAATGGCCGTTTTCATGACGTGTTCACAAACCTTGGCCGCTTCTTTTATGTACTTTATTTCCGCAGGTGATTTAATAGTTCGGATCCAGTTGACCAGGCTTGTTGCATCGTGAAATTTTGCTTGCGGTAATTCTTCTCGCAGCACATCCAGACATTGCCCCGTAAACCAGTAGTTGTCCTTTTCAACTCCTATATGTCTGTTTTCCCAGCCCATTTCTCGCAGTATGTCTGCTACGAAGCTCATGGGATGCTTGAAGACATTTTGGACGTAGTCGTCTGCGTAAGGTCGAATGTTGTAGTGTTTCAACCAAGTGGTAAGCTTTGCACCGTTGGCATCCATTCCCCGACCCCACCAGATAGGCTCGTCGTAATCCAAAGCGATTACCAGTCCTTGATGGACATAGAAGGACCAACCATCGTAACCGGTCAGGTAATTCATATTCGCAGGATCGCTTACGATGAGGACCTGGATGCCCTTTCGGAGCATGCTTTCTTTGACTTTACGAAGCCGATCCTGATATTCAGAAACTTCAAATAGCAATGCCATTTCTTTCACCTCCTAACTCCATCCCCTTAAGCGCATGGCCTCTGCTATTTTCTTCAAGGCGTAGGCCCATGCAGCTGTGCGACGTGTTACTTTCAATTCTTGGGCAATCGATGAAATTTCTTTATAGGCGCCGAGGATCCTCTTTTCAAGCATCTGATAGACCTTTTCTTCTTCCCACCAGTCGTTGCTCAATCCTTGAATGCGTTCAAAATGACATACTATGGCACCCCCCGAGTTTGCCAGGACATCGGGAATGAGCCTTATACCTTTACGCGACAGTATCGCATCGGCTTCCGGAGTCGTCGGCCCGTTTGCTGCTTCCACGACTAGCTTGGCTTTTATCCTGTCGGCGTTATCTTCGGTGATGACGTCCTGTACAGCTGCCGGTATGAGGACATCCACATCCAATTCAAATAACTTTCTGCTATCTATAGATTGCGCACCGGGAAATTCGACGACCTTACCTGTTTTTTTGACGTATTCAAGCAGATTGGTTATGTTTATGCCTTTGGGATCGTAAATTGCTCCGTATATGTCACTGACACAAAGGATCTTGAACCCCTTTTCAAAAAGCATTTTTGCAGTTACGCTTCCTACCTGACCGAAACCCTGTATGGCAACTGTCGTTTTATCAAATTCAAACCCCAGATCCTTGCATGCCTCGAAAGTACACAGGGCAACACCTCGTCCTGTGGCTTCATATCCACCCTTAGATCCTCCAAGGGCTACTGGCTTATCATTGATTGCGGCGGGGCTGTGCATTCCTGTTATTTGCTCGTATTCGTCCAACATCCATGCCATCTGTTCTTCTCCTGTGCCTATGTCGGCTCCCGGAACATCGATCATAGCTCCCTTGGGAACCAATCTTCTGATGAATCCGCGTATCAGTCGCTCGTATTCTCCTTTGCTCATTGAATATGGATCGGCTTTGATGCCGCCCTTGCCTCCGCCAGCAGGAATGTCTCCTATGGCGTGTTTTATGCTCGNNATGAACATCGATAGAGCCTTTATCTCCTCGGGTGTGAGGTCCGGTTTTACCCTTGTTCCATCCTTGCAGGGCCCCAAGGCGTCGCAGTGATGGGAACGATAGGCTATAAACAATTTCTTATCCCCATTGTCCATGCGAACAGGAATGGTGAATTCTACGAAGCGCATAGGGGTGCTCAACCTTTCTGTTATCTCCGGCTCGAGGTCAATAGCCTCAGCTGCCACTTTTAAGTAATATCTTGCGGTTTCCCATACGTTTTTCATGCTACATACCACCTCTTCATTTATTATTTAGAATGAATTGTCATTATCACTTAATGAAAAGCTCCTCGGGAAAGTTGATCAACTTTTCGCACCCCTTTTCGGTTACCAAGAAGGGCTCGCTGCATTCAAATCCGAATTCGTCTAACCATATCCCTGGCATGAAATGAATTGTCATACCGGGTCTAAGTATTGTCTTATCGCCCGGCCTTAAACTTACTGTATGTTCACCCCAATCGGGCACATAATTTAAACCGAAAGCGTATCCGACTCTTGAAGGTTTTTCTACGCCCGTTCCTTCCAGACATTTTCTCCATCTCAATTCCACCTCTTCTGCCGTAATACCAGGTTTAATAAAATCCAGAGTCGTTTGCAATCCATTGATTACAACCTGAGCGATTTTTCTAAGTCCCTCGGGTGGCTCTCCCAAATAGAGGGTGCGTGAAAGAGGTGCATGATATCTAAACCTGCAACCGGAAAGTTCCAGCAGTACAACATCACCTTTTTGGTACTTTCTGTCTGGATCGAAGGTAAGATGAGCTGTAGACGTCCTGATGCCGGAGGGCATTATTGGAAATATCGCAGGACTATCACCTCCGTATTCCCCGACTCCAGCGATTTGAGCGGCAACGACCTTGGATGCCGCGTCCTTCTCCCATATGCCGATGTCAATTGCATCGATGGCGGTCTGCATCACATGTTCGCAGATTCTAGCGGCCTGCCTCATGTAGTTAATTTCTGCTGGAGATTTTATTGTCCTGACCCAGTTGACCAAGTTCGTGGCGTCTTTAAAGACGGCACAGGGAAGCTCTTGGTGCAGAACATTCATTGATTTGGCCGAATACCAGTAATTGTCCATTTCGATGCCTATGTTTTTGTTTTCATATTTGAATTCCTTTATTAAATTTGCAACGTAGACCATTGTGTGAGTGTATCGGGATTGAACGTAAAAATCGGGGTATCCGTGAATATGTTCTTCATCAAGCCAGGTGGTAATGCGGGCGCCGTTGCTGTCCTGCTGGCGCCCGAACCAGTGTGGTTGATCATCTTCTAATGTGAGCAAAACGCCCTGATGAACGTAAAAAGACCACCCATCGTAACCAGTGAGATAATTCATATTTGCGGGATCGACAAGAAAAAGAAGTTCTATCCCGTTAGCATCCATCCTTTCTTTGACTCGCCTTACCCGTTCTTTGTATTCTAAAACATCAAATCGCAAAACTTTATGCATTTCAATTCCTCCATTTTCATATAAATATTTAAAAAAGATATTTAAATTTATATTACGATAAGATTATATATCTTCTGTTTGACAAATTTCATTAATTACATATACCCTTTAAAGTTCCTTTTAATAACTGCAGAATATACATAATCGATCATAGTTATATAATCAAAAACAGGAACGTCGACGACTTCTGATACAGCCTTCCCATAAGGAGGAAGGAGACTGCATTCGAGCAAAATAGCTGCCATATTTTGAGTTTCTTCATTTAATTCTCTGGTTGCTTCCACGACCTCTTTTTCCAGCTTATCAGTATCGAGGAAACCTACCTCATCTATCACGGATTCCTTGAAATATCTTTTATTTTCTAAACCCTTTATAATTAAACGATCTGTAAAATTGATGCCTGCTGCACCAAATATATCGGCCGTAAGGGAGGCGGAGCTTGCAGTAATTATCCCAATATTCGACCCTGCAGGGATAATTTCTTTGATAAAGTGAAGTTGTATAAGGCTCGATAAAAAAACAGGGATATTCATCTCTTCTTTTAGTTCCTCCTGAAATAAGGCCAAAAAACCGCAATCTCCCGTTATGGCTTTAACTCCTTCTTGTACGAGTTTTTTCGAAGCCTCAAACACTTTCTCTTTGACCGATCTGTCATGATCAAAAAGATGCCTGTGGGTCACTCCCTCGATCCTCTGAAAACGCACGGGATAGCTATAAGTTGTCGCATTTGCCACATCCCCCGGAATGAAGGGGACGTAGTTTTCTATCAACAAAATTCCTATCGCTTCTCCATAAGAAACCTGATCGCCTTTGACTTTATAGATCATCTTTTAGATCCCTTCTCGCTTTTTTGTTGGGGGATGAAACCCTTGAGATCCCATCCCCCAATATTGCATTACATCTATTTACCAAACATTTCCTCAGCTTCGGCGATTTCCTTCAACAACTGGTCGAGAATTTGCTTTCCGGTATCACCAGACATTTCGAGGTACTTATCGATGACTGGTTTAGTTAGATCCTTAAATGCTTGACGCTCCTCTTCTGTGAGCTTGATGACCTGGATTTGAGGGCGTTCCTTCAACATCTTTTCCAGTCGCTCTTCATTTAATTTGGCCTGTACGCCCCAAATGTATTCGATACAATCCCTGGCAGTTTGCTCTATAGCTTCTTGTTCTTCCTTTGGCAATGACTCAAAGAATTGTTTATTCGCAACTACTGTCGCAAAAAATGGCATTTCTTTCGGTTCGATAAAGTAGTCCTGTACTTCGTAGAAATGCATCTCCTCGTGAGCGAAATAGGGCTGAATGTTGCCTTCGATCATGCCAAGTTGTAATGAGCTGTAGATATCCGAGTAAGGCACCTGGATTGGGTTGGCTCCATAAGCTTTGTAGGTCTCCGCAAGAATCGGGTCGCCCATGATCCTTATCTTGAAGTTTTTCATATCGGCAGGCGTTCTTATCGGTTTATTGGACGTCCATATTTGCCATCCTTCGGTCATGGCTGCAAGAAGTTTTAGATCGTACTTCTCGTATTCAGTAGCTAGCATTTCGTAAATTGCCTTGCTGTGCTGTGCCACATATTTATTCGCCTCGAGATTATCCGACCAAATAAAGGGAAGAGAGAACACTCGCGCGGCCGGGATGAATGTTCCGAGATGTCCGGGTGTGGCAAAGCAAAACTCGAGCATTCCGTTCATCGTTAATTCTGAAATGTCTTCGCTAGTGCCCAAAGCTCCATAGGGATAGACGATTATTGTGACATCTTGAATTTGCCCTTCTACCCTCTTTTTGTATTCCTGAGCGTAGTGATCCTGAACGCTTCCCTGAATCTCCTCCAAGGCGTATTTCCATTCACGAGCTGCGTACGACTCATTTGGAAGTGTTAAAAACATCACCGACACTAGAAAAACACCCAGCACCATCCAAATCAATGACCTTAACTTCATAATTTCCCCTCCTCTTTTCTTCATTATTATTTTTACTTAATTAACATTAAAGAAATTATATTTTTTTCGATCCCACCCCCCACGTTTACCTAAAGGCTAAGTCCCTGAGATAGAGAGCGATGTCGGGGAATAAAATGACCAGCAACGTTGCAAGGATGTAGAGTATGAGGAAAGGAGGAATTCGCCTTACTACTTCAATATAGGGCCTTTTGAAAACGGCCATTGCCGTAAAAATGTTGCATCCAAAGGGAGGAGTTACGGCTCCTATTGCCGCCTGCATCGTGACAATTACTCCTACCAATATGGGATCGATGCCAAGCCTTGCGACCCAAGGCGCGAATATGGGCGAAAGCATCATGATGGCTACGATAGAGTCGACAAACATGCATGCAACGAAATAAGATATGGTAATGATGATTAGCAGCTTGAATGCTGTCGGATTTTCTCCAAGAAGTGGGGGCAATATTAAATCGGGGATTCTGGTAAAGGCGATCAACCATGAGAAAGCTGCCCCCATGGCGACTAAGATAAAGACCACAGCAGTGACGATTCCAGTAGACAATGCTATGCGATAATAGTCTTTGATCTTCAAGTGTCTATATACGAAGGTTTCGACCAAGACAGCATATAAAACGGAAACCGCGGCTGCTTCGGTAGGACTAAATATCCCCGTATAGATTCCGCCTAGAATTATGAGGGGAAAACCGAGGGGGATCAGTGCCTTCTTGAGCGAGTTCAGACGCTCTTTCCAGCTAACCTTTTCTCGTAGCTTGATGTTCATTTTCCGCGAAGCAAAGTAACAATATATGGAAAATAAAAGGAACACAAGCAATCCCGGTCCAACGCCTGCAATAAAGAGTTCCCCGACGGAACTTCCCGTGACTACTCCGTAGATGATCATTGAAATACTTGGAGGTATGAGTAGGGCTATTCCTGCTGCGTTTATAATCAATGCCATGTTGAACGAATCATCATAACCATCTTCCAACATGAAGGGCCTCATAGTCTCTCCGATAGCTACCACCGTTGCCTGACATGATCCTGAAACCGCACCAAAGAAAGTGCATGCAGCGGTCGTCGTTATCGCCAAGCCGCCTCTTATATGGCCAAGGAAGTCCATGACAAAGTCTATAAGCCGCCTCGCTACCTGCCCTGTCGTTATGATGTCTGCTGCGAATATAAACATCGGTACGGCTATAAGAGCGAGAGGTCTTATCCCTCCAAGTATCTGTTGAACCAACATACCTGGATCAAAGGCTGGCAGGTAGAAATGAATGACGAGCAGGGGGGCAACTATTAAGGGGACCATCATCGGGAAGCCTAAAATCAGCAAAAGCAGCATGGAACCTAGCATTACCAGCAGCATTAGGCATCGCCCCTTTCCAGGTCCTGTCTTTCCCTTACGGGCAGGTTTTCTTCTGTTTTGGCGCCTTTGCTTTCTTTATTTGAGTTAGGAACGTCTTCATACTCGAATTTAGATTCAAAGGAAAGCCAGGTCTCTTTGACTGTGAGGTTTTTGATGAATGTCAAGGTATATTGAATACCCGTTAGGAAACACCCTATGGGAACTGCACTCCATACAATATAAAGTGGAAACTGCAAAATTGGGCTTACCCTGTTTAACACAGCAACTCTAGCGACATATTTATAGCTCAAATAAGTCAAATAAAACATTAATAGGGCAGTTCCTATTGAAGTGACCAAAATAATGACCTTTCTTCCTTTTTCGCTGGATATGTCGTAAAGGAGGGACATTCTTATGTGCTGTGCCTTCCTGGCTGCATAACTAGTACCGAAAAAGGTGACAAATATTGTTAAAAATTGGCTAACTTCCTCGGTAAAATTTATGCTCGTATTGAGTAAGTTTCTTGCCAAGACATTCAATATTAATATCATTGCCATCAAAATTATGCTGTAAGCTATTATCCACTCCTCGATTTTTTTTAAACCTATATTAAACATGCGAAGGAGTTTCATCCTTCCACTCCTCTCGGAAATAAGGATCAGATTTGCAATTGTTTCAACAGAGATCGTGCTTCACAATTCGAGCCTGACAATATGATCGCTGTTTTGCCTGCCCCGCTTGCTTTATTACTAAGCAACGCAGCGATGCCGGCTACGCCGGCGCCTTCTAACAACCAATGGTGGTTTTCCAAGGTAAAGGAGAGGGCATTTTCGATCTCCTCTTCGCTTACCAATACAATCTCATCCACTAGATCGCGTACCATTTCAAATGTATATCTGTTGTCCAACCCTATTCCTCCAAGTAAGGACTCTGCAATTGAGTCAACTTCTTTCATCTCTATAGGATGACATGCCTTTATGCTTTCATACATTACAGGGGCATTCTCGATGGAAACGCCGATAACTTTGATACTCGCTCTTGCGGACTTCATTGCAAGGGCGATGCCGGAGATCAAACCGCCGCCCGAAAGAGGGACAAGCACAGACGAAATAGAAGGTTCATCTTCTAGCAATTCCAGCCCTATTGTCCCCTGTCCTGCAATGACAAAAGGATCATCGAAGGGATGTATCAACGTCAGACCTCTCGATGCAACAAGCTCTTTTGCCATTTCGCCAGCTTCATCCTGTGTATCGCCGCTTACGACAACTTCAGCTCCAAGGGCTCGCATGAACTCAATGCGCTTTGGACTTAATTTAGCAACGCGTTTTGAAACGCATACTACCGCAGGTGTATCGGTCTTTTTTGCTACCCAGCATGTGCATAGTCCGTGGTTTCCAGTGGAAAAGGTAACCACACCCCTTTTTCTGTCGGTCGGGGATAGGGAAAGTATCTTGTTAGTCGCTCCTCTAACTTTAAATGCCCCAGGGTCTTGTAAAAATTCAAGCTTTAGAAAAACATCATGATTGAAAAGAGACGAAAGCGGATTTGATTTCACTAGCGGCGTGTGGCGAACGAGCGGTGATATGCGCTTTTTTGCCTCATATATGTGAAGTAAGTTCAAATCAATTGTTTGAGAGCAAATGCTACGGCTTTCTGCCTTCATCAAAGAAGCCCCCTCAGCTTCATAGCTTTTACTATCGCCTTTAAGGCATTTACCCATGCAGCAGTTCTAAAAGAGATATGTAGCTCTTTTGCAGTGTTTTTCATGGAATCGTAGGAATTTATTATTTGGCTTTCCAGTTTTGCTTGGACAGTCTCCAGGTCCCAGTAATTATCGGTGGCGCATTGCGATCTTTCGAAGTGACATACTATAGCGCTGCCCGCGTTGGCGACCACATCGGGCACGACAACAATTCCTCGAGAATACAGGACATCGTCGGCCTGGGGAGTGATGGGTCCGTTGGCACCTTCGATTATGATCTTAGCTTTTATATCTCCTGCATTTCGAAGAGTTACGACGTCTTCTACTGCGCTGGGGGCGAGGATGTCGCAATCACAAAGTAGTATCTCTTCTTTGGTGATTTGCCTGGCATCGGGGAAAGATGCTACTGAACCGGTCATTCTTGAGTATTTGAGCAAGTCCTCTATATTGATCCCATCGGGATTGAAGACTCCTCCCTTGATATCGCTTACGGCGACGACCTTAAACCCTGCGCTTTGCAGGTATTTTGCGTAATAAGAACCTACGTTTCCAAAACCCTGTATGGCTACTTTGACGTCTTCGGGAGCCCAGTCCTGCTCTTCGCATATTTTCAAAGTAAGATGATACATGCCTCTTCCCGTGGCGTCTTCTCCTCCCAAAGAACCGCCCAGAATCCTGGGCTTGTCATTGACGGCGCCAGGCGAATGAATTCCCGTTATCTGTTCGTATTCATCGAGCATCCATGCCTGCGTTTTTGCGCTAGTGTTGATATCTGCGCCCGGCACGTCCACCTTGGCACCTCTCGGGAAAAGTCCTCTGACGTAACCTCTGACTAAGCGCTCGAATTCACCTTCGGACAAAAGGGAGGGATCAGCATCGATCCCTCCCTTAGCTCCTCCCGCTGGAATACCATTGGCAGCATGTTTGATACTCATGACTAGAGCCAGACCCTTAACTTCGTCGGCGGTCAGGCCGGCGACTATGCGAGTACCGTCCCCAGAGACGCCCAAAGCATCGTTATGCACAACGCGATATCCGGTAAAATACCGAACCTTCCCGTCGTCCATGCGCAGGGGTATCTGAAACTCCAGTACCCGCTTGCATTTAAGCAGCGCATCCAATATCTCTTCATCCAAATTTAGAGCATTGCTCGCTTTTTTCATATAGCCAATGGTGTTATTCCATAGATCAGACATCAATAAACCTCCTAAAGCAAATCAGTCGACTACAGGTATTCGTAAATCCTTTGGCGACATTTCGGACATCTTCAGTTCCGGTGCTCGCCTTTCCATGATCTCCTGTAGTATCTGGGCGATCTTAACCTTCATGCGAATGAATTCGTCGTGCCAGCTTTCAGTCATCCAGGGCTTGTAAATGTCGGCCTCGGAAGTACCTGGCTCTATCTTGAAGTAGACAGGAGAGGCGACGCGCACTATTTCCGGAGCATCATAGGCTCTGTACATGCCTCCGAAGGCATCGACGATGATCATATAAACATCGAGGGGGATGTCTACAGCTTTTCTAATGCTGGAAAGGATGGGGAGAGCTACATCGGATAGGGGATTCATGGAATTGACGCCCATGCTCTCAAGCATCTTTGCCCCTGCCGGGTTGCAGTAGCCTCCGAAGACGGACCACTTAAAAGTTGTTTCCTTCGGTATAAATCCTTCCTCTCGCATTTTGGACAGGATCATAAGGGCACCTTCGTCGTAGACAAGGAAACCCCTTATTCCCGCTTCAAGGTTTCGCATAAGGTCTTCGAACCAGTAGGCTAGGTTGTCGGATCCACGAAGCCTGAAACCCTGCAATGAACCTTCCTTCGTGCTCATTTCCTTCGATCCCACATCGAAGGCCTTTCTGTGTCCCATGGTCATGATGACTTCGATACCTTCGTCGTTTGCAATTTTCGCCATCTCTTTCAACTGATCAAAGGTAAGATAGGAAGATCCTCCCACTGTACAGATGGCCCGGTGCACTTTGACCTTTCTTTTTTTCGCTTCATCGACCATGGCTTTAAATGTCGACGGATACTCTACTCCTGCTATTTCTATTCTGTAGTTTGCGCCATCAGGAAAGGTCTTTTCCGATGTAGGCAGCCCCCACCCATCCGACCCCGGGACATTCAACTTTTCCATAAAGGCACGTATTTCGGAAAGCTTTTTTGCTTTAAACATTTTTCACCCTCCAGATATTTTATTAAAAGGCGCTATGACCTTCTTAACTCCTCAAGCATCTTCTGATATTCCTCGGCCGTCTCGGGCAGTATGTGGTAGCAGTGCTGATCTTCCGGGAATTTGCCCGTCTTTACGTCCTCTATATATGTCTTGAAGGCATTTGTCTCAACTTCTGCGACGTTTGCGTACTTCTTTACGAACTTTGGAGTGAAGGCCTGGAATAACCCGAGCATGTCTCCGCATATGAGAAGCTGTCCGTCGCAGGGAGCTCCTGCTCCTATGGAGTAAACGGGTATGGAAAGGTCTTTTGTTATGAATTCCGTCAGTTCCGGCGGTACCGCTTCAAGAAGTAGGGCGAAAGCTCCGGCTTCCTCTATGGCTCGGGCGTCCATTATTAGGTCTCTGGCGCTTTTGGGGTCTCTGCCCTGTGCCTTAAATCCCCCAAGTACTCCTGAACTTTGAGGGGTAAGACCGATATGTCCCATGACCAAGATCCCTGCGTCGGCAATGGCCTTTATCCTCGTTATGACCCTTCTTCCGCCTTCAAGTTTCACGGCGTCCATGTCGGCTTCCTTTAAAAACCTTCC
>NZ_DJHF01000019.1 GCF_002433005.1 Acetomicrobium sp. UBA5826 | reverse complement strand
CCTACAAAAACTTGACGCGGTCGACGTCCTCGCACCATTGATACAATACAAAGCGACGTGATATGATTAATATATTAGAATTATGTTAAATAATTTAAGGGAGGCGAGGAGAAAATGTCAGAAAGCAAATTCGATTTAAAAAGCGCACTTGCCTATGCAATTCATGCTGAGATTCAAGCAAACGAATTCTATAAAACATGGGCAGAAAATGCCAGGACGCCGGCCTTGAAAAAGGAAATATCGGAACTTGCCGACTGGGAAGATACGCACAAAAAGACTCTATCGAAATACTATCAGGAGTTGTTTGGCGAACCCTTTACTCCGGATCCAAATGTAACGGTTGACCCTGCCCTGCGCGTGCAGGCAGACGAATTCAAAGACTACTACTCCTTATTACGGCTAATATCTACGGCCTACCTTTCGGAGATGCGAGCAGCAGAATTTTACGAAAAACTGGTAGAGGAAGTGGATTCCCAAGAGACCAAGGCAATGTTCAATGACCTTGCTAAAATGGAAAGAGGCCATATGGATTTCGTAAAAAAACGCTACGACGAACTTAGGGGTGAATTGGAAGGAAGATTGATGCTATAGACACGCCAGGCCTTGCAAAAGTTTGGCAGATCAAATAAAATAAGTATTGCCAAACATTTGTCAGGAGGTGAAGCGTATGTCGAAACTCACGGGAAAACGTTTTCTCTTCTTCGTAGATGAAGAATACGAAGATCTGGAGCTTTGGTATCCCAAAATCAGATTGATAGAAGAAGGCGCCGAAGCAATAGTGGCGGGTCCTGAAAAGGGAAAGTTGTACAGGGGCAAACACGGTTATCCCTGTAAAAGCGATGTGTCTTTCGAGGAAGTCAACCCCGACGACTTCGACGGCATAGTCATACCAGGCGGATATGCCCCCGATAAAATCAGAAGATATAAAAAGGCTCTCGATATCGTAAGAAGGCTAAATGAGGCCGACAAAGTCGTGGCTTTCATCTGTCATGCCGGTTGGGTTCCCATTTCGGCCGGAATACTCAAAGGGAGGAAGGCCACGTCCGTCGGAGCGATAAAGGACGACATGGTGAACGCTGGCGTGAATTGGGTAGATGAGGCAGCAGTAGTGGACGGAAACCTCATAAGCAGCAGAACACCTGACGACCTTCCCCAGTTTTGCAGGGCCATCATCGAGAAAGCCTCACCGAGCGGCTGTTGTCGTTAAAATAAAAAAAGGGGCGTGAGCGCCCCTTTTTTTATTCCCTAAAGAACGCCCTTGCCGAATCAAGGTCGCCTCCCGTCGACAGATCCATGATGGAATCCGTACCAGCATCGAGGGTAACATTCAACTTACGACCTTCAAGCTCAAGGTCGCAACATTCGTCGCTGGTGCCCAAATTGGTGTTCACCTTGTCTGCGACTTTCCGCTATTTTTAACGGGAAGGGAAAGGACATCATAAAAGTTCTTCTTTTGTCCGCCATTCCCTCCGCCAGCATTACCTGGATCAAGTTCTAGGGGTTCTCTCTCAGCTCACGCACATGAGCGCCCCCTGGTTTTTACAAATATAACATATTTTCATAAAAAAATTTATGGAACAACGGGAAAAAATCGCTATAACCGCTTACATATTATTATAAGTTCATTATGCGACATCGATCAGTCCAAAAAACACGACTCTGCACACGTTTCTGGTACGGTCCAAAATAGGATATAAACTCTCATGATTTGGCACTAACCAAAGATATAGCTCCCCCTTAACATAAAAAGGAGTTTTAATCTAACGCACCAGAAACAAAAGTGTCGAAGAGGCATAACAGGGATAACAAAGGCATAATCAAAAGCAAAGTCAATGGATGTTGTCAAAGATGTCCAAGGGCTTATCGACACACAATGAACAAAGAGCTTATTACAGCAAGAACAATAGAGAAAGACAGCTTTCCCTGAAATGCCTCTTTATAAAGCTAACAGCTAGAAATTATCTCATTTCCAACATCAATGCCTTTTTGTAGAATCTTAGCGTTTATATCCCGTATTTTTGGCGAGAAAGCCTCGGCCAAGGTTCGAAACAACGCCTCAGTCGAAATCGCCTTCAAGCAGCTGGCAACTATTCCCAGAGAAAGCACGTTCGCGCTCCTGGAAGAACCCATTTCGATGGCGGTCTTCGTTATGGGAAATCCTACAAATCTCGAATCCAGCTCGTATTTTGACGCGTCAATCAAACCGGAATCGTAAACCACTTTGCAGTTTTTGTTTTCTATATCTAGATACCGAACCAGGGCTTCCTCGGCCAAAACGACGACGACATCGGGGCTTAAGGCATAAGGGAAGAGAATCTCCCCGTCAGAGATTACAACGTCCGTCTTTGTAAAGCCTCCCCTGGCCGATACTCCATAAGCCTGCGTCTGAGAGGCCTTCAGCCCAGAAGCCACGGCAGCCTCGCCAAGTAAAGTGCCGGCTAAAATCACTCCTTGACCACCGATTCCCGCAAAAATAACTTCGTATTTCATGGACGATCACTCGCTTTCAAGCTCGTTCCTTGCCCGAGACTGTATTTCCCTGTAGCGGGACAGGAAGGAATGTCCTTTTTTATCGGCAAATACTCCGGTGACGAACTTTTCCTTAAGGTTTTCTTCGGATAAGTCCTTTACGCGCTCTATGGGTATCGACTGTTCCTTCAGCCACTTCAGCATTTGCGGCGCTTTGGAGAGCTTGTTGTACCTTCCAAAATAGGTCGGACAGGGAGATATCACTTCCACCAGGGAAAAACCTTCGTGAGAAAGAGCCATTCCGATGTATTTTTCTATCATTGCCGCATGATAGACGGTCGTCCTGGCGACGAAGCTTGCTCCGGCCGTCTCCGAAAGACGACAAATATCGAGCGCCGGCTCAGGATCCCCGTACCAGGATGTCGACGTCCTGGAATAAAGCGGCGTAGTGCAGGAATATTGGCCACCCGTCATTCCGTAGTTAAGGTTATTGGCTACCAAGGCGACGACGTCTATGTTCCTGCGCGAAGAGTGAATCAAATGATTTCCTCCGATTGTCGCGCTATCGCCATCGCCCATCAAGGCTATGACCTTCATAGATGGATTTGCCACCTTTATGCCCGTTGCGACAGGCAAAGCCCTCCCGTGTGTAACGTGAACTGTATTGGCATAGAGATAATCATCGGCTTTACCCCAACAGCCGATCCCCGTAACTACAACGACATCTTTCGGAGCAATGCCGCCTTTTTCGAAGGCGTAAAGCATACTCTTCAAGATCACCCCGTAGCCGCAACCGGGACACCACTGATGGGGCAGGTTTTCTTCCCTCAAAAAGGCCTTCCAGCTGACTTCGCGCGATCTTTTGCTCATAGCGATACCACCTCGCCCAAGACTTGGATAATTTCCTTAGGCGTCAGGGGTTCACCGTCATAACGATTTGCCCCAAGGACTGGAATTTTGTCGGGAACGGCTTTTCGCACTTCACCGATTATCTGACCCATGTTCATCTCGGGAACAATTATCCCTCGCTTGCCCTTGGAAACTTCGCTTATGTATTCTGCAGGGAAAGGCCATACCGTCTGAAGCTGTAGTACGCCTACGCTCAGTCCTTCCTCTCTCGCCTCTATCGCAGCCTGCCTGGCCGCCCTGACGGCTCCGCCGAAACAGATCACCAGATATTCGCATTTCGTTACGTCAAATTCTCTGTACATTATGATATCATCTTTATTTTTCTCTATTTTGTCGTAAAGCCTCTTGATGAGTTTCCTAGCCTCCTGAGGAGAACTTGTGGGCAAGCCCTTCTCGTTATGGGTCGAGGAATGAAATCTGGTTAAATAATCGCTGCCCGGCGTGACCATGGGAGGCACCAGGTCGTCGTCGGCTTTGTACGGGAAATATTCTTCAAGCCCTTCAGGGGGTCTCTTTCTGTTCACGATCTCGACCTCATCCCTGGAACGGAGAACGCAGTTTTCGCGCAAGTGACCTACCGTTTCGTCGGCCATGAAAAGGACAGGGCATCTATACTTTTCAGCCATATTAAACGCTTGAACCATGAGATCGAAGCACTCCTGCACAGTGGCAGGAGAGAGGGCGATCACGGAGTGATCCCCATGGCGTCCCCAGCGGGCCTGCATGATGTCTGCCTGAGCTGGCCGGGTGGCCAATCCTGTGCTTGGGCCTGACCTTTGGACATTGACTATCACACAGGGAACCTCTGCCATGATGGCCAGGCCAATGTTTTCTTGCATCAAGGAAAAACCCGGGCCCGATGTGGCTGTAAAGGCCTTGGCCCCTCCAATGGATGCACCTATTATGGCGGCAATGCTTGCGATTTCATCTTCCATTTGAAGATAGCACCCTCCTATCTGAGGGAGCTTTCTGGATGCCCTTTCGGCCACCTCTGATGAAGGGGTTATGGGATATCCGGCAAAAAATGTCGCCCCCGCCAGGAGCGCACCCTCCACTATGGCCTCATTGCCCAACATGAATCTAACTTTTTTCTTCACTATCATGACACTCCTTCGGTATTACCTCAATGGCAAAGTCCGGACAGCGCAATTCGCAAGTTCCGCAACCTATGCATTCGTCAATCCTCTCCGGGATTGGATGTCCGAGCTCATCGCCTTCAAAGACTTTCTTGGGGCAAAATTCTATGCAAATTTCGCATCCCTTGCATCGTTCCCTTCTTATCCTAATTAAGAATTTCTTGCCCTCAGCTATTTCGATCTCACCTTCATGGGAATGCATACTTTACCCCCCCTCTCAGACATCGACGGATTTTATGACCAGACGATCAACAAAAGCATCCAGGTTTAGGCACTCATCCTTTCTTTGGCTTTTTCGAGCAATTTCGTGTAGTTTACTACCGCTCTGACATGCTTACCGTAACTGACAATCCCATTTTTATCGCTAATTTCAAAATCGAAGGTCAATCTGTTGCCGTCTATCTCCTTCAAGACAACTTTGTAAGAGACTTCGGCTCCCATCATAGTAGGCTCTTCATGAGTTATCTCGGTGTGATAGCCAACGGATATGAACCCCTGAGGCAGTGCCTGGTCAACCATTTCCGTAGCCATTCTAACGACCATATTTATACATGCAGAAGTAGATAAGAACTGTTCAAGGTAAAGCGACGAATTGCCGACGGTATCATCGACGGAAACAGTCTTCTTAATAGCCCTTTCCGAACCAAGGGAAACCAATTGAGAAATATCCAACATCTACAACACCTCCTGAACCGTTTATTTAGTCTCAATTTACCACAATATCACCTTTCTTCCAATTGATCAGACCGCCAGGGAAAAGATCGCGAGCAAGCCTTACGGGCCAATCAAATTCGCTCGCGACCAAAAAATTGAGGCGTAAGAAAATTTGCTAAATTTTACTTAAAATGTCCCTCGCGGCCTTCGCGCCCGAAAGCAGCATCCCTCCGAAGATGGGCCCCATCCTGGGACCTCCGAAGGTGGCGTTGGCTGCCATTCCGGCCACGTAAAGACCCGGGAATACCTCGCGGGTGTTTTCTATTGTCAACTTCTCTGCCCTGTCGGGCGACATGAACTTCTCGCCTTCAATGTTGCCGGTCGCTGTGAAAAGCCTGCCCGGCATCTTGCGCGCCACTACTCTTACCACTTCGGTGTCGTGTCCCGTGGCATCTATCACATATTTGCAATGAATCGACAGGGGATCAACGTGAAGACCTGCCATCTCCACGGCCGTCCAGTTTATCACGAGGCCCTGAATGCGGCCATCTTCATGCACCACGACGTCCTCTACACTAATGCCATTAAACACGATGGCCCCAGCTTTGACCGCTTTACTGGTAATTGTGCTTACCGCTTCCACAGAATCTGCAGTATAGTAACCCGCAACCCTATAAGGAGTAGTCCTCACATCGAGCTCGTCCAAAATTTTTCTGGCCTCTTCCTGTACGACTATTTCATTAAAAAGCATTCCGCCTCCCCACATGCCGCCGCCAACGCTTAGCTTGCGTTCGTAAATGACAACTCTTTTGCCGGCCCTGGCCAATTCGAGAGCTGCCACCAACCCAGAAGGACCTCCGCCAACTATGGCAACATCGAGCTCTAAACAATTCATCAGTTTCTTGAAGTACCCTTCAACTATGGCTTTTGTTATAACCAGCTCATCGAGCTTCACCTTTAAGCACCTCCCAATGATTTAATTTTCTATAATAAAATGCGAAAAAGCCGCCCCTGGGCGGCTTTTAAAGTTTACATCGAGATTTTCGGTTGATTTAAATTTTTAGGCTCGCCCTTCCTCCGCCAGCATTACCTGGGTCAGGTCTAGGGGTATGCTCTCAGCCCCGCCATCGCGAAGCACCCCCGGCGATATATTTTTTCCTGTATAAAATATAATATTACCTTCTCCCTAGTTAGTCAAACAAATCACATATTTTGAAAGGAGTTTAACCAAATGACATACTTCAAAACAATCATAAATCCGCTCTTCTTAAAATGGGTTATTGGCCGGCATTTTCGTAGCCCTGATCGATGGGGAGGTTTTCGCCTCTGGCAGCAGTCGTGGAAAGTTCGTCGCAACGTTCATTCTCCACATTTCCGTCATGTCCTCTGACCCAGAGAAATTCTACTTCATGTTTTTCGCATAAGCAGAGCAGCTGTTCCCACAAATCGACATTCAAAGCCCTTTCTTTTTTATTGCGCATCCATCCATTGGCCTTCCACCGCTTCACCCACCCCTTATTCATGGCGTCGGCGAGGTACCTTGAATCAGTATAAAGCTTGACCTTACACCTGCACTTTAGGGCGCTCAATCCCGCTATAGCTGCATATATCTCCATCCTGTTGTTCGTCGTAAGCCTGAATCCTCCCGATATTTCCTTTCTGTGGTCGTTGTAAAGCAAGACTACACCATATCCTCCAGGGCCGGGATTGCCTGAACAGGCACCGTCGGTGTAAATGGTCACCTCTTTCAATTCCTCTCTCTTTTCCTTTTCTTCGAAAGTCATCTTCTCCCGCCTTTCGCATTTCATAATCAGAAGGGCCTTCCACTAAAAAAACGAAACAAAGTCTACGATTCCGTTTAGTTTCATTTAGTCAGATCCATAGGGCAAATATGCAAATATCCCCCGCGAATTCTATTGGCGGGGGATATTCTATAAAATATACGCCCTCTTCGGACTTAATCTCTATGGCTCCGGCGGCAGGACTCGAACCTGCAACCTAGTGGTTAACAGCCACCCGCTCTGCCGGTTGAGCTACGCCGGAGTATGCTTTTTATCTGGAGGCGGCACCCGGATTCGAACCGGGGTATAAGGGATTTGCAGTCCCCTGCCTTACCACTTGGCTATGCCGCCGAGATCTCTGGAGCGGAAGACGGGATTTGAACCCGCGGCCCCCACCTTGGCAAGGTGGTGCTCTACCCCTGAGCTACTTCCGCATTCTCTTACCTTACCTCTTGCTCTTGCCTTCGATTCTTTCTTTAGCAATTCTTTCTTTCAATGGTGGCGAGACCCAGAATCGAACTGGGGACACGCGGATTTTCAGTCCGCTGCTCTACCTACTGAGCTATCTCGCCTCTCGCCACCTGGTCAAAATATGGCGGGGCTGACGGGACTTGAACCCGCGGCCTCTGACGTGACAGGCCAGCGCTCTAACCGGCTGAGCTACAGCCCCGCATATTGCTGCCTCATGGTGGGCGGAATAGGGTTCGAACCTATGACCCCCTGCGTGTAAGGCAGGTGCTCTTCCGCTGAGCTATCCGCCCTCAGCGCGTATTAGTATAACCGTGACCCGGCAATTCTGTCAATCTCAATGAGACCGCATTTTTTAAAAAGACCAACCAATTGAAAATAATCTCGTAACGTGAACTACCCCTTCCCTACAAAAAGGGCTTCCTGCTTCATGGTAACCCTAACAGACCAGCTCCACAGGGGTAACTTTCCGTGGTTCCCATGGTAGGGAAGCATTAGGTCGCTTCCAGAGCCAACGCCTTCTTCAGAATGAGCACTGTTTTTAGTACATCATAGTCCTCTTCCAAAAACCCCGCAAAATGTCGTCCAGTTGATCCAAGTCTATAAGAAAGGCGTCATGCCCGTTATCGCTTTCTATTTCGTCGTAAAAGGCTTCGGCACCGGCTTCCCTGGCTTCGGAGACTATCCCTTCAACCTGCCAATTGGGAAAGAGAAGATCGCTCGATATGCCCACGGCCAAAAGCTGGCCGCCAATCATTGAAAGTGCTTTCTTAACCCCTCCCCTTCCCTCTCCTATATCGTGCAAATCCATAGCCCTGGTCAAGTATAGATAGCAATTTGCATCAAACCTTTGCACCAACTTTTCGCCATGATGGTGAATATAGGTTTCGATCTTGAATTTGCCGTCCCAATCCCAGGGAGCGCCGAAGGCCAGCTCCCTCATGTATCTTTTGACAAAAGTTTCCTCGCTCCTGTAGGTGATCATGGCCAACATCCTCGCGATGGCGAGTCCTCGTTCCGGAGGAGCCGAATCGTAATAATCTCCTCCTCGCCATTGGGGGTCTGCCATTATCGCCTGGCGCTGAACCTCGTTGAATGCAATCGCCTGAGGATACGTAAAGGCGGGAGCTGCTATCACTACTGAACGTTTTACGACTTCGGGAAACATCACGGCCCACTCCAAAGCTTGCATCCCGCCCAAAGAACCTCCGATCACACATTCGAGTTTCTCGATGCCAATGATCTTTAAGGCTTCATGCTGCGCTCTCACCATATCCCTGACGGAGAATACAGGAAAACGCATACCGTAGGGACGCCCGTCGTCATCGCAAGGGCTCAAGGGCGAAGCGCTCCCGTAGGGGCTCCCCAAGACGTTGAAGCAAAGAACGCAGAACCTCTCTGTATCGATGGCCTTGCCAGGGCCAACCAAAGGATCCCACCACGCCTCAGGCAATCCGGGGACGTCAGGGCCAGCGACATGATGACTTCCGGTAAGGGCATGGCATACCAGTACCACTCCTCTGGCATCTAAAGACCCGTACACGGCATAGGCCTGCCTGACCTTTTTTAATACCCTGCCGGACTCCAGATGAAGCTCTGGTATCTCGACCATTCCAATGGTTTCTTCCAGGAACTTACTTACCACGGACAGTTTACCCGCCTTCTTTTTTTAAATTGAACTTAAGGCACGATCGAGGTCGTCGATAATGTCCTCTACATCCTCAAGCCCTATGCTCAATCGCACCAATCCGTCCTCTATTCCCGCCTTTTCCAGCTCATCTCTGCTTAGTTGGCTGTGGGTGGTTGATGCAGGATGAATGGCCATGCTCCGGGCATCCCCTATGTTCGCTATGATCGAAAAGAGGTTCAAGCTGTTCAGAAACTTCCTCCCCGCCTCAATCCCTCCCTTCAAGCAGAAAGCTATCATGCCGCCATATCCCTCTCGGAAGTACTTCTTCGCCCTCTGGTGATGGGGGTGGCTCTCCAAGCCGGGATAGGATACCCAAGCTACTTCCTCGCGTTCTTCCAGGAATCTGGCAACGGCAAGGGCGTTTTCACTGTGCTTTTTCATCCTGAGAGATAAGGTGCCGATGCTCATCCAAAGAAGATAGGCATCGAAGGGGGACATGCACCCTCCAATATCCCTCAGAGCGCAGGCACGCAACTTGGTCGCCAGTGCTTTTGTACCGAAGGCCTCGGAAAACACAACCCCGTGATATGCCTCCTCCGGCTCGGTAAATTCCGGCCATTTCTTCGTACTTCCCCAATTAACGTTACCACCGTCTACAACTACTCCTCCTATGATGTTGCCAAAACCGCTGAGATATTTAGTAGCCGAATGGACCACTACATTTGCGCCCCATTCCACCGGCCGACAGAGGGCAGGAGACATGAAAGTATTGTCCACTATCAGCAAGGCTTCGTTATCTCTCGCTATGACAGCAAGCTCCTCAAGGGGAGCTACGTTCAGGCTTGGATTTCCCACTGTCTCGGTTATTATGCAACGAGTTTTCGGAGATACAGCTCTTGCCACTTCCTCCGGATCGTCCGTATCAACGACACTTACTTCCACGCCGAATTTAGAAAAGATATTCGAAAGCAAAGTCAAAGTCCCGCCATATACCTTGCGTCCCAATACGACGTGGTCGTCCTTTTTGCAGATTAAAGAAAGCAATTGATTGAAGGCCGCCTGCCCCGACGAAGTGGCAACGGCAGCCGAACCGCTTTCAAGGTCTGCAATTACCTCTTCAAAAGCTGCAACCGTAGGGTTTCCTATTCGAGAATATATGAAACCTTCTTTTTTCAGCTCGAACAGAGACGCAGCCTCCTCGGCGGAATCAAACTTGTATCCCGCCGTCAAATATATGGGAAGTCCAAAGGATCCCGTGCTCGGATCATGATCCCACCCCGAATGAAGCGCCCTGGTCGAAAATCCTTTTAAATCTTTTTCCAACTGATTGGCCTCCTTTGGTAAAGTTTAATTAAAAAGCCTTCTCCCTTAAGAGGGAAGAAGGCTTTTTGCTCGTCCCTCTCATCACTCAACCTTTCGGTTGCAGGTTTTGGCACCACGCTCCCCAAAGGGTAAGCAGGTTGCCGGGCTTCGCAGGGCCAGTCCCTCCGCCGCTCTGGATAAGAGTTCCAAAATATTTTATCAATATTTACGCGTTGCCTAATGATACCATTTTTCCGTCAATTTTCAATCGGAGGCTGCAAATTTTTCAAAGTTGCAGCCAAAGATGGACTTTAAAAAGTCGTCACTCATATCAAGTTGGGCTAAAAGCCTCTTATATCGCTCTAATGAAAGAATGGGATAATCGCTCCCATAAAGGAACTTTCCGGCCAATCCCGCCGCTTCAATGGCTTTAAAAATAGTCGGGCCATAAAGAAAGGGAGCAGCTGCCGTATCATAATATGCGTTTTTTAGGGCAAGCTTCATCTCGGGCATCATCTCGTAAATCCAAAACCCGCCGCCGAGGTGTGCAAAGATCACTTTTACTTCAGGGTGATTGAGACAAAAGGCAGCCGCTTCCTTAGGACCCACATTACCCTTTCCGGGGTAATCATGGCCGACGGGCTCCGCGGTATGAATCATCACAAACATGTTCAACTCGTGGCACGCAGCAGCAAGCCTCCACGTTTCCCTGGGATCGGTGATGTCGAAATCCTGCCCTTGAGGAAAGATCTCGCCCACCCCTATCAGCCCTTCCTCCCTGCATCTTTCTATCTCTTTTACGGCGCCTTTAGCTAGTGGGGGCACCACCGCCATTCCCTTAAAACGGTCGGGGTGCTCTTTCACTGCTTGGATTACGTAATCGTTGCAGAGCTTGCATAAAGCCAGATCGCCGAAGGAAAAGCCGAATATAAGGCTTTGGGCGATGCCATCGGCATCCATTTGAGCAATCACGTCGTCCGCAGTTGCCCATCTGTGCACCTTACCTCTGGCGAGCATTCCGAAGTAGGGCTCACTTTCAGCGATCCTCTCCCAATCGCGTATGACCTCCGGAGGATATACGTGGACATGACAATCAACGATCCTCACAAAAGAGCCTCCTCATTATTTTTGTCATTTACGAACCCCTCTCGCAGGGTTTCTATGTTAGAGGTTATTTTTCTTGCAACACGTGCCTTATTCATCGTATATAAATGTATCCCTCTCACTCCAGAGGCTATCAGATCCACTATCTGGTCCGTCGCATAGGCAATGCCTGCTTCTTCCAGTGAACGAGGATCGTCGGCGTACCTGTGAAGAATCCTGACGAACTTCTTCGGCAGCGAGGCACCGCAAAGGGTTACTATCCTTTCGATTTGATTTTTGTTCACCACTGGCATAATTCCTGCCGATATGGGCACTTCTATGCCCGCAATGCTCGTCCGCTCAATAAAGCGATAAAAGAGCTCATTGTCGAAAAAAAGTTGAGTTACCAAAAAATCCACGCCGGCATCAACTTTTTGCTTCAAATAATGCAGGTCCTTGATCGGATCATCGCACTCTATGTGCCCTTCCGGATAGGCGGCCCCGCCAATCGCTATCTTCTCTCCGTACCTCTCTCGTAAAAATTTAACCAAATCGATAGCATGACTAAAGTCTCCTCCAACAAACGAGCTTACGGCTTCCTGCGGAGGATCCCCTCTTAAGGCTAAAATGTTATGAACACCACTCTCTAGGAGAAGATCAACCACCTCCACCACCTCATCCCCCGTAGAGCCGATGCAGGTCAAATGGGCTAGAGATTCGATGTCGTAGACGTTTTTAACGTCTATGGCTATCTGCGGTGACCTATCCCGCGTTGACCCGCCTGCGCCGTAAGTTACGCTTATAAAGTCGGGCGACAGACCTTTGAGGTCATCCAAAGTGCTGTAAATCCTATCCAGAGGCGTGGTAGGCTTTGGAGGAAAAATCTCGAAAGAAAATACGAACTTCTTCCTCTCAAAAATATCTTTGATTTTCAATTTATGCATACCCCCTTATCGACCAAGCAGTTTTTCGACCAGACGAACGGCGCTCAAGGCATCGGGTGCATAACCGTCTGCGCCTATATGGTCGGCATAGTTTTGCGAAACCGCCGCTCCGCCTATTATAACTTTGACCGACAGATTTTCTTCTTTAATTTTCCTTGTTACCCTCTCCATTTCACCCATCGTCGTGGTCATGAGGGCCGACAACCCTACTATTTGGGCTTCTCCCTTCCTTGCCTCTTCGAGTATCTTCTCCAGCGCCACGTCTTTGCCAAGATCTATAACTCTATATCCGTGGCTTTTCAAAACCATGGATACTATATTTTTTCCTATGTCATGAATATCGCCCGCCACCGTGGCCATTAGGATGCATCCTCGGTCTTTCAGGGTTTCTCCTCTGCTTAATACGGCTTGCTCCACGAGATCGCACACGCCTTGAGCCGCCTCGGCAGAAGAAATGAGTTGGGGCAAGAAGTAGTCGCCACATTCGTACAATCTGCCCACCTCCCCCAAAGCGGGTAGGACAACATCATTTATCAGAGCCAAAGGCTCTCCTCCCTCGCTCAAAAACCTCCTGGCAACGACTAAAACGCCCCCTTTGTCGCCCTGTACGATCATGCCCTTCATCTCTTCTATCGGGCTCGAGGCGCTTTCCTTCTTCACAGGGGAAGAGGTGTCTTTTTCCTCTGACTTTAAAGACCTCGCCCAAGTTATATAGCCTGATGCCCCTTTATCCCGTCCGACCAAAAGATTGCAAGCCATCATCAGGGAAGCGAAGCTTTCGTCCAACGGGTTTGCTATCACCGAATCCAATCCGGCGCCTGCTGCCATGGTGAGAAAAGCATTGTTCAAAAGAGGCCTGTTGGGCAAACCGTGCGATACGTTGCTGACGCCCATTATGGTAAAAAGGTCAAGCTTTTTAAACGCCCTGAGTGCCTCTAGCGTGACAACTCCGGCTCTCACATCTGCGGCCACTGACATGGTAAGAGGATCTACGAACAGTCTCGATTTCGAAAAACCCATCTCGTCGGCAAGAGCGCAAACCTTTTCTACGGCCTTTATTCTCCCTTCCACCGTCTCCGATATACCATCCTCGTCTATGGCAAGCACGACCAGGCAAGCGCCGTACCTCTTTGCAAGTTCTATGCCCTTAATTAACTTTTCCCTTTCGGCGGTCACGGAATTTATCAAGGGAATTCCTGCAACGTGAATTAACCCCTCCTCAAGGACGTCAGCTTCGTCGGCATCAATGGAGATGGGGAGGGTACAGGCGCTTTCTACGGCCTCGACCGCCTCTCGGATCGCCCTTTTTCTGTCGATGCCGGGCAGACTGATATTGACGTCTATCACCTGGGATCCTGAACTGCTTTGTCTTCTCGCCTCCTCAGAGAGGGCATCCCACTTGTACTGAGCCACCTCATCCCTTATGGGCGACTTTCTCGATACGTTTATCCTTTCGCCTACGACGACTATGGGTTCACCGGCTCCCACAAAAACCAACCTGCTCCTGCTTGCCAGGGCCGCTTTTTCGACCTTCCGGGGACGTAGGGGTTTTTCTTGCGAAGCAACGCCTTTCAAATGAGCTATATGTTCAGGGGTTGTGCCGCAGCAACCGCCTACGACGGAAGCTCCTGCCCCAATTAATTCGCGCACTTCCTCGGCAAATTCCCTTGGATCGAAGTCCTCCTTTCCGGGGGTACCCGCGTTCGGATAGGCAAAGATTGGGATTCCTGCATTAAGGTAGAGTTTTTTGACTATTTCTCTTGCGAGATCCGGCCCAAAGCCGCAGTTAACTCCCACAGCACAGGCTCCTATCATCCTTGCCCAGTGGGCAACCACCTCCGGCGGGCTTCCCGTTATGGTACGCCCATTGCGTTCAAAGGTGAAGGAAACCACGAAAGGAATATGGGCCGCCACATCTTTAATGGCCAATACAGCAGCCTTCGCCTCTTTTATGTCCATCTGCGTTTCGATCAGAAAAAAGTCCACTCCGCCGTCTCTCAACCCGATAGCCTGCTCCCTGTAGGATTCGTAGGCCTCTTCGAAACTTAAGTTTCCAAGGGGCCTTATAAGTTCGCCCAAGGGACCCATGGAACCCGCCACATAGGCGTCCCATCCTTCTGCGGCTCGTCTGGCAATGCGCGCAGCCTCTTCGTTTATCCGCCGTGCCTTTTCGCCCATCCCCCTATAGCTCAGCTTTATCGGGCTCGAACCAAAGGAGTTGGTCTCAACAACGGAAGCGCCGGATCTGAGGTACTCTTTGTGGATATCGAGCACAACATCGGGGGCGGTCAGATTCATCTCCTCCGGCAACATTGGCGGCCGCCACCCCTTCTCGGAGAGCATAGTGCCCATTCCGCCATCCAGCACCAATACCCTATCGAGGGAGGCAATCGAATCAACAAATTTCAGCGGCAAGTCAAAATCACACCTTTCCCTGCTATGATATATTGTCACAAATATATACACTATAATGAGATGTATTCTACTCAAAGGGAGGGAAAATTTCACGTGAAATATCCAAATTTCAAAAACGACACTCGATGGCACATCTTTTACACCATGAAAAAACTCAAGACCGCACTTGAAAAACCTTCGACGCAGCCAAGGGGCAGGGAAATACTTGAAATAATAGATCGCAACTTAAGAGGGCTGAATACCAACGAAGCCACTACTTTCCCTATCGAAGGTCTATCGAAAGCACTATCTATTATAGATAAGATCATTTTGGGCATAAATTTTGGAGCGCCAGAATGGCCTAATAAACTCCTGGACCTGTACGGTCCTCCCGTTAAATGTTACGTCATGCCTTTTATAGAGGAAGATTTCCCCTTAAGCGACATACAGAAGTTCTTCCCCAATTGGGAACAACCCTGTGAATGGTACTTACTGCCCTTTGACGTAGAGGAACAGGATTCCCCCTTAAACCTTCAGTTTTTGTCCGAACATCTGGATAGAGCGTGGGCCATGTATGAAAACAGGGCCTATAACTGTTTTGCTCTTATCTTCTCACCTGCCCTTTCGCTTTTGACGTCCAGCTATGAGAGGTTCGCCTGGAAAGACCTAGAGGCTTTCGATTGGCCGGAGAAGATAAAAGAATGGTTTGCCCTTTTATCCCATTACTCTGCCGAAAATGCCGTCTCATCCCATGTATGGGATTGGGAATGGGATGAGATAGTCTATGCCACATCCTTGTTCCTCGACAATATTCCCCCCTGTCAAAACAAGGAAAAAGCACTGGACATAAAAAACATCCTCATCGCCGGTTCCATCGTGGCCTCCTACAAAGTTTACAGCGGGGCCTCGCTCGAGGAATTAACTTCCCTGGAAAGGCTGATCGCCTTTGCATGCGACGGCAGTCTGTTCTTATCGCGATATCAAATGTCTTGAATTTCGAAGGAGGGCGACGATACATGGCGAACGTGCTTGGTTCAAATGAAATCAAAAACATGTTGGATAGGGGCGATTTGGTCGTTACACCTTTGTTGGATTTAAATCGCCAGATCGGAAGAGCATCGCTCGATGTAAGGCTCGGGCAGGACTTCGTGCTCTTTAGAAAGGGTCAGATTCCGGTGATGGACGTAAAAAGAGCTTTCGACAACACAGCTTGGGTAGATTATTACGATCATATAAGGACTGATTATGGCCAGCCCTTTATATTGCATCCCGGCCAATTCGTTCTGAGCTCGACCTTGGAATTCCTTCGATTGCCTCGAAATGTCATGGCTTATGTCATAGGCAGGTCTTCCTGGGGAAGGGCTGGTCTCGTAATTGCTACGGCAACCTTCGTCGATCCAGGATTTCAAGGAGTTATAACTTTAGAGCTGGTCAACGAAGGAGAGGTGCCTCTTTCCCTGTATCCCGGAACGAGGATAGCTCAGCTCGTTTTTCACAGGCTGGACGGCGAAGTGCAAGCATACAAGGGCAAGTACGCCTTTGACACCAAGGCCACGGCCAGCAAGGCCTATGAGGACGAAGAAGTGCTGAGGCTCACTCGAAAGGGAGATTAGATTAATTGGAATGGACCTTGGCAGTTACCAACTGATGGGCCAGGCGGGTGGGCTCAGGCAAGCGATAACGACTGCAACACGCTAAAACCAAATTAGCAGATTGCAATAATGATACTTTATGGCCAGGACTCACATAGAGGGGTCGAACGTCACTTCTCGTTCGCAGGACATGTCCGATAACTTCGCCATTCTGTCGCAGCGGCACCCACGACCCCTTTGTCCGTGGCACAGGCAGGTGGCTTCCTATCAAACGACTTTTGGCAACTCCAATAGCAGGCAAGCCCAAGACTACGCCGAAATGAGCAGCTATGCCCAATCTTCTGGGGTGTGCGATTCCGGCTCCGTCTATCATCCACAGGTCTGCCTTCAGTGATAATTTGTCGAAAGCCTTTATTGCAATAGGCAGTTCCCTGAAGGAAAGCAAGCCCGGTATGTAGGGAAAGTTGATGCTTTCTTCGACGTAAACAGCTTCCACTGTCTCGCCGGTGAGACGATCCCATATAAGGGCTACGGCACATCCCTCTTTTGCTCCCCTGCCCTTGTAGGCTACATCTATGCCGCCTATTAGCCTAACCTTCTCTATATCGCAATAATCTTCAGTTATCACGAAGCTGCATATTTTCTTCTGTAATTCGATAGCCTCTTTTGGGTCTCGGGGGAATTCAAACAAATCCTTCACTCCTAAATAAAAGTGCGAGATGTCTTTGGCGTCATCTCGCACTTTAGCTTCTCAGTTACTTTACTTCTACTTCTGCGCCGGCCTCTTCCAGTTTCTTCTTGATCTCTTCGGCTTCCTCCTTGGAAACGCCTTCCTTTACTGGCTTTGGTGCGCCGTCTACCAAATCCTTGGCCTCCTTGAGGCCCAGGCTGGTGATTTCACGAACTACTTTTATGACGTTTATCTTGTTCGCTCCTACGGATTTGAGAATTACGTCGAACTCCGTCTTCTCTTCCTCTTCGGCAGCAGCGCCGGCTCCGCCGGCAGCAGGAGCAGCAGCCATCATTGCAACAGGAGCTGCAGCGGATACTCCAAATCGATCCTCAAGGGCTTTCACCAATTCTGAAAGTTCTAGAACAGTCATCTCCTCTATTGCCTTTATGATTTCTTCTTTCGTCATTTCTCGATTCCTCCCTTTTAAATTTTAACGGTTGTGCCAAAAATGTCTTTAAGCTGCTTCTTTCTCCTTTGCCTTTGCGATCTGATCTAAACAGGTCACCAAACCTCGGATGTTTCCGGACAACACTGTGACAAGTCCTCTTATCGGGGCTTCCATAGTGCCCAAAACCTGAGCCAACAGTATATCCCTCGATGGCAAGGTGGCCAAAACGCTGACATCTTCCGGACCTAAGAGCCTTTGTCCAAGCAAAGCTCCCTTTATTTTCAAGGCCTCGCTCTTGGTCGTTTTAATGTAATCCGTTAAGGTCTTAGCTACTTCTACCGGATCTCCATAGGCAATCGTGAAAACGTTAGGGCCGGAGAGCATCTCTTCGGGTACCGGCAATCCGACTTCCTTCAGGGCCAGGCTGAAAAGAGTGTTTTTCGCTATCCTCATCAAACCCTGGGCTTCTCTGATCTTCGCCCTGATTTGTCCTATCTGCTCCACCGTTAGCCCCTTGTACTCACAGAAAAATACCGCCTGAGATCCCTGAAGCAATCCGGTCAACTCTTGTAACTCCTGAACGTTCGCCTTTGAAGGCATTCCTTCACCTCCTTTTTTAAAAAAAATAAGGCTCCTGGGCGTTCCCCAGGAGCCTTATCATCATGACATAGCGACGATCTCCTGGACCTCGGCAGGCCGGCCTCTTCTGGCCGATTAAGGTAATCCACCCGCTGTCTTAAGCCCAATAGCACAACATATTATACTTACACTACCGATGCATATCAAGCAGACTTTTAAAAATCTATCTTCAAGGGCGGCCAAGCCACCCTTAGCAAACCTATTCTTCTACCAACTCCTTTTGAGCTCTTGCAGGATCGACCTTGATCCCAACGCCCATAGTTGGAGCTATGGTAATACTTCGTACGTACTGTCCCTTAACGGCAGCGGGGCGGGCACGGAGCACTGCACGCAAAAGCGTCCTAGCATTATCGAATAACATGTCGAGCGTAAAGCTCATCTTGCCGATTCCCACATGAATGATTCCGTACCTGTCGACACGGAACTCTATTCGTCCTGCCTTGATTTCCCTAACAGCTTCGCCCACATCGAAGGTAACGGTCCCCGTCTTGGCGCTTGGCATCAAACCGCGAGGGCCCAGAGTTCGTCCGAGACGACCCACTACGCGCATCATGTCGGGCGTAGCGATAACTGCATCGAAATCCAACCATCCACCTTCGATCTTCTGAACCATGTCCTCCCCGCCGACAAAATCGGCACCGGCTTCTTCGGCTTCCTTAATCTTCTCTCCTGATGCTATGACGAGCACTCTCTTCTCCTGACCGGTCCCATGGGGCAAGCTTACCGTACCCCTAACTTGCTGATCGGCATGACGGGGGTCTACGCCCAAACGTATGTGCACCTCGACAGTCTCATCGAACTTAGCCCTTGGGAATTCCGCCAAAAGCTCGAGCGCCTCTCTAAGGCCATAAAGTTTTATCTTATCGACCTTCTCCAACATTGCTAAATAACGTTTCGATCGTTTTGCCATATCGCATTCCTCCCTGTGGTCAATAGCGGGTCTCCCCTGCCACTAATATCCCCTAACCTACCACTTCTATGCCCATAGACCGGGCCGTTCCCTCGATCATGCGCATAGCTGCCTCGATGTCGTTGGCATTCAAATCCTGCATCTTGGTCTTGGCTATTTCCCTTATCTGTTCCCTCGTGACCTTGCCGACCTTGTTCCTGTTCGGTTCGCCCGAACCCTTCTCGACCCCGGCAGCCTTCTTGAGCAGTATACTGGCTGGCGGCGTTTTAAGTTCGAAGGTAAAGCTTCTGTCGGCATAAACGGTCAGCACGACAGGAATTATCATGCCTGCATTGTCTGCGGTCTTTGCGTTGAACTGTTTGCAAAATTCCATAATATTTACGCCGTGCTGGCCAAGGGCCGGACCCACTGGCGGTGCTGGAGTGGCCTTACCCGCCGGTAACTGCAGCTTTATCTGTGCTACCACCTTTTTTGCCATTTAAATTCCCTCCTATGCGACCTTCGTTGCTTTTATATTTTGGTCAAATCATTGTAATCGGCCTCGACAATAGTCTCGCGACCGAAAAGCGTGACCGAAAATTTGACCTTTCCCTTCTCCGGAATGACCTCGACAACCGTACCAGCCTGCCCTTCAAAGGGCCCGCTCTTCACGCGAATCACGTCTCCCGGCTTGAGATCGATTTCCACTTTCGGCTTCATTTGTTCCCTGCCAATCTTGGCGAATACATCCTGTATCTCTCTATCGGATAAAGGTATCGGGTTATTTCCGGCTCCAACAAAACCCGTAACGCCCGGCGTATGTCTCACTACATACCAAGATTGGTCGTCAAGGATCATCTCCACGAGGATATAGCCGGGAAATACTTTTCTCTTTACTTTCTTCTGTTTCCCGTCCTTGACATATACTCTCTCTTCCATCGGCACAAGCACTCTAAATATTTTATCCTCCATGCCCATGGTAGCTATACGCTGTTCAAGATTGGCTTTGACCTTGTTTTCATATCCTGCATATGTTTGGATAACATACCACCGACGCTCGTTTTTGTCACTCATCACCGAAAAGGGGGCCGTTTGGGCCCCCTCACCCCCCTAATGCTCTATTTTTATGATACAAGGGCTCTTTAATGTCGTTCCCTTAGAGATCCTTCAAAAATTCTACGGCAGTTAATGACTCCTCGAAAAACACTACCCTACAACTTTTGAGAAAACTGCAGTAAATATCAGATCCAAAACGCCTAAATAGGCCGAGACCAACAGGGTAACACCTATAACCAGCAGCGTAGATATCCAAACTTGCTTTCTGTTTGGCCACGTAACCCTCCTAAGCTCTGCCCGCGCTTCTCTCAAAAAATTCATAACCTTCCCCAAATTCTTTTCCTCCTGCTATATGAGGTAAGAAAACGAAAAGCTCTATAAATGCGGAACCCCAATCCTATCCCTAATATAGAACCTACCTGTAAACCAAATAAAATTCAATACAACAGACTCATGAAAACCCCATTGAACAGATACACCGGTCAGCAACCAACATAAGACATATTGGTACTTGCCGAAGTATATTATCATGCACATATTTTATAAGTCAAGCGAATCGGCTTCGTGGACCGCGTCAAGTTTTTGTAG
>NZ_DJHF01000002.1 GCF_002433005.1 Acetomicrobium sp. UBA5826 | reverse complement strand
GGTCCACGTTGGGAAACCAGTCCAGGACCAGGGTAATTTCCTTTCCCATCGCCGGGACCGCAAGAGCCAAGATCAACAAAAATGTCAAACACATCCGTTTCATTTTTACAACCTCCTATTCATGAATAATTATGTATTTACAGTTACCTAATGGAGCCTATGTCTCGAATCAGTCATTCCTTGGTGTTAAGCCAGAAAAGAAAGCGTTTCTCCAATCTGCTGACCAACAGCCAAAGCCCCATGCCCATCAAACTTAGCCAAACCAGTGCGGCGAAAAGCATATCGGTCCGCAACCTTGCGTTCATTTGAATCATCAAATATCCTAACCCCCTTTGAGCTCCCACCCATTCTCCCAGAACCGCTCCGATGGTGGCCACTGCCACTGCAACCTTAAGTCCTGAAAAAAAGGATGGCAGAGCAGCGGGCCAGTAGAGAAGCCTCATCTTTTTTCGGAATGGGGCATCGAGGAGGTCGAAGACGATCTCCAGATCAGGATCGACCTGTTTAAAGCCGGAATATGTGGAGACCGTAAGGGGGAAAAAGATCACTATCGTTGCCATGACTATTTTGCTCAAAAGACCATAGCCGAACCAAACGACCAAAAGAGGTGCCACGGCAAACACGGGGATCGCCTGAGAGGCGACCAGGAATGGCGTTAAGGCGGCATCTATGGAAGGATGTTTGAACATGACGATCGAAAGCGGCAGCGATATGGCAAGGCTTAAACATAAGCCCAGGCCAATCTCTAGGGCTGTTACGAGAGCATGGCCGGCTAAAAGAGGAGCCTGCAATAAAGTTGTCTGTAGGACGATTGAGGGAGGGGGAAGTATGAATTTGGGTACGTCGAGAAGGCGTACCAAGAGTTCCCATATGACCAAGATGGAGGTTATCAAAAGAAAGGGAGCCTTCCTATGCATCTACCAGCTCACCTCTCAATATAGAGAATATTTCCTCTTCCATAGCGGCCAACTTTGGCCCCAGACTTTGTCTGGGTTTAGGCATATCTCTCATGTCTATTTCTTTGATGATTCCTGTGGGCAGATGAGACAACAAAAATATCCTGTCGGCGAGGAGGAGGGCCTCTTTGATGTCGTGAGTAATCATCAATACGGTCTTTTCAAACTCGAGCTGGATGCGAAGGATTTCTTTCTGCAGTAACCTCCTGGTGAGGGCATCCAGGGCAGATAGAGGTTCATCGAGGAGCAGTATTTCTCTGTCGAAGAGAAGAGTTCTTACCAGTGCCGCCCTTTGGCGCATTCCTCCCGAGACTTGATAGGGAAAGTAATCTTCAAATCCAGACAGGCCGAAACGGGACAGGAGGCCGATGGCCTTATTGCGTTCCCTTTGAAGGTCTTTGCCCAGGACTTTTGCAGGGATCAAGACGTTATCCAAAAGGGTGGACCAGGGCAAAAGCAGGTCCTTTTGCAGCATTATAGCGGCTTCGTCCTTCAGATCGCTAACTTTCACGCCCTTCCATTCGATATGGCCGCTGTCTCTTCCTTCTATCCCTGCTATGACTCTGAATAGAGTGCTTTTACCGCACCCCGAGGGGCCAAGAAAGACGCCAAAGTTTCCACGTTCGGTGGAAAAATTTATATTCCTGAACACCGTCAGGTTCGGATAGATCTTTGTGATACCGCAAACCTTCAACAAAAATTGCCGACCTCCTCTTTTAGGATCAGTCGGCATACAGGGAAAGGCTGCGCTTTAATAAATTGATATTGCAAAATTTTTTACCTTCCCTCCGCCGGCATGACCCGGATCAGGTTCTAAGGGTCGAAGCTGTCAAAAGCTTCCTCTCAGTCGGTTACCCGACTCCCCCGGAAGTTATGTTTCCATTCTATCACAAACTTTGCATTCGAGAAGGGCCATGTATCTTAAGGCACTTCACGAGGGGCTATCGATTAGTTTGCAGAACAACACTCCTCATCCGTCAATACCGTTATGCTCGAAGGTTGGATGCTGAATAATATGGGATGTCCCTCCCGCAGGTTTAGGGTTAGGTATGAATCTTTTGAGAACTCCGCATGCCACTCTACATCAGCTCCGAAGATATAGAGTCTGACGGATCCGTTTATCTCCATTTTCTCCACTATCGTTCCCTCCTGTGTGTTAGGTTGCAGTTCATGATCCACGGGAAGATTGGGATAAATGAGTTTTATCTGGTCGGGAGGGATGAAAACCGTCGCCTTACCTGCGGTCAACTCTTTAGAGGGCGAGAGCCTCAGCCTCCCCTTTTGCCATGTGAACCAGTGATAGCCGTCATCGATTGCTATTTCGCCTCGTATTAAAGTTCCCCATCCTAGGGAATGCCAAATGTTAGCTTGACTTAAAGGGTCCCAGAGCTTGCTTGCCTCGAGGTCGGCCATTATCGATCCGTCGCGCATGATAAAGACCCTGTTCGCCAGAGAGCAGACGTCCTCGATGTCGTGGGTCACGTATAGAATTGGAGTTTTGACCCTTTCGAAAAGCTTTTTCAGCTCTCTTCTCAACGCCCGACGCAACGGTCCTTCGAGGGCGCTGAAGGGTTCGTCTAAGAGCAAAAGATCAGGTTTTGGCGCCAAGGCCCTTGCCAGCGCAACGCGTTGCCTCTGTCCGCCGGATAGTTGATCGGGCATTCTGTCGTAAAACCCCTCGAGCCTCATGGCATCTAGCCAACTTTTTGCCAAGTGCCACCTATTCGGCCCCTTTAGGCCATATGCGACATTTTCCAAGACCGTCAGATGGGGAAACAGGGCAAGCTCCTGAAATACCAACCCGATCTTTCTCTTTGCCGCCCTTATAAAGACGGAAGAGGAAGAGTCGTATAAAAGGCGATCCATGAGGCTTATGCGCCCTTTGTCGGGCTTTACTATGCCTGCCAGTATTTTCAGGGTTTGGCTCTTCCCGGCACCGCTGGGGCCGAAGAGTACTCCGATCTCCTCTTTGAGTCTGAGTGAAACATCAAGACTAAAATTGCCTAATCTTTTGAAGAATGTAGCCTCTAAACAATCTTTCACGCCTTACCTCCCGCCCTCTTTACAATTAATAGGCTGGCAATTCCCAATGCCGTCAGCAAGATGGCTGCAATATTTGCCTCAAAAAAACTCATGGATTCGACGCTGCTATATATGAAAAGCGGCAAAGTCTGGGTCCTTCCTGGTATATTCCCCGCTATCATTAAGGTTACGCCGAATTCCCCAAGAGCTCTCATGGAGGATAGGGCAAGTCCTCCGATTATGTAAGGTTTAGCCAGGGGGAAGGTTACCCTCCGAAACACCTCGAATTCGCTGTCGCCAAGAGTGCGGGCTGCCGCTTCCAGCTTTTCGTCTACAGAGCTGAAACCCGATTTAGCGGCCTGTATCATTATGGGAAGGGCGGGAAAAAGAGGAGCTATGACGGCAGCGGTAAAGGAAAAAAGTATATTTGCCTCTTTCAGATACGGGATACGTCCCAACGCCATGAGAAGGTATAGACCTACAACGGAAGGGGGGAGAGCGATCGGTAATATAATGAGGTCGTAAACCAAGTTCTTCCCCCTGAAGTTCTTTTTTGCCAAGATCCAGCCGATCGACGTTCCTAAAAAAAACAGCAGAGGGATATCGGCCGCTAACACTTTTAAGCTTACTAAAAGAGACGGAATCATTTCCCTTGCACTGGCTCAAAACCCCATTTGATCCATGTTTCGTTGGCCCTTTCGGATCTTATGTACTCCCAAAAGGCCTTGAGGTTCTCCGAATATCTTTCCTTGACCAGGCCACCGCTGTTTTGCAATGGTTCCACGGGCAGCACGGTATATCTTCCTTTGTTCAGCTTTTTTGCGATCGATAAGGAGAACATCCCTATATCTGCTCCTCCGCTTTTGACGGCCAGCGCAGCCTGTTCCACATTGCCCGTTATCACAAGTCTTTTTTCCTCTAACAGCTCATCGTAAATGCCCTGAGATTGCAGATAATGTGCAGCGGCTTTGCCGAAGGGCGCAGCTTTCGTGTCGGCGATGGATATGCGGACATCCTTTTTCTTTAAAGTATCCGTCGAAATAGGCTCGTCCTTCGCCCACCATGCCACAAGGAAAGATGAAGCCACGGGAAATACATCGAACAAAAAGCCTTCTTTTAGAAGCTTTTCAGTCCATTCAGGACTCGCGGGCAGATATAAGCCAAAAGGAGCCCCTGCCATTATTTGAGACGCGAGCTTGCCTGAGGCGCCGGCAACTATTTTAGGAGTCCTTCCCATCTTTTCGGATTCGAATTCGGACGCCAAATCCTTGATGCACTCATGAATGCTCGAGGCAACGGCTACTATGTCTTCTTGGGCGGCCGGAGCGGAATTGACGGCATTAAAGGACAGAATAAGGACTGCTCCGATGACGATTGCAAGCAATTGTCTGATTCTGTACGACATGGAAAATACCTCCCATGGAATATATTAGGATGCCCGGGTTGATTTAGCCATGCGATTAGGGGTGCATCCATGTCAAGTATAGATATCTTTTAAAAAAACGCAACATTGTTGCAAAATTGTATTACCATTCGGCCGTATAATCGTCGAAGTATCCCTGTACTAACACTATGGGCGTTCCCTTGTCTCCGCTTCCGCTGGTCAGGTCGCACAAGCTTCCGAGAAGATCGGTGTACATGCGGGGAGTGGTGCCCAAAGTCTCGTTTGTATCTATGCCAAGCTCTTTCTTCTTGAGAATACGCTCTTTGACGGATTCTTCGAGGGCGCTTCTACTTCCCTCCAGCTCTTTGTCGATTACATATTTTAATTTGATCTCTTTAGGTGTTCCCGTCAGGCCTTGGGTGAAGCCGGGAGAGACCACGGGATCGGCAAGCTCCCATATGCCGGTCTTGGGGTCCTTGAAAGCTCCATCGCCGTAAATCATTACCTCCACTTCTACGCCAAAGATGTTTTTAAGCTCGGACTGTATTTTTTCGCAGATTTCCTGGCAGTTTCGTGGAAAAAGTTTGACCTTGTCTTCAGAGGCCATGTTGGATCCGAGCAAGCCGTACTCGGGGTTATAGCCGCTCCCGTTCACGGGTTCGGTAAGCAGGTCGTCTAATCCGAGAACCCTCTTGGCGCCGGCTTTGGAAAGGATTTTTTTCGTCCAAGATCTTTCATGGATGTTTGCGACCAAGATTTCGCTTGAGTAGTTCAAAGCCACCTTCGGGTCGTTCGAAAAATATATATTCACTTTGCCTTTAGGGGCCAGGCTTTTGTAAAGCTCAACGTAATCGACTCCTGTAAAGGGATGAATAATGGCGAGCCCGGGTATGGTTCGATAGTCTTTTTCGTCTAATAAATCGGTGTAGGGATTTATGTCTTTATCGTAAAGGACGTCCCTGTCCATTACGGGATTGCCAACCTCGTCGTTGGGATAATTTAAAAAAAGATGTATAGTTTTTCCGGTCAAAGCAATGCCTTTGAGGATTAAAGAGAACCTGTTCCGACTTATTATGGGAAAAAGAACTGCTATTTCCTCGGCAGATGTCTTTTGTGAAATGTCGGCAGCTATGTGGTATATAGTGGCATAGTTTCCCTGCGTTCTGGCGACCAATGATTCGGTAATGCCTATGACATCCCTGTTTCGCAGCGAAAAGCCCTCATCTTTACACGCCCTCTTTATGGAATCTATCACTAATGAGATCACGTCATCTCCAGCTTTGGCCAAAGGTGCCCTGATCCCTCTAGCTATCGTGCCAACTCTACGTGTCATGTTAAATCACACCCCCCTTGCACTTTATGTGGGTTTCTTTGCGACCGTTCGATAATATAACATAAATTTGTTTTTATCGATATCTTGCCAAAGCAGTCGACCTCTTTGTTATTTTATGCCCAAAGTTATGGTTAATATACCACGGCGTATTAATAACGCGGCTTTCAGGGCGTGATATAATATATTATAGCTAGCGCATGAGGAGATAGACATAAATAAGGAGGTGTCATCGAAAATGCAGAAGGGTCAAGAAAAGCTGTTTGAGCCCATCAGAATAGGAAGTGCGGTAATGCCAAATAGGATTGCCATGGCTCCCATGGGAATCATTGGCTTGGTTACCGAGGATGGCTGTTTTGCAGACAGAGCCGTCGAATACTACGTCGAACGGGCTCGTGGCGGTACCGGGCTTATCATAACGGGAGCGGTTAAGGTTGAAAACGAGATAGAAAAGCTGAAAATGCCCACCTTTCCCTGCATAACGTTAAATCCGCTTCATTTCATCACTAGGGCTTCGGAACTTACGGAAAGAGTTCATGCCTACGGATCGAAGATATTCGTCCAAGTTACGGCCGGTCTGGGCCATAATGCTCATCCAATCATGCTCGACTGTCAACCGGTAGCTCCTTCGGCCATTCCAAACTACTGGGAACCCAACGTAACATGCAGGGAGCTTAAGACCGAGGAAGTGGAACGCCTGGTCGAGAGGTTTGCAGAAGCAGCAGAGATCGCCGTGGCTTGCGGCTTCGATGGCATCGAGATACACGCCATGCATGAAGGCTACCTTCTGGATCAGTTCACCATGAGCTTCTTCAATAGGAGGACCGACAAATATGGCGGCGATCTAGAAGGAAGGCTGACTTTCCCCATTGAAATCGTCAAGGCCATTAAGTCTAGAGTTGGTAAGGACTTTCCCGTGGTCTTGAGGTTCAGCATAAAAAGTTATATAAAGGGTTGGAACCGCGGAGGGTTACCTGGCGAGAACTTTGAAGAAAAGGGCAGAGATCTTAAAGAAGGCTTAATAGCTGCCAGGATACTACAGGATGCCGGTTACGATGCTTTTAACGCCGATGCGGGATCGTATGAAGCATGGTATTGGGCCCATCCGCCGAACTATATGAAACACGGCTGTTACATAGACCTGATTCGAGAGTTAAAAAAGGTGGTAAGCGTTCCCGTGCTCATGGCCGGCAGGATGGAGCTGCCCGACCTTGCCGCTCAAGCTTTGGAAGAAAAAACTGCCGATGTGATCGTCTTGGGAAGAGGGTTGCTCGCGGATCCCGAGTGGCCAAACAAGGTAAAGTCAGGCCAGGAAGAAAGGATCAGGCCCTGCTTGGGATGTCAAGATGGCTGTCTGGGCAGGATATTTGAGGGAAAACCCCTTTCCTGTGCGGTCAACCCCGCCTGTGGCAGAGAAAAGGAATTAGCCATCACCCCGACAACGAATCCTAAGAAGGTTGCCGTCGTAGGCGGCGGCTTGGCCGGTATGGAATCGGCTAGGGTTGCTGCTTTAAGGGGACATAAGGTGACGATATTTGAGAGGTCAGGACATCTCGGAGGCCATATCATCGAGGCCTCGGTGCCCGAGTTTAAGAAGGACGAGGAAAGGCTGCTTAAGTGGTACGAAAATGAGCTTCAAAGGGCAGGCGTCACCGTGAAACTCAACACGACGGTAACGCTTGATCTGCTTCAAGAGGAAGCTCCCGATGTAGTTATCGTGGCCACGGGCTCAAGCCCCAGGGACTTAAACGTTCCAGGCGTTGATAATAACAACGTCGTAAAGGCAGAAGACTTGCTCTTGGGTAAGGCGAAGGCAGGACAGAACGTATTGGTCGTCGGAGGTGGTCTCGTTGGTTGTGAGACGGCCCTTTGGCTGGCCCAACAGGGCAAGTCAGTCACGATAGTTGAGATGCTGGATGAGCTGATGTCGGCAGGTATGCCGCTGTGCCATGCCAACAAACAGATGCTTTTAGACCTGCTCTGCTTCCACAATGTAAAGGTCGTAACTGGCACAACCGTAGCTGAGGTTACTTCCAAGGGTGCTGTGTTGATGGACAAAAACTTTAGAAAGACAGAGTTTGAGGCCGACACCATCGTCGTTGCCATTGGCCTTAAGGAGGAAAACAAGCTTTACGACTCGGTGAGGAAGGAATTTCCGAACTCCTACCTCATAGGAGATGCCATGAAGGTGCGTAACTTCATGTTCACCATATGGGATGCCTTCGAGGTGGCGAGGAACATTTAACAACGAAGGATCTATGTCGGGAAAGCTGGCTTTTTTGTGCGAAGGCGCAAATGATGTACTGGTCGTAAAAAGCATCGTTAGACAGCTTGTCCCGGACCATGTAATAACAAAGGTAAGACAACTTGGGGGAGTCAACAGGCTCCTGAAGGAAGCGTGTCGTCATGCGCGAATCTTGAATGCCAAGGGATACTTCGTGATAGCCATATACGACGAAGCAGACGATAAGGATGAAAACCTCATATTGGAATCGGAAAGTCCGGGGCTAATCCTCGTTCCCGCTAGGCGAAAGATTGAAGCCTGGCTTTTGGCTGATGACGATGCCGTTAGAAGGGCCTCGGGGTTAGCCTTTCGAGGCCCTTTTCCTACGGATCGGATAGAAGATCCCAAGGCCGTTTTGTTGCATCACTTTTACAGGGCGGTTCGCGAGAGAAAGAGGTCTTATATATTTAAAGAAAGGGATTTTTTTAAGGCTATTTTATTGAATTGGGATTTAGAGCGGGCGAGAAGGAAAAATATTTCCTTGAATGTACTGTACGAGAGTATAAACCGTAAAAGGAGGGCTTAAGCCCTCCTTTTACGGTTTTGAATTTCCAGTCCAGATTCGCATAAAAATGTTCAAAAGAGGCTATAGCCAATTGAGTGGGAAGGTTCAATGATATATAGAAAATTTTACTAAGTTAGGAGTGAAAGGAATGAAAACCTATCCCATAGGTTTGGTTCCCGGACCTGTTTCGGTGCCTAAGGACATAAGGGAAGTCTATACCGTCGATTTTGGGAGTGCTGATCTAGAGGATGATTTTTTTGAGCTTTACAGAAAGGCGGCAGATTTGATGAAAAATATCCTCTCCACCAAGGGCGATGCGGTCATAATGTCAGGAGAGGGAATGCTGGCCCTCTGGGGAGCTTTAAAAAGCGTTGTATCCCCCGGCAAAAGGGTGCTAGCCGTCTCGAACGGCATATTTGGCGAGGGGATAGCGCAGATGGCAAGATCTTTGGGGTGTGAAGTAAGGGAAGTTTCCTTCGATTACGATTCCATACCCGATCCGGAAGTCATCAGAAAAGAGGCGCTGACTTTCAGGCCCTTTATAATAACTGCAGTCCATTGCGAGACGCCGAGCGGCGTTTTAAACCCGGTCAAGCCCATAGGTGAAATAGCCGAGGAAGTAGGTGCGCTGTTTTATGTGGATTTTGTCTCGAGCGCTTGCGGAACGGAGGTGCTCGTAGACGACTGGCATATAGATCTCGGCCTTCTTGGAAGCCAAAAAGCCCTCAGCCTCCCGCCAGATCTGGCCATCGTTACGGTGAGCGAGAAGGCCTGGGATGCAATAGCGGCGAGAAATTACGAAGGTTACGACGCATTGCTGCCCTGGAGAGATGGTCCAGGCAAAAAAGAGCTTCCCTATACGCATAATTGGCATGCCGTAGCAGCCTTGTTTAAGGCAGCGGATAAGCTTTTAAGGGAAGGCCTGGAAAACGTGTATAAACGCCATGAGGACGTAAAAAACTATTGTTTGAAAAGGCTCAAAAACATGGGCCTGAAAGTCTTTGCCGGGGAAGAGCGCTACTCTTCGCCCACTGTTACTGCTGTATGTGTGCCAGAAAATCGGAATTGGGAAATACTTAATAGCTCCTTAAGGGAGAGAGGAGTGGTCTTGGGGGGGAGCTATGGCCCGCTTAAAGGACGCCTTTTCAGGATAGGGCATATGGGAAGCCAGGCCGATAAGGAGCTGGTTGGAAAAGCCCTGGATGTTTTGCAGGAAATTTTGAACAATTAAGAAGTTTTTAGGTTATACTTTTCAGTATGTCTACGGAAGCTTTCAAGTCACTCCTTTGTGAAAATACCGATATGCCGAAGGACACGTTTTGAGATAATTTATACATGTTACGGATAACATAACTATGGATGGTGATTAAATTTTCATGACTCAAGAGCTCATATGGTTAGGCATACAGTATTTGAGCATGCAATCACGGCTGTTGCCCCATTCTGCAGCCCTGTCTTTGGGTGGCAGCATGGGGCGCATGGTCTTCAGCTTAAATAAAGACAAATCCTCAAAGGCCATCATCAGGTGTTCAAAATTTCTGGGCTGTAGCCTCGAAGTTGCCAGAGAGGTCGTCGCAAAATCGTATATAAATTTGGGCAGAAGCGTCGTAGAATTTCTGAATTTGTCGAAGATAGGCAAAAAAATAGACGAAATAGTTTCTGTCCATGACATAGAAAATCTTAATGATGCCCTGGCTTGCGGCAGGGGAGTGATATTGCTCACAGCACATTTGGGCAATTGGGAGCTCGCAGCGGCCTATCTGGGGATCAAGGATTATCCGATGAGGGCTATAGGGGCCGAACAGCGGGATGCTCGTATCACTAAGTTGATATCCGATGTTAGGGCCTCCTGTGGTGTCGAGACTATTGGTAAGGGTTTCGACCTGAGGGGTGCCATAAGGTGCCTTCAGGAAGGAAATATCTTGGGTGTTTTGCTCGATCAAGACGCAAAGGATAAGGGAATAATCGCTCCCTTTTTAGGACAACCGGCAAGCACTCCCTACGGGCCCGTAAAGCTTGCCATGAAGATGCGATCGCCAATAGTTCCCCTGTTTATAGTACGAAGGAAGGATAACACTCATCACGACCTTTACTTTTTGCCCTCTTTGGAGGAAAGGGTGAAAGATTTTTACGACAGACCTATTGAAGAAAACGTTCGATTGTGCAATGATATCCTGTCCGAATGGATTTCAAGGCACCCCGAACAGTGGCTTTGGCTGTATCCCCGATGGGCCTCTACTTTGGGTGACAGGTGATGTACCTTGGCTTGGATCCGGGAAGAGATAAAATTGGCTTTGCCTTTGTAGACGAAAACGGCGAGCTACTTTATTCGGGAATTATCCCCAAAAAAATATTTGAAAGCTTTTTGATTGCCCTGTCTGAAGGTAATTGGGTTGAATTAGCTCCCTACGGGTGCGAGGGGGATGTGTCGCTGCTCGTCGACAAAGGCGTAGAGTTGGTGTTGTTGGGCGGCGGCACTGCTTCGGAGGAACTAGAGCGCGGGTTGCTCAGGAAGAAAATCGAATACGAAGTTGTAGATGAATCCTTCTCAACGTTGCAAGCCAGAAAGATGTATTACATAATTCATCCGCCCAAGGGTTTTCGCAGGCTTTGGCCTTTGTCGCTTTTAGTCCCCGGAAGGGACATAGATGACCTGGCTGCCTGGGCGCTGACCAGAAGGTGGATGGAGAAAAAGATCGTCGATGGAGGGGTAACGCATGGATCCTAAAATTTTTTCGGTAGTCGTCAACGGATTTGCCGGGGCTCTGGTATCGGTATGCAAAAGCATGGGTGTAGATATAGCCCTCGATAAGGCTGCTATCACCTCCGAAGTGAGCGTTTCGGGAAGCAGGGCAGCCGCCTTGGTTGGTTTTATCGCATCCAAGGTAAGGGGCACTGTAGCAATTATGGTAGATGAGGCAAGCTTTAACGAAATAGTGTCTGCCATGTCAGGCGGAGCTATAACGCCAAAGCTGGGCGATGCGCTGTCCATGAGCGTGCTGGGGGAGCTGGCGAACATGGCAAGCGGGCAGGCATTTATAAAGCTAAACGAGATGGGAAGTGTAGATTTGACCCCGCCGCAGCTGCTGGTGGGAGAGCATATAAGATCCATTCCGTCGGCAGGAGATTCGACCAGATGTTTTACACTGCCCTTCAGGTTGAAAGACGGAGGCACTTTGTATATGGTCCTTGCCATAAGCTAGGCTCTTTATTCTAGACATTCCATAACGCCCTGGCAGCTAACGCCGTCGCGACCGCCAATGCACCGCAAAGTATGATTGCCAGAGAGGGTTGGTCCTTCGCCTTTGACTTAAGCAGCAAGAACAGAGCCAGCGGCGTCAATAGTATATATATCGGTTCCCCTAGGGATGACGATAAGAGCCGCAGGGCGCTCGCTGTAAGAAGGGCTGCAACTCCCGGACGCAGGGATTGAGTTATTTTGTGTTTGGTTTTTGTGCCGAAGGGAAAGAATTTAATAGTGTAAGCTATTGTTAAAAGCAAAATAATGGGCGTTCCAACCATGAAAGCCGTTGCAACTGCAGCTCCCGGCAGGCCGGCAAGTCTTTTTCCGATATAGGTTGCTGCGTTGACTGCGATTGGGCCGGGTGACATCTGTGCCAAACTTATCATTTGTTCGAATTCCTCGGGAGAGAGCCAGTGGTAGTGTATTACTATTTCGTGATATATCAGTGCGATGGAAGCCAATCCTCCGGCAAAACTGCCCAAGGAAATCCTGCCAAAGGCCAGAGCAAGAAGTAGCAGTTCATTCAATGTCCCTTTTCCCTCCCCATGATATATTTACGATAAATCCGATGCTTAAAGCAAAAAGGGGGTGAATCCCCATGAGCATTAGGGCGGTCATGATGACGTAGCTTATAAAGCTGACTGCGCCCATCTTGTAGACAGAGCAGATCCATCGGGAAGCGGTTAAAAGGACGAAGACCATTACGCCTATTAACCCTCCTCGCAAAAAGGTTGCCACAAAGTAATTCGAAGCTCCTTGATTCATTAATAGGGGGGCCAGAAAATAGATTATCAGGAAAGGTGGCAGTATTGCCCCTAATATTGCCGTTAGTCCTCCGATGCTGCCCTTTAAGCTTTTGCCGATCAAGTATGATAGGTTCGTTATTATTGGTCCGGGGAGGGATGTGCTGACGGCAATAAGGGTAGGGATGTCGCACAGCGAATCCCAGGATTTCTTTTTTATCTCCAGCTCTATAAAGCCGATGAAGATGAAACCTCCCCCTAGGGCAAGCAAACTTGACTTCAGGAAGAGAAAGAAAATGTCTTTAATCATGACAGGGCCGCCTTTATGAATTTATAAATTAAGGATCCTTTGTCGTTGCCAAATACGATGTATTTAGTCTAATCTTAATACAATTGAACTGTTAGGCAAGGCTTCATGCTTAAATATTTCAAATAACGGAGAAGATGAAAATGACCGAATGGTATGCCAAGGGGCTGTTGGCCTATATGTTAGGCCTTAAAGAAGAAGAAATAGAGGAGTTGATCGATAGATACCTCCAGGAGGTGGGCGAAGAGGATCCGCGGACTTTGTTCATATACTTGATGAAGGAATGCAAAGACTATGTGGCTATATGGGCATCGATGTCCTTTAGTAATCAAATCACCATCTTGGCTGCAGCGATTGTAGGACCGGACAGCCAGCTGATATGGATATCTCAAGCCGCCTTGCCCTATTCGGCAAAGGGTATTACCATTGAAAAATGGTCGACAGTGGCCAACATATTGTCCAAAGGGGCGGGAACTTTGCCTGCTTCCGTTAACGAAGCGGAATTCATAGCGGCACAACATGCGAGTCAGCAACTGCGAAAAGTGTGGCCAGAGGTGGCAAGCGATGCCTATAACGTATTTTTGCAAAGCAACGAAAATGCCTCGGTAAGCGAAAGCTTTTTACCCAAGGAAAAATTGATAGAATACGAGAAAAAGATTCGCGAAGCTACAGGAAGGACGATTCCCGTCATTTCCTTCAAGATAGCCAAATTATCCTTGCCCGAGCTGAGGGAAAAGAGCGTAAACCTGACCTCCCTGGATCCTGCGATAACGAGGTATTTAAATCGCGTTACCAAAAATGTAGACGAAACGGGTTCATATGCAGTTGATACTTCTTCAGACGAGAATGCGTCTCTTTTGGAGATCGATCCTGTCATAGATGCTGTTAACGGGACGCCATTATCGGAGCTTCATCCTGGAGATGTGATATATCTCGCAAAAGATGAGAGCGAAGCTATAGGCCAGATCTTCATGGTGCGATTGCTTAAGGATGGCCAATACGAGATTCACGGCATACTTGAAGACGACGATAGGGAGGATTATTTCAGATTCATTGCGCCGGGAGACATTAAAGTCAAGACACCGCAATCCCTTGCGAAGGTCGGTTTAGATCTGCGCCTGATATTTGCCTTGATATTCGTGGTCATTTTATTCGTTGCCCTTCTTTTTTTGCCCTTCTAAGAGCAAAGGCTCTTTTGATCGTAAATAACGGAAATACATTTTAAAGCAAGGGCATCGAGGCTTGAAATCATCAGGCCTTCTTTGCCTATCGCCTTGAAAGCCAGGGGAATCTCAGTACAGGCTGCAACAAAGGGGATATCCCTTTCCCTGCTCAGCGAGGACAGGATATCCTTTAATAGAGAGCCCGCGCCTTGCAAATCGTTTTTCTTTACCAGTTCGATACAATTTTGGATTTGTTCCTGCGAACTTTTTTCGGGCAGCAAAAGCTGCACTCCCATTCGTTGGGCGTGTTTTTGGTAAAGCTCCGTCTTTATCGTTCCGGAGGTNNTCGGCAAATCAGCTTCCATTCTATCTATAAAATAATGGGCTGTATTGCAGGGGATGGCCAACAGGTCGGCCCCCCAGGCGGCAAGCTTGCGCAATCCTTCGAGCAAGTACGGCGAAGGATCTTCTCCTCCCCTCAATATGGCTTTGGTCCTATCCGGTATTTGTGGCCAAGAAAGCAAAATTACCTTTGGGTGTTCCTGATCGCATTCGGCAGGGGCCAATTTAGCCAGCAGCGTCATGAATTCCGCGGAGGCAAGAGGCCCCATACCACCTAATACTCCTAGAGTCTTTTTGGGAAACATGGCTATGGTCATATCTCCTTTGTGTTTTTTATTTTTTTCATCCATCCCATGATCAACAGTGGGATTCGGTATCTTTGATATTTCCCCACATGATCTTGTTTTTATTAATCCATATATCTGCCTGCATTGATGTCCAACACTTCGCCGTTTACGTAATCATTTTCTATCAAAAACCTTACTCCATGGGCAATTTCCTCTGGATAGGCCAATCTGCCGTTTGGAGAAAGGGCAGCCAATCGGGATTTATCTTCGGGCGTCAAAAGGTCTGTGTCCACAGGTCCCGGCGCTACGGCATTGACCTCGATATTGTGTTCTATTAATTCTCTCGCTAGATGAAAGGTCATGCCGATCAGCCCCGCCTTGCTCGCTGCATAATGGACGCCCATGGTCCCTCCGTTTTTCCCCGCCAAGCTGCTTATATTAACTATTTTACCCATCCTATTGCCGATCATATAGGGTAACACGCATTGAGTGAGCAAAAATACGCCTTTCAAGTTCAAGTTCAACACCCTGTCCCACTCTTCCTCGCCGATTTCCAGTAATATCGTGTTTTCCCCTATTATACCTGCGTTGTTTACAAGTATGTTGATAGTATCGAAGTCCTCGACGATTTGCTGAACGACAGCGCTTATTTCTGCCCTGTCGTAGAGGTTTGCTCTGTAATGACGTGCCTTTCTTCCCGTTTTTTCGATTTCTCTGACGGTCTCCAGGGCCGGTTCTTCCTTTGTGTTGTAGGTTAAAGCAATATGTGCTCCATGGGCTGCCAGGTCCATGCAAATTGCTTTGCCTATACCCCTGCTTCCACCCGTGACCAAAGCAACCTTGTCTTTTAAATCCATCTTAACTCCCCCTTCACTCTGTGGTTTTTGTGTTTATAGGGTATTAATTGCACAATAAAGATATAATAATACAGAAAATCTACTTTTCCTGGGGGTTAACATTATGTTCAAAAAAAATAAAGCCAGGCTGTTGATGATCTTTTTGCTTTCTGTGATGTTATTTTGTAAACAATCTGATGCTTCAGCTGATGAGGGAGTTGTCTTGGCCCTTTCCGGAGGGGGAGCTAAGGGATTGGCCCATATAGGTGTTATCAAAGTCCTGCAAGACGAGGGAGTGCCAATAGTCGGAATTGTGGGAACGAGCATGGGAGCGATAATTGGAGGTTTGGCAGCTGCCGGATACGATGGAGACGAACTGGCAAATATTTTTCAGGAATTGGACATATACGAATTGTTCTCCGATTCAAGGGATGGCAAAACGCCATCGTCTCAGAGCAAGTCGATAATCAGAATTGGTTACGATAAGGAAGGGCGAATTGCTGGAAGAAAGGGGCTCATGGAAGGCAAGGGTCTTTACGAGGAGATGTTGAAATATACGGCTAAAGCAGAAACCTACGATTTCATGAAATTGCCAATACCCTTCGTAGCCGTCGCCACGGACCTTGAAACCGGAGACATGGTTGTAATAACCAAGGGAAATCTCGCTTCTGCGATGAGGGCATCGATGGCCCTGCCGGGTATATTTTCTCCGTGGCCCTATGAGGGCAGGCTCCTCATCGACGGCGGTATGGTGGCAAATTTGCCCGTTAGAGTGGCAAAAGAGCTTTTTCCCGATTATCCCGTGGTAGCTGTAAATGTTACAGGAAAGTTGGTGGCCAAAGAGGAGATACGTTCGATAGTGGATGTGTTGGGGCAAACGGTCGGCATAGTGACGGCAAAAAATGCCCAAGAGGACCTGCAATACTCGGATTTTGTGATAAGCCCCTCCGTAGACGATATATCTTTGATGGACTTCTCCAATGCGTCTCGAATAATCGAGCGAGGCGCAGTTGCCGCCGCTCAAAAGATAGAAAATATAAAGCTGCTTGCGGCCAATAAAGTTGATGAAACTTACACTTCCGCTGAAAAGCCCGTCGTCAAAGACGTGATCTTGACCGGATTGCCCGATATAGAAAAACCCTTTATTGACGAAAAGAGATGGTGGATAGGCAGGCCGCTGAATATGGCACTAGTTAATGAAGCCCTTTTGGAACTTTTGAGGCATGATCGTGTGGCAACAGCCGACTATAAACTTTTAGAAGATGACGAAGAGGTCACCGTCGAGTTCGTGGTACAAAGGAAACCTCCTAAAGAATATAAATTCTATGGCTACAGCACAAACCTGTCCCCCTACAACAGGTGGGTTAGCCTCGAATATACGGGAAGAGATGTACTGAACATAGGCGATGAGGCAAACTTGAAATTATGGTTGGGTGAGAACACTCTTGCGAGGGCTAGCTATATGGGGAAAGAGGGAGGCACGTGGCGTTTCGAATCGGATCTGGCCTTTCAAGATTGGGAGATTTCTCCTGAAAACAGTGGAAAAGTAGATTGGAAGAGGTCGTTTTTGTATTTGGGATTCAGCAAGGTCGACGAAGACTTACTGCCCTTTAGCGGAGGGTTCGCCTTCGATTACATAGATGGTGATGGAAACGATCATCGTTGGGGCCCAATGGTCAAACTTTTTTATAAGAATAAATCAACAGACAAATCAAAGGGATATTTTGAAGCCAAAGGAGTGCTATGGTATCCTGAAGGAGAGACGTTGCTTGGGCATTTGGACTTTTATTCCTCTTTTTTCGTTGGAGATAAGCTGAGCCTGAATTTTTCCGGAGGTTTGGAGAAAGGGGATGCGAGCACTCCTGCTTGGGCATCTTACCTTGGAGGTCACGGAGAGCTGTTAAGTCGTTACGGACATCCTGTTATGGCGGATAACACGGCCTGGGTCAGAGTAGGCCTGAAGAGCGCCCTGATAAGAGGCTGGTTTGCAAGGTTTGAGCCTGAATTTTTTGGTGCTGTAGGTTACGCTATGGATGACGATTGGAATAGCTTTGATGATATTTGGGAAGTTGGAATAAGGCTTAATATTCCCAACAGGCTTATTGACTTGAACGTATTTGCTTTATATGATGATCGTAGCGATTGGACTTTTGGCTTTTCTGTGGGGATGCCGCCCCTTTCCTTTGAACCGGTTATGCCGTAATTTCGCCCATGTAGAGGTTTTGAAGTTGACAAACCGCCAGGTCCTTGTATAATCATTTTCGCGAGCCGGTTTATGGGGTTGGCTTTTGGGGGGATAGCCAAGTGGTCAAAGGCAGCAGACTGTAAATCTGCCGGCGGACGCCTTCGCAGGTTCAAATCCTGCTCCCCCCACCATTAAGCCGACTTAGCTCAGCAGGCAGAGCACTTCCATGGTAAGGAAGGGGTCGCCGGTTCGATTCCGGCAGTCGGCTCCAGAACGCTAGAGGTCCGAGACGCAGGGGTTGTTTCGGATCTCTTTTAGTATGTTGTCGGGAAATCATTTGCAAACGTGAAAGAAAAGGGCAGCAGGAAAAGGTAACGGCCGTCTTCTTGAAGTCGTTAAGGGTTAGCAATGCACGATCAGGTTAGTTTAAGGGAGGCTGACAAGCAT
>NZ_DJHF01000003.1 GCF_002433005.1 Acetomicrobium sp. UBA5826 | reverse complement strand
TAAGATGCTCAAAAACGGCTATAACTGTTGTGAGGGAGGCAAAGGAAAGGAAGACGAAGAAAAGCATCCCCCACAGTCTTCCGCCCATCATGGAGTTAAATACGTTTGGAAGGGTCACGAAGATCAATCCGGGGCCGGCTCCGGCATCCACTCCGAAGGCAAAGCAGGCCGGGAATATGACCAATCCAGACATCAGGGCTGATAGCGCCCCAAAAAATATGACATATACAGATTCCCCCGTCAAAGCTCTCTTTTTACTCAGATAACTTCCAAAGATCGTCATACTTCCTATGCCTAAGCTCAAAGAAAAGAAGGCCTGGCTCATGGCTGCATAAACCGCTTCCCAACTTAGCTTGGAAAAATCAGGTTTAAGGTAAAAGGCCAAGCCCTTTTCAGCGCCGGGCAAAGTAACGGAACGTATGATAAGAACGATTAGCAATAAAAATAGGCCGGACATCAATATCTTGCTAACTCGCTCAACTCCCGCCTGCAATCCTATTGAGCAAACGATAAAGCCGAGTATAACGGTCAAAGCCATCCAGAGGACCAATTGGGGAGTATTGGATACAAAGGAAGCGAAAAAACCCTCAACTTCTTCGGGTGATAACATGGAAAGATGGCCGACAGCAGTATGGTAAACATAGGCCAGGCCCCATCCTGCTACGGTCGTATAAAACATCATCAGTATCATGTTTCCCATTACCCCCAGGTAACCGTATATGTGCCATTTGGTACCCGAAGGCTCAAGAGAGAGCATAGCGCCCGCCAAATTTCTTCTACTCGCCCTCCCCATGGCGTATTCGCACACCATGATGGGAAGCCCCATCACCATAAGAAAGAGAACATAAAAGAGTACGAAGACTGCCCCGCCGTAACGCCCTGTTATATAGGGAAATCGCCATACGTTTCCCAATCCAACGGCACATCCTGCAGAGACCAAAATAAATCCCAACCTCGTGGCTAACTGTTCTCTTTCCTGCAAAGAAATCCACTCCTTCTGCGATATTAGTAAATGTGAACGGTAGTTACCCAAAAAAACAAACCCCCTCAACGGTACCATCTTGGGGGTTTGTTTTGCGTTTGTACTATTGCCAAAACAACGCTCTGATCCTTCCTAATGCAATGTTAAGCGCAACTTTCCGAACCCTTTATCGCCAAAGCAATCCTGTCGACAATCAGCCCTATCCCGAATCCAATTGTAGAAGCCATTAACCACCCAAATCCGTTACCCACGAGGGGAATCATGGAAACGATGTCACCCCAAACGGAGATGGTTACCCCCATAGCGGACAGTCCGTCATACAAGCTAACCAAGAGGGTTCCCGCAAGGGCAGTTACATATGCGTACTTGCAGGAATCATTAAATACGGGAGAAAGCAGGTTCATGAACATCAAGACTATGACGATGGGATAGACAACGACCAAGATGGGCACAGCAAATCTAATTATTCCGTCGACGCCGATCCCCGCAAAAAGCGCACTGAATATGGTCGAGAGGGTGACGACCTGAAGGTAGGTAACCCTATTTTTAGATAGATTGCTGAAAAATTCTCCGGTTGCAGCAGTCAAACCGACTGCCGTAGTCAAACAGGCAAGTGCTACCGCTATGCCCAAAGCGACTAAGCCGACATCCCCTGCGATCTCGGCCACAATGGTAACAAGCAAAGTTGTCCTTGGAATATCACTGGACATAAAGGAAACAGTCGCCCCCAAATACATCAATCCACCATAGACGACAAGCAGGCCGGCTGCAGCTATAAGCCCTGAGATTGCCGTCATCTTAATAGAAGAAGTCCTTCCGTATCCCTTTGCACGGATGCTTTGAACTATTATACCGGCGAATATAACTGCAGCAAGGGCATCCATCGTTTGGTAACCTTCCACAAAACATGAAGAAAATGCCGCACTCTTCGCCACGTTCGGATCCAGCGGCGTGCTTATCGGATTAACGATACCTGCTATAATGATGAAAATCAAAAGGCCGAGCAAGCCCGGAGTTAAGACCCTTCCGATTATATCAATTACCGAGGACTGCTTCATCGAAAAATAATATGTCAGAGCAAAAAAGCCAATAATGGGTATGTAGGGGTTCATATTTGGGAAAAAGGGTTTAACGGCAACCTCAAAAGTTGTGGCGCCTGTTCGGGGAATGGCAAGAAGCGGACCAATGCACAATACGACCAAAGATCCCAGGAGAATAGCAAAAAGTTTGCCTCCCTTATCGGCAAACTTTTCAAAGGATCCATCATATTGAGACATGACCATGACTCCCAAAAGCGGCAATCCAATGCCAGTAATACCAAACCCCAACATAGCGGCGACCCATTTGGTTCCGAACAAGGATCCCAAATAGGGAGGGAATATCAAATTACCCGCACCAAAAAACATGGCAAACAGGGCAAAGCCGGTAACGATTACATCTCTTATGTTAATTCTCTCCATTTTGGCAGACAGCCCCCTTTACGCAATTTTGTTTAAATTTTCTGCAATAAAAGAATTGTATATATCTGCATACTGTGTCCAATATATCAAATATATATTCCAGGTGCAAGTGAATTTGATATTTTAGCTTTGCCTAATTATATATTAGTAGTCATGAAGTTAAGCCCGGTATGCCGGGGTGCTCAGATACTTATCCCCCCGGTCAGGCGCTACCGTAACGACGATCGAATTATCCTTCAGTTCTTTCATTACCTCGTTGGCTGCCCATAAATTGGCACCGCTTGATATGCCTAAAAACAAGCCTTCTTTTTGAGCCAAATACCTTGTCATGTCGATCGCATCTTCGTCTGACACCTTAATTATTCGATCTACCAAAGAAAGGTCTAAATTTTTAGGTATAAATCCGGCGCCAATGCCCTGGATAGCATGCGATCCGGGCACGCCGCCGCTTAACACCGGCGAACCGGCCGGTTCTACAGCGATAAGTTTCATATTGGGAAAGACTTTCTTCAATAATCTTCCAACCCCCGTCAAGGTGCCACCGGTACCAACCCCTGCGACGAAGGCAGCGATTTCGGACCCTTTAGCATCCAACAATATTTCAGGAGCAGTCGTCACCATATGAGCCCAAGGGTTCCCGGGGTTAGAAAACTGATCCAGCATGACGGCACCCTGGATTTCTTTTACAATTTGTTCCGCCCTTTTTATAGCGCCTCCCATGCCCTCCGAAGCCTGCGTCAACTCCAGTTTTGCTCCATAGGCGGCTAATATTTGTCTCCTCTCCAGGGACATTGACTCAGGCATGACCAGTATAACGTTTATATTCATTGTCGCTCCAAACATTGCCAGCGCAATGCCGGTGTTACCAGACGTTGGTTCCACTATAGTCGTGCCTTGTTTCAGCTTGCCAGTCTGTTCGAAATATTTGAGCATGCCCCATACGGCTCTATCCTTTATCGAGCCTCCTATGTTATTGCCTTCCAGTTTCGTCAATATATATCCTTTCTTAGAGGACAATTTGATCGATGGCGTCCTCCCTATTAACTGCCCAATCGCGACTTCATTCAACAACATATCAAGCGACCTCCCTTTCGTTTTTTTCGTTAAGCTGATTCCTCAAATTTACAACTTCTTCCTGTAAGATTTGCACGCTCTCCTCAAGCTGAGCCAGGCGCACCAAAAGCGAATGTTGTAAAGAGGGCTCCGAGGGCTTCAAATTTTCCCTCAGCCTAATTCCCCTGTATTTGACAACCATGGCAGGAATTCCGACGACTGTGCTGTCTTGTGGAATATCCCTCAACACCACGCTCCCGGCACCAACCTTCGCATTCCTGCCGACGACAATATTCCCCAATATCTTGGCGCCAGCTCCTATAAAAGCCCCTTCTTCCACTGTCGGATGGCGCTTCCCCTTCTCTTTTCCGGTTCCGCCCAGGGTCACGCCGTGGAACAAAGTGACATTGTCCTTTACAACGGCAGTTTCTCCAATGACCACGCCCATTCCGTGGTCTATGAACACCCCTCTGCCAATCTCTGCTCCAGGATGTATTTCAATTCCAGTCCACCAGCGCACTATTAAACCCAGAAATCTAGGCAAAATGGGAATGCGAAGTTTCGTATGTAGAAAGTGTATAAATCTATGGGCTAAAATGGCCTGAAAGCCGGGCGTGCACAAGATGATTTCAAGCGCACCCCTTATACCGTCAGGTATGGCTGGATCTCTATCTTTTACTGCCTGATAATCTGACTTTATCGTTTGCCATATTTTTCTCACTTTTCATTCCTCCCTTTGCAATTAACGTAAAATATTAAGAGGCCTTTCGCTGTGGCGCGAAAGCCCTCTTAATATTTAAAAAAGTTTTATATTTTAAATTAACTTGCCTTCGGCTTTGGCCACAGCTTTTCTATAGCCGCGGCCCCGAGCCGCGGTAGATCATGAAGCGATCCACCGACAACAACAAGCGCAAAAAAGCAAGCCATTAATCTTCATCCTTAATCCTCCAACCACAAGCACGAAATTGTTTATGTAAATTTACATAAAATATCTCCTTAAGTCAAGTAGGTATACATAAAATTTAGCTAGACCTAAATATCAAAAATGATTATAATTTATACTTGACATGTAGAGATGTCAAATATAAATGGGGGTGATAGACTTGGAAAGAAAAGGTGTAGTTACCATGCACGGCAACCCAATTACCCTGATAGGCCCTGAGCTGAAAGTGGGAGACAAAGCCCCGGATTTCACGGTTATAGATCAAGACATGAGGGAAGTCAAAAAATCTGACTTCGCCAATAAGATTAAAGTCATATCCGTAACGCCTTCTCTCGATACGTCCGTATGCGATGTTCAAGCCCACAGGTTTGAGGAAGAGGCCACATCTCTGCCCGATGATGTAGTCGTTCTCAACATATCCATGGACCTTCCCTTCGCAATAAAGAGATTTTGCACTTCAGGGAACATAAAGAAGGTCATTGCTCTGTCAGATTACAGAGATGCCTCTTTTGGTACAAATTGGGGCGTCCTGATTAAAGAACTGCGGCTCCTTGCAAGATCAGTTTTTATAGCGGACAAGGACGACGTTATTCGCTACGTCCAAATTGTCCCTGAGGCCACAAACCATCCGGATTACGACGCCGCATTAAAGGCACTAAAAGAGCTGATAAAGTAAACCTTAATAAGTTGCTGTCCAAAAAGCCCGCTTACCAAAGATAAACGTAAGCGGGCTTTTTCTTCTTTAAATGCCATCGATCAAAGGCTTATATTCGCCAACCAACCAAACAGCGTATCTAAAAATCGGGGGTTGATCACAAATTCGATCAGCAGACCCATGGGGATGATGGAGCGCAGAGCAACCCACAGGTCAACATTTTCCTCTTTCCTGGCAATGTACCCTAGGGCTGCTTCACCGCATATAGCGCCAATCAAGAAATAACCCCATTTATAGGATTCTGCTTTCATTGAATACTCCAAAATTCTGTATGCCACCCAGGCAGACCACGAGGATTGCAAAAACACCTCCAAAAAAAAGAGCAACCCAAGCAAAAACTTCTGGTATCCTCTTGCCCATTTCACGTCCTTTGGGATCTCGTCATAGAAATGATCTTTTATCCATTTTATCCCCTTCGGGACGACGGCAACGTACGCCCTCGGGAATATAAAGGAATACATCAACAATCCCGTAAAGAACTTGAGCATGGGTGGCAAAATCCTCGTCCCCCTAGCCTCTAATAGGCATATGTTTTTGCTTCTTCTTCTCCCGTCAGCACTCTTAAAGCTCCCTGCGAAAGGGCAAGCATCTCATCCTCGCCGGGATATACAAAGATAGGAGCAATGAAGCTTACGCGTTTGGTGACCATGTCTACGAATTTATTGCTATAGGCAATGCTTCCGGTGATAATTATTCCATCGACCTGGCCTGAAAGAACGGCTGAATACTCAGCGATAGTTTTAGCAACCTGATATGCCATTGCATTATAGACCAACTCAGCTTTGGCGTCACCCTCGGCTATCCTTTTTTCGACTTCGCGCGCATCGTTAGTCCCCAGATGGGCAACCAATCCGCCTTGGCCCACCAGCTTTTTTTCCATTTCCTCCAGCGTACACTTGCCGCTGTAGCAATAATTGACCAACTGCCCTACCGGAAGGGTCCCCGCCCTTTCCGGCGAGAAGGGCCCCTCTCCGTCCAAGGCATTATTGACATCCACCACCCTGCCGTACAAATGAGCTCCCACGGATATTCCTCCGCCGAGATGCGCTACTATCAATCTGGTCTCTTCGTACTTCTTTCCCAATTCCTCTGCCGCTCTTCTGGCCGTCGCTTTTTGATTTAAGGCATGAAAGATAGATTTTCGCTCAATTTCCGGAAAACCCGATATCCTTGCCTCATCGCACAGCTCATCCACGACTACAGGATCGACAATAAAACAGGGTTTGTCGCCCGCTTCCTTGGCCAAATTGTGGGCGAGGATTGCACCAAGGTTGCTTGCATGCACGCCGTATTTACAGGCACGCATCTCTTCCAACATAAGATCGTTGATCGCATATGTACCTGCAGGAATCGGATGCAACAAACCTCCGCGGCCTACGAAGGCATCCACCTCCTCTAACTTGGTGCCATGAGCCCTCAAAGACCTTTTTATCTCCTCTAACCTGAAGTTTTCCTGTTCTATGATTCCGTTGAAACGTTTCAGGACATCGATGTCATATCTTTGGGTTTCGCGCCAACTTTCCCTGTCCCCTTCGAAAAAAGCGATCTTCGTACTGGTGGAACCCGGATTGATTGCTAATATCTTCGGCGATATCATTAGTGACGTTCCTCCCATTCTATGCGCCTATTTTACCGTTTTCCCTTAACCTGCAATCCCCTTTTAGGCTGATTTATAAGCAGCCAAAGCCACAGCTGACGCTATGGACAAAAGCTTAGTTTCCGCAGTATCGGCACGGCTTGTAAGAACTACAGGAACCTTTGCACCCAAGACCAGGCCGGCCGTCCTGTTTTTCGTGAGATAGACAATGCCCTTGGCAAAGATGTTCCCCGCCTCTATGTCGGGAACGAGCAAGACTTCGGCATGCCCCGCTACCTCAGAAACTATTCCCTTATGACGTGCGGCCTCTTCGCTCAAGGCGTTATCCAAAGCCAGAGGTCCATCGATGATGCAGCCTTTTATCTGGTTTCGTCTGTTCATCTGGACCAATGCTGCTGCATCAATCGTGCAGGGCATATCGGGATTTACCACCTCTACAGCGGCCAAGGCAGCGACCTTTGGCGTTTCGACGCCGAAGGATTTTGCAAGTTCTACGGTATTCTCGATTATTTTGACTTTGGCATTCAGATCGGGGGCGATGTTAAATGCGGGGTCACATATGAAAAGAATACGATCGATCCCTTCCACTTCATGTATATAAACATGAGACAGCAAGGAACCCGTTCTCAATCCCTTTTCTTTATTCAATACGCCCCTAAGGAAATTAGCGGTTGATATCATGCCCTTCATCAGTATATCGGCTTGACCCGAAGATACAACCTCTACGGCGGCCAAGGCCACATCGGCTTCGCTCCCGCGAACATCCTTTAACTGGAAGCTAGAAAGGTCGATGCCAATCCCCTTGGCTATTTCCTTCATCTTGTCGGTGTTACCAACCAAGATGCACTCGGCAATGCCTTCCTTTCTGGCATTTTCAACCGCTTCCAGAACCTCGGCATCTTCTGCCAAAGCAACGCTTACCCTTTTGGGTCCCACTTCCTTTGCATAAGTTAAAAGTTCAGCAAGAGAACGTAACTGTTTCACCTTTGCAGACCTCCCTATAATATATACTTTTTCTATGATCGCTTCTTTATGATCTTTTCATTTCATTCCCTGACTTTTTGCCAAAACAGCTCCCAAGGCTATGGAGAGCGCTTTAGTCCGGGCCGTATCTCCGCGACTGGTCAAAACTACGGGAACCTTCGCGCCTAAGACCACTCCGGCACCTGCTCCATTTGCCATGAAAAGGATGACCTTTCCAAGCAAGTTTCCCGCTTCTATGTCGGGAACAAGCAATATGTCGGCATGTCCGGCAACTTCTGATGTCAGTCCCTTATGACGTGCGGCCTCTTCGCTCAAGGCGTTATCCAAAGCCAGAGGTCCGTCGATGATGCAGCCTTTTATCTGGTTTCGTCTGTTCATTTGGACCAATGCGGCTGCATCAATCGTGCAGGGCATATCGGGATTTACCACCTCTACGGCGGCCAAGGCAGCGACCTTTGGCGTTTCGACGCCCAAACAATGATAACAGCAAACAGCGTTATTTACTATCGCAGCCTTCTCTTGAAGGCCGGGGTAGGTGTTGAGTCCCCCATCTGTAAGTCCTATAACTCTATCGATGGCAGGAACTTCGAAAAGAAACAAATGAGAGAGCAGGTTCCCGCTCCTTAAGCCCCATTCTTTATTCAATACGGCCTTAAGCAGGGTAGAAGTCTTTATGAACCCCTTCATCAAAAGATCGCCATTCCCCGATGATACGGTTTGTACGGCCTTTGCGGCCGCCTCTTCCTCGCTTTTTGCTGAAATTATCTCGAAAGAAGATATGTCTATGCTCCTTTCCTCGGCGACCCTTGCTATCCTTCCCTTATCGCCGACCAAGGCAGCCTCAACTATTCCTTCTGAATGTGCCTTTTTGACCGCTTCAAGCACTTCTCCGTCCTCTGCTGCAGCGACGACAACTCTCATAACGGTGCCTTTCTTAGCCCTATCAAAGAGAAAATCGAGATTTTTAAAGGCCAAATTAAAGCACCTCCCTTTTTCTGTAATTTTCCACGACGTCAGCATAGGAAGAGGATTTTTCTTCTCCCTTCAAAACCCTCAAGGCGTTCTCCGCTAAGGACTTCATTTCATTTTCCCCGGGATATACCAAAACGGGAGCTATCCACTGTACCCTTTCCGTTACCATGGCCACTAAGTCATCGTCGTAGGCCACGCCGCCGGTCATGATAATGGCATCGACCTTGCCCTCCAATACGGCTGAATAGGAAGCGATCTCTTTGGCCACCTGGAAAGCCATTGCGCGGTAAATCAATGCAGCCCCTTCGTCTCCCTCTTCAATGCGCTTCTTCACCTCACGAACGTCATTTGTACCGAGATAACCGACGAATCCCGAAGCGCCTGCAAGCTTTCGACGCAGTTCCTTCACGTTATATTTGCCGCTATAGCAAAGTTTGACCAAATCGCCAGTGGGGACGGTCCCGGCACGCTCCGGGGAAAAAGGTCCGTTTTCGTTGGCGTTGTTTAGATCCACCATTCTGCCGTCCCTGTGGGCGCAGATCGTAAAGCCTCCTCCCAAATGGGCCACTATAAAGCGAAGTTTACGCCAATCCCCATCCAGCTCCTTGGCCGCCTTACGCACTACTGATTTCACATTTAATGTATGGGCCAAGGAATACTTAGGAAGCTCCGGAAGACCCGTGATCCTTGCGATGTCATCCAATTCATCGGTGGCCACCGAATCGGCGATGAAGGCAGGTATATTTCGGGGTTGCGCTATAGAGTGGGCCATCAGCCCTCCTAAGTTAGATGCATGCTCCCATGGCTTGCAACGCTTCAAATATTCGATCAACACTTCTTCTACCCGATAAACTCCACCAGGCATGGGCGGATCGACTATGCCTCCGCGCCCTATTACCGCATCGAGATCGTCGAAGGAATACCCTGCCTCTTTCAAGGCGTCTTCAACGGCTTTTAATCTGAAGTCCAACTGGCTTATTACGCCATCGAACTCCGACAACTCTTCAGGGGCGTGGGTTATGGTTTTTCTCCATGTTTCAACATCATCTTCATACCACGCTATCTTAGTGCTGGTAGAACCTGGATTTATGACCAATATATTAAAGGCCACAACCATCCTCCTCTCTCGATAAGGGGCAAGACATCTTCAGTGCAGCATGTCTTGCCCCGAAAAGCCTGATTCGCATTTACTTGTAAATGGGATATCCTTCAGAAGTTACCAGCTTGCGAAATTCTTCTCTGAGTTTCTCCGTGACGGGACCTGGTTTGCCATTGCCTATCTTTCTTCCATCTACCTCAACGACGGCAACCATCTCGGCTGCAGTACCGGTGACGAAGGCTTCATCAGCAGTGTAAACGTCATATCTCGAAAGGAAAGTCTCCTCCACGGGATAACCCAATTTCTTGGCCAATTCTATAACGGCATTTCTCGTAACGCCGATCAAAATTCCAGCAGCGGGGTGAGGGGTCTTAACTACACCGTTTTTAACCAAAAACACATTGTCGCCGGAGCCTTCCGTCAAATAACCTTCGCGGCTCATGCAGAAGCACTCTTGGGCTCCCGCAACTATCGATTCAATCTTGGCCATGATATTGGGAAGATAATTGCAGGTCTTAACTTGCGGAGGAAGCACCTCTCCGTAGTTTTTCCTCGTGGCTGCCGTAGCCGCCTTTAAGCCCTTCTGATAAAACTCCTCGGGGTAGAGGGCAATTTTATCGGCAATGCATACTACTGTCGCTTTCGGGCACTTCCTCGGGTCCAAACCGAGGTCTCCCGTTCCTCTGCTCACGACCAACCTGATGTAGGCATCCTTGAGCTCATTTCTTCTGCAGGTTTCCGCGCAAACTTCCATCATTTCTTCTTTAGAGATGGGTATCTCTAGCCATATTGCCTTAGCCGAATCGTAGAGCCTGTCGATATGCTCTTCCAGCCTAAATACGCGCCCAGCATAAGCTCTGATGCCCTCAAACACTCCGTCGCCATACAAAAAACCATGATCGTACACTGAGACCTTTGCTTCTTCCTTGGGAACAAACTCTCCATTGACATATACTACAGTCATTACTCTTGTCCCTCCTTCATAATTTGTATTGCAATAATGCCTCTCAAATATACATATTATAATAAAGTTTGATAAAAAAGTAGCCAGAATTTAATTGTTCTTCAGCCAAGTTGCGGGTCAATGTATGCCTAAGGCACAAACCTGGGCCTTTAAGAAAAGTATATTGCCAGCCATGTTCAAAGGACAATTTATTCGCTACAATAATTCTCGACGACCATGGTCGAATATATGGCATACAAAAAGAGGGGACGGAAATTGAAGCTTTGTTATTACAACGGCGAGTTTAAATCTCTGGAAGAAATCAGTATTCCCGTAACCGACTTGCTCGTGCAAAGAGGCGTAGGCGTTTTTGACACCTTGAGGACCTATCGAAAAAGACCCCATGCAATGTCGATCCATTTAAAAAGGCTGGAGGAGTCATCCCATGCCCTGGGAATCAAACTCCCTTTGGATATACAACAAATCATCGGGGTCATCAGAAAAGGCATTGCAATGATGGATTGCGAAGACGTTCAAATGCGAATATACGTCTCGGGGGGAGATGTATTTGAAGATGGCCAATTTCCCCATCCGAGGTTTTTTGTCATATTCGAACCGTTGGAAAAGGCGCCAAGGGAAAATTACGAACGCGGCGTAGTTCTCGCTCCCATAGATATGGACAGGCCTTTCCCGCACATAAAAAGCGTATTTTACCTCCCTGCATATGTTGGACGTAGTGACGATAAAGAGGCTCTGGAGGTTTTGTACTGTCCCGATGGAGAGATAACGGAATCTTCAAGCAGCAGCTTCTTCATGGTAATCGACGGCAGGATAGTCACAGCTCCTACAGAGAAGGTGCTCGACGGGGTAATGCGCCAAATCATCATTACACTAGCTGAAGAAAGCGGATTGAAGGTCGAGATGAGGTGTCCCCTGCTTTCCGAAGTATCAACAGCACAAGAAGCGTTCATAACGGGGAGCATCAAGGAAATACTCCCCGTAAGAAGGATTGGAAGCCAGCATCTGGCCCAGGTCAATGGCCCGGTAAGTCAATACCTTCAACACCTTTATTCAGCAAAGATAGAAGATTATTTGGAATAGGATGTTACACAGATGCTTGAAGCTATAGTGATTTTTTTGGTGAATACTATAGGCCGCTTGGGGTATGTAGGGATAACAGCCTTGATGTTTTTGGAATCTTCTTTTTTCCCCTTTCCCAGCGAAGTTGTTCTCCCGCCGGCAGGCTTTTTGGCAGCCGAGGGCAAGATGTCACTGCCTGTGGTAATATTTTGCGGAATCGCAGGAAGCTTATTAGGGGCGATATTCAACTATTATTTGGCTCTGAAACTGGGAAGGTATTTTCTAATAAAATATGGCAAATATTTTTTTATCAGCGAAAAAAGCTTGAACAAAGCCGAAAACTTCTTTAAAAAACACGGCGCCGTGAGTACATTCGTCGGAAGATTGCTGCCCGGCATCAGGCAATACATATCGTTGCCAGCGGGTATAGCAAGGATGAGGTTGGACCTTTTTAGCTTATACACTTCACTGGGGGCCGGAATATGGGTGGTAGTACTGGCCCTGCTCGGATATTACATAGGAAACAACAGAGAGCGGCTTCAGGAGACACTTCATTCAATTTCCGTGGCGCTTTTTTTCTTATGTGTAACGATAATAGCGATATATGTACTATGGTACAGATCTAAGGCAAAGAAGCTCAAAGACACTCGCTAATATCAACTACTCGTTCGACAAATTGCCTTTGTCCTTTTCGTGTCCACTTTCTTCCCTTGTTATCCTGATCGGACTCAGGATAACTCTGGCGTCAAATTCATCCCTTTTGGGAAATTCTGCCATGTTAAAACAACTGATCACTATATGATCGGGGATGGCCAAAACCTTATCAGGCCTGTTCTTATGTCTTCTTAAAATTTCATCCAAGGGCAGGTCGAAGTAGATGGCCACGTTAAATCTCTCGGGAATGATAAAGTCGGACCTTGATGCAGGCGTCAGATTCATTCTATCCACATATACGACCTCTTTCGTGCTTGACTTCAGAGCCTCGATAGCCTTTCTGCGTATCTCCGGTTCCTTAGGTCTCAAAGCCTCATATATCCTTTCGAACCCGACGCCATTTTCTTCGGGGTACATCTGAAGGAAAAAGGATTTTCTTATTTCGTCCTGGGATATCATCTCGAAACTGCTAATTTTGCGGGACAGGTATAACCCCAAGCTCGTCTTTCCGCATCCTTGAGGTCCTATCGGGATCAAAGCTACGGGCTTCGGAGCGGCTATCACAAAGGCCTTCGTCAAAAGAGCTATCTCCAGGAATTTCCTGACCCTAATTATGTTGATTTTTTTCATCGAAACACCACCTATCCCATTGCATATCAGGAAAACAAGCACTATAATTCTCGCAGAAAAAAGTATATACAGTCAAAAGATCTCATTCCCTCAAAAGAGAGGGAATTTTTTAGTTGGGAGTTGAAATCTATATTTTAATATCGCTTATTGTAGTATTAAATTTTGTAAATAATTGTTAATACTATAAAAAGAGGTGATACATACAAATAAGAGATTCATTTAGATATTAAACAATATAAAAACAAGTTACCAACAACCCCTTTGGGGGTTGTATCTCATACCTCAAGAAGAGGTGAATTAAAGGATGGAAGATAAAGAATCAAGTCAAGAAGTTCCCCTACCGGTCAAGGTCATAGGCATCGCCTTCAATCTAAAAAAGCCTACCTCGGAAGGCGACCCGGATGATCTTTACGAGGAGTACGACTCTCAAAGTACTGTAGATGCTCTGGCAAAAGAAATAGAAAGTTTTGGATTTAAGACCCTTCTCTGCGAACAAAATGAGGATCTGCCGTCGAAACTTGCAAATCAACGCCCGGACTTCATGTTCAATATTGCTGAAGGAATAGGCACAGAAAGGGGCAGAGAATCTCAAATACCCTGCCTGCTCGAATCCTTGGGGATCCCCTATAGCGGATCTGATCCCGTTTCTCTTGCAATATCTTTGGATAAATATCTCACGAATGTTGTTTTAAGCAGGGAAAACGTCCCCGTGCCCTTCATGACACTCTTCAGAAGCGAAGACGACTTGCGCAATGTTGACATGTTGTTTCAGGATAACAACGAAACTTACATCGCAAAGCCCAGATGGGAAGGCTCATCCAAAGGCGTGTTCCGCGATTCCATATGTCGAAACCCGAATGAATTGAAACGAAATGTCTTGAGGATATTCGAGCGATACAGACAACCCGCCATCATCGAAGCCTTTCTGCCCGGCATAGAGATAACCGCTGGCATCGTCGGTAACGGCAGGGATGCTCGTTTGTTGGGCATGATGAAGATTTCGGAGCGAAAACCATCGGATGACGGCGTCTTTTTGTATTCTTTGGAACATAAAAGAGATTGGCTGGAATGCATACTTTATGAAGGCCCTGAAGCTATAAACGAAAAGGTCCGACGTGAAGCTGCAATGATCGCTCTCGATGCGTTTCATGCCTTGGAACTCAGGGATATAGCTCGCATTGACATGCGGATGGACGGACAAGGCCAACTGAGGGTTATAGATATCAACCCCCTGCCGGGGCTTTCACCTTATTATAGCGACCTTCCAATTCTTTATTCCCTTAGCGGAGGCAACTATCACGACCTCATATCGCAAATTTTGCGTTCAGCCTTCAACCGCTACGGCTTGCCTTGGCTGGAGGGATAACTACTATGAGGATATTGATCGTAACTGCCAAAGAGGATACGGAAAGGCCGGATGTACTGGATACCCTGATCGTTAGAGATATGGTCGCAAAGGCTCTCGCTTCTGTCGGACATGAGGCGTATGTGCTCGGCGTCACCAAAAAGGATCTGATGAGTTTTGATGTGCTGGAGAATAAGATAAAGCGTTTCCGGCCAGATTGTATATTCAATCTCTTCGAAGGATTTTCCGACGACAGCAAAAAAGAAGTATTGTTTGCGACCTTTTTGGAAAGCCTGAACATGCCCTTTACGGGAAACGGCTCTGCTGCCCTGCAAGCTTCCTTAGATAAATTAATGGCTAAAAAGCTCCTGGCAAAGAAAAACGTCCCCGTCCCAAAGGGAATATGCCTCGAAAGCACATCCTTCGACTTGGAGGGACTGCCGTGTCCTGCCTTCATAAAGCCCCGATTTGAGGATGGAAGCGTAGGCATAGACGACAGCTCTCTGGTCACGTCCAAATCGCAACTAAAAGAGGCCATTGCCCGCAAAATTCTGACCTTCCCTGCAGGGATAATAGTGGAGGAATTCCTGGAAGGCAGGGAGTTCAACGTAGGATTGATCGGACTTCCGCCCTACGAAGTGGCAGGCATATCCATGATAGACTACGAAGACTATCCTGAGGCGTTGCCCTTTCTGGATTACGGGGCTAAGTGGGATACAAAAAGCCCCGGCTACAGGATTGCCCCTGAAAATCCAAAATTCCTCCCCCGAGAGATGAAGGATAGTCTGATTTGGATGGCAAAGCGTGCAGGCATCGCCCTTTCCTGCAAGGGGTATTTCAGGGTGGATATGAGAGAAAGGGATGGGCAAATTTATGTCATCGACGTAAACCCCAACCCCGACTTAAACATCGAAAGCGGACTGGCAAATCAATGCAGAAGAAGCGGCCTTCCTTACGAAGCTTTGATCTCTTACATAATTGATACAGCCATAAAGGAGAGCCAATATGAATCAGATAATGAATCGCTGTACGAAGTATCTAGACATAGCGCGATCTACTAAAGCCTTCAACGAAGCCGAGCTGGACGTACTCTCGGAATTGCTGGGAGAGTGCCTGGAAGGCTCAGATGAAGAGGGCTACATGCTTATTGGAGAAAAGGCCGGAAACGACGACGTCGCCTTTTTGATATACGGCAAAACGCCCATGACGGAGTTCACTTACGACCTTTACTGGATCGTCGTTTCTCCTTCATATCAAGGTAAGGGAATTGGGAGGCGTTTGGTGAGCAGGATGGAAGAATCCATTTTAAAAGAAAAGGACAAAGCAAATATTAGGGTGGAAACCTCGGGCAAGGAAGATTATGCCCAACAAAGGGCCTTTTACAATGCCCTGGGTTTTCGGGAGTGTGGTCGCATACCCTCCTTTTACCGGGAAGGAGACGACCTGGTAACTTTTTATAAAGCTATAATAAAAAACGATCCAGCGGGAGGCAAGGGAAAGAATGATAAATTATAGAGAAGTATCCCTTTGGAAAGACGTTAAGCCGAAGGAGTGGAACGATTGGCACTGGCAGCTGGCCAATAGGATCACCGACATCGATACCTTAAGCCGAGTCATCGCCCTTACTCCTGAAGAGAAAAAAGCCCTTAATGACGATCTTTTAGAGCTAAGAATGGCCATCACCCCATACTATGCCACTTTGATGGATCCCAATGACATCAACTGTCCCATTAGGATGCAGGCCGTCCCCACTTCCGCAGAAAGAAACACCGCAGAGGAGGACTTTCACGATCCGCTAGCGGAAGACAGATACGCACCCGTTCCGGGCTTCGTACACAGATATCCCGACAGGGGCATATTGCTCGTAACGGACCAATGCTCCATGTACTGCAGGTTCTGCACAAGGAGGCGTTTTGCCGGGGAGATAGACAGACCAAAAAGCCACGAGGAAATGCAAGCAGCTATAGATTACATAGAAAAGACCGAGGCCCTTCGAGATATCTTGATCACGGGCGGAGATCCTCTGACAATGGAAGACGACAACCTGGAGTGGCTTTTAAGAAGCCTGAGGCGAATACCTCACGTCGAGATCATAAGGATCGGAACGCGCGTTCCCGCCGTCATGCCTCAGAGGATCACGAGGTCTTTGGTCTCCATGTTAAGGCAATTTCATCCCCTGTGGATCAACGTCCACTTCAATCATCCTAAGGAAATAACGCCCTACTCGACCAGAGCCTTAAACATGCTCGCTGATGCAGGCATACCGCTTGGCAACCAATCCGTGCTGCTTCGTGGCATCAACGACTGCCCCTATATCTTCAAAGAGCTGTTTCATAAGCTTTTAGTCAACAGGGTGCGCCCTTACTACATCTATCAATGCGACCTTTCGCGCGGCATATCACACTTTCGCACCTCCGTCGGCAAGGGCATCGAGATCATAGAAGCCCTGCGCGGACATACCACGGGCATGGCAGTTCCGACCTTCGTCATAGACGCTCCCGGAGGAGGGGGCAAGATACCGGTAATGCCAAATTACGTTTTAGCCCAGGGAGAGCGCAGGATAGTCCTAAGGAATTTCGAAGGAACCATAACGGTCTACACGGAGCCGGAAAACGCCGGCTCCCACTGTCACGGCTGCAAGGAGATATGCATGAGGCAGTCGGCATCTTCCGGCGGAGGAGTTTCCGAACTGCTCGAAGGAGGCAGGTTGCAGCTTGAGCCGCAAGAGCTTAAAAGAGAAGAGCGAAGGCACCAGTGGATGGAAGAAAAAGCGCAACCCCAAAACGCCCCTGATACTCAGCGCCCCATCCCTGCAAGCAAGGACAAATAAGCTGGCGACAAATTAGTTTAAAAGGAATAAAGACCGAGTTTCGTAAAACCGAACCTCGGTCTTTATTTGCAAAAAGCCATGTCGAACCTCGGACAGGGATTGCCCCTCCCGTTAATTCACCTGACCACTTCCCAGGGCTCAACGGGACCGGGAACGACCTTCATTAAAGGGTGAGCGTCAGGAACTTCTATTGAACAAAGCGAGCTATACCGACTCCTATCTCTTGTCTTGAGCTTGGCCAACAAATGCTTCCATTCGTAACAAATCTGCCCGTCGGTCACGGAAATTAGCGGACATCTTCCGACGGGCAACAGCTTATTCTCGTCGAACCGATAGTTTCGCGCACGACCTTCAAGGAGCACGAAATGCAAATAGGCATTAATTGCGCCCACAGGATCCGGTTGAGCGCGAAAACGTGCAAGCTGGGGATGATGGACGTAACCGCGAGTCTTTCCCTCCAATACCGCCTTTGCAAGTAGCCCCTCCCGCCACAGCGCCACCAGCCCTTTGCCATCAAGATAACGAGGATGCAGCGACCAGATTCTCATGGATGATTACCCATTAGACGGGCATGTAGATATGCATTTAAATTGGCGTGAGATGTTGCCAAATTCATTGTCTTGGATCCATTTTATGGCATCCTATATAGAGTAAAAAACCCTTCTAGAGTATTGCTTATATATTTTCTTTCAATTTCATAAATCCCCTGCGAATGATATCAGCCATTAATTTTCTACGCTCATTTAAGAAGGTCGTATATTCCATTTCATACCATCTTTCGGGCAGCGCATGCATCGTATACATTTTTTGCAGTTCTTCGCCGGTAAATCTGGCCTCAACTTGAGGCACGTAATCCTTGGGTGCTTTATCCGATATGGCTATATTGTCATGCCATTCCACCAGGGCGTAGTTAGCCGTCTGATCAATAAGACGCTCCTCTCGAATGCCCATTTTCTGCAAGTATCGCCGAGGAAACAGATGATGACGTTCCAGGGCTTTCTTTTTACTTTTAATGGTTGGATCCAACAATTCAGAGACCTTCATCTTAGAGTACAACACATTGGCATCAAGAAGGCAAAGCGCTGCATAAAAGGCAAATTGGCCAGTACTGCGAGCGGCAGCTGTCTCTAATTCGTTAGGCAGGGTCACTTCCCAATAGTCTCTCGTAAAAATGGCATTTATTTGTTGATCCAGAATTTTCACAAACCCCTCAGCTGTATCGATCCCCCGTAAGAGCGCTAAATCCTGCTCCATACGACCTTCTGGAGAGCTGGTGTAACGTCCCGTAAGAGCTACCATAAAAAACCAGCGAGCCATAATTTCTCTCAGGTAATAAGGGTCTACGCAATAATCCATCTTACCGATTAACCACATTGCATATGTATAGACTATTGTCATTTCGGAGGAGATGAGCTTACCACTTTGATAACCAGCACGCTTTAATACCTTAAAGAAATCGTGCCAATTTTGGAGATTCAAAACACAATCCTGAGCTTCTCTCAATATATCAAATTGTTTTTCTCTCTGCTCTACGGAAAACTGCCGAGTTTGCAAATCCTTCCCGCGCAGTAGCGAATATACGTGCTCTAACCTTGCTCGACGAAAACCAAAGGCGACACTAGGCCTTAACAATTGATCAGGGCTAGGAGTAAGGTAATGATTATATGGTGATGGATGTTTACCAACTGGCGGTTTTTTGGCCTGACGGCAAAACTCTTCCAGTTGTTTTCGACCATCATCCCAAAACACCGACATAAGTGTAAGAATAAAATCAGCCTGATTAAGCGGTGTACCCTTGCTATTGATGCGAACAAATATGTCTGCAACTCTATCTTCATCAACAGAAGAAGATATTTCCAACGCAGTAAGGGGATAATCTAAGAGCTTTTCTAGCCGTGTGATTGAATTTGCTATTTTTGTTCTTTCTTCATCGGCAATTTCACGATTTGCTCCAAGACGATGAAAGAATTTATTTATAAACGTATAACTGCTCATTTCCGGTTTCCATATCTCGCTAATATCGGGAATCCATTCCACATCTCTTTCAATGGCAGGGTTTGTAACTTCAAATCCTTCTTTTATGGGGTTAAAGGCAATACGAATACGAGCATGACGATAATCTTTACTTACAATAGGAACTGCCTTAGTTACTGTATATAATGAAGCCAATCGTTGTTGGCCGTCTACTATTAACAAACGAGGGGCTTTTTGCTTTTGGCCAGTTCCTATGACTTTATGCTCACCGGGGAAGCCATTTTCCCAAAATAAAAAATAACCTATCGGATAACCACGATACATTGAGTCAAATAAGTCCCGCACTTTGCTGCTTGGCCAAACAAACGGTCTTTGGATATCGGGTAGTCCAATCTCCCCTATATCGATATCCTCCACAAGCTTTTTGAGGGTATAATCAACCTTTTTAAAAACAACATCCGGCATATTAACACATCCTTTATTCTATTAATTTTGCTAGTTAGCCTTGCCTATTACCAAAAAATCTTGACCAATTCCAACTGAGAAAGCATCGAGGCGCTCTGAGGCCTTGACCAATTGACCAGATGACACTGGGTTTATCCGAAAGGGAAATAAACTTGGCAAGTTAAGTATGGTATCCAACATCAACGGGCCCCCTTGGTGGACATGCAAAAAAGCCTCGACCAGCCAAGCAATAACCCTTATGTCATTAATGGCAAATGAAAGTCCAGGGACATAAATCCCCCTATTTGCAGTTCTTCTAAGCAGATCCCAATCGGCAAGGCTAAGAAATATCTTTTGTACAGCCAGAGATACCGCACCTCGTTCTCCATATTGCTCGCTAATGCGACGTTGCACTTGGCCGACTGACGTTGTACCTTGAAGTCTCAGCTGCCTTCCTATATGCATTGCCACAGCACTCCAAAAAGGATATGCTGCCATGGTCATACCCCAATGAATTATTACATGCTCTTCACGTGGGATATGCGATAAAATTTCCAGGCCATCGTCTCTAAGACAAATCAGATCGATGGGAGGACAAACCCATATTTTCCTTAAAATAACAATAGTTTTTTCCCTACTGCCACCTTTAACGTTTTTACCACCATAGAGCTTATTGTCTAGAAACCTTTGAAGGGCATCATAAATGGATGACTCATCGTTTCCGGCAAGGACTAAATTAGCTGTTCTTTCCAGCCACTCTAGGCGTATCAGCCTACTAAAACCAATTTGCGAAAATCTTTTTTGTGACGTTAGCTGGCCGTTATGTGGCACAAACTCACCCCCATGAAAGGATCCGCTCGTTTTATGCTCGTTCAACCTCGATAAATGGGGCTATAACTTCCTCGATGCTAATGCCACCATGACTTACAATCACATCGTCCTTGCGAATAAAGGCTGCCCTACTTGGTGCAATTAAAGCATAATAATCTTCTGGGAGGCCGATAGACGGCCATTCCAGTGAATCGGGAAATGACATTTTGCACTTTGTTCTTAAACTTGGATCAGAATATATACGAACACGCTCCCCACGCAATTCTGCGGTTACCCCTTCATTAGGACAACCAATTCCCTTGGCCTCGATGTTCCCATGATCTGATGTAATATATACTCTAAAATTACTATCTATTAAAATGCTCAAAAGGTCTCTCATGAATCCCTGCTTAGTCCATTGCCAAATCTGATTATGCATGCCGGCAGTACCTAGCTGCATTCCATGCATTATCCGATCAATCTTATCTACGACCAAACCAGCTACTCGTAATCGATCTTGTTTTAGAACCTCATAATGTTTACTAGATATTTCATTACCTAACCATCTGATGTAAGCTATATCATTGGCACTAAGTCCTTGCTCTGCCCAGAATTGAGCCCAAAGATTCGATTCTCTATCAGTCGTTCGAATGTTTGTAGGAAAGAACATGGGAGGTTTCCCAGCAAATGCCGCTTGTCGAGATACCGACGTTAAAGTTGGTATCCACGCAAAAACCGCAGACTCCCTAAACTGCAATCTTGAATCCAACTCTTTTAAGACATTACGTAATGTGATCCATTGATCTAAAGCAAGGCCATCTATTAACAAAAAGGCTACTTTAGTGCGCTTATCCCCTGCTAGATTTCGCGCAAGGAATCTAGGAATATGATGTAACATTACTGGAGATGCCGGCGAAAGATTTATAAGGCTCGCATAACGCTTCAAAATCCAATCTTGAAACATTCCATCGATCTTTGATTTTAGTGCATCCATGCGTTCTTTATATGTATCAGGTAAAACAAAGTCTGATGTAAATTCTAAGGCTAAAAGTTCAGCCCATTTATAAGCAAAGTGAAGCCACATCTCATGCCGCATATTATCCTTTAAGTTTTCTTCAACGGAATCCATCAATCCAACAATGCGACGATAATAGCTTTCTTCAGGGTCAATTGTTATGCCAAATTTTGTCCAGTGTTCTTTAGGTAATTGCGCTTCTCTGCAAGGAACAGGATGAAGTAGGCCTTCACGAAATAGGTCATCAATATAAACGCGAATTTCCTCATGATCAAATGGCAAAAGTGCCGGGCCCGAAAACCTTAATCCATATCTTGAAGGCTCTTCACAAACTTCATTGCCTTTTAATGCTAATGTATTTAAAAATATAGGCCATCGCTCTTGAAGAAATGCAAAAAAGGCCTGCCTATCCGAAACGATAATATCTAAAGGCCAATCTTTGAACATCTCATTCTGTTGAAGAAACTGAATAAGATACTCATCAACGATCGGCGGGATTCTCATGCCGAGGTAATGTCGACGAAGCAACACCAAAAGCAGATCCTTAGGCTCTTTAATAAACTCCGGGATTATTTCAAATACGGAGCGAAGTATGAAGCTTTTAGTAGCGTTATCCCCCAATCGTCCTGGCGAAAACTTTTCTTGAGCTTGGAATAAAGTATCAAGGTAAATGAAATCAAGTGTCGCAACAATTGGATAACTTAAATTTGGGAAAATATCAGCCAAGGAAATCGAAACCTTGCGTCCAGCCTGTAGTAAGTCATATGGCAATAAATCTAGTTCATTTGAAGTCAACCTAAGAACAGCCATTGAATCGGTCTCTTCACCATTGTCCCAACGAGAACGGAACTTGGATTCATAAATGTACCTAAACGCAACATTATCATCAAAAGGTATCAGATCAAAACCCCTTGCACGCATTTCTTCAAAGATGCCCTCTTCAAGCAACAAACCATCAGGATCTGCAACTAATGTTAGGCGTGCGATGTGAGGCTGAAACTCACTAAGGATTATATCACGCCAACCAGCCATGAGCGGTTTCTCCTTCTATGCGAGCCATTACCACAGGAACCATTTCCGGCATAACCTTAGCTTTAAGTTTAAGTTCCTCATGGAAATATCGCTCCTCGCGTTCCAAGATCTTCAGGCGGTGATTACGCACCTGCTTTAGACCAATTCGCATTATTATCCTACGTCGTGCATCAAAGGCATACTCGCCCTTTTCTTGCTCCCAGATAAGATGTCTTTTATGGGCCTGGAGCAGTTCATCATAGATAAACTTGCCTTGTTGTTCTCCTGCCTTCCAAAGTTGCTCAAAAGCCAGGCGGGAGCTGTCAACATCCATGTGACAAATTATCCGGGGATATGTGGTTAATAATTGATCCCAAATATGCCTGGCGGTGGGAATAAATATCTGACCGCCATCAGCTAAGAATAAGGGCATGATCCTATAACGATTCCAGTCGGCAGTAGAGATTGAAATTCGCCATAGCGACCAAAAACCAACTATCTCCAATGGAAGGCCTTGAACAGCAATTACCGGTATTGGTTGCCCTGGTACAAATGGCGGAAGATTCATGGTCAGAGCTCTTATCTTGGGGTCATCAAAGGTGAGATAGTATTTTGACGGATTTTTTATCATTTCTTCTTTGTCAAATACAACATTAGCTGTTTTCTCATTGTCTGGCCAAGTTAGATCCCATGCGCCATCTTTTTTCTCAGCCATGCCACCATTGGCCAAAATATAGTTTATCGTCATTTGTTCTACCCAATATGGAAAGGGATGAGCCAACAACTGTTGTGCTTCCCGATGGTTTAAATCTTCAGCAGATCCAAGCAAAGAGGCACTCTGTTTTGACTCCATAGCCTGTTGTCGAATGCTTTTTACCACCTCGTCAACCTTGATTTCCACATTTTCTGGATTCAGTATGGCTTCGACGTAAAGATCATCGAACATCTGGCCCCCTTGGGCAGAATCAAGTATGTCAGCAGTCTTGTCTATGCCAAATTCTTGAAATATGACATCCAGCTTTTCTTCCAACACCTCCCGAACGCGCTTTTCCACAGAGTCATCAAATACAAAATTAAAAGCTCTAACTATACGCGACTGGCCGATACGGTCTACCCTGCCAATACGCTGTTCCAAGCGCATTGGGTTCCAGGGGATATCGTAATTTATCACCACGTGACAAAATTGTAGATTAAGGCCCTCGCCACCAGCGTCCGTCGAAATTAGAACACGCACATCTTCCGCAAAAGCTTTTTGCACTCGAACACGCTCGTCCATATCCATAGAGCCATTAAGGCAGGCCGTAGAGATGCCCCTCTCCGTTAAAAACTCGTAAAGCATCTCCTGAGTAGGCACAAACTCTGTAAAAACCAGCACTTTAAGACCCGGATCACCTTCATCAGCCTGAAGTCGGTAAATCCAGCTAAAAAGCGCTTCAGCCTTAGCATCGTAACTTTGGCTTTCACAATCTTTGGCTAAATCTAAAAGACGACTTACCTCCGTCTTTTCTTCCTCTAAAGCTTCGGACCGAAGTCTAATGGCTATATCTATTTGCTCTTGACCATCCAAATCGGCCCAATCTTCCTCGATAATGGCTGGGGATAATGATAACTGTTCAAGCGGCTCTTCAAGCACTTCGAGGCGCCTTTCAAGCGACGTGCGAATGGCTCGCGTACTCGATACTACCAATCGTTGCATTAAAATCATTAGAAATCCAATATAATTGCGCTTTTCAAGCTTCGCTCTGTTATAGCCTTTGCGGACATATTCAGTTACTTCTTCGTAAAGCAATTTTTGCTGCCTGTGACGATCTTCCCAAGAAACTGACACCAACTGTGTATATCGCGGCTTGAATAGCGGCTCACCTTGCACATCTATGGCTTTACGCTTCTCCGTTCGAATTACATACGGCTGCACCCGATCTTTAGATACGCTATTTACATCGGGAAATGCTTGGGCATCTAGGAGCGAAAGCAGCCTATGGAAAGCATCCGTCTTACCTTGATGCGGCGTAGCGGAGAGCAAAAGCAAATAAGGAGCAGCTTCCGAAAGTCCCAGACCAAGTTTATAACGGGCCACCTGATCCGTGCTGCCGCTTAAACGGTGTGCCTCGTCTACTATGATCAGGTCCCATCCGGCAGAGATCAGATTCTCGAAGCGTTCTTTATTATACTCAGCAACCTGCTCCACCGACCATCCGCGTCGGTTATCTAAGGGTTTCACTGAATCCATTGAACAGATCACTTGAGGATGAATTTGCCAGAGGTTTTCTTGACTAGCTATTCGTCGATAAGCAGAAAAGTCACTTGGTATGATAAAACGAAACTCTTCTTTAAAATGAAAGCGCATCTCGGCTATCCATTGGGCTACTAATCCTTTAGGTACAACGACCAAAGTGCGCTTAACCAAGCCACGGAGCTTTAACTCACGCATTATGAGCCCTGCTTCAATGGTCTTGCCAAGCCCAACTTCGTCCGCCAAAAGGTAGCGAACCCAATTCGAGGAAACAGCTTTAGACAGGGCTTTAACTTGGTGAGGCAATGGGATGACCGGCGATTCTATTGGCGCAAGCAGGACATCTTGAGTCAAAGCATCGGCAACCCTTGCGGCGGCAGCAAGATAGGCTATCTGGTGTTTATTGTCGATTGTAATTTCACTTAACGGTTTAAGCTGCGAAGCTGATATACGAACAACAGCATTTTTATTAGGGATCCAGACACGGCAAATAGTCTCGCCCCAGAGCGTCTGGGCTTCGATGACCTGACAAAGCTGCCCGTGGTCGGGGCTGTAATACCATTCGCCTATTTGCATCAATCTATCCATGTCTACATGAAAAATCTTCTAATGACTTCATCCGCCTGTTTGCTCAAATCAACAGACTCCTCTGTAATGATTAAGCGTCCCTTGAAAAATCGTTCGTACCACGCTCGCTTCTTTTCCCAATGTGCCCGGTAGTCATCCCGGTGGATCATGCCCACGTGCTCCCAGAAGTAGTCCGTGCCTCGCCATGTAATGGTGAAGTCCGGCAGGTAGAACGTTCCGTCGGACGCGAAAATGGGATGCTCGTAGCGGAATGGGATGTCCCGCTCGAAAAGCATGTTGGCGATGATGACCTCGGACTTCGAACGGACAACCACGTCTGCCAGCGTCTGATGAATCCGTCCGTCCTCGTACCACCCACTCACGGTCAGCAGAGCCTCGGGCACGGGGCGGAAGGTGAAGAGCGAGGAGTTGATGCGCCTCAAGCGCGAAGCTTCAAGCCGTCGCATGCCCAGCAGAGAGGTAACGTCCTGCTCGACGAGCAAGGTGCAATGACGGCGGGCTCTCGTGATCGCGGTATAGAACAGCTCCGTGGAGAGCAGCGCCTGCTTGCTCTTGGGCACCACGACGTAAACGCGCTCGAACTCACTGCCTTGGGCCTTGTGGATCGAGATGGCGTAGGCCAACTCGAGGTTCTCTTCGACGCTCTCTTCCTTGATCCACCGGCCATCTCCGTCCCTGCCAAGCTTTCGGCCGTAGCCGATTGAGTAGCCCTCACGCCGGTCGAAGACAACACGGAACTTCTCTAGCCTAAAAAAGGGTGTCTTCCACTTGTCCTTGTCGAAGAGATGCGGCCAGACAAACCCGAGTTGACCATTAAAGATCTCGATCGCTTCGATCTTGTTAGCGTTGTGGTTCCAAGCCCAGATCGGCCACGACTTGGGTCGATTGCGGATCTGGATGACCTTGTCGAAGAGCATCACCCCGCCAAGGACATTCGTACCCGCCGGACGCTGCCCCCGGATGTGCTCCTGGCAGATGCGGTTGATCTCCTCGACCCCGAAGAACTCTCCGCGGTATGGGCTCAACACCTGGAAGTAGGCAGGCTTGCTGTTCTTCTCGTGCGCCTGCCACCAGAGATCCTTGAGCGCCTCCCCCGGTTTCTCGCCGCGCGACCTGACGTCTTCTGCCATGTCCGAAGCCATTTGCTCGAGCAGGAGGCGGGAGAGGTCCGCCTGATCCCGCCAGTAGATCACCCGCAGGTCCGGCGCTATGTCCCCGCCGAGCTGCACGCGCTGCAGCATATGCTCGACCGCAGTCGTTACATCCTCGTTCTTCGGCCCTTCTCCGCGGTCGTGGAGATAGCACTGGGCGAGGTCGATGATCCCGGTCGCGCCGCCGGTGAGACGGCCCACGAGCTGCCGGAGGTTGTGCCCCAAGGTGGCAATGCTCTCCGGCGCATGCTCCTTGACGAACTCGATGATGTCCGCGAAGAGCCGGCCGCGACCGATCGGCGGAAGCTGGTTCGGGTCGCCTACCAGGATGAGTCTCTGAACGGTCGGCCAGCGCACGGAGCGGAAGAAGGTCGCCGTAAGAGCCAGATCGAGCATGGAGGACTCGTCGAGGATGTACGTCGCGTACCCTTCCTCGACACGTCCTCCCGAGCGCTTGAAGGTCATGTTGTCGTTGAGCCAACCTCGTTTAGCCAGGAAGGAGTGCATCGTCGCGACCTCCACCTGGCCCTGGAGCGCCTCGTCCTTCTCCACTACCTCGCGGATACGGTCGGCTGCCTTCCCCGTGGGGGCGAGTGCGATGACCGATGAGCCGACGCCGTGTCCCCGTTTGATGGCCTTAATCAAGGCGCGGATCACGGTCGTTTTGCCGGTGCCCGCTTCCCCAGCGAGCACACCGATGGGGCGGACAAAGACCCGCTGGCAGGCCTCGACCTGCTTCTCGATGGCAGCGCTGTACTCCTTTGCTGCCTTGCGAGCTAGGATGCTCTCCGGCTCATTTAGAAAACCTTCCCACACACCCTCCGTCACCGGCGTACGCAGCACGATGTCCGGGCCGCCGACTAGGAAACGAAGCTTCTCCTCGAGCAGTCTCTCATCTTCGAAGGCCTCTCGCAGGTACAGGTAGGTCCGCTTGTCCTCCTCGCGAATCTCCACGGCCTCGCGGATGAGCTCTTCGTCAGCTAAGAGAAATCGCTCGTTGAAGGCGAATCGCTTCCATTCGGGGAGCACGGACAGGCGGCGGTTGACGGTTGCGATGATGGCATCCGCGGGAGCGAAGACGTGCGACTCCTCGTGCCGGAGCGCGTCCACCAGCAGGGCGCGGAACCTACGTCCGTCGTCACTCGCGGCAAGTGCCGCACCCCCCAACTCGGGGGAAGGTATCATACCGCGATCGATGGTTCCCCATGGGATGAAGTCGTCGGGATCGTTGCCCTGGTACTGCTCGGAGAGGATGTAGGGATTGTCGGCAATGGCATCAAGGGTGGCGGTGATACAGTTCTTCGCCCGATCCTCGGCGAGAATCTTCTCGATCTGCTCGTCCCGCAGGGCGAAGCGCGGAAGCACCTCCCGTAGAAGCCGTTGTTCTTCCTTCGTCCGCAGCTTCCACTGCCTGCGCACGTTCTTAATCTTAGCGGCGTCAAGCTTTAGGCAAGGAACAATATCCAGCTTGCCCTCCACGAGGGCAAAGAGTGCATCGCGTGTTTCGATCTCCTTCCCGGCGAGCGCCTCCTTCTTGAACAGCGGGATAGCATCTTGCAGGGAGAGCAGTTTGAGCACTGCCGGCATGCCGGGAAGCAGACCGCGGTGCCGCCACAGTTCTGAGATCAACTCCTCGAGCCAGAGCGCTCGGACGGACCAATCCTCCGTGATGTCGCCGATCTCCTGAAGTTCGCGTACAACGCGCAAGAAGCTCTCTACCAAGCCGAGCGCATCATCATCCTCGAAGTGCCGGGTTGCGTACTTGCACAGGCGAGGGTTCTCGGGGAACAGCGCGATCCGTTCAAGCACGTCCGGCCGATCCCGATAGACGTGGTACGGCAGTCGGAGCCCCTGATCAGGGTAGTGCGACGTGATTGATCGCTGCCAGACGAAGCCGCCGCCGTACTTCTGCTTCACAGTATCGGAGCAACCCTCGTAGAACAGCTCCTCCCCGACTGCCTTTACGCGGGATAGGCCGATGAGCGCGTAGCGCTTCGCCTCGTCCTCGCTGAAAGGGTTGGAGTAGTTTGCGTAGTAGAAGATGAGGCTCTTGCCCGGTTGGATGGCTTTGAAGAACTCTCGTGCCTTCTCCAGGCGCCGGTCGTAGTCGAAGCGCCCTCCGGTCCTGACATCGTCTTTGTACATCTCCTCATAGGGCCACACACAGACTGTTGCCGGCGGCAACATCCAACGGCGGATCTGGGTGCCGTCTCTAAACCAATCAGGCGGTTCAGCCTCGGCAGGTGCCTCGTCCAGACCAAACGCATTGTTGCTGTAGCAGCACGGAGGAATGCGATCCAGTCCTTTGCACTTCCGACCAGCAACCTTGTTCTCCCAATCAAGTGCACGTTTTTCAGCTATATACTGACCTGGGTAGGACTGGGCACCGACGCAAAAGGTGTTGGCGGCTGGATTTTTACAAATATATCCATTCCATCCGTCATCATGCCATGCAATACGCGCTGAAATATGCGTTGTCATGATTCACCCCCTAGTCGTGTCAACGCCTGGTCATACCACATGAGGAGCTTGGGGTCTTCCTGGAGGACGTTTTCGGGGATCTTCCGGGCCACGGTAATAATTGTGGCGTAGTCGCGCTCCTGCCACGCCTTCTTGAAACCGGCGCGCACCGCCTCGAGGCGGAACACCTTGAGCCGCTTCTGGCTGGACGTCCGGTAGTCCTCGAATTCCTTGAGCAGCGACCGCTCGCGCAGCTTCTCCAGGTCGCCGGCCTTGTTGGGGTCGGGCACGTACCAGCGGTCCTTGGCGCGAGTAATGAGTTGTGGGTTGCTAGTTACGAGTTGGCCGTTGTCGTCCGTGGATTGGCCGGATGCCAGTTCGCTTTGAATAATGTCGCGTAGTTGCTCGCTTTGTTTGAGCCAGGAGACAATTTGTGGCGGGATCGACCCCTTGCCGTCGTAGCGAAGAAAGTTCTGCTCCAACAATTCCGACAGCTCCAGCGGCTTTTCGTGTTTCTGCCAGCCGCCGATCTCTTTCAAGAACTGGGGGTGAAGTTCCTGGAAGGTCTGCGGCTTCTTAAGGAGTTGCTGTTTGAGCCACTGGATGGCTGAAGACTCATCGGTGACGAAAAACTTGAGCTGCAATACCTCGCGGACGGTCATGCGCTTCTTGTCGTATTCGGCCACCTGTTCGGGCAGGAAGTACATGCCGTCCCGTTCCGGAAAACGCTGAGCCAGTCCGGCGTAAAACTCGGTAGCAGACAGGGGGACAGTCACCCCGCGCTGAACGTGGAAGGCCACCATGCGGTCGAAGAGGAGATAATTCTGGCGCTCGGCGATGATCTCGGCCTGGCCATTCTTGGAAACGAAGACGGGAAGTTGCTTGAGATGTGTGCGGACGAAGTCCCAGACACCTTCTTCGGTGCCGGCTTCAAGCTTGAAACGCTCTTCCAGCCCGCCGTTGGGCTTGTAGCAGGAGATGATAATATCCTGTTTCACCGCGCCAGCCTGAGTTACTTGATTGAAAGAGCCTTGCTGTTTGTCAAGCGTGCGGACATCAGCGATGACAAAGCCCGCGGCCTGCAAACCTTCCTGAATGGCGTTCCAGACTGCGTTCTTGGAGTTGTGAAACTCCACGGTCATCCAGCGTCCGGGCTTCAAGACCCGGTAGTATTCCTTGAAGCACTCGGTCATGAGCTTTTGGTATTCCGGCAGCCCCTTGCCCTGAACGCGGTTTTCGATGGTCTCGGGTTTGTTGTTGGTAAAGACCTTGAGCCAGGCTTCCCAGAGGAAGTTCAGCTCAGAGTACATGAGGTTACCGCCAAAGGGCGGGTCGGTGAAGATGTAGTCTAAAGATTGAGGAGTGGCTGCTATTGGAATATTGGAAGATTGGGATGTTAGCATTATTTCTGCGCATTTTTGTGATAATGCTCTTGAGAACGAACGTTGCTTACCACTCAACCATTGGTAAGCAGTCCATTCTCGATGTAAAGATCCAGTATATAAAGTGCCACTCAAAATCATATTCGGGAATGTAGTCCCTGGTTTAAAACGTTGAAGCTTTGTGAGGCCGAGAAGACCACCCGTAAGAATTGGTACTAATTTATTTTTAAGGTTTGTTTTCACAACAGAACAGAAGTATTTTCCCAGCACCCACAAATTACGCTTGGTATAAAAATGGTGCACATGGGTGATGCCGATGCGAAGCGGTTCACCAGTTTTATCACCTTTGGGAATTGCATCTGTCGGAAACCAATAGGGGATCTCCAATTGCTCGATCTTCTCGATAAGGACCAAGTCGAAAGCGTCTGGCGTCTTTTCAAACCGTTTTTTGCCTAAGCTGTAGTTGATGAGCACCGGCACCTGCTTAGTCTGGCGGATGGACTGCTTGATGGCGCCGTCATACCTAGTGACCCAGGCCCGTTCCATGCGGCGCTTGGTGAGCATGGCGCCACAGTGGGGACAGGGGAACTCGTCATGGACTTTCCCTGCCTCTTTATCCACCGCCGCATCCCAGAAGACCACCTCTCGGGTGCATTCCGGGCATACGAACACATCGGACCAGACGGTGTAATTGATAGTTGCGAGTTGCAAGTTGCAAGTTGCAAGTTTCATTCGTATTTCATCAGCCGATCTGCACGAGGTAATCTCATCGGCTAATTCATTCACTACGGAACTTGAAACCTGTTGGCTCGCAACTGTCTTGTACATCCAGCCGCATTCTTCTTCAACCTCACTTAGGATGCGTTTGGCCTCACGCTCGAATTCACGGACATCCACCGGCGTGTTGTAGTTGTAGGCGATGAAGGTGGCAGCAGGCGAGAGGTCATTTAACACTGCGTATCTAGCGCCAAGCTTAGAAAAAGGTTTCCACGCGCTTTTTCCGTTATCCGCTGTTTCCTGTTGGTACACTATCCCCTGATCGTCCACCATATAACCAAGAGATTCCACTGTATTGCGGTCACCGCAAAGTTGAGCCGCCACGCCGGTCATTCCCGTGCCGCAAAAACCATCAAAGACAATATCACCGGGTTCAGTATAGTGCAGTATATATCGCATGATAGCCTTGTGCGGCACCTTGGTGTGGTAGGAGTGGGCATTATAGATAGGGTCATTTTTCCCCTCGCTAACATCAGCTGCGAAGGGCTCGCGATGGTAATTACTACTTTGCGGATCATATGCTTTACCATAATATTGAATGAAATCTTCAATGAATGGATTAGGGCAGGCTGTGTAATAAGGCGGGTCGGAAAGGTGCAAGATATCCTTGGTCTTGCCGTGAGGGAAGCCAACCTCGTCTTTATAAAGCGTTAAAAGATCCACATCCCGGCTTCCGCGGCGAGTAATTCGTGCCGCTTCGGCCATGCAAAGGGCAAGTTTATTTATGCAATCATCGTCGCCAACTGGCCAATGTTCGAGCGACTTCAAACGAGATATGGTGTCATCTAACGTAGTAAAAGGAATGTCTTTAAGCTTGGTATTTAATTCTTCCAGTCCTTTGTGAAGCAGATCAAGGAAATATTCCCGCCGCTTTTCGTCATTTTCAAATGTAATCCCCAAGCAACTTATAGAGGCACCTAAGTCTAACTTGCCAGAGGGCATAGATTCTAAATCAAACAAGACCTGTTGACGATGTTGTCTTGTTTTTTCGCTCACTTAAATCATGCCACCTTCCATGAAAAGTCATATAACTTATAGACTTTACTCTAATACTATCCTAACCTTGTTGGGTTCTTTGCCCCTGGCGAGCTCTGTCAAATAGGCTTCAAAACGTTTCTTCATTTCATCCAACGTCACCGGCGAACCGCCTGCAAGGAGGGCTTGGTGCAAATCTTTTATCTTAACTTCGATTTTCACAAGACCTGACAAAGCTTCCTGTATGGCACGAATAAAATCATTGCTCAGCACATCTGGCAATCGTCTTTCTTCCATAAAATTCTCGATTTGCTTTCGATCCTCTGGCTTCAGCAAATCGAGGTTATTTCTAACAATTGGATCTTCCAGGCAGGATAGTAATGTATTGGTCCATTCACTGTACATTTTTTCTAGTGTGTCATCAATGGAATCTAGTATGACGGCAGCAGATGGGCCATATGTTATTTCCTCCGGTCGGAAGGAACAATATGGACATTCCGGCTTTACGACAAGATCATGTTCGGTAAGCTTAAAGCAGCTTTTTAAGCTGTTCAAACGTTCTTCAAGCTCTATCAGTTGAGATTGTGGCATGAGATCTATGCTGGCTAAGTCGCGTAGTGCTTTTAACCGCTCGTCATTATTCATCAGCTCTTTTTTTCTTCTGTCCTCGTTCACGCCCAATCTAGCCTTGGTGTGCATATCTAGATAAGCATTGATGTAGGATTCTTTAAGGTCGGTCAAATCTCGCCATAGCTTTGGCAGTAAATCACCACTCCCACAATTCAGTCTATCGCCTACTGCATCTATCCATTTACCCTTAATCGAAGTTATTGTTTGGGCTCGAATTTCTCTTTCCTTCTTGTTCCATTCGTGGTCCTTTGGCATAAGCTTTTCAGCATTAGATAGATATGAAACTATATCTTTCAGATCGTTTAGTAAATCCCGCAAAAATTCGACCTGTAAAAGATATTTTAAATTATCCTCGTAGCATTTAATTTCTTGAACTTCGTAAAGAAAATTTTTGAGCTTGCCAGATGTATTGTAAGCTTGTAAGCTTTCCAGAAAACTTTTCATTCGCTCAAGAGCCGAGTAGTATGTCTGCTGTGTCGATTCGTCTAAAATATATTCACCCCAAAAGGTAATACCTTGACGTAATGTTTGTTGGGCTAAAACAATCCGCTCCAAATACTCGTTTGCCTTTTTTTGCATTTCGACAACCGGATCATCTTTGCCCAGAGCGATGAGTCGAACCATGCCCGGCGTCAGGCCCAACAGTTCAAATAAGGCTCCAAGGGCCGGTAAGTTCCACTCCTTTGGTCTTTCTATGTGTTTAAAATTGACCAGTTCGCTTATTGGTTCAGCGGCCAATTCGGACAAAGCTGTCGCATCAAATTTCCTGCCGGGGATCGAAAGGACAATATCTCCGGAGTAAACCAAAGCGGCCAAAAGCACTACGACCCATTCTGGTTCTAAGCGATAACCTTTATCCAGGGCAAAATACTCCACATCGTTCAAACTCTGGATAAGCTCTGAACGATTTACCACCTGACCATGGCCTTTTTTACCAAGGATATCCAAGATGTGCTTTGCATATCTGGATTTGGCCGGTTCCAGCCTTTCGCCATCTAGCAACTCCAGGGCATCTAGCACCGCAGTTGCTTGCTTGGTGCGTTGCCCAGCTATCGCGCGCAGAGCGTCTTGTACCGCTCGCTCTCGGTTTTGACTTGTGATCAGTACACTAAATCTTGGATACCCTGGGGCTTGATTTAGAAAATGCGCAGATAACATAGTACCAGCAACGACATCAACCAAGTCGCGAAAGCCAAAACTGGAGGTATCAGGCATTTGCAAATAATGTGCAACCTGATGAGCTCTCGCTCCTAATTCGCTTGAGGTATTGGAGACATAGCGTAATGCCTCATCAAAGCTTTTGGTACTACCGCGATAAACTACGCTGAAGACATTGATGGCATTTTTTTGTAGCCACATGACAATCTCTTTCCAAAACCCTAAGGCCTTGGATTTATAGATATTTACGGCATTGCAGCTGGATATGGAGGCCAAATCTAAAGCTGCAGCATAGTTAAGCAGCATTATCTTAAGGTTTTCATCCATGTTGGTCAAACGGAAAAATATTTCGTCCGCCTTCTTTTCGTCTTTGAAGTATGGTGGATCAAATGGTTGAATGAAGTAAATGTAAAAATCACGCGGCGGCACAGCAGTCGAGCGTTCATTGGGAGCTCCAAAGAAAAGATAACCCTTCCTCGTGACATTTCGCTCGGGCCACAACAGCTCATGTTCCCATATTTTATACCCAGTCACATAGGTAGGACTGTCTGTCTTCCCCATCAAGTTCTTAAGGGCTTCGTAGTAGGCCCGATCCAAAGCATTATCATCTATGCTCTTAGATCTATTTTCAATGATCGCATCGTAGTCCTCTGATTTCTTAAGGTCGAGATACCATTGATTGTTATCTTTGTTAAATGAGATGAACTGACCGCTGACAGTCTTTTTAATTTCATTAAGTATCATTTCAATGTGAGTTAATAAGTCGTCCGCTGGCTCTCCCCCTAGTTCTTCTATACCTGGCTGATAGAGGCAAAGTGTATCGCGCAGTTCTTCGGCAGTGACACCCAAAGGTGTGTAAATATCGCCAGTTGTTAGCCGATCAACGGAAAGAGCGTGGATAATCTTAATGGCCAATGGTTTATATAGTGGGCGCGTAAAGGCCTGTTCTACCCTGGACTCCAAAATTTGACTAACATCAATAACTTCCCTAACATCTGGTATAGCACGAAAAGACGGATCGCCTTTAATGGTAGCCCAATAGCTATCGTACGCCATAATTCCAGGTCGGTCCATGGGTACTTCTTCTTCAAGAAGATTCTTCATGGCATTAGATAAAGTCTTAAGGATTTGCCGCTTCTCTATTATCCTAATTTGTTCAAATACATCTATATAATCCGGATGAATAGGGAAGAGGCGCACGAATTCATCCATCCGCTCGTTCATGCGGCCATAAAATTTTGCGAAAGGCATAAGATAAGTGCGGATCCATGCCTGCTGTTCTGCCGTTTTTTTAAGTAATCGTTCAGCCACGACAAACTTAATATCCTTTCGAAATATGACTATTTGTTCAAAACGACCCTTTACCCAACTAAGTTGTTCAGCCACATTAGCGAAACGAGGGTTATCGAAAATTGCTTCCTGCACACCAGCTATAAAACGAAAACGCAAATACTTGCATACCTCACCAATTTCGCGTAAGAAGCTCAGATCTGAAATCAATTCTTGGTCCCTTCTGGTACGTAAATAATCTAAAAGCTCATCTACAACGAAAAGAAGGCCATGGTCTGGAAACACCGTTTGGAACGAAGCCATCATTTCCTCGAAAGCTTGTTTGTTGCTTGGTATTTGGCTAGCATCTGGGAATGTATATGTAATGCCCATATCGTTTAGAGCGTCCTCTAAATAGAATGTGACGATATCTCGCAAAGACATCTTGGTTGACCCTATCTCTCTGCGAACCACTTTGAATTTACCGGCTATGGTTTGCGCCGATGTCGCAACTTTTTCGTTGTTTAAAGCAGAAAGAAGGGTTTCATGCTCGGCAATACTGGATATTACTGACATCAAATGAGATTTGCCAGTACCGTAATTGCCTACAATCAACAAAGCTTTGTTATCCGAAGGGCTATCGAATTGTAGTTGGGGAAACACAATGTTCGTCAGCCTTTCTGCCATCTCATCTGATATGACGTACGTACTGACCAATTGCCGGGCCTTTGTAAATTCGTTGGCATCACGCAACTGAATCACAGTTTCGATGGGCTCAAATTGAATTAAGTCTCCATATTTCATTTCAATTGCCCCCTAAAACTCGCTTTTTATTTTTAATTACATCATGTTATCTCATACTGACCACTAGAAAGCTTTCAATAGGATAACGATGATATTCCGGATGGCCAGGGCTAGCATAAATCAGATGACCACTTGTGATCGATCCATTCCATGTGGACACAACAGTGACATTTCGAGATATCCCTTGAAGTAAACGTAGAGGGTCATGCTTCAAGTGAACATCAAAGAGAAGCTCTATATTATCAAGCAAAACTAAATCTCCGTTAGTTAGATCTATTATTTCACTCATAAAATCCGGTAATTTGAGGATACGCTTTCGTTCGGAGAGATCAAGCAACCAGCGAGATAGGTTAAGGTTCACATTTATAAGCGGGCAGGATTTATATATAGAAATTTGTTTCATAATATTTGTCTTGCCACTACCTGCGGGACCTACTAATAGGATTAAGCGGTAATAGAGCTGATAAACTTCGTCAATCATTGATAGGATTTGACTCGTTATTGATTCTATCGCTCTTCACTCCTTTATAGCATACGTTATCACATAATGTTGTAGGCGCCTATAGTTAGCGAGCTAAGTTCACAATATCCAGAAACTGCATAATATCCCCGAATGCAAACAAATTATCACCTAACACATTCTACATCTCCATTTATATATTGATTGTAATTTACAATCACCTACATCCAATGTCAAGATAATATAAAAAAGCAATAACTGAACATTAGAATTGAATTTTATCTTGTGCGTGCAATGGGATCTGTTCCTGCCAAATATTTTTACGGCTTTTCGGTTTACCTCACACAATGATTGATGGTGTATCTAAGTAATCAAGTAACCATCCGACTTTATCAGTCAACTTCAAAATTTTCTCATCGCTACGGAATTGTTAAATCCATAACATGCAAAGTTGTCCCTACATCTTTGGGTTATACCTATTTGATTAGGCGCAATTTATTGTTGTTTCTGCGCTTTTATGACATTTATTATCCCTGCCAAGGCATCAAGACGAGCCAGGGGGTCTTGTATCGTTTGAGCGACCTTTAAGCTCGCATCAAACTGTCCTGCCCGGGCCATAGTCATTGTTACCTCGGACAACGTATTTGACCTAACGCTGGCGTCTGCAATCCTTTGAGCTGCTTGCAGCGCCTGATCGTACTGCCCGGCTGATGCCATCGCTTCTGCAAGGAGGAAAAACACATAATTCCCGGATTGTTCGCTTTTGTTTTCGTTAACGATACCTTCTGCTATTTGTAAGGCCTTGTCGAACTGTTTGGCCTGTGCAAAGGCTTGAGCAACAACAGAAAACGAAAAATTGCGTTCATATCCGGCTTTTATGCCCTGTGCCGTTTGTAAAGCCAGGGTATATATTTGTTCTGCAGGTTCCTGCTGTCCGGCCATTGCCATGGCTGCCGCAACGCACGAAAGCCCTTGGCAACGTTTGTACGGGTCTTTGATTTCCTGGGAAACCTTTATGGCTTGGTCGAATTGCCCGGCTTTCGCCATCTCCTTGATAATGTTCAAAAGCGCTGATTCACGCAGACTCACGTCCTTGGTCCCCTTGGCAGTTTGTAGAGCTCTGTCGAACTGTCCGTCCTTTGCCATTTCCTCGGCGATCCAGGCAAGGTACTTGTTATCACCGCCTTTGGCTACTTGCAATGCCTTATCGAAATCGCCTGTTTTTGCCATGACTCTGGCAACTTCGCCGATCCACCCCGAACGTTCATTTTTATCTTTTAGGCTTTTGGCCACCTGCAGGGCTTGATCTGCAATATGCTTGGCGCGCTCCCTTTGTCCAGCTTCAACCATGACTCCAGCGATGCCCACAAGGCCATAACAGCGATAGAGTAAGTCGCTGACCTCCTGGACAACCTGTAACCCTTGGTCAAGCTGTCCAGCTTTAGCCATCGATATGCCAATTTCAGCCATTGCATAGGAACGACGATCAACATGAGGTGAGATCGAAATTCCTTTGGCAACCTGCAAGGCCTTGTCGAACTGTCCTGCCCTCGCTAAGCTTTTGGCAATCTCCATTACCGCCCACGACTGGGATTCCTTGTCGCCAATTTTTTGAGAAAAATCCATAGCTTTGCTGAAAGTTCCGAGGGCACTATCGGTCTGTCCCGCCCTTGCCATCGCCTCAGCAATCCTCAAAAGTGCTATCAGTAGATTGTCTTCACCAGGTTGAGGCGTTTGGATGGCCTCTTTGTAAGTCTTATACAGCTCGGTCTGGGCGGTGGCAAACGCAAAGGGCGCAAAGGAATCCCCTGACAAGGGTTGCACCTCTGCCTTGGCTCCTTTTAAAAGCTCCTTTGCGACGTTAGAAGGAATGGCTATGCTTACGACCTGTCCTCCCTCTAAGGGGTAAAAGGAGGCGATACCTATGATCTCTGCCTTCTTGTTAAAGACCGGTGCACCGATGCTTTCTTTGGTAACGGGTGTGGTGATTTGTAACGTTTTAAGTCCGCCCTTTAATTCTCGAAAGCCATTGAAGATACCGGTGCTTATCTGGCCTGCCGCAGACGGCATTGAAGAGATGACGCAAATTGCCTCTCCCAACTTGACCTTATCGGAATCGCCAAGGGATATAAAGGGCAAATTGTTCCCCTCTGCCTGAAGTATTATCAAACCCTTGTCGGCATCGGCTGCAATAAAGCCTTTAACGGTCAAAAAGGACCCGTCGCTGCGTCGTACCAACAGATTCCTTTTGCCGGCGATAGCATTAAAGCTGGTCACTACCTTGCCGTCTCCGCTTATGATGAAACCTGAGCTTAGAGGCGTGTTTTCTGCCCCCTCTTCGCCGGCGGACATGACAGTTACGATCGCAGGCAACGCCTTATCCGTAAGCTCTGACCAATCCGTTATCTCCTGTGCCGCTGACATGCCGGTAAAGACTGCAACAATTAAAATCCCCAAGGCCATCAACCGCTTCATACAAACACCTCCTCGATCCTATTTAAGGTCTAAATTCTTTCTATTGAAAAACTCGAATCTTGGGCTTTATCTTCGCGCCTTGACATCACATTAAGTAAAACAATATTAGTGCCAATTATCTTGTATTATATCCGGGCAGTCGAACAATAACGCGCGTCCTAACACCTGGTTTGCTTTCAATATCGACCTTCCCCTTATGAAGCTCAATGATCCTTTTTACAATGGACAATCCCAAACCAGATCCTCCATAATCTAAGGATCTCGATTTCTCGACCCTGTAAAACTGATCAAACACCTTGGGCAGGTCTTCTTCCGGCACTCCCGGCCCGGTATTTTCAATAATTACAACAATCACTGCCGTTTCTGTGACCTCACGTTTAGCCCTTATCACTATCTGTCCGCCATCCTCGTTGTATTTAATTGCGTTGTCTAAAAGATTTGAGAAGGCACGTCGTAATTTTTCCTCGTCGCCTTTGACCCACAAATTTTCCGGGAGATTGACCTCCATCATGATGCTGCGTGCGTCGGATAAAAGTTGGTAATCCTCTATTAAAGCCGAAAGCAATTCGGTTAAATGTACCGGCTTTAGATCGAGGCCGGAAAGGGTTTCTAGTGACGACATGTCAAGAAGATCCTTGACCAACCGCTCCATTCGCAACACTTGATTGTTCAATCTGAGAAGGTTATCCCTTATCGAAGGAGAAAGGCTATCCATATCCGAAGAGCTAATTTCGCCGATGGCCAATCTTATGGTAGCAAGCGGGGTTTTAAGCTCATGAGATGTATCGAAAAGAAAGTTTCTTTGTCTCATGAAAGAGTACTGCAATCGGTCAAGCATCTGGTTGATCGTCATCGCCAGTTCGTTAAACTCATCCCCTTGCTCATTTACGGGAAGCCGCTGTTCTAGATTCTTCTCGCTTATATCTCGTGCTAAATCTTTCATTTGACTTATGGGTTTTAGTATTTTGCCCGTTATAAAGTGACTGATGAGGATCAAAATTAAAACAGAAAAAATGAGGCCCAGTGGGATACCCCAAACCAGCTCTCTTATCTCTTCTTCAACCTTTCCCAAGGAACGACCGACTTGAACGATATAATCTTTATCGCCTAAGAAAACCGGAAAGGCCCTAAGCCTGAACGCTTCGACCTTACTTTTACCGGAGGCATCGTTTACGACTACATCTCTTATGGTGACAGCAGAGCTTGGTTTTACCGAAGGAAGCCTGACGAAGTCTGCCAGGTTTGAGCGAAAGATGACTTCGCTGCTTTGTCGGTCGTAAATCACGATCCAGTACCCGTCATCTATATGCAAATTGGGTTGTCCTTTTTCGTGTTCCAGCAACTCTATAACCTTATAAGCTTCCTCCTCAAGCATGGAATCTAAAAGCCTGAACGATTGCTCTATAAACTCATAAAACACCACACCGGAGAAGAGAAAGCCTGACACCAAACCTGTTCCAACGATGAGAAGCATAATCCTTTTTCTTACTGTCATTGTTCACCATCTTCGATCATATAACCAACGCTACGTACGGTCTGAATGATTTTATCGTTCCCGGCATCACCGAGTTTACGGCGCAAATTTTTAATATGAACATCTATAAAATTAGACATGGTAAAGGGATCAAAGGCGTCCCCCCATACATGTTCAGCCAAACTGAAACGCGATACGACCCTGTTTTTGTTGTATAGCAGAAATTCGAGGATTAAAAATTCTTTTTGGGTGAGATCTATCGGCTCTCCATCTTTCGTGACCTTGCGGCTTACCGTGTCTAATCTCAGTCCTTTGGCATCCAAAATCGCACTATGCCGGCCTTCAGATCTCCTCAATAACGCGCGAACGCGCGCAAGTAATTCGTCGATAGAAAAAGGTTTTGCCAGATAGTCATCAGCTCCTAGATTAAGCCCTTTGACCTTGTCCTCCACGTCCCCCTTTGCCGTAAGCATTAACACCGGAATATTGATCCCTCCTTTTCGTATTTGCTCAAGCAAATTCAACCCATCTATATGGGGCATCATGACGTCCAGTATCACCAAATCGAAGACAGCATCATAAAGCTTATCCATGGCCTCGATTCCATTGCTTGCAGTATCTACCGTGTAGCGCTCACTGGCCAAGATCTCTCGAAGTTGTTCGAGGAGAGAGGTATCGTCGTCTGCTATCAAAACCCTCATCATGTCACTCTCCTAGAATAATGTTAACGTTAATTATATACCAACGACTTGCCAGGTAATTTTGCCCAATTCGTAACCGCAACTTCATAAAATTCGATCTTATCTGTCGGCCTTCTAGCATCCGCATCGTTATGAGGGTTGCTGAAAAATGACAAGGGAAGCTGTCCCTCCATATTTATATCAACGGCAACCCGATTGAACGAAGCGTGCAATGCAACGAAAGCACCCTGACACAGAAATTTTCATGGGCTCAGGGCGTCAAGATCATCATTTTACGATCCCTCAAAGGTAATCTTCACGAAAACTTCATCATAGGGTAGCTAAAATTAGCTTCGCATCTTTTGAAATAAATATTTGGAGGGATTGAATTTGTCTAAGGTCTCGGTCATCGTTCCCACCATAAACGAGGTCGGAAATATCGATGATCTTATTTTCCGTATTTTCGCGCTTAAGGATGAGATTTCATATGACCTTGAAATATTGGTAGTAGACGATGGCTCTACCGACGGCACGCGCGAACACGTCCTGAAATGGCAAGAACATCACCCCATACGCCTCATTGCCCGCGACGACGACAAAGGCGTGGCCAAATCGGTAATAGCGGGAGCCCGTGCGGCCACCGGTGATATCCTGGTGGTCATGGACGCCGATTTGAGCCATCCGCCAGAGGTCATCCCCGACCTGGTCAAGCCCTTATTGGAAGGCACATGCGATATGACCGTAGCAAGCCGTTACATAAAGGGAGGATCCACGCCCGGATGGCCCTTCTACAGGAGGCTGGCGTCCTTTATCGCCACTGTCATAGCGAGGATCTTCGTCGACGTATGCGACCCCATGTCCGGCTTTTTTGCCGTACGTCCCCAACTGCTTCGCTCGCTCGATCCTGAGAAAGCTTGCTTTAAGGTGTGCATGGAGGCGCTCATAGCAGGAGGTCCATCCTTAAGGGTAATTGAGGTTCCCATAACTTTCAAGGATAGGGCAAGCGGACATTCAAAGATCAATCTCATAAAGATGGGATGGTCTTATCTGTGTCGGCTGGCTGCCTTAGCCGGAGGTAACATGTCGGCAAAAAGTGGCATTCGCTTTGGGATTGTGGGCCTTCTTGCCATGGTTCTCGATCTTTTTGTATTTTCTGTTCTTATCGCCTTAAAATTTCCCATTGGACAATCTCACGTGATTAGCTTTTTTGCCTCGACTGCATTTAACTTCACGTGCAATGCTAGATGGTCCTTTGCGCAAGACAATACACAAAGGCTTTCTTTCGCCGGCTTCGGACGTTTCCTGCTTTTGGCCTTGGCGTCGCTGTTTTTGCGGGGAGGAGTGCTTGCTACCTTAAATCAATTATTAGGATGGCCACCCTTATTAGCCGTAATTGGGGGGATCTTTGCTGCCGCCGTCTCAAATTACGTGGGGAATGCCTTCTTCGTGTTTCCTCTGAAACCTAAACATAAAGGGCTTCGCTGGCGGGCTGTATCTGTCATATTTCTGATTTATGCCATAGTGTTGCGCCTGTTTTATATGGGAGTGATGGAGCTGATTTATGAGGAAGCATACTACTGGAATTACGCTCAGCACCTGGACATAGGCTACCTCGACCACCCTCCCATGGTGGCCTGGATCATAGCCTTTTTTACGTCCGTCTTCGGCAACGCTGAATTTGGCGTAAGGATAGGAGCACTGGTTTCTTGGGCGGTTATGGGGGCGTTCGTCTTTGCCCTTGCACGAAAGCTCTACGGTAGGGAAATTGCCTTCGTCTCTCTTTTCTTAGTGACAGGACTCCCCTTTTTCTTTGGGATAGGCATGCTTATGACACCTGACGCTCCCCTTGCTGCCTGCTGGGCGGGGACGCTTTACTTCTTGGCCAAGGCATTTTTTGACAAACGACGTTCATCCTGGTGGGGCGTGGGCATTTGCGGCGGGCTGGGACTGCTTTCCAAATACACCATCGTCCTTCTGGCACCAGCAAGTTTGTTGTTCATGGCCATAGACCCGATGTCTCGTCAATGGTTAAAGAAAAAGGAGCCCTACTTGGCTGCCATCCTTGCTCTTTTTATCTTTTCGCCTGTCATCGTCTGGAACGCCAAACATGGATGGGCATCTTTCGTCTTTCAGGGATCCGACAGGCTTGCCGGTTCCTTTAGGTTCTATCTGCCTCAATTTCTGGGCTATGTAGCCGCGCTCCTTACGCCTGTCGGTTTAGTCGCTGTTTCTGGCACCTTTTTGGGCACAAAGGGCGACCGAAGATCTCGGTTTTGCATGATCATGGCGCTTTTTCCGGCATGTGTCTTTTTGGCCTTTAGCTTATTTCGAGAGGTCAAGTTGAACTGGACGGGGCCTGCCTGGATTTGCCTAATTCCTTTAATGGCATATCAGGTTATGGAAAGCGATACTACATCTCGAATTATTAATTTTCTCAGAAAGGCCTGGATCCCTACTGTTGTAGTTGTCTATCTTATCTTTGGAGCAGCTTTGCACTACTTCGTTTTAGGCCTACCCTTTGCTGCTTACCCCCGTGATCTGTCCTTACTTGGATGGAGCGATCTGGCCAGACAGGTTGAGGCCATAGAAAACGAGCTTGAGCTGTCTACGGGACACGAACCCCTGGTGTTGGGCATGGACAAGCACATGATTGCAAGCGAACTTTCCTTTTACAGGACGAAGTTGGCAGGCAAAAGCCGTGACCACGGTGAGGGCGTAAGATACACGGCCGGTCCCAACTTCTTCGGGCACGAAAGTCTGATGTTCAAATACTGGTTTCCCAAAGACAAAGGTTTACGTGCTTATAGTGACGTGATTGTGCTGGTCGGTCCGGATCCTAAGAGTCTATGTTTGGACGAATTGGTCAAAGATGGCTGGAACGTAGGAAGCGTAAAAGAGCTGATTGTACGAAAAAACGGCATTCCTGTTGGATGGTACTACTATGCCATAGGACGGTCGGCGAGCGCTAATTCTATAAGTGCTTTAAAGTGAGGATTGAAAACATGTTAATAAGATCAAGGGTTCCTTTGAGGATAAGCTTTGGCGGCGGCGGGACTGACGTCTCCCCGTACTGTGAGAGACACGGAGGCGTTGTCATGAATGCCACTATCGATCGATACGCTACCGTGAGCCTGTCTCCGCTCGTCGATAAGACCATAGAGATAGAAAGCATAGATTACGATGCAGCCCTGAAATACGACGTGGATCAGTTTTTGGCTTACGACGGACACCTCGACTTGATAAAAGGTGTAGTTAACTTCATGAGAAAAGCTTACAACGTCAGTCATGGTTTTAGGTTACGGATACATAACGATGCTCCTCCCGGTTCGGGTTTGGGGTCATCTTCTGCTGTCTGCGTCGCAGTCGTCGGGACATTTAGACATTGGCTCAACCTTCCCATGACGCCCTATGAGGTGGCCGAGATGGCCTACCAAATCGAAAGACATGAGCTGGGCATCAAAGGCGGTAGACAGGATCAATACGCTGCTGCCTTCGGTGGCTTTAACTTCATAGAGTTCAATGGCACGAAGACGATAGTCAACCCCTTGAGGCTGCGAAATGACGTGGTCTGCGAGCTCAATCATAGACTGATCCTGGCCTACGTGGGAGGCTCTCACGATTCGTCGAAGATCTTGAGCTCTCAGATAAAGGATATGGCCTCAGGCAACGAGGAGACATTAAAGTCACTTGACAAGGCCAAAGAGCTTGCCATAGCCATGAAGGCCGCGCTGCTGACTGATAATCTCGACGACTTTGGCCTTCTCTTAGACGAGGCATGGAAATCAAAAAAACGTTTTACCGCAGGCATAACGACCCCAAAGATCGACGCCATCTACGAAAAGGCCAAATCGGTCGGCGCTTTGGGAGGAAAAGTCTCGGGAGCAGGTGGCGGCGGGTTCATGTTCTTTTTCGCCAAACCCGACAAAAGATATGCAATTACTAAAGTGCTGCAGGACGAAGGGGTACAAACCGTCAATTATTCCTTCACTGATATGGGATTATACAGCTGGGAGGTGCGATGATCTTGATATTAATAACAGGAGCCGGCGGAATGATAGGAAGTCATCTCATAGACAGGCTCTCTTGCCTTGCGGGAAAAGACAATATCATAGCTTCTTATTACAAACCTACGATTGATATGAAAGAAATCGAGGGGAAGGCCATATTTGTGGAGACGGACGTACGCTACTTCGAGGATCTCTACAGAATTGTCGAACGATACAGGCCAAATTTCATATATCATCTGGCAGCCCAAAGCTTCCCTGCCGTCTCGTGGGACAGGCCGCAAGAGACCTTGGAGACAAACGTCATAGGCACTGCAAATTTATTCGAGGCGATAAAGCTCATACAAGCCAAAGATTTCTACGACCCTACGGTGGTCGTGGCATGCTCCAGCGCCGCTTACGGCTATGTTAGCGAGCAAGAAGTCCCAATAAATGAAGATCACGCCTTGCTTCCCCTGCATCCGTACGGAGTAAGCAAGGCCGCCCAAGATCTCCTTACATATCAATATTGGGCCACATGGGGCATCAAAGGCATAAGGGCCAGGATATTTAACACAACGGGGCCGAGAAAGACGGGCGACGTATGTTCAGATCTGACCTTTAGAGCAGCCCAGATAGAAAAGGGCAACATCCCACCCATACTTCGGGTAGGAAACACAAAAAGCCGCAGGGCCATACTTGACGTCAGGGACTTGGTTTCCGCCCTTATCTTGCTTGCCCAAAGGGGCATGCCTGGCGAAGCTTACAACATCAGTGCCCAGAAAGCATATGCAGTTAATGAGATTATAGAAATCATTGAGAAAGAGCTGAATACTTCCTTCGATGTGCAAATAGACTCGATGCTGCTGCGGCCTAAAGACGAACCCATAATACTGGGGGATTCGTCAAAGCTCATATTAGCCACAGGCTGGAGGCCCAAACATGATCTTGCCGCCACTGTAAGGGATATGCTGCAGTATTGGCGCCAAAAGGTGCAGGCGGGCCTTGACAGTAACAAATTAAAGCCGGTGCTTGCACATTAAGGGAACCATGATTAAGTTCTCCTCTCCCTTTTGGATATTGAGCCTCGTAGGGGGGATATTGCTTTTCATATATGCTGCAGCAAGGCGTGACCCCGTTTTCATGGTTGGGCAGGCCAGTGGGGTATTCATCTATATACGAAACATATACTTCATCCTAAGAGAACATAAAGAAATTGTCCACGCAAAGTAAAACTTCCTCACGCAGGCAATTTCTCTTCGTAGTCCTTTTGGCATTGCTTGCCTCCATAGCCTTTCAGGGAAGCAGGGGCTTATACGAGACCACCGAAGGAAGGTACGCTGAAGTGGCCCGCGAGATGTTGCGCAGCGGGAATTACCTTGAGCCGACACTGCTTGGCCTTCAGCTGCTGTCGCTGGTCCTGTTTTTCATGGCTAAGTCCAAGCTCCAGCTTTACATATTGCCGCTTTTTCTTCCCCTGTCCTTGATCATGGGACGGGCACTGGCGGCCTTTTTAGATCTCAACGTGATAAAAAAAGAAGCATAATACGAATCCTTGCCATATCCAGTTGCATCTTCATCGTGGCGCTTAAGGCCCTTTCGGGCACTTCCGTCGTCTCCTCACCCCACGACATGAAAAGGCTTAGTGCGAGCATTGATGAAGCCATCGCTGCCAGGAGTTTTCAGCTTCTTGTAGTCTACGATAAAAAGCTGAACGGCCTTGCTTTCTATAGGGATGAGATATTGGATCACATAAACCCCGGCATGTCGGACCAGTTGTCAGAAAAGGTCATAGCAACGTTTCGCAATGGCAAAACGCCGGTAGTGTTGCTTCGGGCAGGCAATGTAAACTTGGTATCAGATGCATTGAGGCGATCAGGAATACCCATTACCGTAAAGGACCTGTATGGAGGTTGGATGCTCATCACCTGTGAGCAACGATCGTAATCGAGCAATAACGAAACCCCCATTAATTAAAACACTAAAAGCAGGACAGACGTCTTAAGCATCGTCTGTCCTTTTTTATTTTTCATCAACTTTCTACAAAAGGGTATTGCATTTTTGAAAGAGGCGTAATATAATGATCACAAACAATCATAAATGATCAAAAACAATCAAGGTGATGGCAGTGTTCGCAGAGGAAAGAAGGGCCGCCATAATAAGCAAGATCAAATCGGGTGCTCCCATATACGTGGCAGACCTGGTTCAAGAGTTCGGCGTCTCCGAGGCTACGATACGTCGGGACCTGGCAGTTCTTGAAGACATGAACCTGCTCAAGCGGACTCACGGCGGGGCCGTTCCTCCCAATTACGGCCTTGAACCCACCTTTCAAGAGAAGGAAATTCAAAACCTTAACCTCAAGGCAGCTATCGGAAAAATGGCCGCATCCTTAGTAAAAGACGGAGAAACCGTATTGCTTGATGCTGGCACCACTACCCTGCAGATCGCCTCAAACCTTCGCGGACGCAATGTGACAGTCGCCACCAACTGCATAGATGTTGCAAATGTATTCCTCGACGATCCTTCGGTAGAGGTTTGGTTATTGGGCGGAATCCTGCGAAAGGGCCCCCGATCCCTCGTCGGATTTTTGACCAACCAAGCGTTAAAGGCCCTTCGCTTTGACAAGGTCTTTCTGGCAGCAAATGCCATTGACGCCGATTTCGGCGTTACCACACCAAATATGACGGAAGCCGAGACAAAGCGCCATATGCTCTTCGCCGGCAAAAAAAAGATACTCGTCGCAGACCATTCAAAGATAGGTCTGGAGGGCTTATGCAAGATATGTGATCTCAATGAACTTGATTTGTTCATCACCGACGACAAGGGAGATGAAAGAAAGGTCGAGCAATTAAAAAGAAAGGTAAAAGTAATTATCGCTAGCGAAGGGAGCGATGAAAGGTGACATCTATCGTAACGGTCACCCCAAACCCTGCAATAGACCATACCATATTTATCCCTGACTTCACGGCAGGAAGGGTGAACAGAGTCAAAAAGGAGCGCAAAGACATCGGGGGCAAGGGTTTCAACGTGGCTTCTTTTTTAAAGGACTACGGCATAGAAGAAGTAGTTGCTACAGGTTTTCTGGGCAAGCACAACAAAGAGTTGTTCGAGAACTTCCTTGCAGCCAGAGGGATAAAAGACGAATTCGTGCTTTTAGACGGAGAAACGCGCACCAACATCAAGATCGTTGATGAGCAAAAAAAGGAGATAACGGACATAAATTTTCCCGGGCTTCAATGCGACGAAAAAGTGCGCGCCAATTTACAAAATATATTAACACGATTGGCCGAAAATAACGATTATTTCGCCCTCTGTGGCAGCCTTCCTCCCGGTATCTACGACGATTTTTTTGCCGAAGTTACATCCATACTTAAATCCCTGGGCAAATTTGTAGCTTTAGACACGAGTGGCCCCGCATTGAAAAAGGCCTTGAAATCTAAGCCTGACCTCATAAAGCCCAACATCGCAGAATTTTGCGAGATTTTTGGCCTCTCAAATCCCTCCTTCGACCAAATCGTAGAGGGCTTAAAAAAACTGCTTTCCCTGGGTATCAAAACCGTATGTCTCTCCATGGGCGAGAAGGGAGCTTTGTTCGCTGAAGACCACACCCTCATACAGGCCATACCTCCCAAAATCGACGTTTTGACCACTGTTGGCGCCGGAGATGCAATGGTAACCGGTTTAATTGCAGGTGCGGTAAAAGGAGAAGCTCTATTGGAACGGGCTAAACTAGCGACGGCTTTTTCCCTCTGTGCCCTCACAAAATTGGGAACAGAACGAACGACACGGGAAAGAGTCCTGTCCGTTATTGAGAAAATTTCCGTAAAGGAGGTCAAGATATGAATATCAAGGATTTATTATCGGAAGGAAGGATACTGCTCGACTTAACGGCCGACGCAAAGGAGGATGTCTGGAAGGCTCTGGCAAACAAGATGTATGAGGATGGGATAGTCGCAGATGTAGAGGCATATTTAAGGGATGTGACCGAGAGGGAAAAACAGGGGACTACGGGAGTCGGATTCGGAGTTGCCATACCTCACGCTAAATCCGAAGCAGTAAAGGCTGCCGGCTTAGCTATGGCCAGGACCACCCAAGGAATAGACGTAGCATCCCTCGACGGGACAAAGGCCGACATCTTCTTTCTGATCGCTGCGCCAAAGGATGCAGATAAAGTTTATCTGCAAGCCCTTTCTAAGCTCGCAAGGTTGCTTATGCACGAAAACTTCAGGGAGTCGCTGAGAAACGCCAAGTCTCCCCGGGACGTCTTGGGCGTCATCGAAAAACAAGAAGAACAGATGAGTTAGAGGGAAGGAGGAAACAAAGATGGCAAAGATAGTTGCTGTAACAGCTTGTCCGACAGGAATTGCCCATACCTACATGGCAGCAGAATCTTTGAAGGTTGGAGCAGAAAAGTTAGGCCACGAAATAAAGGTCGAGACAATGGGGTCGGCGGGTTCTGAGAATAAGCTAACGGATGAAGATATAGCACAAGCTGACATCGTCATCATCGCAGCCGACACAAACGTAAATACGGAGAGGTTTGCAGGGAAACCAATATACATGACATCTACGGGAATAGCGATCAAAGACGGCGTTGCCGTGATAAATGAGGCATTAAAGAAAGCCACGGTTACCATGGAAAAAGAGGTCGCCAAGATAGAGGAGATGAAGGCTCAGCGATCGGCACAAAGGTCAGGCGTGTACAAGCACCTCATGACGGGCGTTTCCTACATAATACCCGTCGTAGTGGCGGGAGGTTTGTGCATCGCCTTGTCGTTTGCCTTTGGAATACATGCCGCAGAACAGGAAGGCAGCTTGGCTGCTGCGCTCATGAGGATAGGCGGCGGAGCGGCGTTTGCCCTCATGGTCCCGGTCCTTGCCGGTTATATCGCCTACTCCATAGCCGATAGGCCAGGCCTTACTCCGGGCCTCATAGGCGGTATGCTCGCCAATCAAATAGGAGCAGGTTTTCTCGGGGGTATATTGGCAGGTTTTATCGCCGGTTATATTACGCTTGGGCTTAAAAAATCCATAAAACTCCCGAAAAGCCTGGAGGGGCTCATGCCCGTTTTAGTCCTGCCTCTTTTATCTTCTCTAGCAACGGGATTGCTCATGATATACGTTATAGGCACGCCGGTAAAAGGCATAATGGACTGGCTTACCGTGAGCCTTAACAATATGAGCACCGCTAACGCGGCTATTTTGGGACTGATACTTGGAGCAATGATGGCCGTCGATATGGGAGGCCCCGTCAATAAGGCAGCTTACGCCTTTGCCGTGGGTCTTCTTGGGAGTAACACTTTCGAGCCCATGGCCGCGGTTATGGCCGCAGGTATGACGCCTCCATTGGGAATTGCTTTGGCCACGTTCATCGCAAAAAATAAGTTCACAAAAGAAGAAAGGGAAGCCGGCAAAGCCGCAGCGATCCTTGGAGTGTCCTTTATAACTGAAGGAGCTATACCCTTTGCCGCTGCCGATCCTTTGAGGGTAATACCCTCAATCATTGCCGGCTCAGCCGTCACTGGAGCACTTTCCATGTTCTTCCGCTGTACCCTCAGAGCTCCCCATGGAGGTTTTTTCGTCCTCCCCATCCCGAATGCCGTCGGAAATCTTGGGTTTTATATAATAGCCATAATCGCCGGAACTCTAGTAACGGCTGCCTTGGTAAGCGCACTGAAACCCAGGAAACAATAAAAGCTAAACATGCCTTAAACAAACAAAGAGGTGTCCGCAAAGGGCGCCTCTTTGTTTGTTTAAGTTAGCATAGTTCTATTTTTAGCAATTTATTATAGTTAGCCATGAGAAAAATGAGAAATATTATGTACTTGGACTGGGGTATCGTAATAGGTTAGGACCATGACTCTATTTTGGCCCGAGGGTTTTTACAAAATTCTCATGGTTGGCACCTTTGTCTTTGGTGCCTTCTTTTTAAAACTCCCTATAGCAATATCCATGGTCTTGGCGGCAATTGCGGGTAGTATTGTGGCAGGCGAGGGGCTTCCTTTACGACATCTCGTCGAAGGCACTTTTGGATATCTAGACACTATTTTAAGCATTGCAACGGCTGGATATCTTGCTGCAATCCTCTTCCTAGAACGCGCACAAGTTCAGAAGGGGCGACTTATCGTGGTTCCCTTCGCTAACAATATGGGCTTTACCCATAATTCGCCACAGGAAGCGCATCCTCAATTTATTCACTTTTCCCTTCCCGACGGTTCGACGAGAATGTTCAGATATGGCTCCAGAAGTACAAACCCCATATTTCAGTGGCCCAACCCCGACGTTTTCATACACCCACAGTCAGGGCAAAAGCTTGCGGGAAGCGAAAAAAGCAATCTCAATAGAGCTCACCCAGGAACCCCCGATGGCGCTCTCACTCAACGTCTAGCCTATGCTCTTCGCCAGCTTGTCATTGCGGAAAATGTTGACCTTGCCTTCGATCTGCACGAGGCATCTCCCGAATATCCCGTCGTCAATGCCATAGTTGCTCACGAACGCAGCATGGAATTAGCCGCCATGGTTGCCATTGAGATGGAAACCGCCGGAATTCCAATACGCCTGGAGCCGTCGCCAAAGAACTTGCGTGGACTCACCCATCGAGAATGGGGAGATGCAACAAATTCCATGCCAATTTTGATGGAAACGGGCAACCCTAGCCAAGGTCGACTAAGGGGCAAAACGAACGAAGAGCTGGTCCTAACGGGCAGAGATAAATATTACGCATGGGCTTCGAAATTGGGACTACTCTTTATCCCCTATGAAGAAGACCAATCAATTGGCCTGCGCATAGCAAGACATGTAACTGCAATTCAATCCTTTTTTGATGCAATTGGCTTTTGCGACCCTACAAAGGAAATTGTTATCTACGGAATTCCAAAATTCAATGAGCTACTCCATAAGGGGCTAGGATCGTTTTTGTCACCCCTAAATTCTGACAATCTAAGAATGTAATGTTATATTAATGTTAAAATATAAAAAAAGGGGAGGAATAGGTATGAAAAAAATTCTTTCGTTGATGGTAAGCATTATCATAGCAATCGTAGTAATGTCAACAATGGCGCCGGCTCAGGAGCCTCTTATTAAGGACGTATATGTAAAACACGGCATGGTATCGTCGGCACATTTATTGGCCTCAAGAGCGGGTGTAGAGATACTCAAAAAAGGGGGCAACGCTATAGATGCTGCTGTAGCGACAGCTTTAGCGCTCAACGTCGTGGAACCAAACGCCTCAGGCATTGGTGGCGGGGGGTTCATGATCATTCGATTTGCAAAAACAGGAGAGATTATAGAACTGGACTACAGGGAAACCGCTCCAGCTAGCGCTACCAAGGATATGTTTGCCTCTGAGAAAGCTAAGGAAGAAAAATGGTCTCAGCTCGGCGGGAAATCCGTTGGAGTTCCCGGTTACATCATGGGAATGTGGATGGCCCTAGAAAAATATGGCACAATGCCATGGTCTGAGGTGGCAAAACCTGCGATCAAACTTGCCGAGGAAAGTTTCGTTATAGTGGAAATGCAAACAGAGATCATTACGGACAATCTCGAGAAACTCTACGCCTTTAACGATCCCTCTGACGTCCCTTTCCTGAAGGATGGCTACCCCATTGAAGCCGGAAAGGTCTTAAAGCAGCCAAATTTAGCCAAGGCCTTCAGGATGATAGGTGAACATGGACCGAAGGTATTTTATGACGGCCCAATTGGAGAAGCCTTTGTAAACGCTGTGAACAAAAATGGCGGGAATATGACGATGGATGATCTCAGAAACTATAAAGTTGAAACAAGAGAACCGGTGAGCGGCACCTACAGAGGTTACCACGTATATTCTACACCGCCAGCATCAAGCGGAGGAACCCACATTGTTCAATTGTTAAATATCATGGAGAACTTTCCTATCTCCGATTGGGGACACAATAGCCCAAGATACCTCCATACTCTAGGCGAAGCAATGAAACTGGTCTTTGCCGACAGAGACGCCTACATGGCAGATTCTGCTTTCATAGAAGTTCCTCTAAAAGGACTTACCAACAAAGATTACGCAAGAAAACTTGCAGAAAAAATACGGCGCAATGCGGTAATGACTGAGGTTCAGCCCGACGATCCCTGGATGTTCCAAGACAACATGACGACGAACCACATCGCAGTGGCAAATGATACCCACATATCTACGAGCCATTTTTCTGTTGCCGACGAAGAAGGGAACGTCGTAGCATCCACCAATACAATTAATTATTTCTTCGGTTCAGGAATTGTGGTCCCCGAATATGGCATTGTAGCCAACAATGAAATGGATGACTTCTCGCCTAATCCTAATAGCGTTAATGCTCCAGAACCGGGTAAACGGCCACTCTCATCGATGTCGCCCAGTATATTACTGGATCCTGCTGGGAAGCCATTTATGACTGTTGGCGCGGCAGGCGCGCAGAGGATCATAACCGCTGTAACTCAAATTATAATGAACGTAGTAGATTTCGGCATGAGCATGGATGAGGCCATTGAACAGCCAAGAATCTTCACCAGAGCCTACGACGGAAAGGCCGGGGCTTTTCTTTTAGAAGACACGATGAACCAGACGACAATTCAAATGCTCCAAATACGTGGTCACAATATAGAAGTAAGACCAAAATCTGGGTATTTCGGCACTGCCCAGGGCATTCTCTTCACAGATAAATTACTTAACGGTGGAGCTGATAGTCGACGTTTAGGAATACCCATCGGGTATTAATGATAACCTGAAGAGAAACAAGAAAAAGATGCGAGAAAGACTTTCTCGCATCTTTTTCTATTCTATATTGGGAAATACACACGAACACTAGATGCAAAGATGTCATATCGTGGATACAGAGAAAAGAGATAGATATATTGCTGGTAGATTACCACATGCCCCTGACTAATGGTGCCGAAGTAATTAAAAGATGCAGAAAAGTATCCAAAGAGGTCACCATCCTCGTTCTGACTATCGAAGAAGATCAGAAGATAGCAAGAGATCTACTCTTAATAGGCGCCGATGACTTTGTTTTAAAACCAATTCGACTTGCAGATTTTGCAGCGCGCATTGCCTTACATGGCCGTCTTTTAGATTACCGTCGATATTCTGGCCTGGAAAATTTGAATAAGGGAATTCATCAAGAAACGCTTAGAACCATCCTTTTGGCCCTTGACGACATAGGAAACAAAGGAGCTACCATCCAAGATGTCGTAGAGAAAACCGATCTCTCCTACCCTACTGCTCATAGATACCTGGAGTATCTAGCAATGTCAGGCTTGGCTTCCAAAGAACCCAAATACCGAGATGGGCGCTCTGGAAGACCTAGATTTATCTACTACCTTTTAGATTCTTGCACTTCACCAAAACACCCCTTCACCAGGATGTCTTTCAGAGGTTAAGGCCAAGAATTTGTGAAGCTTTATTTGAAAGGATCATATGCTTCGACCCAAAAATTTTCCCCTTCCTTCCCTTGCTTTAAAAAGGCCATTATCGTATATTACTTCACCTCGCGATAATGTAGTACAAACTTTGCCCTTTATCGTCATTCCTTCGTAGGGAGAAAAGTCCGTATTCATATGCAAATTACTGGAACTTATTGTCCATTCTTGATTGGGATCCAGAATTGTCATATCGGCATCGGATCCAATTTGAAGCGCCCCTTTTCTGGGAAAAAGGCCATATATCCTGGCTGGATTTTCCGCAAAAAGCTTCACCATGACCTCCAGGGAAATACCTCGTTTTAAGACGCCTTCGCTAAAGAATAAAGGCAGCGAAGTCTCCACGCCGGGCAAACCGTAGGGCAGGTCGAGAAAGCTATCCTTCCATCTTTTTTGCTCTCTAGTAAAGGGACAGTGATCCGTCGCTATCAAGGAAATATCTCCGTTGCTGATGCCTTCCCAGAGAGCCTGAGCGTCCATGGAGGTCCTCAATGCGGGAGAAGCGGAGTATAAGTGGCCCTCCACACCCTCATATACTTCCTTCGTAAGCAGGAGATATTGGGGACATGTCTCAGCTGTCGCATTTGAATAAAAGCTCCTGGCTCTCTTAAAGGCCTCTAAACCTAAAGCGGAGGATAAATGCACTATATGCACCCTGGCGTTTGTCCTTTCCGCCAAGTAAATGACATTGCCTACTGCCAGGGCTTCGCAAAGAGGTGGCCTCGCCTTGGCCAGAGTACTCATATCGCCGATCTCACTACGATCCAATGAACTAACGATATGGTCAATTATCTCCTCGTCTTCTGCATGTACTATGGCCAATGCTCCCAAGTCGCCAATCGTCTCAAAGGCATCAAAGAGCGCTCCTCTGTCAGTCCTTCTGCCGGAGGAGCTGTAGGCAGTGAAAAACTTAAAACTGGTAACTCCCATTTGCGTTGCCTTCAAGATCTCCCACGACCTGGATCTGTGCCAACCGATAATTTCGGCGTGAAACGTATAATCGATGTAGGATTTTTTGGCTTCATCGAGCCTGCTTTCTATATCTTCAGGAAGGGTTGAATCTCTGTCGCCCACCGTAAAATCTATGACGGTCGTGACTCCGCCACAGGCTGCAGCTTTTGTGCCGGAAGCAAAATCATCGCTCGAACGGGTGCCCGAAACGGGAAGCTCCATGTGAACATGAGCATCTATCGCGCCCGGCAACACGAGTTTGCCAGAGGCATCGACAACATGTTTTCCTTTTAAACCATAACCTATCGCCGCTATGCATTCGCCTGCGATGCCGATATCCCCTTTAATCGTTCCAAAGGGGCTACCCACTATTTTGCCACCTTTAATTACCACATCATACATCAGATCAACCCCCGATCGTCTGGGTTTCCCGGCCATAAAAAAGCTTCATGTTTATCGATATGTCAAGATGGGAGATTTATCGGATTCCTAAAGGATATCTATTTGCATTATACTATCAAAGAGAAGGGGGAGTTGTATGGGATTAGGATTAATGGTTTTCATTGGATCTGTTTCTTTGATATATTTTCTTGCCAATTACTATATCTACAGGCACATATCTCCCTTATGCCAATCTCCTGTGGGAATAGTTATGTTGATTGTCCTTGTTTTGGCCATGATCGCCTACCCCTGCGGCCGTCTGCTACAGGCCTTCACCTCCTTTGAAGGTATCGCCAAAATATCCACCATGGCCGGTTCTTACTATTTTGCTTTCATGGCCTATGCATTTTTATTGAGCCTCTTCATAGACATTTACAGACTCATGTCTTCTCTCTTCTCTTTTATGCCGCTTTTGGATGTCACTTTAAGAGCGCACATATGGAGAATAGGCGTCGTCCTCATGATGGTCCTGATCGTAATTGGCAGCATTAACGCAAGAAGAACGCGAACAGTGGCATTAAACCTGGAGATGTCGAATGTCAATGCGACTTTGGATTCCATCCGGGCCGTAGCCGTATCGGACGTGCATGTAGGTCTCTTCATGAACAACTCTCGCATAAAAGATCTTGTGAGCAAAATTAACGATCTGTCCCCGGACATGGTGCTTTTCGTGGGTGATATAGTAGACGAAAGCGTTTCCGTTGCGATGGAAGAAAGCCTGGCGGAGGAATTAAAACAATTGAATGCTCCCTTAGGTGTATATGCTGTTGCCGGCAACCACGAATATTACGCGGGAATAGAGGAAGTCGAGAAATACCTCGCCAGGGCAGGAGTGAAGCTGCTCCAAGATGAATTCGCGATCATAGAAAATTCACTAATTCTTGTAGGCAGAAGGGATATTACGGCAAATCGCATAGAAAGGTCAAAACGCATTCCCTTAAACGAAATACTCCAAGAGGTTTCAAAAGATCTCCCTGTCATGGTTTTAGACCACACGCCTGTCAATTTAGACGAGTCGGCATCTCAGGGAGTTGCCATTCAGCTGTCAGGCCATACGCACAACGGTCAAATGTGGCCATTTAATTTAATAACTAAATTGATATTCGAAAAAAGCTGGGGGGTTTTGCAAAAGGACAAAACCTTAATTTACGTATCCAGCGGGTATGGAACTTGGGGACCTCCGGTCCGTCTCGGATCAATGCCGGAGATAATCCTTTTGAACCTAAGGTTCATCAATTCAGCACAAGGAGGTAGTGAGTGAAATGCCCTTTTTTACGATATCAACCTTTAACGCAAATTCCGTCAGAAGCAGGCTTCAAATCCTCGAAAGATGGTTGATAAAAAACCCGGTAGACGTCTTGTGTCTGCAAGAGACGAAGGTAAGCGACGATCAATTTCCGGCATCGGTCTTCGATTCCTGGGGATACCACGTCTTTTTCAGGGGAAGGAAAGCTTACGCCGGTGTGGCAATTGCTTGCCAAGGGGAACCCAATGAGATCATTTACGGCTTCCCCGACGGCAAAGACGGAAAGGACGACGACAGACTGATGATCGCCAGGTTCAACGATCTGTGGGTAATAAACACTTACGTCCCCCAGGGCAAGTCCATTGACCATCCCGATTACCGATACAAAAAGGACTTTTTCCGGCGATTCCTCGATTTACTGGAATCGGAGTTTAAGGCAGATGACAAGATAATTTGGGTGGGAGACATGAACGTAGCCCCAGAGGAAAAGGACGTAACGAAACCGGAAACGAAAAGAAACCACGTATGCTTTCATGAAGAGATAAGGGATATTTTCGACACCGTCAAATCCTGGGGTTTTGTGGACGTCTTCAGAAAACACCACCCAGAAGAAGGACAGTACACTTTTTGGGACTATAGGGTCAAAAATGCTCTTGAACACAACATAGGCTGGCGCGTAGACCACATATTAGCTACGCCTTCCGTGGCAGATCGCTCAGTGGATTGCTACATAGACAGGGAACCCAGATCATGGGAAAAGCCGTCGGATCATACTTTTCTCGTCGGCATATTCGATCTTTAATTTAATCTTAAAAATTACCCACAAAAGCCAATGGATACGCTTGGGAGTACCGTGAGGGGAATATTTTTGGTCCTTGGGGCGACCACGATTTGGGGAACGAACGGTCCCGTAGTTCGTTTCGTCAACGGTTTTGGAGTCGGCCCCTTTCTCATAACGCTTTTTCGCATAACCGTCAGCACCTGTATCATCATCTCTCTCGCTCCCAAACCCCGAAGCGCTTTGATAATTCCCCGTAAAGAGGAGATGGGCAGCGCCCTTTTTTGGTTGAGCTCCCTTGGGCTTATCAGCTCGAACTTGGGCCTTAGCATAGCCTTTTTGAGGATATCCGTAGGAATGACGTTGATCCTGTATTACACCGCTCCGATTTGGGCCATGATAGGAGCCTGGGCTATAGCCCGAGAGCGCCCCTCTCTGGTGCAAATTCTGGCCTTGATACTCTCTCTGTCGGGAGTTTACTTTGCCGTATGGGATCCCGGCGAGGGCTTGAAGTTCGACATCATTGGCGTTCTCTGCGCACTGGCCGGCGGTGCCGGTTATGCCCTCTACCTTTTAAACGGAAGATACGGACTCGGCAAAAAATCGCAGTATAAGGCCTATTTGCAGAGTTTTTTATGGGCATCGGTAATCTGTTGGGTCGCCGGGCTTTATGGAGGAAAAGCAGCGGATCTGTTCAAGGCCCCGCCGAAAGCCTACCTTGGCCTAATGTATATGGCATTATGCACCTCCGCCATTGCCTTTGGCATGATCTCGAGATCCCTTAAATATCTGTCTAGCTCTATAGCTTCGGTATTATCCATGAGCGAAATTCCCCTCTCTATGATGTGGGCCTTTCTATTGCTTGGAGAAAGGCCGGAAAAAAGCGCGATCATCGGCGGAGTCTTCATATGCATTGCAGTCATCATGTTGTCGCTGGAACCTTTATTCTATTGTAGAAGTAATAAATAGATGTTATATTATATGCGTCAGAGCTTGAGGTAAAAGGGGTGTGAGAGATGGAACACTACTGGAAGATCAAATGCCCGGTTTGCGGTGCCGAAACTATATCGTCCACAAAAGAAGACACACAAGTTCATTGCTCGCACTTCAGCAGATTTTTCCCTGAAAAATCTCTCGTCATCTATTACAACGATCTGGGAGAAGAGGTCGCAGTAAGCCTTGAATCCGTCGGACAGGCATGCTACAACTTCTCCTGCCCTCTCTGCAAGGAGAAAATAGAGGCCTGTGCAACGGAAGGGGCACATCAATATTTCATAAAAACCAATTGCACTCATTTCGTATCCCTGCAAAGGGGAGAAGGAGATAAAATCTCTGCAATCTTTACAGATTCCTACAATAACATTTTTCCCATGGAAATAGGGTAGTATTCAACTCGAGTTTCATCCCTCCCTTTTTCTAGAAAAAGGGAGGGATGAAACTAAATTTTACCTTTTTTTGGGCAGCTGATGAATGGCCTCTCCTTTGACTCCCATCACCGCCTCGTGGAAAGCTTCCGCCAGTGTTGGGTGGGCATGAATGCAAGAGATCAACTCCTCTGCGGGTATGCTGGCATGCATGGCTAAGGCCGCTTCGTGTATGAGGTCGCTGGCGTGGGGTCCGATGATATGAACGCCCGCCAATTTGCCGTCGCCGTAGGCCAATACCTTTACCAATCCATCTTCTTCGCCCATGGCAATGGCCTTGCCGTTGCCGGCGAAGAGGAACTTGCCGACGGAGTAATCGATGTTATCTTTTTTCAATTCCTCTTCGGTCTTCCCTACAGAAGCGACCTCGGGAATGGTAAAGACCGCTGCAGGAATGGCGTCATAATTTATCCTGCCGGGTTTAAGTCCGAACATGGCCTCGACAGCCACTTTACCCTCCTCTGAAGCGACATGGGCAAGATAGGGCGGACCTATTACATCGCCAATGGCGTAAATTCCTTCAACGGAAGTTCGATAGAATTCGTCTACGATTATACCCTTCTTCCCCGTTTCAATTCCCACATCCTCGCAACCAAGGCCTTCAACGTTGGGGACGTTGCCCGTCGCTACCAAGACCAGGTCTGCATTTAGCGTAGCCTCTTCCCTGTCGCTCGAAGCGTAAACGGTTAGGCCCTCTTTTCCCTGCTCTATTCTGTCTACGAGCATGCCCTCATAAAAGGTTATGCCCCTCTTCTTTAAAAGCAGCTTTATTCGCTTGGATATTTCGCCGTCCATTAACCTGAGGATTCTGCTTCTAACCATTACCGTAACGTTAGATCCCAGAGCATTGTATATGCTGGCAAATTCCATGGCTATATATCCGCCGCCATAGATAAAGAGATTATCGGGCAGATCCTCGTACTCGAGCAACTCCCTGCTGGTCACTACCCCCCTCAAACCCATCCCTGGAATATCAGGTACGGCCTGTTTGGAACCGGTGGCGATAAGAATGAATTTAGCCTCAATCTCCTCCTTGCTACCATCGGACTTCGTTACAGATATCGTATTCTTGCCCGATAATTTAGCCTCTCCCTCGATGACGTTAACCTTGTACCCCTTTAATAATTGAGCCACTCCTCCCGTAAGTTTGTCGACGGATCTCCTCTTCCAGGCATGCACTTTGGCCATGTCCACCTTCGCTTCGCTGACGACAATCCCGGCCTCTTCCATTCTTTGGGCCAACAGGACGCTTTCGGCACTTTGACACAAAGCCTTCGTGGGAATGCAACCATAATTAAGACAGGTTCCTCCAATTCTATCCCTTTCGACGACGGTAACCGTGGCTCCAAGCTGTGCGGCTCTTATGGCGGCCACGTAACCCCCGGGTCCTCCGCCAATTACGACTAGGTCGCTCTTCATCGACTCTACCCCCTTTCTCAAATATTTAAAGGCGCCTCTTGCGCCATTATTTTACGGCAAGAGACGCCCTTCGTCCGGATTTACGAGTTTACGCTTCGAAGTCCCATTTCACCACGGGTTTTTTGGCTGCCGTCACTTCGTCCAAGCGAGTAATAGGAGTGTTCTTCGGTGATTCCTTTACAAGGTCTGGGTTTTCTTCCGCTTCTTTTGCTATAGAAATCATCGTCTCGGCAAAGGCGTCCAGCGTCTCGACGCTTTCAGTCTCCGTGGGCTCTACCATCATGGCCTCCGGTACGATCAGCGGGAAGTACACGGTCGGGGGATGGAAACCGTAATCTATTAGCCTCTTTACCATATCAAGAGTAGTGACGCCCGTAGCTTTCTTCTGCCTGTTGCCGGAGATGACGAACTCGTGCTTGCACCAACGATCGAAGGGAAGTTCAAAATAATCTCTAAGTTTTTTCAAGAGATAATTCGCGTTCAAGACGGAGCATTCGGCAACTTCCCTCAAGCCCTCAGGTCCCATGGTCAAAATGTAAGCGTAAGCTTTAACCATTACGTTGAAGTTACCGTAGAAGGACCTTACCTTTCCGATGGAAAGGGGCCTATCGTAATCGAGATAGTATCTTTCGCCCTCTTTTTCCACAGTGGGAACAGGCAAGAAGGGGGCGAGCTCCTTTGTAACAGCTATCGGTCCCGATCCAGGCCCGCCTCCGCCGTGGGGAGTGCTGAAGGTCTTGTGAAGGTTTAAATGCACTACGTCAAAGCCCATGTCGCCCGGTCGCGCCTTCCCTAGGTTTGCATTGAGGTTGGCCCCGTCGTAATACAAAAGACCGCCTGCGCCGTGTATTATCCTGGCAATTTCGGTTATTCTTTCCTCGAACAACCCGAGCGTATTGGGGTTCGTCAGCATGATGCCGGCCACTTCGTCGCTCATCAGTTTCTTTAGATCTTCGACATCCACGTTTCCGCGCTCGTCGGATTTCACTTCCAGCACTTCGAATCCCACCATGCTGGCCGACGCAGGGTTCGTGCCGTGAGCCGAATCGGGTATTATGATCTTCTTCCTCTTGCCCTCTCCCCTCTCTTCCAGGGCGGCCTTTATGATCATCAAACCCGTCATCTCGCCATGAGCACCTGCAGCAGGCTGTAACGTGGCCCTATCCATGCCCGTTATCTCGCACAACATCTTCTCCAGGTCGTACATGAGTTTCAGCGCGCCCTGTACCGTCTCCTCCGGCTGATAGGGGTGAAGCTGCAAAAAACCCGGTAGGCGCGAGACGGCCTCGTTTATCTTCGGGTTGTACTTCATCGTACATGACCCGAGGGGGTAAAAGCCTAAGTCTACGGCGTAGTTGAGTTGAGATAACCTGGTAAAATGTCTGACTACGTCGACCTCAAATACTTCGGGCAGTCTGGCATCGATCTTTCTCGCGAACTTTTCCGGGATTTTTTCGCCTGCTTCAGGCACATCACAAGCAGGAAGAGAGTAGGCCTTCCTTCCCGATTTACTCAACTCAAATATGAGCTCAACGGGCTTTTTCATCGCACTTCACCCCCTGCGATCCCGACAAACCTGTCTATCTCTTCTTTTGTCCTGCGTTCTGTCACGGCGATCAGCCAGCCGTTTTTGATCTCCGGGTACTGCCCGGAAAGATCGTAGCCCCCGATAAACCCTTCCTTTAGGAGCTTCTCGTTGATCTCCTTTACCGGCTTGGGAGCGATAAGGACGAACTCTTTGAAGAAGGGAGCGTTGAAGGCGCGCTTAAAACCCCTCTTTACGAGCTCATCCATTGCGTAGTGCGCCTTGTTGTAACAAAGTTTAGCTACCTCCTTAAGTCCTTCCTTTCCCATAGCGCTCATATATACCGCACCCATCAGGGCGCATAAGCTCTGGTTGGTGCATATATTAGAGGTTGCCTTTTCGCGACGTATGTGCTGCTCTCTAGCCTGCAGTGTCAAGACGAAGCCGCGACGACCTTCGGTATCGACGGTCTGTCCGACTATGCGTCCCGGCATTTTCCTCAAAAGTTTCTCCGTCGCCGCCAAAAAGCCAAAATGGGGGCCACCGAAGGATGCCGGATTGCCGAGGGCCTGTCCCTCACCAGTAACGATATCGGCTCCCAGTTTTCCCGGGGCTTCCAATAGTGCTAGAGAGATGGGGTCAGCACTTACGATAAGCATGGCACCCTTAGAGTGAGCCAGTTCCGCTATGGACGCCAAGTCTTCGATAACGCCGAAGAAGTTTGGACTTTGAATCATGATTGCCGCAACTTTGTCGTTCAATTTACCCTTAACGTCCTCTAGATCAACCTGTCCGTCCTTGTATCCGAATTCCTCCACCTCAACTCCCCTAAAACGGGTGTACGTCCTTAAGACCGATCTGTATTCGGGGTTTACCGCTTTAGAACAAAGCACCTTTTCCCTTTTGGTCGCAGAGCAGGCCATGAAGGCAGATTCGGCGAAGGAAGAGGCGCCATCGTACATGGAAGCATTGGTCACGTACATGCCTGTAAGCTCGCATATCATGGATTGATATTCAAATATCGCCTGCAACGTCCCCTGACTTATTTCCGGTTGATAGGGAGTATAGGCAGTGTAGAATTCTCCCCTCGATATAATCGCGTCGACTATGGAAGGAACGAAATGATCGTAAACGCCCGCTCCCAAAAAGCAAGCGCAGTTGCCCAAATGCAAGTTCTTGCCGGCCAATTCCTGCATATGTCTGACCAAACAGTCCTCTGCTAGGGGCCCCGGTATATCGTAATTCTTCTCCATTCGCACCTCTTTGGGAATATCCTCAAAGAGTTCGTCCACAGATTTGATTCCAAGGGCCTCGAGCATCCTCTCCTTATCTTCACGCGTATGGGGGATGTAATTCCACATTATCCCATCGCCTCCTCCTCTTCTTCGCAATGCTTGGCGTAGCTTGCAGCGTCTAAGAGAGTCTCCACCTCCTCGGGATTATTCATTTCGATCGTGGCGATCCAGTTCTCATAGGGATCCTCGTTGAGTAACCCCGGCTCACCTTCGAGAGCATCGTTTACTTCGGCTATTTCTCCCGAGACGGGGGAATATACATCGGAGGCGGCTTTGACCGATTCTATAGAACAAAGCGCCTCTCCCGCCTCGACCAGCGAACCCACTTCAGGAAGCTCGACGTAAACGATATCGCCTAGGTGCCCCTGGGCGAAATCAGTAATTCCGACGTAAGCTTTATTGCCCTCCACTCTCACCCATTCGTGCGTTTTCGTATACTTTAAATTTTCCGGTATGTTCATGACTCGATGCACCTCCTGCTTCTTTTTTTTGCTTTTTTTACTTCTTGTAACGCCTTTTGTAGAAAGGCGTCTCTACCACCTTGGCAAGCCTGTCCTTTCCCCTTATATCGACATACACTTCTCGACCGATTTCGACGTAATCGCTATCCAACAATGCCAGAGCAAGATACTTTTCAAGCGACGGGGCATACGAACCTGATGTTATCACACCAACACTTTTGCCCTGTGACTTCACCTCGTAACCATGTCTCGGAACGCCCTTCTCGACCATCTCAAGGCCAGCTATCTTGCGCTTTAAACCCTTCTCCTTTTGTTCCAGGAGGCTCGCTCTCCCAATAAAATCTTCCTTGGACAGCTTAACGAAGAAGTCCAGACCGGCCTCAAGGGGGGTTATATCCTCCGACAGCTCCTGTCCGTATAAGGGCAGGCATGCCTCAAAACGCAAGGTGTCTCTTGCCCCAAGTCCCGCCGGGACCAGGCCTTCCTCCTTTCCGGCTTTGAGCAATTCGTCCCAAATATGACCTGCATCGCCAGGCGGCAGATAAAGTTCGAAGCCGTCCTCGCCGGTGTATCCGGTCCGCGAAAGCAAAAGGTCCACACCTCCCACCGATGCACGGTCCTTAAAAGTATAGAATTTCATTTCATCCAAAGCGACATCGGTAAGCTTTTGAAGTATGCCTTCTGCTTTGGGGCCTTGGATGGCTATCTGAGCGTATGAATCCGATACGTCTTCCGCCTTGACGTCGAACTTTTTCGATTTATCAGCAATCCATTGGTAATCCTTATCTTTATTGGCAGCGTTTACGACCAAGAGGAAGCGATTTTCATCGTACATGTATATCAACAAATCGTCTACAACTCCGCCATGTTCGTAGCACATAGGAGAATACATCACCTTACCCGGGACCAACTTAGTTACGTCGTTGGTTACGAGGTAATTGATGAATTTCAAAGCGTCCTTACCCTCGATAGTTATTTCCCCCATGTGAGAGACATCGAACAGGCCTGCCGCCTTTCTGGTGGCCAAATGCTCTTCGACTATGCCGCTGTATTGCACGGGAAGGGCCCATCCAAAGAAATCTACCACACGACCGCCCAACGCGACGTGTTTCTCGTAAAGAGGCGTCTTTCTCATTTCTCTCTCCTCCTTTTTTCGTATTTCATCCATCCGCTTCTTATTCGATTACATCGAAGATGTACCATATATCATAGCATAGTGGCAATTGACAGGTAATATCTCAATTAACTATTTTAGCCTGGCATCGGCTTCTTCTTTAGATATTCTGGTGAGTTCGTTGCGGGGCAACATCTTCAGCAGCTTCCAGCCAATATCCAGAGATTCGCTTATATCCCTATCCTCATCGTAGCTTTGTTTTATAAAGGTGTTCTCGAAGGACTTCCCAAAGTCCATGTAGGAGATATCTATTTGGCTAAGCTCATCTTCCCCGATTACGCTCGCCAGAGCCCTGACGTCTTGGACCCTGCTGTAAGAAGCATACAGCTGGCTTGCAAGGTCAGGATGGTCTTCTCTGGTGTAACCCTTGCCTATTCCGTCCTTCATGAGCCGCGAAAGGCTGGCCAATACATCTATGGGAGGATAGATTCCCCTGGAATCCAGCTCCCTCGATAACACGATCTGACCTTCCGTTATGAATCCCGTGAGGTCCGGGATGGGGTGAGTAATATCGTCGTTGGGCATCGTGAGGATCGGGATTTGCGTCAGGCTTCCCTGGATCCCCTTCAAGACCCCGGCTCTTTCATAGAGGGAAGCAAGGTCGCTGTACAAATAGCCCGGATAGCCCTTACGGCTTGGCACCTCGCCTTTGGCGACACCTACCTCCCTCAAGGCCTCACAGTAGTTCGTGATGTCGGTCATGATGACCAACACGTGCATGTTGAGCTCGAAGGCCAAATACTCTCCCACGGTCAGGGCAAAGCGCGGCGTGGCTATTCGCTCGATGACGGGATCATCGGCGAGGTTTAAGAAGACAACCATGTTTTTGGTGCGCCCCTTCTCGAAAAGTTCCTCCATGAAGTAAGCTGCATCATCTCGTTTCACGCCTATTCCCGCAAAAACGACGGCGAAGTTTTCCTCCCCTACCAACTGGGACTGGTTGGCAATCTGCACGGCAAGCCTGTTATGAGGCAGCCCGTTTCCCGAAAATATGGGAAGTTTCTGCCCTCTGATGAGCGTGGCCAATACGTCTATGGCCGATATTCCCGTTTGAATGAAGTTTCTGGGATATACCCTTGCCATGGGATTTAAAGGAGATCCGTTCACATCTCTGCTGTAGGCAGAATAAACGGGACCGCAATCGTCCCTCGGTTCGCCCAAACCGGAAAACACTCTGCCGATGAGCGCGGGGGATAGTTTCATCTCGAGAGGCCTCCCTAAAAACCTTACGGCAGTCGTTTCTGGAACCAGGTCCGAAGTACCGCTGAAAACCTGCACCAACGTAGCATCTTCGCCGTTCAAAACAACCTGTCCCAACCTGTGATCGCCGTTTTTCATCCTAATTTGGGCAAGCTCTCCAAAGCCCACGTCTGATGCTCCTTTAAGCAGGACAAAGGGCCCATATATCTGGTCTACGCCCACGTGATCTACTAAAGGCATCGATATCACCTTCCCCTTGCAGCCAAACGTTCGCTGCCGGTCTTTTCCATGAAAGCATCAAGTTTCTCCCGTATTTTAGGCAGTTGAGCTTCCAACTCCTCTGACGATAACTCTTTTAGATGCGCGAGGTTTGCCACAGCATCTCCTCCTCTCAGAAGGGAAAAGGGCACCCCCTGCCTGATCAAGGCGGAAGCCCTGTCGTAAAAGTGCATTATCAAAGAAAGAATGGCAAATCCCTTCGAAGGAGGCGAAAAAGAATCCGGACCAAAGGCGCCCTGCTGCAAGTAGCCGTTTTTAATCAAATAAGAAGTAAAGGCAATCAATCTCTCGCTGTCGGGCAATACATCCTCGCCAACAAGACGCACTACCTGCTGGATCCTTTCGTCCTCTGCCAATAGGTCCTTGGCCCTCTTTCTGAGCTCGCTCCAACCGGTATCCACATTCAAGGAAAACCAGTCCTCGACCTCGCCAACATATTCGCTGTAGGAATCCACCCAGTTGATCGCAGGAAAGTGCCTGGCATTGGCCAAGCTTTTGTCCAGCGCCCAGAAACATCTCACGAACCTCTTGGTATGCCTTGTTACGGGCTCAGTGAAGTCTCCGCCAGGAGGCGATACGGCACCGATTATTGTGACGCTTCCCATGTCGCCGTTAAGCGTTACCACCCTACCGGCACGCTCATAAAATTCAGCAAGTCGGCTAGGCAAATAGGCGGGAAATCCCTCCTCTGCCGGTATCTCTTCCATCCTTCCGGAGATCTCCCTCAAAGCTTCCGCCCATCTCGATGTCGAGTCGGCCATCACGGCCACATCGTATCCCATATCCCTGTAATATTCGGCCATGGTAATGCCGGTGTAGATGGAAGCTTCCCTTGCGGCCACAGGCATGTTTGACGTATTTGCCACCAATATGGTCCGCTCCATCAATGGCCTGCCCGAACGGGGGTCTTCCAGTTCAGGAAACTCCTCCAGGACATCGGTCATCTCGTTGCCTCGCTCCCCGCAACCTATGTACACGACAACTGTGGCCTCGCTCCATTTTGCCAACTGATGTTGAGTTACTGTCTTTCCCGTGCCAAATCCACCGGGGATGGCCGCGACGCCACCCTTAGCGATCGGGAAAAATCCGTCTATGACGCGCTGCCCTGTTATGAGGGGCTCTTTGGGCGCCAGGTGCTGCCTGCATGGCCTAGGCACCCTAACGGGCCAACGCTGTACCATAGGAATCTCTATCTCCTGGCCACGGCTATCCCTTACTTTAGCCACAGTTACGTCTGCTTTAAAGGTTCCCTTTGGCAGCACGAAGGTAAATTCGCCTTCCAGGCCCGGAGGGACCATTACCTTATGGGAAACCAGAGGGGTTTCTTTTATAGTTGCTATGACGGTCCCCGAAGTTGCGATATCTCCAACTTTTACCTCGGGTTCTAACTCCCACGTCTTTTCGGTATCTATCTCAGGAACTTTTATGCCTCTGGGGATGAAAATGCCGCCCTTCTCGTAAAGCGCCCCCAAAGGTCTTCCCACTCCGTCAAATATGTTGCCTAGCAATCCGGGCCCAAGGGCGATGGAAAGCGGTTCTCCCCTGCCAAATACCGGCTCACCCGCTTTGAGTCCTTGAGTATCTTCGTAAACCTGTATTGTGGCCTCGTCTTCATCGATGCGTATGATTTCGCCCATCAGTCGCATTTCGCCCACATAAACCATCTCGTGCATAGCAAACTCACGTATGCCCCTGGCTTTGACCACAGGACCGTTTGTCATGATAATTATGCCCTGTTTTTCCAATTTCGTTCCTCCCCTATTGCCAAATCGCCATCAGCCTTTCCGTCAACGTATCGCTCATCTCGACGACCTTGGTCTGCCAATCGGAGTTGACCTGCCGGTTGCCCATGTCGTCGATCAACCACAGCCCCCCAAGTATAGGGGCTGGAGTGGAGTCAAACCTCATATCGATTTGAGGACGAAGCTCCTTGCTTCTGGATACGATCCTTTCTCCGAGGGGAGAATCTATCGCCGCAAGCCTCAAAGACCCCTTCTTAAGATCGACAAGGGCCTCTTGAGCTTCCAAAAGGAGGCCAAGGAGTATCATCCAATGATCTTCTCTGGACCTCAAGGCAACGAGTTCGTCCAAAAACACGGCCTTGGCCTGGGTGATCAATCTATTCTGAAGGCGCAGCTTTTCCCTGGATACCTCCCTTTCGGCGGCCAGCAACTCCCGGCGTCTTATCTCTTCGGCCCTACGACGGGCATCGTTTATTATCAGATCGGCCTCCTGATCGATCTTGACCAATTCTTGAGAAAGCCATTCATCGGCTTCCCGTTGAGCCTTTTGCGTTATCCTCATAACCTCGGCTTCTGCCTTATCCAAGATGAGATCTCTCAAAGCACCCAATTTCTGCGTATCTACGTCAGTCACTCTATCTTCACCCCGATCGCTTCATGGAGGTACTTGGTCAGAAAATCGGCCTCTCTCGTCGTTCCGTGCCTATCGGGGATCTCAACCACCAGGGGAAGCTTTGCCTTTTCCCTGATTTCCTTGATAAGATCTGGGATTGTTGCAGCCGCCTTTTCGGTGATGAGAAGTATTCCTACGTCCTCCATCTGCAGCGCTTCATTTACGGCCTTCGCAGTCTCTTCAGATCCGTGTGCTTCCACTCCGGAGACCCCTGCAAGACGCATCCCGACGATGGAATCGTGATTATCGCTGATCAAATGTGCCCTCATTTCACATCCTTCCCAGTATCAAGAGGGCTATGATAAGACCGTAAATGGCGATCCCTTCGGCCAGCCCCAAGAAGATCAAGGTCGAACCTAGCATCTCCGGCTTTTCGCCCACAACCCCCAGAGCCGATGATCCCACAATGGCCACTGCAATGCCTGCCCCCAGACATCCAAGGCCTGCTGACAGAGCAGCTCCAAGATACCCCCATCCTGAAACGCTCGCTGCATCACCCTGAGCGTAGCTTGCCGTCGGAAATATGGTCAAACAAAAGCCAATGCCCGTGGCCAATGCCGTCAAAAATACGAAAGCCCTCAAAAGCCCTTTGCTATTCCTTGCCTTTCTTTTGCCCATGATCGCTCCTGTGCAAACCAAAAGGACAACCGCCATAACGACCAACTTAACTCCCATAACGTTCATCCCCTTCTTGAAAGATTACATTTGACTACGGCTGACAGACTCGCCGGTCTTTTCCCATCTGACGGGCTTGAAAGAAACGCCGCCACCCTTATAGAACTTGCTGAAGAACTCATAGTATTCCAACCTCAACGTCTGAATGAACACAATAAGCCCTTCCAGGCCAATTATCACGACGTTGCCTATAACCAATATGGCTATCTTGGCAAAGAGTCCTCCCGGCAATGAAGTAACCATATCGGACAGCATGAACACGGCCAGCGACAACCCCACATGGTTCAAAGCAAAGGCGGCCAGACGTAAAAAGGAAATTGTATTACTCAAGAAACTCAACAGATTGTGGAATACTTCAAAAAGGTATAATCCTCCACTCTCATTTGCTGAAGAGGAAATCCTCTCCTTCAACAATATCCTGGCCAAAAGGTCTCTCAATATAATACATGTCAACAGGACACAAAGGAGAGTCGCCACCACCCAACCCGGTATAGGCAGGGGTTTATGGCTCATCACCGCATATATTGCCCACGCTGCGGTAAGATAAAATATCAAACCGGCCATACCCCTCCCGTCGAACAACATTCTTCCAAAATCCCGCTGCCTATAACAAAGTATCATGTTTAGTATCATGCCAATCGTTACTATGGAAACGCCTATGACGAGCGAAAGGGACAGCATCTTGCCCATATCCTTCATTGGAGACATCCAAATAGCTGGTATTATGTCCTCGAAACCAAAGATGCTGCCGTAAAGAAAGCCAAAAAGGACCGAACTGCATGCAGCTGCCTTAACCACCGTGCCGAGGGATTTGCTCATCTTGCGTTTCCTTTGCAGCAGATGGGCAAGCAATCCCAAGACTAAGCCATGTCCTACATCCCCGAACATGAAACCGAAGAAAAGACAAAAGGTGACGGCGACAAAAAAGGACGGGTCAATTTCTCCGTAAGAGGGCAAGCTGTACATGGCCACGACGTGCTGGAAAGCCCTAACAAGCGGCAGGTTTCGCAGATACGTAGGGACCCTGATCTCGCTATAGGGAAGGTTCTTTTCCTCCTCGATCATTACCGTTGTCTTCGGCGCCTGATGCTCGATCAAGCTTTTAAGCTGTGCTAACATGTCCTCGGGTATCCATCCCGAGAGCACGTAAATATCGCCTATCTCACCTCTTCCCTTACACAGGTCATATATACGCTGCATGGTATAAACGGAGGAGTAAAGCTTTTCCAGCTCTTTCCTGCGCTCGTCTAAATAATCCTTTGCTGCCTTGGACAGGCCTTCTATGGCTCTAATTTTATTGTCTATCCTTTTTTTTAACGCTTCCGCAGGATTATCCGAAATTGTTTTTAATACATCATCTATGGAATAACCCTTGAAATAGACGGAATCTAAAAGCTTTTCTGCACCTTCTTTGTATTCAGGAATGGCGAAGGCCAACATCCACGTTTCATGGCGCCAACTGTCAAGCTTCATGACTAACATGGGAACTGATTGTATGCTTTCTTCAAGGCGCTTGAAGTTTTCGTCGGATAATTTGCCGAAGAACATCAACAAGTTCTGCGTATCAAGAAGCTCTTTCGGATCCATCTTGTTTTTAATCAATGCTTCGGCACAGACTAATATGGCTTTTAATTCATCCACTTCCTCCTGAAGAGATGACTTGCGCTCCGCCCAAAGTCGTAACTTTTCCGTTACTTTGCGAACCTCTGCCCTCATTCTCTCATAGGTTTGTTCTTTCGTTACGGGTACAGGATGCGCTTCAGGAAGGCTTTCGCCGGCTGCCTGCCAGACGTAGGCCATCTCGGATAACAGTTCGTCATACGGATTGTCGGTGGAAGTCTTTACTTTCGACCGCAGAGATCGATCACCCAATATGAGATCGAGCGACAGAGGTTGGAAACCTCCAAGCAGTATCATTTGGTTAGCAACATATTCCATTTCATCCTTTGGCCCTATCAGTGTAACGGCCAACATCCTTATTATCGCCAAGATAAAGCACCTCCCGGTATCAGAGGGCGTGCCAAAAAGGCTGCGGCAATTCGCCTGTTATAATCGTACCTCACGTCCTCGATGATGGTAATAATATCACCGACCTCAAGCTCCAGCAGCATCAAATAGGCAATCACGGTATGAAAAGAAGGAGATCCCCTGCGAAAGGTGGATAAAGCCCTTTCGCGCAAGAACCTCTTCATATCCCTTTCCAAGGCAAGCTCGTCGTTGGGCGGCTCCGTACCGAATGCACGCAAGTAATGAGTGGTAGATAAGACGGACCAAAAGGACTCCATGTCCTCAGAAGAAGCTAACCTGTTTATCGTCGGCCCCTTTATCTTAAAGCGCACAGGGAGCAGGCGGTTTACGATCTCCTCGCGATTCATGGCATAGAAGCGCTTAGCCCTGTAACAAAAGTAGATGTTGAGGATATCGATCAAATTTCCCAATAAATTCAATACTTCAGTGCGTTCTAGGATGGGCAAATTCAGGGCTGCACGATATATATTAGAGATCACATGAGCATCTACGGCAGATTCGCAGGAGTACAAGTTCCCCCTGCCTTTGAGCAACCAATCCACGGGTTCCCTCAGGACCGGATAATACTTCGTGGCCTTTAACGTCTTTATGAACTCCTCAAAGTCTTTGCAGGAAAGCAATGCGTCGAAGGGCAGAGTCACAAAAGGCAGTCCTTTAAGGCCCGACCTGAGAGATTCCCTTTCGCCTCTACCGGCAAAGAGCCATCGCATGACCTGCTTCAGCAATCCCGCCTGAAACCTCTCAACCCAGGCCTTCAAAAAAGCCATCCTTGCGCCGTTCAAATAGGGCAAAAAGGAGGCGGAGACGTACAGCGGAACGGCCAGCAGAGCGTGTTCCAGCTCAGCCCTGTGGACATTAGCCAACACGATCGTCTCCAGGTAGGGGGCATAACCTTCCTTCCTCCTCAGATAACCCGCTATTTCCTGAGGCGAATCGCACTCGAGCAAGGCCCAAAAGTCGTTATCGTCTAGCATCTTCCCAAAGAGGACGTGGGCCTTTGCTCCCGTAGCTACACATTCGCCTGCGGATACGGGAGAGTAGCTCATTGACCTCTCGCCTTCTGCAAATAGGCGTTCACCAATTCGGCTACGAGTCCTTTTATTACGGCTGGAGCGTTTTCGTTAAACCTCTTTTCCATTCTCTCTAACTCCTGCCGACCCAACGCTTCGATCTGCTGAGCTTCGGTCTGGGCGGAGGCCCTTGCAGAATCTACTATGGCCTTTGCCTGTTCTCTGGCTGCCTTTAATCTGGCCTCCCTCTCGGAAGCTGCTTTGCGCTTAGCTTCTTCTTCTATTTCTTCGGCCTTTCTCTTCGCTTCTTCTGTGATGTTTTTTGCTTCGCTGTCGGCGCCTAAAAGCATCGCCAAAGCTTCCTGTATAGAAGCCATCTTTCATGCTCCTTTCCTTCACTTCTTCTTTTCTAAATTTTCCTTCGCCTTTTTCATCCGTACGATGTCTTCCCTTTCGCCCTCTTCCAACACGTTTTCGATATACGCTATGGAGGATTTGTAGAAGGGAATGGCCACCTTTTCCAGTGCATTTACTCTTTTATGCGTCTTTTTAATTTGCACGGCCAACCTGTATACGCTCGTCTCCACAGCAGCCAATCGGGATATAAGCTCGAGCACTCTCCTGAAGGCGCTGTAGGCTATATCCAGAGAGCCCGAAGTGCCGTAAAAGGAATAGCTTGGTTTCAGAGAGGCATCTACGGGATCGATCTCCGGAATCTCGACTCCCATGATGGATTTAAGCCTTATGATGAAATCCTCTTCCTCAGGAACTGCCATGGCGATATCCTCTACGACGTCTATACCCATAGATATATTCGCCCTTTCCAAGGCCTTATAGGCATCGGCAAAGACGGATGCCATCTCCCTTTGCAAATTCTTAGCATCATCTATATGTTTGACCAACTCCATCATGAGAATTTGCCGTTTTCTCTCGAGCAGGTCGTGTCCTTTTTGCGCCAGGGACGCCGTGCGGATCATTCGCATCAATGCGCCTCGAGTCGGCGTAACTTTAGAAGCCACTATCCACCAGCTCCTTTAAAGGCTTGCCTTTGCTAATTCGTCAAGACCTCCATGACAATCTTTAGGGCCTCTCCTCTGGTAAGGCCTTCTTCTAAATCCCTTTTATCAACGGACAGAATCGGAGATAGCTTTTTATGGGCCCACGAGATCTTATCTTCTTTCGTGGTAATGGGCTTAGGCTCCTCGGAGGGGTAAAGCGCTCGACATAAAGCGAAAATAAATTCTCCCCTTGGGATGGGCTCTTCGCTCATACCGTTATGTAAATCAACTTTTCCTTGACCTCCCAGGTCATCAAGTATAGCACTAAGAAATTCCTTTGCAACTTTCCAGCTCAAAGGCTCGTCCACTCCAAAAATTCCCTTGGTGCGGCCTTTTCGGGAGGCTTGTAAAATGTCATTGTAGTTATCGATCCTCGAGGCTGCGAGCGATGGTAAGCTCTTCGGCTTCATCCAACCCCTAACAGTCGCCATCTGAACGGCTGCCCAGTGGGGATGGCTTTCTGGAACGTCTGAGTAAATACAAAGGGCTAGCCTATCCTTTGCTTCCAATAAAGTTTTCTGTACCTTCATGACATTAACATCTCTGGGCTGCACGCCTTCTTTTACTGCAAGTGCCGCTATCGCACCAACCGCCTGCCCGGTGAGCATGGTTATCGGCTGAAGCCTCAGCGCCCCCGAAGCCAGACGGGTAACGGACAGGTTCTTCTCCGCCACCAGGAATCCGTCCGTCTCCTTCGGAATAAATATCTCGAAGGGAACCTGGAAGGGTCCCAAGGGCTTGTTTTTGGCTATAGACTCCCTGGTTTCGCCGAATTCCGCCTCTAGCTGCTCCGTTTCATCGGCGCCGTGCAAATCAAGCACGTAACGACCTACGGCAAGCGAGCTTCGCAATTCCCTGCCCTCGTTTCTCATGTAACTCTCGGAGTTTTCCCGAATTTCGCGGGACGTCAACGTCTTTATTCCCACAACTCTTCTGCTTTCCCGTACGTAAGGGCGGGGAGGAAAGTGTTTTGCAATCTCAGCGTACTCAGACGGGAGGTGGTCCTTAACGTTCTCGTACGTCGCTTCCGACTCGAAGATGTCAGATGCTACAGACCAATCGCAACCGAGCTCGTTTTGCAGGTAATAGATAAACCCAATGGTTACAAGCATCGCCCTGGCATCCGCTTCTTTCCTGAAAGCCGGATCCTCGAGGTATGTAACGGGAAGGCCGCTTTTCCCCTTATATCCCTCCTTGCCTGGGTAGTCGTTAGCCCAATTAACCTCTGTCTTGGTCAGCATAAGCCAGGTCAAGGGGCTGGAGGCATCGGCGTTTCCGCGGGCCAGGCTGTCTGGCAACCCTCTATAGGCGTTGTGCGTTAAAACGTCCACGGGATATTTAAGGGGGTATCGCTTGAAGGTGGAGCCATCCCTAGCTACATAGGAGATGAAGGTCTTTCTCATATCTTCGTATCCAGGCGGCGGGGTCTTTACTTTAAGCTCATCGGGCACGCCGCCGGGATAGTGTTTTATTACGGCTACCCAAGTAATGTCCTGCACCCTTGCGTCTTCATCAAAACTTCTCGACTCGCTGTCAACTAAATTCTTCCCGACTCTATAATCGGCTCCAGCAAGGGGAAGTAAATCCCCATATTCTGTGGCATCTATCAAGACCTTGCTATAGCATAAAAGCTTGGTTCCGTCCGCCTCTGCAACTATGCCCGTGACTGTTTTGTCGTCGCCCGACTTCAGTACGCTACGCACCTTGGCTCCTGTATAAAGGTCCAAAACGCCGGGCTTCTTATCCCGGGTCGTCTTCCCTTCCCTTACCCCTTTGATCATATTGGCCAACACGTACTCTCCAACATGGGGCTCGAAGGCTACTGTTATGGGAGTCCAGTAGCATGTTCCCAGGGACTTGCCTCGAGAGGAGTAGTATTCAAAAATTCCTTCAAGAAATTCTCCGTAAATGCCCCATCTAGTGCCGTACATATCGTCCATTGTGGAGACAGCGGAGGCGATCATTTGGCCACCTAAGACCGTGGTCTCCTCAAATACCGCCACCTTGACGCCAAGACGAGCCGCCTGAATTGCAGCCCCAAGCCCTCCTGTTCCGGCACCAACCACGATGACATCGTAATCCCTTTTCTCTAAAGCATCAGCCGAGCTTGAAAAGGGCAGCATAACCACCAAAATAAAAACTAACCAAAGAAAAGGAAAGCGCCCTTTTTTCTCTCTCATGATCTTCCCTCCGTATAGTTATCATATCTGCGCACTATAGAGCTAACAAATCAGTCGAGGCTTCAGCAACGCTCTGACAGGATGTAAGTATCATGGCCACACTCAGTTCATCAGCCAATTTTTCGTACAAAAGCCTTACTCCATCCCTGCCACCTCCAAAGACGCCCCATACGACGGGACGTCCTACCAACACGGCACGGGCACCTAAAGCCAAAAATTTCAATACGTCGGAACCGCTTCTGACGCCCCCATCTGCCAACACCATACACCTATCCTTTATTTTTGAGGCAATTTTAGGCAATACAGAAACAGTGCCGGGGAGATCATCCAATACCCTGCCGCCGTGATTCGAAACCACGATGGCACCGGCACCGGCATTACAGGCAGCGACCGCCTCTTCCTCCGTCATTATGCCCTTAACGATCATGGGAAGAGCCGTCTTGCTGCATATCTCCTCCAAAACCTTGCAACTTATGGGTCCTACATATTCCCCCGACTTTCTCATGTTGACCAATCCGGCTGCATCCACGTCGATCCCAACGGCCAAAGCTCCGGCCTCTTCGGCAATTCTTATTCGTCTAATTATCTCATCAAGTTTTCTTGGCTTTATAATGACAATCCCTTTCCCAACCTCAGTCAATGCATCTATCGTTTTTTCGTAGAGATCTCCCGGCCCGTCTCCAATCATTGCGATGGTACCAGCATCCAATGCCCCTTCAAGTTGGGCCTTGGCAAACTCCTTTTCCTCGATCCTGCCGGAGAAATTTACTCTGGCGCCTGCCACGGCTGCGCCGATCACGGGCAACGTCAATTTTTGCCCGAAAAGCTCAACGCCGATGTCGGGTTTATCCACCTCGTGAATGGCTTTCATCCTAAACTTGATCTCGCGAAGCGCTTCATAATTATTTTTAGCGCTGCCTCCGGTGCCTATGCCGCCTATGCCCGGCACTTTTCCGGCACAGGCCTTCATGTCACAAATCGGACACAGATGGCAAATTCCCCTCAAAGCCTCTCTGGCATTTACCAAAACCTCATCCCACTTCATATTCGCACCACCTTGTTTTTATTTGGCTTATAATAATATTAATACTATTTTAAACTAAGACGCAAAAAGGAGTGACCGCTTATGTCGAAGTTTTTAGGAAGACATGCCCTTCACGAGATTACACGCGACCTAACGCTTGCAGCCCAAGGCAAAATAAAGGCAGATACCGTGATAAAGGGAGGACTTGTGGTAAACGTCTTCACGAAGGAGATATTTACTGCAGACATAAGTATATACAAAGGGCGCATCGTCCTCGTAGGGAACGCGGATCACACGATCGGCCCAAACACGAACATTATAGATGCTTCTGGATTTTATTTGACGCCGGGACTTCTTGACGGCCATATGCATGTAGAATCCAGCATGGTCACGGTGACGCAGTTTGCCAGGGCAGCGCTTCCTTGCGGCACTACCACCATCTTCATGGATCCCCACGAGATAGCAAACGTCTTGGGATTAAGGGGCGTCAAGCTAATGGTGGACGAGGGCAAAAATTTGCCCCTAAAAGTGTTTGCCACCATGCCGTCGTGCGTGCCATCGGCACCGGGATTTGAGGATGCCGGAGCTGTCATAACGCCAAGAGAGATAGCCGAGGCCATGAAGTGGGACGAGGTAATAGGCTTGGGCGAGATGATGAACTTCCCCGGCGTGTTAGCAGGCGACGAAAACGTACACGAGATGCTTAAAATAACGATGCAGTCAGGAAAGGTCGTAACCGGACATTACTCCATACCTGAAACGGAGGTAGGCTTACAGGCTTACGCGGCCTCAGGCGTGGCATCTTGCCATGAAGGCACAAGAAAAGAGGATGCCCTGGCCAGAATGCGCCTGGGCATGTACAACAAGATGCGAGAGGGATCGGCCTGGCAGGACATAAAGGCCACCATCAAGAGTTTGACCGAGACCTTCGTCGACGACAGAAGGGCATTGCTCGTCACCGACGACACTCACCCTCACACCATACTGACGCTTGGCCACATGAACCACGTAGTAAAAAGGGCCATCGAAGAGGGCATGAACCCCATAAGCGCCATACAGATGGCTACTATAAACACCGCCGAGTGCTTCAGGGTAAGCCACGAAATCGGAGCTATTGCTCCCGGAAGATGCGCCGATATTCTTTTCCTTAGGGACTTGGCCGATTTTAGCCCAGAGATAGTCATGGCGGACGGAGAGATCGTTGCCCGGGAGGGCAAGTTGACGACGGAACTAAAAGCTTTAAACTATCCCGATTGGGCCTTAAACTCCGTGCGGATAAAACGCGAGCTTTCCGCAAGCGACTTCGAGGTCAAATACGGTGGGCCTGAAAAGGAAGTAACTGTCAGGGTAATCCAAGTGGTCGAGGCAAGGGTAAATACCTTTCACAGTACTGCGAAGCTTAAGGTTCACGACCAAAGGATAGAAGCTGATCTTTCGCAAGACCTGGCAAAGGTCGCCGTTGTAGAGCGTCACGGTGGACCCGGCAACATGGGGATTGGCTTTGTCGGGGGATTTGGCCTGAAGCGGGGGGCAGTGGCTTCCACCGTGGCACACGACAGCCATAACCTTTTGATCATGGGCACCAACGACGCCGACATGGCCTTTGCGGGAAACGTCCTGCACAAGTGCGGCGGCGGCATGGTTGCCGTATGCGACGGCAAGGTGCTGGCCTTGGTAGAGCTTCCCATAGCAGGTTTGATGTCAGATAAACCTGTGGAAGAGGTGGATGCCCATGTCAAGGCCTTGGACGAAGCATGGCATAAACTAGGATGCACCATGGAATCACCCTTCATGACCATGGCTCTGCTTTCGCTTCCCGTAATTCCTGAGCTTCGAATAACCAACAGGGGATTGGTCGATACCTTGAACTTCAAGTTCGTAGACCTGATCGTCTAGTCAATAAGTCGCGGCGAAGGCTTAACCTATATTTTATCCCTCGCCGCGCGTAAATTATAGTTTAATATTTTACTATATCTCAATCCACTGGCCGATGCCTTTGTCTAAGGCCTTTTCATAGGCCAATTGGGCTGTCATCACGTCGTGACTTGCAATGCCCATGAGTACGGCGCCACGACGGCCTTTTCTTACGTGACTTTTCAAGCCTGCACAAAGTTCGCCCATGTCCGCGTAGATCTTATCCTTTGTCGGATAGCCGTCCTGGAAGTAAACTCCCTGCTCCTGTGTCCAAAGGTATTGGCCGGAATCGTCGCACACGAATACGTCTGCCTCCGCCATTACGGGGGCGCAAAAGGACGAGTCGTAGTCCACGGCAATGGCCAGCACGTCTTCCTTGAGACATTCGGCGCGAACGTACCTTTTCGGGTCTTCGACAATCGGGGTACAGGTAACGACGATATCTGCCCCGGTTACTGTTTCCTTTGGATTATCGCAGGCCACAAATTCGCATCCTTCATAGAGGGATGACATATCTTCAACATACCGCTTCGTCTGCGAAGGCATTACGTCGTAAACTCTGACCTGTCGCACTTCTTTAAATACTTCCATCAAAGCCATGAGGTTCATCCTTCCCTGCACGCCTAGACCTATTACTGCGATCACCTTTGAATCGGGGTCGCCCAGGTATTTGGCGCACACGGCAGAGGCGGCCCCTGTGCGATAGGCCGTGATCCAAGACGCGTCCATTATGGCCTTTACCAGCCCCGTATCGCTTTCGTTCAAGCACATGATGCCGCTTATATAGGGTAGCCCCTTCTCTTGGTTGGACGGATAGCCTGCTACCCACTTGATGCCTGAAGCATCAACCTCCCCTCCAATGTAGCATGGCATGGCATGGATAAAACAATCCTTTCTGGGATGTATGCCTATCTTCGCAGGCACGCTCACCTTGCCTTCTCCCTTTAACCTAAACCCGCGCTCCACGGCTTCTATAATGTCAGCCATCTTTATGTTCAGCTCCTCAAGGGAGCTTCTGGAAAGCAGCAAAGATCTCATGTCAATATCCTCCCCTATATTATTTTGGACAGGTAATCCAAAAAGCCATTGACCGAAGAAAGGATGTTGCCCATTTCGCGAACCTTGATGTCCTCGGGCAAATGCGAGAAATCGCTCAAAAGAGGATCCCGTTCAATCAAATAATACGCTACGTCCTCCGGGTCGACAGGTAATCCCTGATGGTCGGATAAATAGTCGCGAATCAGATCGTTCCAATGCAGGAGTTGCCTTTCCTCCAAATCGAGGAACTTATTTACCTCATCAGTATAACCAAAGTGAGCATAGCACATAATGCCTGCGTCCAAAGCCTTTAACTCCTTTATGCTTAAAAGAGCGCTGTCAAGGTAAAATTTCGGCGGCGTAGCCGGGCGTAATATAAACGTGCCGTCGCTAACTCCAGAGTAGGCGAATCCCCTTTTGTAATACGTTCCTGCCGCTTCGCCTGCAAAGAGGATCTTCGACCCAAGATCGTAAAGAAACGAATAATGATGGGATGCATGACCCGGCGTTTCAATCTTGGTTATACGATCCAATCTGACATCTTCCGGCAAAAAGCAAGACTCGTTTACGGGAATGGGCCTGCCGTATGCCAAAGCTACGTCGCCCAACACGTCAACGCTTGATTTCCAAAGACGATCGGGATTTACCAAGTGCCTCTTGCCCTTTGGATGCACCAAAGCCTTGGCAGAGCCAAATGCTTCAAGCAGCTGTCCTAGCCCTCCCGAGTGGTCGAGATGCACGTGCGTCAGTAAAATCAAATCCAACTTCGATATGCCAAGTTCCTCGATATTCTTCACTAAAACGGGCACAGTCGAAGCCGGACCAACATCGACCAACGAGACCCTATCCAAAGTTTTGTCCACGATGAGCCAGCTGCTTAAGAAATGATGAAATCCCTGGAGGTTGTCGATGAGCAGATCGATCAAGGTAATATTGAAGCCTTCTCCAATGTTCAACGTAAACTTGGCGTGCACAAGCTTTTCGTCGGCTATTTCAAGTCATCCTTTCTTCGTATAAAATTTGGAGATATCATGATTTAGATTTTATTCATGATATCCCCTTTATTTTACGCCCTTATGCTACTATACTACGGCGGGTTCCTCTATCAATTCGCCCCTTTCGAAACGGTCATAATTCAATACATCAATCGGTATGGAGCTCGTCCCTGTGACGATAAGCTCAGCAAGGAGCTTGCCTGAAATGGGACCAAACATGAACCCATGCCCCGAAAAGCCCGCGGAGATGTAAAAGCCCTTCACTTCTTTGGATTCCCCAATGACGGGCTGCTTGTCAGGCGACATGTTGTACATGCCGGACCACTGCCTTACGACCCTTACTCCTCCAAGCTTTGGCAGCAGTTTGACTATCACCCTCGACATATGTTCCAGAAAGTTCCACGTGTTTCCAAGGGAGTAATCCTCAGGATGCCCTTCGGGACTACATCCTGCTATTATCGATCCTATTGGCCTCTGCTGTATGTAATAATTGCCGGAAAAGCTCATGAGCATGCAAGGGCAAACCCCGAATTCGACGGGCTCCGTGACCAATATCTCGTGTCTTTCGGAATAGAAGGGAAGCTTAATGCCTGCCATGGCAGCGATATGCTGCGAGTAAGGACCGGCTGCATCCACGACTACCGGGGTATCTATCTCTCCCCTTGTCGTAACGACGCCTTTAACCTCGCCTTTCACCTTTATGCCCGTACATTCAGTAAATTTATAAAACCTCACTCCTTTCTCGCTTGCAGCCTTGTGGTAGGCTATGGTCGTAAGAAAGGGATCGGCATGTCCGTCTCTGTGGTGATAGGTAAATCCGACGGCATCTTCGGCCGAGAGGGTCGGGCATATCTCGTATGCCTCTTCTTTGTTCACCACCCTTGAGGTGATGCCCAAGCTGTTTTGCAAAGCCACATTTTTTTTCAACTGCTCAAATTCGCTTTCTTTATAGGCAACCATGAGGTAGCCGCCCTGATGAAGGCCTATGTCCATTCCGAGCTCTTCATGGAGGTGTTCTAATATCTCGAGGGAGGCCAATCCCAACTGACAGTTCATCTTCGTTCCCCACTGAGCCCTGATGCCGGCGGCACACCTTCCGGTCGAACCTGCCGTTGGAGTATCCTTTTCGAGAACGACGACATCTTTCACGCCCAACTTGGCCAAATTATAGGCTATGGAACACCCCTGAATACCGGCGCCTATAATTACGACATCGGCGCTCCTTTTCCACTCTTCGGCCATCTTATTCGCCCCCTTCTTTCTTCGCTAGCAGTTCCAGTTTCACCGGTTTGGAAGGCGGACGAAAGGTTCCCGGATCAACCTGAGTTATCGGAACGTTTTTCATCTTGGCTATCTCCCTCAAGATGATCTCCCTGCATCCTCTGCCCTGACAGGGACCCATGCCTACTCGCAGGATGTGTTTGAGCTCGTCGAAGGTGTCGTATCCTCTTGCGATCCAGTCCCGTATTTCCCCCATGGTTATCTCTTCGCATCTGCATACGATTACATTTCTTTCCTTTTCTTCTTCTGTCATCTGCTCCTCACCACCCTTATGGCCCTTATCTCCATCACAAAGGATTTGGGGACCACCACATGTACGACTTTAGTTTTGTCCTTCCAGGGCTCCACGACCTTCAAGACTTTTCCCTTAGAAACGACCTTGCCCTCGCGGTTTAGGCATTCGACCTCTTCTCCTTCATTAGGCAACGGTAACATCTCATAGGGCAGCTTAAGAAGAGCCTCTTCGTCGCCTCCATAAGTAAGATCTGCGACGAAACAGGCAAGTCCGGGACATTTAGCAACGCACATAGCGCATCCTGTGCACTTTTCGTAGTCAATCTGCGGGGTATCGTTTATGTCGGCAAATTCCTTTATCGCACCAGTGGGACATCCCGTGTGGCAGGGGTTGCATGGAATCCTCTGGGGACATTCGACGAAGACCAAACCGTTTTTCTTGCTCTCCCAAAGTTCCTTAGGCGGTTCATGCTTCTCGTACATCTCAGGGGGCAATACCCCGCTGTTATAAAGACCTTCGCTTTTGCTCATCTTTCCATACCTCCAGAGCTTTCCATCAGAACCTGTGCTATGCCCTCTCTTATCTTGGCGCTGGCTTCTCCGTTTCTCAAAGCGTTAAGCCTTTCCCAATAGAGAGCGGACTTCTCGCGATACTCTTTATCCTCAACATAACCCAGTTCGTGAGCCATGCTCAATCCCGCAATACGCCCTTCCACCATGGCACTCGAGGCTTCCTCTATGCCTGCAGCGTCGCCGGCTACCCAAACATTCGGGTTAGTCGTGCGCATCGATCTGTCGCGAATTGCGACGTGTCCGCAAAGCTGAGGTATATATTTCATCTCACATCCCGCTTGCCATAAAAGCTCACACGTGGGGTTCAAACCGACAGCCATGCATATGACGTCGCAATCGACGTGGATCTCCTCCCCTATAAAGCCACAGCCTGGACTTATCTGCTGTATTATGGCACCTTCTACTACGTCTTTACCCAAGGCCTCTTTGATGGAGTGCTCCAGTAGGATGGGAACGCCAAGCCTTCTGACCTTGGCAGCATGCACCCAGTATCCACCTATCCTTGGCATCGCTTCAACTATGGCCGCTACTTCTACGCCCGCTTGCAGCAACTGGTAACTCACGATAAGACCTATGTTGCCGGCACCTACCATCAAAATCCTCTTGCCGGGCACAACCCCGTAGACGTTCATGAGCGTTTGTACCGCTCCGGCTCCGTAGACGCCTGGGAGGTCGTTGTTTGGGAAGGGAATCAGGCGTTCTTGGGCTCCCGTGGCCACCAAGATCTTCTTGGGCAAAACCTTAAAGTAATTTTCCTCGCCCTCCATGCAGCTGACCACGCCGTCGTCCTTGTAGTAGCCCAGGGCCGTGCAATTGGTGTAAGTCTCGACCCTATCGCCGTATCCTTTAAGTTCGTCTAGCAACATATCGGATATGACGAATCCCCGCGTGCCCGCTCGCTCGAATGCGGAACCGAAAAACTTATGCGTCTGTTTTATCAGTTGGCCTCCAAGCCTTAGATCGCTATCTACGATCATCACCTTAGCGCCGAAGAATGCCGCCTCGGCCGCCGCAGACAACCCGGCAGGCCCTCCTCCTATCACTAAAACCTCAGTGTTTTTCACTTCGGATCACCTTCGTGATTGAGCTTAATTTTCCCCTTGCCCCGCTGCACTTCGATGCGCATTCCCTCTTTCAACGGAGTTATACAGGTTCGCACGTTAGGCACTCCGTCCACGACCATAAAGCAGGAAGAGCACTTGCCTATGGCGCAAAAAAAGCCGCGAGGCCTCTTCATTTCGGGCGTCTCGCGGTATACCCTAATCCCGTTGGCATGAAGGGCCATGGCTATAGGTTCCCCTTCGAAACCTTCCATTTCCCTCCCCTCGAAGGTGAACTTAACCAACCTGCCATGGCGAAACTCCAGTACCGGGTGTTCCCTGATCAGTTCCAAGCTTTACACCCCCTCGATTAAATTGATCGCTAACATTTTTTCGAAATACTACTAAATTGAAGTTTAAAACAAATTCTTATTCATACAGTATACTACCTACAACCTTCCTCCATTGGTTATAAAAATTATATTAAATTCCTTCAAGCCAATCTTTAACTTAAACTTTCATGTGCTTTCTTTTTCTCGCTCTTAAATGCCACATTGATAAAATACAGCGCTCCTCCCCACACCAAACCTAAGACAATTATCATTGTAATAAGGCTTCCAACGGACATTTGTATCCCCCCTTAGGTGAGTTGTTCTGTATTATCTGGTTTAATGATCTTGGCCAAAGTATTGTTGAATAATATGAAAATCACTATTACGGCTGCCCACTGCAAGAACATAGTTCCAGGGCTATAAGTTTCCAAAGGATTCCACCAAGTTTCAGGGTACCATGTAAATTGTTGATAGGTCCACCAACCACAGACGATAAGAAACATTACAGGAAAGAAAATGATGCAATAGTTCCACCACTTGCCCACGTGTAATTCTGAAACAGGATTGATTATTTCACGCCTTGCCTTTTCTACGCCATATTTCATCATTGCTATGGCAACAAACAAACCACTAACCAATAGACCAACTCCCCAAACCTGATCTTGATTGTTCAAAAATTCAACGTTGATAGCCGAAGGCAAGCCACCCAAGAAACACATTCCTACAACTATTGAAGCAGCTTTTTTTCTTGACCAACCCGCATCGATAAAGAAGCTTTTTATCCCCACTTCATACATAGCATACAAGGATGTTACTGCAGCAAAGCCCATACCAAGGAAAAAGAAAGCAGAGACAAGTCTTCCTAATGGCATTGCTGGCAATAACCTGGCCAACCATATAAAGGTAAGCCCTGTATTACCTGCACCTATCGCTTCGTATAGACTTTCTGGGGCAAGTGCATATATTGTAGGTATAACCGTCATTGCAGCCAATAATGCCGCCGAAGTATCGGAAAGCCCTACAATGAAAGCATTACAACCTATATCTTCCTTAGAACGACTGTAAGCAGCATATGTAGTCATGAAACCCCATCCTGCACCTGTAGACCAAGCCGCTTGCGTAAATGCCTCAAGCCAAACTTTACCGTTTAAAAGCTGAGTGAAGTCAGGGTTGAAGAGGTAATTCAAGCCTCCGATAGCGCCTGGAAGCGTCAATGCTCTTACCATAGCTATTATTAAAAGTAAAAAAAGGGTCGGTATCATAAACTTAGACGCCAACTCTATTCCTTTGCTAACCCCCCTAAAAACCACTATTGCGGCAATAATAACAGCTATTGCATGAAAAATAATACCTTGCCAGGGAGACGAAATAAAACTATTCCAAATATATTCCGTATCTACTCCAGGCTTTAATGTAGTGATACTTAACACGAAATACCTAATTGCCCATCCCATGGTAACTGAATAATAAGCTCCCAAAGCAAGACAGACAAAAGCATGCCAACCCCCCATCCACGTATATTTTTTCCCCATAAAATCCCTAAACGCTCCAACTGAACCCTTCCTTGTGTGCATACCAAGGCACATCTCTGCCATGAGCAAAGGAATCGCCCATACGAATATAGCTATTATGTATGCAACCATAAAAGGGCCTCCCCCATTCGCTGTCGCTACTCTGGGAAATCTCCATAAATTACCCGTTCCAATAGCTTGTCCCATCGCAGCAGTTACAAAACCCAACCTGGTTACAAAAGCATCCTTATCTGTCACTTAGCGCCACTCCCTTCTTATCTCTCAAGGTCAACGCGCAAGCACCATAAAATACTTAAATTTTAAGCATTTTCATACCCCCCTTTTCACGAATTTTTTTATGCCTACCCTAATAATGAGCAAAAGTGAATATAATTGAATAATATCAAATACTACGTTACTGTTATGTAAGATTTAATTATTCATCTGGCAACATAACAAATCTATATGAAACAATATCACACTAAACAAATATAAATGTAATGTATCGTTTGATACAAACCAAAATCCTCAAGGTAAGTAAAGTAACGGAAAAACCTATGCAATATATACATGAAAATATAATTTGTAGATAATTCATCCAAGTCCAACTATTGAAATATATCATAATGTATTTGTTATTCAATATAATTCTGCTTAATTTTGCTGTCAAGATTCGAGTGACTCTATTTCAAATAGTGTGGAAACATTTCTGGGGCAAGAACCCCAGCATCATCTTTTTTTGTATAGACCTCTATGTTTCTTAGACCGAAGAAGATATGTTTCATCATATGGAACTTAATAATTGTCACATACAACAGTACAGACCCTACAAAAGAGAACTGCAGTTATCTTTTGTAGGGTCGCTTAAGCTTTTATATTTAATAGGTAGTGATTTGCTGTCATAAAACCTTTCTTGAAATCCAATGCTTCGGTGTGAATTGATCGGGAGATAACGTGGCCTTGATCTTCATTGTAATATAATAAACAATACCTGTTAAAATATATGTCTGAAGGGGTGGAATTCCAAAAGAGTATTTATAACCGCTGAAATATCCAATTACGATACCAATTATCAAAGAAAGAGTCGCCATTTTATTCCAGCCTCGAATATCCTCCCATTGTTCTTTTCGTAAAAATAAAAAGTCAACAGTCATAATGCTCGCTAATGGCGGGAAAACCACCGATAGAGCGATAAGCCAATCCATAAATTTTTCTAAAATACCTGCAATCCCTAATAAAATTCCCAGAACTCCTATTATTAAAGTGAGAATTTTTTGCGTTTTGGCGTCACGTGCATTTAACATGTTGCCAAAGGATAATCCAGCACTATAAACCGCGACAATTTGACTAGTCCATTGTGCAATAAACAATAAAAGGTATGCCCAAAAGGGATACCCCAAAGCAATCATCAACTGAACTATGTCAAATGTACCTATACCAACGGTCATTATTGCACCCAAGATAATTTCAATAAACCCCACTATAATTAAAAGAGAAGGCATCATAAGAGAATCTCTCCATGTAGGACGATGCATTCTGCTATAGTCAGATATCATAGCCCACTGACATACACAGGTACCAACTACCGTTGAGATTGCAACTGACCACGGCATTCTTTGTGCTGGGGACCATTCTTTTATGCCCGCGATACCCTGACTTTTGATCGCCAAATAGGCTCCCATTGCAAAAAGAAAGATTCCAGCGGGTACTGCTATATAATCCATCCATTTCATTGAAAGATATCCTAAGACCGCGGGTATTATAAAAATTATCCCTAGCACAATCACTAATAAAGCCCAGGGTAAAAATTGTTTTGTATAATCAATGCCCAAAAAAGTACAAAAAGCATTGGCAACCAATGATGTATTAATTGCCCACCATCCGGTGTGCAGCAGGACCATAATTAGAGAAGTTATTATGCGTGCTTGGATATCTCCAAAGCTTTGTCGTGCAATTACAGCACCAGGGAGGCCAGTTTTTGCCCCCAGGTACGCATTAACAGAATCACCTATCCAGGAAAGGATTACTAAACCAATAATTGTTACCCATAGAACTTCCATAATGGTCAATCCCGCGCCGAGACCAGCTCCTGCCATAACAACCGCAAAACTGAATTGAACTCCAGCATATACAATGGCAGGGCCTAACCATGAGCTTCTTTTTTCAATGGGAACCGGATTTAAGGGAACATCGAGCGTTTCCGATTCTGTTGTTAATTTATCTTTTAGCTTCTTCCAGAACCCCATCTGTAATCCCTCCTTAAAGCTAAGTTTATTCAATTAAAATATAGCCTAAGGCCTCGTTTCGTTTAATGCATACACATGGCCTTAGGCTATTAGTATTTTGTGGCAAATTATTTTGTGTCTTCTCTTAATTTCTTTGTTTCTTCAAAGTCTATTGAAAGGTCACTTGGATTTATTGCTACTCCATAGATCTCCTTTGCCATTTCTAATGACAGCAAGCCATCCCTATAATCCTCCAACACTAATTTAGGATCACGCTTTGTAGCCAAACCCCATCCACCACCTCCTCCACTTCTAATGCTTACGATGTCGTTCTTTATAACCGTAAAATTCGAGGCTCTTCCGCCATCCCAAATAACTTTATCATCTCTTGTAATGACTATATGGTTACAGGAACCAAGTTGTCCTCCATCTACTCCCCAAGGTGGGTATTTAATTCTATTAATAGAACAAACCATATTAGCTTCATCGGCCAATAATCTATAATCCTTCTTCATACCAAAACCACCTCTAAAGTTACCATGCCCAACTCCGTCTTCTAAGTTGTATCTCATACATTCGACACGAATAGGGTAATCTCTCTCTATGACTTCAACTGGATGACAATAGGTTTCACCATCTGCAGCAGAAACAAGACAAGATTCGCCGTCTTTATCAATTCCTGCCCCCCAACCCCCTGGGTTAGGTTCGCATAGAATTTTATACTTACCATCCCTAGGATCTATCATGCTTAGGGTTTCGCTTACCACTGATAAAAAGTGACCTGCCGTAAGCTTATCAGGAAAATGAGGAGCCAAAGCTTTCCATATTAAATCTACGGCATAGAACATAGTTTCCCAATAACAACTTACAGGCGCTGGAGGCAATGCATTAAACAGGGAACCTTCTGGGCTTATCACTTCCAAAGGCTCTAAATACCCCTGATTAAGGGGAACGTGAGGATCTGTCAATGCCGTAAAAATAGTTGCAACTGCAGTATATACCCCAGCAAATGTCGTGTTAATAGGAGCTTTAACTTGTTTCGGATTGTCAGTAAAATCAGCTATGAATTTATCATCGGTTATCTTAACTTTTACTGTTATTTTTAAATCTTCATCCATGCCTTCATATTTTTCTATAAATTCTTCCGCATAAAACTCACCCTTCTTTAAATTAGCCAATCTATTTTTTGCCATAATTCTGCCATCGTTTATTCTATCGTCCATCGCCTCTTTAACAAGCTCAGTCCCATATTTACCGCATAACTCATTTACTCTTATATATGCGTATCTTAAGGCCGCAGCGAATGCTTCTAAATCTCCATAGACAAAATCCGGAATTCTGCTATTGTGCAATATTAATCTTACTACCTCTTTATTTAACTTCCCTTCTTTATAAAAGTGTGAGGTAGGTATAATAAGTCCTTCCTGAAATATTTCTGACGCATCTGGCCCCCAACTTCCAGGGTTCATTCCTCCTACGTCATTAACATGTCCTCTTATAGTTGCCGTTGCTATATGTTCATCCTTATAAAATATAGGCATTGCTAAAGCGACATCATTCAGATGGGTGCTGATTCTATATGCGTCATTTATGACAAATATGTCCCCCGGCGCAAAACCTAAATCATACTGTTTTGCATCTTCCATTACTGCTCTTGCAACCATCGGCATGATCCCGAGAAATACTGCTATACCTGTGCCTATGGATACTAAATCACCTTTGGCATTTGTAAGAGCTGGAGCAAAATCAAAAGTTTCGTAAATTATGCTACTTTTAGCAGTTCTTATCGTTGCCCAAAACATTTCCTTAGCTATACTATCTAAAGCTCCTTTTATTATCCTAATTGTTACTACATCTTTAACCATTTTAATCACCTCTAATTATTTAACGGTGGTATTAAAAACCAAAGAACTTTAGAGGGTTTTGTTGTATTATTTAAAGTATAATGAGGCGTACCGGGATCGTTATAAAACATTTCTCCCTCTTTTATTTCTCGCTCTTCTTCGTCATTAGCAATTATTACGTTTCCTTCAAGCACATAGCCAAATTCGTGAGAGTTTTCATGAATACTAAATCCGGACTCAGGCAACTTTGCTAACGGCTCCACCTTTAGGATTCCAATTTCCACTGCATTTGCCAACTTAAAAATTGTCTGTGCCTTGTTAATCGCATTTTCCCAAGAATTTGAACATGACAAAATATGCGTTCCCACTTCCCTACTCCCCTCTCCTAATAACAAGGTCTCCATATTCATTCAATGTTGCCACATAATCCCTGGTAACTATAATTGTCGAAGTATCTGACTCAATTATGCATGGACCTGAAAGCGTGACCGAATTTGGAAGTTGTTCTCGTTTATATATAGGCATCAAGATATTTTCTGAACCATTAAACACCAATCGCTTTTCCAATAAGGCATCCTGCAACGAACCATGATTTATTTGTTTCTCAACTTTTGGACGATCAACCCTATATAATCCCGTTGTGTCACAATTAACTATCTCGACTGTGCTGCCTGGCAAACTGAAACCATACTCTCTATTATGGGTGTCATGAAATGCTTTCAATATATCTTTAACTTCCTCGACTCCCAACCTGCCGTTGGGACATGGGATTTTTACTGTGTGGGCTTGGCCTTCATATTTCATATCCACATACCTCAGTATTTCCACCTTATTTGGGTCAATGTTTTCACTCCTGAATGCAGCCTTGATTTTTCCCTCTAGGTCATTAAACGTCGAGTTTATAACCTCAAGAGTATTCTCAGGTTCTTCTACAGATATTGTATTAGTTTGAACTAATTGGTGTTTAATATCTAAGCCCAGCATACCCCATGCATTAAAGACGCCACTTTGAACTGAAGGAATTATTATTTGAGGTATTCCCAAGTCTTCTACAATAAATGGTGCCATCATAGGGCCAGACCCACCATGAGCTATTAGAGAAAACTCCCTTGGATCAAAGCCTCTCCTCATAGATATTTGTCTTATAAGATTTGACGAATTTTCATTTGCCACTACAATTGCTCCATAAGCAGCTTCTTTAATACTGATATTAAGTTTCTTTGCGATATTGGCAAAAGCCTTTTCGGCTAAGTCCTTATGAATCCTCAATTTGCCCCCAAGTAAATAATTTGGGTTCAAATATCCAGTTACAACATATGCATCTGTTAATGTAGGTTCATGACCTCCCATGCCATAACATGCCGGTCCAGGCCTAGATCCCGCAGCTTCTGGCCCAACTTGCAAATTCCCAGCCTCGTCAACCCATACTATACTTGTACCACCTGTACCTATCTCGTTAATATTTAAAACCGGAACTCTTGTAGGATAACCTGCATGCCAATCGTCTTGTTCGATCCAGTATTCCGTATTGATTTGTGGTGTTAAGTCCTTGGCAAGGCCCGCTTTTGTGGTTGTACTTCCTCCATCTATTACCATGATATTATTTTCCTGTAACACTTCAGATATCATTATGCCACCCATAAAACCCGATATAGGCCCTCCCTCTACGGTAATAATTGGAAACTTTTTAACGTAGTCCGAAGTAGCCATGCCCCCTGAAGCCAAGGTCAAATAAAATGTCCCATTAAAACCCTTTTCACTGAGGGCTATTTCCAATTTTTCAAGATAATTTACGAAGATTGGATGGACGTAAGCATTCAAAACGGCAGTATTGAAACGCTCATATTCTCGCCATTCTCTGCTTAAATCGCTTGAAATCGTAACAAGAGGTGTTGTAACACCATGTTCTATAAGTGTTTGTTCCACTATATTTTTAGCCTTTATTTCATGAATAGGATTAATATAGCTATTTATAAACCCTATTGCGATAGCATCTGCGCCTTTGCTAAGAAGTGATGCAGCTGCTAATTTAACGTTTTGCTCATTCAATGGTTTATATATACTTTTATCAGAGTCAATGCGCTCTTCGACCCATTCTGTCATATATTTAGACACGAAAGGAGTTGGCTTTCTGTACTTAAAATTAAAAACATCTCTTCTGTTAGCTCTTTGTATATCTAAAATATCATATCCAGATGTTGTGATAAAACCAACGTTTCCCCCGCTTTTGGTTATAATCGTATTTATTACCACAGTTTGGCCATGAATTACTTGACTAGCTTCATTTAGAAATACACCTCGGCTTTCTAACTCTTCAAAACCTCTTATCACACCTTCCTCAAAATTTGGCGGCGATGATTCTACCTTTACCCATTCTGTTTTTCCCGTTTCTAGGTTCGACGCATACAAATCAGTAAATGCGCCTCCAATATCCACCCCTATTCTCCACGACATTTTTAAGCCTCCTATTCCATATTAAGTTACATTTTATATTTAACATTTCCTTAAATGAATTAATTAAACTATAATTAATATGCTAAGAAACTTGAAAATACAATATCAAGATATTGCTCTATCAACAAATTATTAAAAATATAGTGGAAATTAATGTAAAGATAATCTCTTAATTAATGGTATATACATAATTATGATATGTGAATAGAATACCTCTGACAAATTAGCGAGATTTAATTAATAGTATTTTTGATAAATGTACCTCCCTGCATAATAACACATATCCTACTTCTATCCTGTAATAAGCTGATTTCATTTAGTGGATCCCCATCTACAACTATTAAATCTGCGAGTTTGCCAGGTTCGATAGTTCCTACTTTGTCGTCCATACAAAGTATCGCTGAATTCACTCTTGTTGCTGACACTATAGCCCCCATTGGTCCAAGAACACGGGCCTTAAGTTCCAATTCCATCGCTTTATAGGGCTGAGCCGGACCTATGACATCCGATCCCGATCCAATAACAACTCCTTCATGGTATGCATTTGTAACTGCCTCAATTGCAGTCTCGTAAACCATCTTCATCTTTCTTAAAAAATAGTCAGGGATGCCAAATTCTTCTCCTTTTCTCGTCATTACTTCATAAGTCGTCAGCGTTGGCACATACCAACAGTCTGCATCATGTAATAATTTTGCAGTTTCACGATCCATAAAATTGCCATGTTCTATGCTTTTGATACCAGCTTTTACACAATTTTGTATGCTTCTATTCGAATAACAATGCGCCAAGGCATATTTCCCTGCAGAATTAGCTTCATAAGCTATAGCCTCCAGCTCTTCTAAGCTATATTGACAAGCATCGGGCTCGTCAGTCGGACTTGAACATCCTCCGCCTGCCATTATTTTGATGTGATCAGCTCCACGACGAAGTTCTTCTCTGGCAGCTTTCCTCACTTCGCTAACACCATCACAAATGACACTGCAACCTAATATCTCATCATAGGGATTTCTTCGATCCGTAGACAAACGACAATCACCATGCCCACCTGTCATTGAAAGAGGCCTCCCGCTCACCTTTAATTGAGGCCCCTTTATTAAACCTAATTTCTGAGCTTCTCTAAATCCAGCATCAACTCCCCCGGCATCTCTGCAAGTTGTAAAGCCCTGGTATAAAGTATCTTCCATTACTTTTAAAGCTTTAATAATAAGCATGCTTGGGTGATTTTGCCTGGGCTGCTCATTCTCGTCTCCGTCAAAAAGACCTACATGGATGTGCGCATCAATCAATCCTGGAAGCAATGTTTTTCCATAACAATTGACTGTCATGGCATCAGCTGGAATTGCCATTTTAAACTTGCCTACTGTAATCTCGCGAATCACACCATCTTCCACAACTATGGTTGCTGGACTTAGGGGATCGCCCCCCTTCCCGTCTATGAGTGTAGCATCACGAAAAATTATGAGAGCCAACGAATCACCTGCTTTAATATGAGACAATAAATATAGTTTAAATACGATACAAGAAATAGCCGACAATGATTATTGCTGCACAAGCATTACAAATAACTAGTTTTGCTCACTATACTGCATTTCTTTTAAAATCCATTTTTTAGGCGTAAATTGATCTGGCTTAATCTTCGCTTTTAAACGCATAAGACAATAATAGACAACCCCTGTTACAATAAATGACTGTACTGCCGGAATTCCAATCTCAATGATATTTTGAGTAACATAACCAACCAACAAACCAACAACGAGACCTACAGTTGCCATCACGTTCCATCCAGGTATTTCATCCCATTCTTTATTTCTGAGTAACAAAAAGTCTGTTGCCATTATTGAAGCAATAGGCGGATAAAGAAGGACGAATAATAGGAGCAATCCTTCATATCTGGATAAAACTCCTAGCAGCGCAGCTATAATTCCCCCAATAGCTCCCAATAAGGTCATAATTGCTCTACCTCTGTTTGTCTCTATATTAAACATGTTACATAATGCCAAACCAAGACTATAGTTATTGACAAGTTGCGTTGTCCATTGTGCTAGAAATAGCAAAATAAAAGCTTGAGCGGGAAAACCTAATTGCACCATTATTTTAATTAAATCCCATTCACCTCTACCTATAGCTAAAATAGCACCAATAGAAAACATAGCAAATCCTGTTACCACAACCCCCGATGGCATTAAAATACTATCCTTCAGACGAGGTTTGCAGTACCTGCTGTAATCTGAAATCATCATCCATTGACAAATATTAGGTCCTAGCAACAAAGATACCGCTGTCACCCAGGTTATCGTAGGAACAGGGTCCCATGCAAATATCTGCGCCCAACCCAGATCTCTTACAGCAAGCCATAACCCCCAAACCATGACCAACACGCCACCTGGAACCGCTATGTAATCCGTCCACGCCATGGAGGTATAACCAAGCACAGCAGGTATAGCAAAAACGAGACCGCACACGATGGTAACCATAGCCCAAGACCAATATTGCACAGAATAATCAATACCAAACATCGTGCTCATAGCATTGCCCGCTATTGCCGTTTGTAAAGCCCACCAGGCCCCGGAATTAAATAAGACCACAAAAGCAACCAATATTCTCGATTGAGCAACTCCAAAGCTGGATCTCGTTATGACCGATGACGGTCTTCCCGTCATGGCTCCAAGATAACTGTTTACTGCATTACCTGCCCATGTGATTATCACTAACGCAAGAAGAGTCAATAAGAAAAATTTTTGCAAACTATAGCTGCCGATTACCATGGCACCAACCATAGAAACTGAAATAGTGAACTCACAACCTGCATAAATTATGGCTGGAGTTAACCATGAAGTCCTATTATCAATAGGCACAGCTTTAATTGCCGAATCTTCAGCGCCACCAGAAAAAGCCGAACTACCTTTGTCTTTGCTTGCCATTCAGACACACCTCCCACTTATCTATTTAAAGTTAAAGGTTTGATTATAACGCTTATGAAATCTGAGGATCGGAGTGTTATCTGAAATATTAATATTTCTCCTCACGTAGTTTATAAACATTACCCACTCCGATCCTCTTTACTGCACATTATTACCTGATACAATTTACATGACTAATGACACATATTTGGGATAAATATTAAATAAAGTGAAATTTAAAAATTAAAAGAAGAAATGCGTTCTAAATCTAATCAAATGATCATCTTTTAAATCATTGTCGAACTCTTGCCATCCATCATCGTAATCAACGTTATCATAGGCAAGTTCAAATTTTACGTTTGGGGTATACCAATACTGTACTCCTAAGCTCCAATTTGAGATGTCGAAATCCCTTCTGCCACTGTAAACATGACTAGCGTAACCTTCTATATCATGATTGTATTGCCCAAAACGTTGAAAAGTGGACCATTTATCGGACCATTTTTGTTCTAATCTAACAAATATTATCTCCCTTTCCCAAACGTTAGCCACTGCTGGTCCGGAAAGCATCGGCGTAACTTCAACAGCAAAAAAAGTATCCCAAGGTTGAATTGCAGTCTTAAAATAAGAATCTATTTTAGCATATTCTAGCCATACTCTAGTAAACTTTAAAACATCTTGGCTTATATCCAATACTAACTTATAAGCATTTGGAGAATCGTCGAAGTGCGAGTATTCAGAACCGGAAGGCCCATCGTGGTCTTGAACGAAATATACGCCTCTCAAATCAAATCCTGGAGTAAAAGTCAAGGTAAAATCAGTCCAGTAAACAGCCGAATCATATAGGCCATATTCAAATAAATCATTCTTTTTTACTTTATCGTTTGCCATATCGTAAAAATATCGTGGGGCTCCTTGAGTCCACTTTGTGGTTTTTACGCCATCGTTGTCGTAGTCGTACCAAATTCCAGTCAGTGCAATTCTAAATTTGTCGTTCATCTGCCAATTCATACGTAATCCATAGTTGTAGTTATCAGTGGCTCCTCCTATATGAGTACCTTCTATCTCCATAGGATCTTCGTTATGAGACAGGAAAGCTGACAAATCGCCTTTTGCGAAACGCTTGGAATAATAAAACCCGGTAGGACACTGGTTAGTGAACCAGGCATCTTCTACATCACCAATATATAAACCCGCATCAGCCTCCCAATCATACCACCACAAGCCTATCCACATGAATGAATCATCCGTAGGTGCAATGGTAACAAAATATCTCCACCATTGAACATCAGTATTGTCGTTATTGCACAAATCCAGTCTTGCAGTAAACGAAGTCCTTTCGTCCATTTGTTTAAATAACCAAAAATAAAACCTACCAGTATCAAATTCCGTATCTCCCGCCTGATGTTGTTCAGCCGTCGTATGATCGCTATTAGCATATGCTCCATCAGCTTTGTCCGACCATCGAGCATCAAAACGAACCTCGCCAAAGAAGTTCCATCCTCCGAGGTTCTCTTCGAGGACAGCTACGCGCTCGTCAAGGGCATCTACTCTTACGCCTAGGGCATCGAGCTCATCCTTGAACTCTACGACGAGTTTCTTCAACATCTCGACGTCTTCTTTGCTGGCCTTATCCATGTCGACAGTAGCAAGAGCCCTTGCCACGAGCATGGACATCTCATACCTCGTCATGGGTTGGTTACCCCTGTAGGTACCATCGGGATAACCCTGAATTATCCCCTTTGCGGCCAGCTGAGATATGGCGTCGTAAGCCCAGTGGTTCATGGGAACGTCGACGAAGGGATTGGCCGCAAATGCGGGAGCCGCAAATGCCACAAGGGCAAATACAGCTACTAAAGCTAATAACTTCTTCATGTTCGTTTAACCCCCTTGGTTAATATATATTTTGCGGATCGGCAAGGACTTTGTGCTTTCGGGGGTCTTTTAAGGAAGTTTCCTCGTTTCCTTCTCTTTCCCCACGAAAGGTATCTTCCGTCCTGCCCTTTTTCCGCCTTCCTCACCCGCTCTCCCTTTTTGGCCGGGGGTCTTCGCACCTCCTTTCCGTGCCTTCGGGGATCGACGCAGGT